>NZ_JARVTB010000002.1:0-565181 GCF_030208885.1 Arthrobacter sp. fls2-241-R2A-172 | reverse complement strand
TCAGGCAGCTGGGCAGTCAACCCGCTGAGGATGTGTGAGGTCTCTTCTCCTACAGACACGTCCAACCTTCCTTTAGGCGCATTCATCGGCGCCTCAGGTCTGGCAGGGTAACTGCCCGTCGTGAACGCGTCGTGTGCGACATTTCGGTTTCAACAGCCCGGTCCGATGCGCCGGGCAGGTCTTGTGAGCGCTTGGCTGCCCAGTAGAATTCTTTGGGGCGATCGCCCTGCAGCCATAGCGCTCATGGCCACTCTAGCTTTCACTGTGCCGGGATGCGTAGCCACGGGCCCCGGGGGGCGTTGTATGTCACACTCATAATCCCCCCGTGACCGATACCACGTACGTATCGGGGCCCCAAAACGCCCCCGGTAGTGCGGAATGTGGCCCCGGGCAGGGACAATGGCTTGAAGCAGGCGCCCAAAGGGTGTTGGCTGTTAGTAATGGAAGTCACTTCAAAAGGAGGAAACGTGAGCGAGGCCGACGCCGCCACATCGGTAAATGTGGCGGAACGAATGGGTTTCAAAGATGGGGATCTGATTCAGGAGCGCGGCTACGACGACGACGTCGACTTCGACTTGCGTGATGACATCGAAGATGTCACTGGATCCGAGCTGTTGGATGAAGACGATCATGACGTAGTGGATGCTGTCGTCTTCTGGTGGCGCGATGGCGACGGTGATCTTGTTGATGCCCTGATGGATTCGCTCACCACACTGAAGGAAGGCGGAGTTGTCTGGGTCCTGACACCCAAATCAGGTCGCGACGGCTACGTTTCCCCGGCAGACATCCAGGACGCAGCGCCCACGTCCGGTTTGCACCTCACCACCTCCGCCGGTGTTTCGAAGGACTGGAGTGCCACGCGCCTGGTGCCGAAGAAGAACAAGTGACCGAGGTCCCCTTGGCGCCGGCGCTGATGACGGTACCGACCGTTGGTGATTCTGCGCCGGAATTCGAGCTGGTCAACCAATACGGGGAGCCGGTTCGATTGTCCGACTATCGCGGACGGAACGTCGTTGTAGTGTTTTTCCCTTTCGCTTTCTCGGGTATCTGCACGGGAGAGTTGTGTGAGATCCGCGACAACATCGCTGCCTTCGAGGACGCGAACGCCGCAGTATTGGCCATCTCGGTGGACAGTAAGTTTGCCCAGCGGGCGTACGCCCAGAGCGAGGGTTTCGGATTCGATCTCCTCGCCGATTTCTGGCCTCACGGTGCGGTCGCCCAGGCATACGGTGTGTACGACGCCGCCAGTGGGATGGCCCTGAGGGGAACTTTTATTATCGACGCCGGCGGCACCGTCCGTTACGCGGTTGTTAATCCAAGGGGCCAAGCCCGGGACTTCGCCGAATACCGCCGGGCCCTGGCGGATCTGGTCGGGCACTCGTCATGAGCCGGGTCAGGCCGGGGGTGGGCATGACTGGCTTCGCCAGCATGGACCCGGAGCCGGCCGTGCACTTGCAGCCAGCCGAGTTGGAGGCGGTGTCGGAGGCACGGCACTTCCTGGACGGCAAGCCGTTGGCTGTCCTTACGGGCGCCGGCCTGAGCACGGATTCAGGTATCCCTGATTATCGGGGACCCGGTTCCGCGCCGCGGAACCCCATGACCTACCAGGAGTTCATCGGCAGTGCCTCCAACCGACGCCGCTATTGGGCCCGCAACCACATCGGGTGGTCCCATCTACGGCATGCCGATCCCAATGCCGGGCATGCCGCCATCGCGTTGATGGAACGGCGGGGACTTTTGACGGGTCTCATCACCCAGAACGTGGACAGGCTTCATGAGGACGCCGGAAGCGTTAACGTGGTGGACCTGCACGGGCGCTTTGACCAGGTCATCTGTCTCGAAAACGGACACATCTTCAGTCGGAAGCTGATCGCGGCCATCCTCGAAGAGATCAATCCTGGGTTCCTGGAGGCCGCACTGGATTCAGGAGTAGTTGAAATGGCTCCGGATGCCGACGCGACAGTGGAAGATCCCGACCTGATTACTTCGTTCGTAGTGGCGGTGTGTCCCATCTGCGGCGGGATGCTTAAGCCCAATTTCGTCTATTTTGGGGAAAACGTTCCCAAGGATCGCGTGGCACGCGCTTATGGGATGGTGGATAACGCGGAGGCCCTCCTGGTTGCGGGGTCCTCGTTGACGGTGCAGAGCGGACTTCGCTTTGTGCGTCACGCCGCCAAGGCCGGCAAGCCCGTGGTCATCATTAACCGGGGTGCCACCCGTGGCGACCCCCTCGCTACGGTGAAACTCGACCTCGGAGTGAGCGGTGCTTTGGACTATTTGGCGCGAACGCTGCCCGACATTTCAGGTGCTGCCGGGTCGATTGGTGTTTCCGGCACATAATCATGTAGAGTCATTGTTCGTTGGTTGAAGCGCTGAGGAACTGAAAAGGTCCGCAGGAAGCGCTGAAACTGTCATTTGGGTCTTTAGCTCAGCTGGTAGAGCGCCACGTTTACACCGTGGATGTCATCGGTTCGATCCCGGTAGGACCCACCAAGTAACCCCGCCACGGAGTGCCAACAGGTACGACGAGGCGGGGTTTTTTGTTGCCTTAACAAGGCCCGGATTGCGGTGCCTGAATTGTCAGTGGTGATCCCTAATGTTTCGGACATGGAATCCGTTGACATCCGCACCACAGTCCAAGGCGCTCCCGTGGCGGTCCAGCGTGGCGGCCAGGAGTGGGACGTGGTGGCTGAGCCTGTCCGCTGGTTCGAGAGGGTGCCGTGGTGGGAACAGTCAAGGCGAATGCCCCGGGGTCACGGCCGGGTGGATATCGAAATCTGGCAGGTCCAAGTGGCTCCGGGCAGAGGGCAGCATTCCGGCGCCGTGACGTGGGAACTTGTCCGGAATGGTGATGGCGCCTGGTACCTCCGGGGCGAGGAAGCCTTGGCTGCCTGAATCCGCGGGTTAAATGGATGAGCTCTCCACCACGACTATTGGGGGATGCCGCGGTGGAGAGCTCGAGAATGAATATACAGCGAACTTTTGGGTTTGAAAAGTGAGTCGATCGGGGGCTCAACTCAGGTATCCGCGGGGAGGGGCGCCCCTCAGGCAGGTGAGACACTATGATGAGTAGTGTTCAGCTGAATGAACAGCCGGTACCTCGATGACGAAGGAGAATCGTGGCAGATTCCCGCTCTACCCGCTCGGAGGGGCTGGGCGCGTCGTCGCCGGCTCCTGCCGTCACCCGCGCAGCCGCCGTGCTTGAGGCGCTTGCCGGCTCCCCGTCCGGGCGACTGACCTTGAGTGACCTCTCGCGCGAACTTGGTATCCCCAAGTCCTCTACCTCGAATCTGCTTCTGGCCCTGGAGGAATCTCGCCTCATTACCCGGCAGGGAGCCGACTTTGCGCTGGGCCGAAAGCTTGTGGAGCTGGGTGCGGCGTACTTGAGCCGCTTGGACGAGGTGCAGGAGTTCTACAAATATTGTGAACAGGCCCCCACACTTTCAGGTGAGACCGTCAGGATCGCCATGCTCGACGGCGACCACGTTATTTACCTTGCACGCTACGAAGGCCATCCCGCCGTCCGGCTGACATCGAACATCGGTGACAAGATGCCGGTGTCTCTGTGCAGCGTTGGCAAAGCCTTGCTGGCCCAGTTGCACGACCACGATATTGAGGCGATGTTCCCCGACGGCATGTCGCTGCCCGTCATGACCCCGAACTCGCTGCGTACGGCCGAGGAGTTGAAGGCGCAGATTTCGACTATTCGCACTCAGGGGTTCGCCTTCGAGGACGAGGAATCCACCGTAGGAGTGGTCTGCCTGGCGGTTCCCGTGCCCACCCATGGAGCCCACGGCCCCAGCTTGGGCCTCTCAGTCACTGCACTGAAGGCGACATATTCGGAGGAGCAGGGTGCCCTGATGGTCAAGGAACTCAAGGAATTGGCCAGGTCCCTGGGCAATCCCATGGGATAGCACTTATAAATCTGATTTTAGTCTTGGCAAGCTGTTCATCAAGCTGTACGCTGTTCAACATAGTGATCTTGGCGGTGATGCCATCACTATCTCGCTGGGCCAACGGGGGCCTGGGGTGATTTTGAGGGAGTGCTTGTGACAACTCGTACTAAGACAAAGTTCGCGGCGGAAGCCGACGAAGCCGTCGTCGAACCGGAGCAGCTTCGGCGTGCGACGCTGGCCAGCTCTGTAGGTTCCGCTCTGGAGTACTACGATTTCTACATTTACGGTTTGGCTTCGGCGCTGATTTTCGGGCCGCTGTTTTTCGCGCCACTCGGTCCGGATGGCGCACTGATCGCTTCGTTCGCTACCTATGGTGTCGGCTTCGCGGCGCGGCCGTTTGGTGGTCTGATTTTCGGCTACATCGGTGACCGGTTCGGCCGGAAGATGGTCCTTATCCTGACCATCGCCTTGATGGGAACGGCGAGCTTCGCCATCGGCCTCCTGCCTACATTCGATCAGGCAGGGATGCTGGGCGCAGTTCTCCTCGTCACACTCCGCATCGTCCAAGGACTCGGGGCCGGCGCCGAGCAGGCCGGCGCCACGACGCTGATATCCGAAGTGGCACCGCGCCGCCGTCGTGGTTTCTTCGCTTCCTTGCCGTTCGTCGGAATCCAGCTCGGCACCCTCCTGGGCGCTGGAACGTTCGCCCTCATCGCCATGGCGGACAAGTCTGTCCTGCAGGGCTGGCTGTGGCGCGTGCCGTTCCTGGCCAGCTTCATCCTGATTGTCATCGCGATCTTCATTCGGCTCAAACTCAAGGAAACGCCGGCTTTCCAGGAGCTGGAAAAGCACAAAAACGTGGTCAAGAACCCGATCGGTGCTTTGTGGAAGCACTCCAGGAAGAACGTGCTGATCGGCATCGGCCTGCGGATGGGCGAAAACGGAAACTCGTCCATTTACTCGGCGCTTCTGGTTTCGTTCATGAGCATGCCCGCAGGGGTCTTTGCCGGAAACAATTCCATTGGCCCGGTCGGCCTGCTGATTGCGGCTGGGTTCGCGGCAGTCCTCGTTGTGACCTTCGGGGCCCTTTCGGACAAGTATGGCCGTGTGCCGGTCTACCGCTACGGTGCGCTGTTCCAGGCCATCATCGCCGTGCCGGCCTTCTACCTGGTGACGTTGGGCAACGTCACGCTGGTCTGGGTGGTCATGGCTGTGGGCATCGCCATCGGCGTCCAGTCGATGCTCGGCCCGCAGTGCCCGCTCCTGCCGGAACTTTTTGGCTCGCAGTACCGCTTTACGGGCGTGGCGATGAGCCGGGAGATCTCCGCCGTACTGGCGGGCGGACTGGCACCCCTGCTCGGTGCGCTGATGCTGGCAGCCACGAACCACTCGTGGCTGGTCCTGGCCATCTACTCGCTTGTCCTGGCATTGATCTCGTTCGTCACAACCTTCTTCACCCCGGAGACGGCAGGACGCGACCTCGTCAGCACCGAAGACGCGCGGTAGCTTCTGCCGTAAGCGCGTAAAAGCATTGCGGCGCGGTCCCTCCGAGAGGAGGGGCCGCGCCGCTGTCGTTTGTCTTGCCCGCAACGTCTACGTTTACCTGGACGACAACCACCTCTCGGCCAGCTACACAAGAAGCATGACTGAAATGCTGTCCGAGAGATGGTTGGCCGCCACGGGCTGGTAGGTGGTCCGGCTTAGTAGAAGTGGACGGGATCCACCAGATGGGGGAGTTCGCCACCATCCAGGAAGGTGCGCAGGTTGCTGCAGAAACGCTCGGCGATGAGGCGGTTTTCAGCCTCGCTCAGGGCCGAGGTGTGCGGGGACACGAGGACCTGGGGGTGGTTCCACAACGGGCTGTCCTGCGGGAGAGGTTCGACGGCGAAGACGTCAAGGCACGCGTAAGAGACCTGACCGTTCTCGAGTGCCTCGTGCAACGCTTCCTCATCGACGACGGTTCCGCGGCCGACGTTGACGAACACGGCCCCGGGCTTCATGGCCGAGAAGATTTCGCGGTTGAACAGCTTCTCCGTGTAGGGGGTCCCGGGCAGGGTGTTCACCACTGCGTCAGCGCCGGAAACCAGGGAGGCCAGGTCGTCGTTGGTGGTCACCTTGTCGATGCCTTCGATGGCTTCGACGTTGCGCTTGGTCCCGCTGACCCTCATGCCGAGGGCGCGGGCTATACGGGCAGTTTCCATGCCGATTTCACCCAGTCCAGTGATGACCAAGGTGGAACCGTTAACGAGTTTGGTGGGTGTCCGCAGCTCGGGCCAGATCCTGGCAGCCTGGTCGCGGGCCATTTCGGCGCTGCGCTTGAAGCCATTAAGGACGCCGAAGGCCGAGAACTCTGCCAGCGGCAGGGCGTGGACCCCGGCCGAGGTGGTCACCTTGAACTTGCGCAGAGCTTCGGTGTCCAGGCCCGAGGCCTTGACGGCGCCGCCCGCTCCGGCGGCCATGGCATGGATCCACTGCAGGTGCGGATTGCTTTGGGCCACCTTGGCGAGTCCGGCGGGGCTTTCGTTGGGGAAGCCGTAGAGGACCTGTGCCTTGTTCAACATGGCCCAGTAACGTTCTTCCTGCTCGACGGTCCGTTTGAAGTCGGGATCGCCGGCATGGTCCGCGGGGAAGCGCTCGGGCGGCAGCAACTCAGGATCGTAGAGAACCGTTACGGAGGGATCAACAGCGCGGATCAGCTCTACGTGCTCTGCTTCGAGCGGCACAGCGATGGCGATGGTAAGTTCATCAGTCGTCATAGTGTTCATCATACTGAATGACGGCTAGGATATTGAACAGAATTTCCCGAGATGACCACAACGAAGTGAGGTACTACTGGCATGGACGGTAAACGTGTGGGCTTTGTCGGTTTGGGGCTCATGGGAGCACCCATGGCCGCCAACATCGCCAAAGCCGGGTGGGCAGTCACCGGCTGGAACCGCTCCGACAAGGCCTTCAGGGACCTCCGTGGCGTCGAGCGCGCCGCCGAAGTGGCCCACCTTCGCGATGAGGATGCCATCATCTTCATGCTCCCGGACCTGCCGTTTATCGAGGAAGCCGCACAGGCCTTGCTTCAGTCCTGGCGGGGCGCGCCGCCAAAGCCGGGCACCGCCGTCGTCATCATGAGCAGCGTCTCGCCGACCGCGGTGCAGCAGTTCGGCCAAACGGTCCACGAAGCGAGTGGCGGCAACGCATCAGTAGTGGATGCCCCGGTCAGTGGCGGAACCAAAGGTGCGGAGGACGGCACCCTGGCCATCATGGTTGGTGCCGACGAATTCCAGTTCGAGGCACTCAAGCCGCTCCTCGAGACCATGGGAACAACCGTGCGGCGCATGGGGCCGCTTGGGTCCGGATCGCTGGCCAAGGCGTGCAACCAACTCATCGTCGGAACCACGACGGCGGCACTCGCCGAGGCAGCCGAGCTCGCCGAACGCTCCGACATGGACGTGGAGGCGCTCTTTGACGTCCTTTCGGGCGGGCTCGCCGGAAGCCGGGTGTTGGACAACGTTGGTCCGCGACTTGCTGCCAAAGACTATGCACCGACGGGACCCGCCAAATTCATGCACAAAGACCTCGGGTTCGTCCTGGAGAGTGCTGAAGCTGCCGGCTCCGCCGTGCCCCTGGCCACAGCCGCCGTCGAGCTGTACGCCGAAGTGAGGCGTCAGGGACTCGGAGACCAGGACCTTGCCGTCGTTCGGCAAACCATCGCCAATTTGAGCCCGACCCCAACCGCGACGTCGCGCAGCAACTGAGCCGACGCAACCGAAGAAGGAATGAAGAACAAACCATGACTGGACTTTTCGATCTGACCGGGCGGGTTGCCTTGGTTACTGGTTCAAGCCGGGGGATAGGTAACGCCCTGGCCAGTGGCCTTGCCGACGCTGGAGCCACGGTGGTGCTCAACGGCATCAGCGCTGAAAGACTCGACGCCGCGCAGGAGGCAATGGCCACCGACTACCCGGCGGGCAGGGTCCACAGCCGGGCCTTCGACGTCACCGACGCGGAGGCCGCCGCTGAAGGCGTAGCGTGGATTGAGCAGAACGTCGGCCCGCTCGACATCCTCGTGAACAACGCCGGGATCCAACACCGGGTCCCCATGCTCGATCTCGACGTCAAGGACTGGGACCGCGTGATCACCACGGACCTGACCAGCGCATTCCTGGTGGGCCGTGAAGCCGCCAGGCATATGATCCCCAGGGGCCACGGCAAAATCATCAACATCTGCTCAGTCCAAACAGACCTCGCCCGACCAACGATCGCACCCTATGTCGCCGCCAAGGGTGGGCTGCGGAACCTGACCCGGGCCATGACAGCTGAGTGGGCGGCGTCCGGGCTGCAGATCAATGGGATCGCCCCGGGTTACATCCACACCGAGATGACGCAGAACCTGGTGGACGACACCGACTTCAACTCCTGGATCCTTGGCCGGACACCTGCCAACAGGTGGGGGACCGTCGCGGACCTCGCCGGCCCAACGGTGTGGTTGGCCTCGCAGGCATCCAACTTCGTCAACGGCCAGACCATCTTCGTCGATGGCGGAATGACGGTGGTGGTCTGATGGGCATCACACTTCCCACAACTGCTCCGGCGGTTGTCGCCCATGGCAAGGACGACCTCCGCATCGAAGACATTCCGCTGACCGAGCCCACGCCGGACCAGGCGATCGTCGAAATCGCCTACGGCGGCATCTGCGGCTCCGACCTGCACTACTGGCTGCACGGCGCTGCGGGGGAATCCATCCTCAAGGAGCCCATGGTCCTCGGCCACGAAATCGTTGGCACCGTGGTCCAGCAGGCGGCGGATGGCAGCGGCCCGGGCGTGGGAACGCCCGTGGCAGTCCATCCAGCAACGCCCGCCCCCGGCGACGCCAGATACCCCGAGGACCGGCCAAACCTGTCCCCGGGATGCACGTACCTGGGCAGCGCTGCCCGCTACCCGCACACGGATGGTGCCTTCAGCCGATATGCAAACCTGCCATCGAGGATGCTTCGCCCACTGCCGGAAAACCTGGACCTCCGGACCGCTGCCCTGGTGGAACCGGCCAGTGTCGCCTGGCACGCTGTGGCTCGGGCGGGGGACGTCCGCGGAAAAACGGCGCTCGTCATCGGAAGTGGCCCTATCGGTGCGCTCGCGGTCGCGGTCCTGAAGCGCGCCGGCGCGGCCCGGATTGTCGCCGTCGATATGCATGACAAGCCGCTGGAGATCGCACGGGCGGTCGGTGCGGACGCCGTACTCAAAGGCGACGAAGCGGAAGCCATCGCGGCCGTGGACGCCGACGTTGTCATTGAATCCTCCGGCAGCCATTACGGGCTGGCCTCTGCCATCAAGGGAGCCACCCGTGGCGGCAAGGTAGTGATGGTGGGACTGCTCCCGTCAGGGCCTCAGCCGGTGTACATCTCACTGGCCATCACCCGGGAACTCGAACTGCTGGGTTCATTCCGTTTCAATGACGAAATCGAGGACGTCATCGCTGCGCTCGCCGACGGTTCGCTTCAGGTGGATCCTGTGGTGACGCACGAATTCGACCTCGCCCACGGGCTCGAAGCCTTTGACGTGGCGAAGAACCCTGCTGAGTCCGGAAAGGTGCTGCTGAACTTCCGGGAGTAGCTAGTTTTTGGCAACTGGCACAAATACGCGGGGTTGGTCATCCCAGCTGGGGGCCAACTCCGCGATGGTTTGCCGCATGATCCGGGCGGCGGCGTCCCGCGCAACAGGACCGTCGCCGGTCTCGATGGCATGCGCAACATCCATGTGCCACTGCAGGGCCTGCTTTTGGGGGTGCTCCGGCATCAGTCCGTGCACCGTCCTGCCGGTTAGCGTCTCGGTGACCTGGCCGATCAGGTTCGCAAACATCTCATTGCCTGAGCCCGACAGGACCAGGGCATGGAAACGGATGTCGAGGTCAAGGAACGTGGCCATGTCGCCGGCGTCGCCGGCTTCCTTCATGGCGTGCGAGATACCCACCAGCTCCTTGCGGAGCGCATCGGGGGCGTTATCGGCCGCCAGTTCAGCGGCCACGGGCTCGACGGCGGAACGCAGCTCCGCCAGCGAACGCAACTGGGCTCCGCGTCCTTCGCCAGCCAATCGCCAGCGAATGACCAAGGGATCGAAGGGGTTCCAGCGGTTGGCCGGAAGGACTCTGATCCCCACCCGCTTGATGGTCTCCACCAGTCCCAACGACTGAAGGACCCGAACCGCTTCGCGGACAACCGAACGTGAAACCTTGAGCTCGTCTTCCAAATGCTCCGCCAACATGACATGGCCAGTAGGAAGGGCGCCGCCGACAATGCGGGTCCCCAGATGCTCGACGGCGCGGTGGTGGAGGCTGGTTGACATAGAGGTAAGCATAATGGCGCGGGGAGCCATGGCGCGCAGGAATGGCAACGCAGTCCCCTTGGGAGGGCAGTACGGACAGGAGGCATCATAGACTGTTTATGACGTGGCGCCGTTCCACTTGGTGGGCACCGCTTTCCTGCCCCGGATTTAAATACGTATGGTTTATTACAGCCCCTGGTTTTGATTTTCTTCCTGCGTGTCCGCAGGACTGTTTGAACACGAACGAATTGGAGTTTTGATGTCAGCACACATCGGTGTCACCGGCCTCGCGGTGATGGGTGCCAACCTTGCCCGCAACCTTGCCCGCAACGGCTTCACCGTGGCGCTCCACAACCGCTCCGTGGAGAAGACCGACGCCCTGCTGGAGAAGCACGGCACGGAAGGCGACTTCATTCGCACCGAATCGCTGCAGGAACTCGTCGACTCCCTCGAAAAGCCCCGCCGCGTCCTGATCATGGTCAAGGCAGGCGCACCTGTCGACAACGTCATCGAGCAGCTCGAACCGCTGCTCGAGGCCGGGGACATCATCATCGATGCCGGCAACTCGCACTATGAGGACACCCGTCGCCGCGAAGCTGCCCTTGCCAAGAAGGACCTTCACTTCGTCGGCGTCGGTGTTTCCGGTGGCGAAGAGGGCGCCTTGAACGGCCCTTCCATCATGCCCGGTGGATCCAGGGAGTCCTACGACGCCCTCGGCCCGCTGCTGGAAAAGATTTCCGCCAAGGTCGACGGCGAACCCTGCTGCGCTTGGATCGGCACCGACGGTGCGGGCCACTTCGTCAAGATGGTCCACAACGGCATCGAGTACGCCGACATGCAGGTCATCGGCGAAGCCTTCGACCTCCTCCGCTCGGGTGCCGGCATTGAGCCGGCGGAGCAGGCAAAGATCTTCACCGAATGGAACAAGGGCGATCTGTCCTCCTTCCTGATCGAGATCTCCGCTGAGGTCCTGGGCCACGTTGATGCCAAGACCGGCAAGCCGTTCGTGGACGTCGTCGTTGATGCCGCAGGCCAGAAGGGCACCGGACGCTGGACCGTTATCTCCGCCCTCGAGCTCGGCTCGCCGGTGTCCGGCATTGCAGAGTCCGTGTTCGCTCGTGCGTTGTCCTCGCAGGCCGAGCAGCGCAGGCTCGGCCAGGAACTGCTGGCCGGCGAAGAAGCCACCGTGGAGATCCCCGAAACGTTCGTCGAGGACGTTCGCCAGGCGCTCTACGCCTCCAAGCTGGTCTCCTACGCCCAGGGCCTGGACATGCTGACCTCCGCTGCCAAGGAATACGGCTGGGATCTCAAGCTGGACGAGATCGCTTCGCTGTGGCGCGCGGGCTGCATCATCCGTGCAGAACTGCTCAAGGACATCACCAAGGCATACGCTGCCGAGGAGAAGCCCGCCAACCTGCTCTTCGCACCGGCCTTCACCAAGGCCATCGCGGAGGCTTTGCCGGCCTGGCGCCGCGTCGTAGCCACCGCCGTGCAGCTGGGCATTCCCGTGCCGGTGTTCTCCTCCTCGCTGGCCTACTACGACGGACTGCGCCGCAAGCGCGTCGCCGCTGCCCTGATCCAGGGCCAGCGCGACCTCTTCGGTGCACACACCTACGGTCGCGTCGACACCGAAGGTACCTTCCACACCCTGTGGGGCGAAGACAAGTCCGAGATCTCGGCTGTCGACACCCACTAGCAGCATCGCGCTGAAGGCCGGTTCCCTCCCACTAGGCTGGGAGGAGCCGGCCTTTGCCGTGCCGGGTGCCGGTGCGCTGGCCGCCAGCAAAGGACTAAAGCCATGACAGCGCGGATCGCACTCGTTACAGGGGCCTCCACGGGAATCGGTTTCGAAACCGCCATCGCCATGAAAGCCGCCGGTTTTACCGTCTACGCGGGTGCGCGTCGCCTTGAAAAGATGGAGCCGCTCAAGGCGTATGGAATCGTTGTCCTGTCTTTGGACGTGACCTCTGAGGAGTCCATGGCATCCGCGGTGGCATCGGTGGAAAAGGCCCATGGAAGGGTCGATGTCCTGGTGAACAACGCCGGCTACGGTTCCTATGGATCCCTTGAAGAGGTTCCCCTCGACGAAGGCCGACGCCAGTTCGAGGTCAACGTCATGGGGCTGGCCCGCATGACGCAGTTGGTGATTCCCGGTATGCGCAGGGCGCACTCCGGCAGGATCATCAACGTCTCGTCCATCGGCGGAAAAATCTACGAGCCCCTGGGAGCCTGGTATCACGGCACCAAATTCGCGGTGGAAGGCATGAGCGATTCATTGCGTTTGGAACTAAGGCCGCACGGCATCGACGTGGTCATCATCGAACCGTCCGGAACAGACTCCGAGTGGGGAACCATTGCGGGGACTGGGTTACTCGCCCGCTCCGGGGAAGGACCCTATGAAGACCACGCCCACATCGTCGCTGCGGCATTGGCTTCCACGTCCGGGCAGGGCCATGTCCTCTCAACGCCAGCCCGGGTAGTTGCCGACACGATAGTTCGCGCCGCCAACGCAAAACGCCCCAGGACCCGCTACCCGGTGGGCAGGGGGGCCTGGAGCGTCCTGGCGATGCGCAGAATTCTTCCGGACCGGATCTTCGACGCCGTTTTCCTGAATTTCTACAAGAGACTGGCTGGAGGCTAGATCCGGTACTCGATGTAGTACTCGGCGGGATCCACGGCAGGTTTGGTTTCGGACCTTGCATCCCGGTGCCGCCACGTGGCCGGAATCCCGGTAATGATGGATTCCGGGGGCGCGTCTTTGACCACTACGGCGTTGGCACCCACAGCACTGTCCGCGCCGATGGTGATGGGACCCAGGACCTTGGCGCCGGCTCCAATGGTGACCCGGTCGCCGATGGTGGGGTGCCGCTTGACCTTGGCCAAGGAGCGTCCGCCGAGCGTGACGCCGTGATAGATCATCACGTCCTCGCCGATTTCGGCCGTCTCCCCAATGACCACTCCCATGCCGTGGTCGATGAAGAACCTCCGGCCGATGGTAGCGCCGGGATGGATTTCAATGCCCGTCAGGAATCTGGCCAGCTGCGAAATCAGGCGGGCCGGAAAGCGGAGCGCGGGGTTTTGCCACAGCCGGTGCGTCACCCGGTGTGCCCAGATGGCGTGGAGTCCGGAGTAGGCGAAAAAGTTCTCGAAAGAGCCTCGCGCCGCCGGGTCATGCGACCGGGCGGCGTCGAGGTCTTCCTTAAGCCTTGCGAAGAAGCTCACAAAGACCTTTCTACAGGAAATGAAGGCGTACGGGCCGAGTTCTAGCCGCGGATGTCGTCGAACAGGACAGTGGAGATGTAGCGCTCTCCAAAGTCGCAGACGACGGCGACAATGAGCTTGCCGGCGTTCTCGGGGCGCTTGGCCAACTCAAGGGCACCCCATACGATGGCGCCTGAGGAGATGCCGCCCAGGATGCCTTCACGGGCACCGAGATCGCGGGCTACGCGGACCGAATCTTCCAACGTGGCGTCAAGGACCTCGTCGTAGACGTTGGTGTCGAGGATCTCCGGCACGAAGTTGGCACCGATGCCCTGGATCTTGTGGGGACCGGGTGCGCCGCCGTTGAGGATCGCGGAGTCCTTGGGCTCAACAGCAACGATCTGCACACCAGGCTTGCGCTCCTTGAGCACCTGCCCGACGCCGGTGATGGTGCCGCCGGTGCCGACGCCGGCAACGAAGATGTCGACTTCGCCGTCGGTGTCTTCCCAGACTTCCTCGGCCGTGGTGGCGCGGTGGATGGCAGGGTTGGCCTCGTTGGCGAACTGCTGTGCCCAGATGGAGTTTTCAGTGTTGGCCACGATCTCCTGGGCCTTTTCCACTGCTCCGCGCATGCCTTCGGAACCCGGGGTCAGAACGATCTCGGCACCGTAGGCGCGGAGCATGACGCGGCGCTCAGTGGACATGGTCTCGGGCATGGTCAGGATGACCTTGTAGCCGCGAGCAGCGCCGACCAGTGCCAGGGCGATGCCGGTGTTGCCGGACGTGCCTTCAACGATGGTTCCGCCGGGCTTCAAGGCGCCGGACTTCTCAGCGGCATCAATGATGGCTACGCCGATGCGGTCCTTGACGCTGTTGGCAGGGTTGTAGAACTCAAGCTTGACCGCAACGGTGGCGTCAAGGCCTTCGGTGAGCCGGTTCAAACGGACCAGCGGTGTGCGACCGACCAGCTGCGTGACGTCGTCGTAGATCCTTGCCATGAAGATTATGCCTATCTCTGAGGAGGGAATGCTGAGGTCAGCCTAACGAGCCGGATCGAAACCCTGCTAAGCAGTAAGCCACGCAGAGTAATATTTCCGCGCCTTCGCCAGCTTCGGGTTAATAATCACCTGGCAGTAGCCCTGGTAGGGGAACTTGGCGTAGTAATTCTGGTGCACTTCTTCGGCTTCATAAAAGTCGGGGAGTCGACTTACTTCGGTCACAATCGGGTCGGACCAGAGGGCCTGGGCGCGCTCGATTGCTTCTTCGAACAGCACCTTCTCTTCGGTGGTGGTGTAGAACATCGACGAACGGTACTGGGTGCCGACGTCGTAACCCTGCCGGTTCAGGGTGGTGGGGTCGTGCAGGGCGAAGAACATGTCCAGGATGACTTCCTCCGGAACAACTGTTTCGTCGAAGGTCACGGCCACCACCTCCGCGTGGCCGGTGGTTCCGGAACAGACTTCGTAGTAGTCGGGATTGCGGACATGACCGCCGGTGTAGCCGGAAACAACCGAGCTGACGCCGCGGGTTTTTTGGTAAACGGCATCCAGGCACCAGAAGCAGCCACCGCCAAGTACGAAAGTTTTCATGTTCTCTTCAATGGATCGGAGGGCGTGATGATTCCCGCAACACCTTACGGGACAATAACGGCGACGCCGGGTGGCGGGACTGCCCGATTCGGTCCGGTAGGTAAGAATAAGAGTATGGAAGCAGTAGACACTGACATTTCTGATGCGGATTCCGGCGAAGATGACGGAGCAGTTGAGGCCACGGGGGAACCCACGCTCGGTCAGGTGTTACTGGCCGTGGAGGAGCTCTGGCCGGAGTCGCTGGCGGAGGAGTGGGACGAAGTCGGCCTGGTAGCGGGGCGCCCCAATGTTCCGGTAAGCAAGGTCCTCTTTGCCGTGGATCCCACCTTGGAAGTCATCGATGAAGCCATCGAATGGGGTGCCGAACTGCTGATTACGCACCACCCCTTACTGCTCAAAGGCGTGAATTCCGTAGCGGCCACGTCAGCCAAGGGCCTGGCTATCCATCGCCTCATCGAGGCCGGGACGGGACTGCTGACTGTTCATACCAACGGTGACTCAGCCGTTGGAGGGGTGTCCGACGTTCTGGCAGACGCCTTCGGCCTGGAGAACGTCACGCCCCTGACTCCGGCCAGCAATGGACTGCCCGAAGAGGGGATCGGCAGGGTGGGTGATCTTCCTGACCTGGAAACCCTCGGTGATTTTGCAGCCCGTGTCTTTGAAATGCTCCCCGCAGTGGCCGGTGGCGTGAGGGTTGCCGGCGATAAGGACGGCCTGGTGCGCAGGGTGGCGGTATGCGGCGGCGCAGGCGATAGTTTGCTTCCCGCTGTCCGCGCCAGCCACGCAGATGTGTACGTGACTGCGGACATGCGCCACCATCCGGCCTCCGAGGCCCGTGAGGGCGCCACGAACGGTCGTCCCTACTTGATAGACGTTTCACATTTCGCCAGCGAATGGCTGTGGCTCCCTGCTGCGGCCGAGGCCTTGGGGAACGTGCTCGCAGACCAGGGTTTCGACGTCGAGATCCGTGTCAGCAGCACCAATAGCGATCCCTGGGACTTCATACTGACTCCCGGCGGGGACTAGAGTCTAGAAAGATATGGGCAGCCCCGACAGATAGGGGGTGTCATGCCGCTCCTGATCTCCGGGACCGGCAGTGACAAGCGGAGGTAAGCGTGGCGAAAGCAGCACCGGCAGAACAATACAAATTGCTTGAACTGCAGGGGCTCGATGCCAAGCTCAAGTCGTTGGCCGGCCGTCGCCGCGTCCTGGAGACGGATCCACGCATCACCGACCTCACCGACGCCCTGAACGTGGCCAACGGTGAACTGGGAGCGGCCAAGGTCGCCGTGCACGATGCCGAGGCGGAATTGCGTCGGGCCGAGGCTGATGTTGAACAGGTGGCTACGCGCATCGAACGCGACGAAGCCAGGCTCAACAGCGGTACGGGCCTGTCCAAGGACCTGGTGGCGCTTCAGAGCGACATTGCCTCGCTGAACAAGCGCCGCTCCGACCTTGAGGACGTCGAGCTGGAGATCCTTGAGCGCTTGGACACCCTTCGCGAACGCCAGACCGCCCAGCAGGCGATCGTTGATGACATTCAAGGTTCCTTTGGCAGCATCCGCGCGGAGCTCGATGAGGCCATAGCCGAAATTGCCGCCGAAGAGACCGTCGTTCGTGGACAGCGGGCCGCTTTTGCAGAGTCCCTGGACGCCGGGCTCCTGGCAATCTACGAGAAGACCATTGCCAAGCGGGGAGTGGGCGCCGCTCGGTTGTTCCATGGCAAATCCGAAGGGTCCGGCATGATGCTCAGCCCGGGGGACCTCGCGGAAGTCAAGGCTGCTGCAGAGGACGACATTGTCTTCTGCCCGGACTCGGGAGTAATCCTGGTCCGTTCGGCAGAGTGGAACTAGGCCGGACCGACCCTAGTTGGGCCCAACCCGGCCAGCCAGGATGATGTTGAGTGCGTGCGGCTTGCGGGCCGTGCCCTCCACCAATTCCGTGATCCACATTTCGCTGGCTGCCTTGGCCAGTTGTGCCGGCGTGGCCGGCGCCTTGCCGCGCCGTGTCAGAAGGTGCCGGGCCAGTTCACCCCGGGTGTGTTTGGCGAAGTGGCTGACCACCGTCCGTTTGCCGTTTGCCTCACTGAAAACGTTGACGTTTACTGTCTGGGCGGCGGGGGGAGCCCAGGCAGCCGCGTAGGTGCTCGACCGGCAATCCACCACCAGTTCGCCTTCAGCCCGTTTGGCGAGGACGGCGTTAAGCTGCGGCTTCCAGTAGGAGGCGAGGCGTCCGACGTCGGGCAGTGCAGTTCCCATGGACAGCCGATAGGCGGGCACTTGGTCCCCAAAACCGATGGCGCCCCACAATGCGGAGATCACCAGGATGGATTCGGTGGCTTTTCGCCGTTGGGTTGCGGTCATGCTCTTATAGCCCAAGGCGTCGTAAAGGACGCCGGAATACACCTGGTGCGCCGGGGCAGCCGGTTCGGCATGAAGCCGGGTATTACGTTCGACGTCGTCGCGCAAGGAAGCGCCGACGCCCAGCAGCGCAAGGGCATCCTCATGCGCGCTCACCGTCCCCAATGACTCAAGAACCGTGGCGCGGTACTGGTTCAGCTCGGGAAAACTCAGCGACTCCCAATTGATCGCGGGACCTTTGGTGGCAGGGGTCTTGCCTTCGGAAGGCGGAAGCAGAATCAGCACCAGTCGATATTACGCCGGACTTTCCAAGCTCCCGACGCCGGTAGACTTGATGGCGGATGGGTCGACCAGGCGGTCGCGCGTCACGAAAGTGGCTCGAGGAACGTCCGGGCTCCGCAGGGCAGGGTGGTGGGTAACGCCCACTCGGGGTAACCCGCAGGCCAGTGCCACAGAGAACAGACCGCCTGCGCCCGGTGATGCTTGCATCATGGGGCAGCAGGTAAGGGTGAAACGGTGGTGTAAGAGACCACCAGCTCCCTGGGTGACCGGGGAGGCTAGGTAAACCCCACCCGGAGCAAGGCCAGACAGGACACGTTTGAGGGCTGCCCGCCCGAGTGTCCGGGTAGGCTGCTGGAGGGCGTCGGCAACGGCGTTCGTAGATGGATGGCCGCTACTCACTTTCCGGTAACGGAAGTGATGACAGAACCCGGCGTATCGGTCGACCCATCCATTTATGACCAGCGCAAACACTGCGTGTGAGTGATTTCACGCCTCCGAAAGTCCTGCGCCCGGTCCTTCCGCCCTAGAATAGGTACTGAACGTAGATGTTCTGCCGCCGGGACTGCGTTCGCAGCCGGCGGATTTTCTTTGCTCTCGTTCAAGGCGCTGTGGGTGGACCGAAGCCCGCCGGCGCATGTGCCGCAGGACTACTCCGGGCGGCCGCTGCCATCTGCATACGAGGACGTATGTGGTTGACCCAAGGAAGGTAGTTCTGTGAGCCAGACGTCAGATTCTTGTCTTGATAAGTGGATGGGCCGGGAGGCTCTCGCCGAGGCCATGATTCCGGTGATCGGCCGGTTGTACCGGGAAAACAACGTGGTCACCAGCATCCACGGCCGGAGCTTGATCAACAAGTCCACCATGAACATCCTGAAGGCCCACCGCTTCGCGCGCCGGATGAGCAACCACGAGCTCCTGCTCGAAGAAACCGCACCCCTGCTCAACGCTTTGTCCGAGTTGGAGCTGGGCGCTGCTGCGATCGACATTGCGCGTCTGACGGAGAAGTACCGGGCTGAAGGCAATGGCGCCTCCCTGGACGAGTACTTGCGTGCGGAACTTGCCGACGTCGTTGGCAAGCGCGGCGCTGATGACCGCACCAGCACCGACGTCGTCCTTTACGGCTTCGGCCGGATCGGCCGCCTGCTGGCGCGCCTTCTCATCGAAAAGGCCGGTGGGGGCCACGGTCTCCGACTCCGTGCGATCGTTGTTCGCAAGGGCGCTGAGAACGACCTCGTCAAGCGCGCAAGCCTGCTGCGCCGCGATTCCGTCCACGGATCCTTCGAGGGCACCATCCGCGTGGACGAGGAAGCCAACACCATCACGGCCAACGGCGTCCAGGTCCAGGTGATCTACTCGGACAACCCCGCCACGGTGGACTACACCGCGTACGGCATCAAGGATGCCCTGGTCGTGGACAACACCGGCCGCTGGCGCGACGCCGAAGGCCTCTCCCAGCACCTGCAGAGCAAGGGCGTCGCCCGCGTACTGCTCACGGCTCCGGGCAAGGGCGAGCTCAAGAACATCGTCCACGGCATCAACCACCGGGACATTAACGACGACGACAAAATTGTCACCGCCGCATCCTGCACCACCAACGCCATCACCCCGGTGCTGAAGGCCATCAACGACAAGTTCGGCATCATCCACGGCCACGTGGAAACCGTCCACTCGTTCACGAACGACCAGAACCTGATCGATAACTTCCATAAGGGCGATCGCCGCGGACGCTCTGCTGCGCTGAACATGGTCATCACCGAAACCGGTGCTGCCAAGGCTGTGGCCAAGGCGCTGCCCGAACTGCAGGGCAAGCTCACAGGTAACGCCATCCGCGTTCCCACCCCGGACGTTTCCATGGCCATCCTCAACCTGAACCTTGAGAACGGCACGACGCGCGACGAGGTCAACGACTTCCTCCGTGAGATGTCCCTGCACTCGGACCTTCGCAAGCAGATCGACTACATCGACTCGCCCGACGTCGTTTCCACGGACTTCGTCGGCTCCCGCCGCGCCGGCATTGTTGATGGCCTTGCCACCATCTCGAACGACAAGAACCTGGTTCTCTACGTCTGGTACGACAACGAATTCGGCTACTCATGCCAGGTTGTCCGCGTCATGGAGGAAATGGCCGGAGTCAACCCGCCGTCATTCCCCGCCAAGGACGTGATTGCTCCCATCGCGTTGCTGGAAACGGCTGACGCTTAAGCAACCAAAACTATTTAGGGGTTTCCCGGCTGTGTCACTGGCCACAGCCGGGAAACCTGATCAAAATGGGCTCATGGACAACGAATCAACCCTTGAGCACGAGACCACTCTCGAACACGCGCTGGACGTTGCGCGGGCCAACCATAAGCAGGCCCAAAAACTCCTCGATCAGGCAGTCGCGGCCAATGCCGCCGGTGACGCCCCGGATCAGCGCGTCGAACAGCTGCGCGCATTGCTCGAAGTAGCAACCGAAGACCTTCAGCGCGTGATGCGGGAGCAATAGAGCCCCTCATCAGCGTCGTCACGGTGTGACTTCTCCTCCACACTGTGGATATTGCTCTGGCTGTCGGGGCCTTGTCCTACGCTCGTAGGACATTGCCTGCCCCCACTGGACGGAGTCCCTTGAGCATCACCTGGTCAGCCTACAAACGCGCCCGGCGCAGGTCGCGTCACGCCTGGGTCATTCTGGGTTTCGCAGCAACAGCACTGGTGGCGGGCTTGGCCTGGTTCTTCACCACCGGCCAGTTTGGCGTCGCCGATCCCTGGGCAGCGGGCCCCAGCGAGGCGCCCGTCTTCGACGCGACATTCATGAAACCGGTCAAGGGCGCAGCTCCCGTTGTTGCCGAAAGTGCAAGCACGGCCTTGGAGCGGCTTCCTGTGAAAGGCAGGGCACCGAAGTCTGACTATGACAGGGCAGCTTTCGGCCAGGCTTGGGCGGACGTGGACCACAATGGATGCGACACCAGGAACGACATCCTGCACAGGGATCTTACGGACGTTGAATTCACGGCCGGCTCCTCCTGCAAGGTTGCCGGGGGAGTCTTCGAGGAACCCTACACGGGTGCCCACGCGACGTTCCGAAGGGGTCAGGACACCAGCGCGGCTGTCCAGATCGACCACGTCGTGGCCCTGGCCGATGCCTGGCAGAAAGGTGCCCAGGAACTCACAGCACAGCAGCGGCAAACGTTGGCCAACGATCCCCTGAACCTCATCGCAGCTGATGGTCCGGCGAACGTCAAGAAAGGAGCCGGCGACGCCGCGACCTGGCTACCGGCTAACAAGAACTTCCGGTGCCACTACATAGCGCGTCAAATTTCGGTGAAGACTGCCTACAGGCTCTGGGTCACTGCGGCCGAAAAGGACGCGATGAAGCGGGTACTCTCCGGATGCCCTGAGCAACCAACCATCTACAACGCCAGGTGACCATGCCCCAGTTGCCAGGTGCCGCCGTCGTCGATCCTTTCCAGCACGACGCGCTGGAGTGACGTTTCGCGGGGAAGCTTGTCCAGGTCCTGCAGGCCACGCTGGCGGAACGTAAAGTACACGGCGTCCGTGGGTGCATCCGTGCAGCGGTCCAGCGTGAAACGCCGTGCGAAGGAAGCTATGTTGCTGTCCGGAAGCCGCTCTAACAGGTAGGGATCAAGCATCCACGAGTCACACGTGGCAGTGTCGGCCGGTTTGTCCGGAAAATACCGGGGGAAAAAGCCCCGGGCCTCGGTGAAACTGGCGTCAACCAGGGCGGGGGACAGGCCCCCGTCTTCAGGAATGTGAACGCCAAGCTCCCACCCGGAACCATGCTGTTGTTCTGCGACATCGGAATTCCTGACCAAGTGGAATTGCAGACGTCCCAAGCGGAACAGGTTTCCGGCCATGTGGAGCGTCAGCCAACTCCAGGTATCCAGCCCAAAGCGGCCGTGGACCCGCCGGTTAATGCGCAGTTGCAACCCTACGTCACCCAAAGATGCAGCCGACACCGCAGGACTGATCCCAAGACCCACGTGGTAGCTGTGAACCGTCGGGGCGAAACGAAGCAAGGCCTCGATCCAGTTCGTCTCGCTACTGTCGATTGCCTGGATGCTGTCCCGGGGAAAGGTTCCCAGACGCTCCTGCAGGGAGTTGATGGCCCGTAGGACGGCTGCGCTGGGTGGCGTCGCCAAAAGGGCGGCACATTCTGCGGCGTCGTCGTCGGAGATGTCCAGGAGCTCGAAGAGTTCTGTTGTGGAACTGGTGGCCATGGATTTAGTGTCCAAAAGGATCGGGGTCCACGCCGGGCATCCAGGTCAGGCCAGGAACACCCCAACCGTTCTTCTTGGCCTGCTTCATGGCCTTTTTGGAGTACCGGTCAATCAAGCGGTTCACGTACAGTTTTCCGTCGAGGTGGTCGAACTCGTGTTGCAGGATCCGGGCGAACCAGCCCGTAGCCTCGAAGTCTACCGGCTTGCCATCGCCGTCGAAGCCCTGGACGCGGGTCCATTCGGCACGCTGCAAGGGATAGTACTCGCCCGGGAAGGACAGGCAACCTTCGACGTGTTCGTCGGGGTCCGGTGCCGCGCCGGAGACTTTGGAGAGCGTCAGTACCGGATTGACCACGACGCCCTGTTCAGGCACGTCGTCGTCGTTGGCGTACTTGTAGACGAAGATGCGCTTACCTACGCCGATCTGGGGCGCCGCCAGGCCGACTCCGTTAGCTGCGTCGTTCGTTTCGAACATGTCCGCTATCAATGCACGAAGTTCGTCGTCGAATACCTCGACTTCGCTTGCCCGGCGGTGCAGGACAGGTTCGCCCCAGATGGTGACTGGCAGGACGGTCATGTCAGATCTTCCTTCGTTGACGCTGTGATCCCGAGGCGGAGTCGGCCCTGGATCTGGTTAAAGACAAAAGCCGCACCGGATAACCGGTACGGCCTTTGTGGAAACCGGCTCTTCAGCCAATCTCGGTGGGGTGAGCTACGGGGGTTGAACCCGCGACCTCCTGGACCACAACCAGGCGCTCTGCCAACTGAGCTAAGCCCACCATGTGCCTTCTTCGGCTAGTCCGTTTGACCGGCTTTCCTCGAAGGCAACGACAAATAGCTTACCTGCTGTTTTGGGGTGCAAAGTCCACTTTTGCCGGTTTTGGCGAAAAAACCTCTAAAAATGTTGCAGATCACACCGATTCGCTGGTTCCCAGTGTTTCGGCCGAAGCCATCACATCCTTGGAAATCCGCTGCGCGGTGGCAGTGTCCGGCCCGGGCGCGGCGACGAAAACGGCTTCGCGGTAGTAACGCAGTTCGTCGATGGAGTCCTTGATGTCACCCAAGGCGCGGTGGCCGCCGTGCTTTGCCGGCGACTGGAAGTACGCACGTGGGAACCATCGCCTGGAGAGTTCCTTGATGGTGCTGACATCAATTACCCGGTAGTGCAGGTGCTCCACGATGTTCGGCATGTCACGGGCCAGGAACATCCGATCGGTTCCCACCGAGTTGCCACCCAGCGGCGCCTTCCTGGGATCCGGTACCCACTTCTCGATGTATTCCAGGACCTCAGCTTCGGCTTCTGCCATGGTCTTACCGTGTGGGAGCTCCTCCAGGAGCTTGGAGCGGGTGTGCATGTCCCGTACGAAGTCGTTCATTTGTTCGAGTGCGGCATCGTCGGGCTTGATTACGACGTCCACGCCGTCCCCGAGGATATTCAGCTCCGAATCGGTTACCAAGGCAGCAACCTCGATCAGGGCGTCGTTCTTCAGGTCCAAGCCGGTCATTTCGCAGTCGATCCAGACGATGCGTTCATTAGTAATAGGCACGCGCCAAGCCTATCCCTCAGTCGCATCCAAGTGCTCCGATGGTACGATTTTTGGGCGCGACAGTGTCGTTTCTTCCTGTCGTGGAATGCCCCCGATGACTCAGAATGTGACCCGAACACAGCGGGCGAAGGATTGGACGACAACCACATGACGGTGCCCGTACCCGCCGCGCAGCTGGCAGGGAAAGCAGACACGTCAAAAGCTGCTGTAGCCAGCGAAGTGGATAACGCCCGTTCGCCATTGATTGCCGGATTTATTGGTTCGATGTTCATGGTGTTCGGTTCGCTGGGAGTGGGTTGGCTTGCTCCGGCCTCCGAACTGAGGCGGCTACCACTCTTTATCTGGATGCGCACCGAAGGCGTGGGAGTTGCACTGTCCATCGTCCTGCTGGCCATCGGCGGAATGCTCCTGGTCCGCGCTTGGCTCCGTCTCGGGCAGCGAGTCAGGGTCTGGGGCATTGAGGCCCGGAAAGCTACGTTGCAGGCCGTGGTGGCGTGGGGGCTCCCCATGATGTTCACCGTTCCCCTCTTCAGCAGGGACGTCTATGCATATATAGGGCAAGGCCGGTTGATGGTTGAAGGCATCAACCCTTACGAAAACGGAATATCGGCCCTGCCTAACTATTTCCAGCTGGGTGCGGACAAACAGTGGACAGAGGCACCAGTGCCCTACGGCCAAGTGTTCCTATGGATTGAACAGTTTGTCGTGTGGGCCACCAACGTCCATCCGGAAGCAAGCGTCATGCTCTTCCGCCTGGTCGCCGCGGTGGGGGTTGTCCTGTGCATTGTCTATGTCCCGAAGCTGGCGGAACTTCACGGCGTCAACCCGCATCGGGCACTCTGGCTGACGGCCGCCAACCCGCTCTTCCTGACCAACTTCATTGCCAGCGTCCACAATGACGCGCTGATGATCGGTCTTGCCCTCGCGGGCCTGTACTACTGCGCAACCCGCCGTGTCATCCTCGGCATTGTCTTGGTCACCCTCTCCATCTCCGTTAAGCCAATAACCGTGGTCTTCCTGCCCTTCATCGGGCTTCTGTGGGCCGGCAAGGGTGCTTCGTGGCCCCGCAAGTTCGTGTTCTGGTTCTTCACGGCCGCCCTGAGCCTGGGACTCCTCTACGCGCTGAGCCTGGTTAACGGTTACGGATTTGGTTGGATCAACGGTTTGTCAGCGCCTGGGAGCGTAGCGATCTGGTACGCGCCCGTGGGCCTGATCGGCTTGGCTGTCGGCTCGATCGCCAACGTTTTGGGGCTGGACGGCGCAGTGTTTGCCAAGGGGGTCTATGACGCAGGGAAAGTCCTGATGGTTGCCGCTGTCGCATGGCTGATCTTCCGGGGCGACTACGACCGAATCATGCGGCGCCTCACGCTGGCGTTTGCCGCCATTGTGCTGCTGGCGCCGATGATTCAGTCCTGGTACGTCGTGTGGTTGATTCCGTTGTTTGCAGTGACGGGCATCCGGAACGATTGGCAGGTCAAAGCCCTGTACTTCGTGGTGTCGTTCTTCATGGTTTACGCCATCTCGGACCAATTGGATGTGTTCCCGTACCTCCAAAGCGAAGACCTGGGCCTGGCCCTGCTGCTGGCCCGCATCGCCGCGGCCGTCATCGCAATCTTCTTTGCGATCTATCTGATTTTCATGGACCCCAAAACCAAGGGCCTGTTCCGCAACAAGGACCAGGCTTTCCTGCGTCCCATCATCTGAAGTCCCGTAAAGAAATCACGGGAACGGCAGGAGGCGTAGTGCCTCCCGGATGGACAGTGGGCTAAGGACCGAGGCGTTGTCGGAGGTGAAGGCCCGCACCCATTCCGGATCCGTCTTGCTGTACTCGCGCAGGGCCCAACCAATCGCCTTACGGATGAAGAACTCCCCATCAGTCATATTGGCCCGGATAACAGCAGCCAGCAGGCCGGTCTCGGTCCCTTCCTTCGCTGCAAGCTGAGACGTGATTGCGGCCCTTCTGATCCACATGTCGTGATCCACGGCCCAGCGGAGCAACAGCGGTTTCATCGTGCCGGGGTAGGCAATGAGGAGTGCGCAGATCCGGTGTGCCACCCCGTCCACGAAGTCCCACCACGCACCTGTACGGATAATTTCCTCGTAGACGGGCAACATGTCGAGGTCGGCCTTCGCCATTTTCAGGCCTGTCAGGTCAATCGCGGCATAGCGCTCCTCCCGCGCTTCCGCCTGACGCCACAGTTCATACACGGCGGCCCGCAGTTCGTCCGGCGATTTCGGAGGGAACTCCCGCACAGCTGCTTTCACGATTTTGCGTACTTCGGGAACCCGCACACCCCAGGAAGGCATGTCGGACTTCATGTAGGCCTGTGCTCCCCGCGCCCTCTCGGGGTCCGCGGCGGAACGAATGCTTGAACGGATCGACTGGACCAGGTCCCTGGTGGTCATCGCCCAACCTCAGCACCTGTCATGGTCCCTGCGAGGCAACGCATGACAGCGCGACCCGGTGAGGGCCTGGACACGATGCTGAACCCGGCTGCTCCGAAAAGTGAGATGCCATCAAACGCAAGCACGCCCGGCGCAGGACCCGCACTGAACGCAGTCTTCAGCTGTTCCTTGCGGGCATGCGGTGCGGTGGTCTTCCAGTCCGTGCCGGAGAGGGAGAACCACCGGCACCAGCACCGGGAGGCTTCCCCCTTGATTCCGAACAACTCCTCGACAGCTGCCCAGGAGGCGGGAGCGGTCACGACTCCCGGGGCTGCATCGTACTGTGGCATGGACCCAGAATAGGCGCTACGTGCAGGGCTGGTCCCGCAGGTCCGGGAACACGTGGAGCAGAATCACACTCCGGCCCCCGCCAGTTCACCGGTTTCAATGTTGACCAACATCGTGTCGTCATCGTCCGAGGCACCTACAGCGACTTCTTCTGTGTCGTCTTCCGGGGGTACTTGGTCATGATCGGCATCCCAGTCGCTGTTTCGCTCCGGTATACCGGAGGCCTCAATGGACGGAGGAGTTTCGGCGGGGGCTGTGCTGCCGTTCATGCGGGTGAAGTTGGCGGAGCCCCACATGAGGTCGTGTCCGACTGACTCAGCGTCGATTTCGGCCACGTGGTAAACGCGACCTTCGTGTTCCCACTGACGCAAACGGAGGCGTCCAACGACGAGGACCCGTTGCCCCTTCTTGACGCTGCATCCCACATGTCCGGCAAGGTAGCGGAATGACTGAACCGTGTACCAGTTGGTGTTGCCGTCAACCCACGTGTTGGTGGCGCGATCGTAGCGGCGCTCCGTGGATCCCAAGCGGAATGAAGCGGTGGAAGTTCCCCGCGCTGTGGTGGAACTTTTGACTTCCGAGGCTACGAAGCCGCGGACGGTGATGATGTCGTTCATGGGTGGTCCTTCTCGATGTAGGGAAGTGCCTGTCCGGCTCTTTCAGCCTTGTCCACGGCGGAGTGTACAGGTAGGGCGCATCGAAGCTATGTGCATAACTTGGTGCTGCAAGGCCTGTGGAGGGAAGGAGTGCTGCACGGGGTTGTCGGGTTGCCAGCCGAACGCACTGTAAACTCTTTGTGGCGCCAGCGGCCTATGCCGTTTCACGTGCCATGTGCGCCCCAGTAGCTCAGGGGATAGAGCAGCGGCCTTCTAATCCGCCGGTCGGGGGTTCGATTCCCTCCTGGGGCACCAACGGCATCCCCCTTGGACATGATTCAAGGGGGATGCCCGCTTAACCCCTAGGACTCCAGGAATTCCTTGAGATTCCGAAGCACCACTTGCCAGGTCTCCGTTGATTGGGTCGTTTCCTGGTCAGACGAATTGTTGCCTTGCCTGATGGTTACGCGGGTCCCACCGGCTTCCTCGGCAAGGCTGTATTCCACGGTGTGATAATTCTCTTCGGTGTCAGGCAGCCCCGAGGCCGGGCTGTAATGGGTGGTCTTCAGCCGTGCCGGGGGTTCGAATGCGAGGATCGTTCCCTTGTCCTCATAGGACTTGCCGTTGTATTCGCCGGAGTAGGTAATCGGATCGCCGACGCGCCACGTGGTCTCGACGTTCGTACCGAGGAAATACTGCTTGATGAGCGCAGGATCGGTGAGCGCTTCCCACACCTTCTGGCGGTTCGCCGGGATGCTGGCAGTCGCCACAGCATCCGGGGATTGTCCGGTCATGGTTGATTCCTTGTCTCCGTTGCCACGAGTCAATGCTCCTTGTTGGACAAGCTACGCCCGTCCGATCCCCCTGTGAATGGCACAATAGCTACGTGATCAGCAGTCGAACAGCATCGGAGCAGGGCGGGCCGGCCAGAGGGGTCCGTGTGGCCGCATTGTCAGTGCTCGCCGTGACCGCGTTGGCGCTGGCGGCCTGCACAGGTACCTCATTGCCCGCCAGTAGCCCTTCAAGCGCCCCGTCCTCTTTGGCTCCCGTGGCGACAGCCAACGTGGACCCAGCGGTGGAAGACACCAGGCTCGCGGTGGAGGGCACCTTGAAGAAGCTGGTCACAGCCAACGCCAAGCCGGACAGGGAAGCCGTAAGGGCGGCGCTGGTTTCCGCGGGCATTCCCGCGGCGAACGTGGAAGTATCTGTCAGTCGCACGCCCACCGGCTTGGATGTCGACGCCATGGAGGCGGCCGCTCTGACCGGGGAAAACTGTGTCATGGGCCAGATCCGCGATGGGGGAGTGGTGGTCACGGTGCTGCCCGTCCTCGCCACAGGAAAGTGCTTCGTGGGGGACACGCGGTAGGTGTACGGGGCACCCGAATGTGAGTTAAGTACGCCGAGCCACTAGATTTAAGGTTATGGCGGAATTCATTTACACGATGACCAAGGCTCGCAAGGCCGTTGGCGACAAACTTATTCTGGACGATGTCAGCATGTCGTTCTACCCCGGCGCGAAGATCGGCGTCGTGGGCCCGAACGGTGCTGGTAAGTCCACCATCCTCAAGATCATGGCTGGACTGGACACGCCGTCGAACGGCGAAGCCCGCCTGAGCCCCGGTTACACCGTGGGAATCCTCCTGCAGGAACCGCCGCTGAACGAGGAAAAGACCGTCCTGGGCAACGTCCAGGAAGGCGTTGGCGAAATCTACGCCAAGATCCAGCGGTTCAACGAAATTTCCGAAGAGATGGCAAATCCGGATGCGGATTACGACACCCTCCTGGATGAGATGGGCAAGCTCCAGGAAGCCATCGATGCTGCCGACGCATGGGACATCGACTCCCAGCTCGAGCAGGCCATGGACGCACTGCGTTGCCCGCCTGCAGATGCCGACGTCACTGTCCTCTCCGGTGGTGAGCGCCGCCGCGTAGCGCTCTGCAAGCTCCTCCTCCAGAAGCCGGACCTCCTGCTCCTGGATGAGCCCACCAACCACTTGGACGCAGAGAGCGTCCTGTGGCTTGAACAGCACCTGTCCCAGTACCCCGGTGCCGTACTGGCCGTCACCCACGACCGCTACTTCCTTGACCACGTAGCTGAGTGGATCGCCGAGGTTGACCGCGGTCACCTGTACCCCTACGAAGGCAACTACTCCACGTACCTGGAGAAGAAGAAAGCCCGTTTGGAGGTCCAGGGCAAGAAGGACGCCAAGCTCTCCAAGCGCCTGAGCGAGGAACTTGAGTGGGTCCGGTCCAACGCCAAGGGCCGCCAGACCAAGTCGAAGGCCCGTCTGGCCCGCTACGAGGAAATGGCCGCCGAGGCGGAGCGCACCCGCAAGCTGGACTTCGAAGAAATTCAGATCCCGCCGGGACCCCGCCTTGGTTCTTTGGTGATTGAAGCCAATAAGCTGAAGAAGGGCTTCGATGACCGCGTTCTGATCGAGGACCTCTCCTTCTCGTTGCCCCGCAACGGCATCGTCGGTGTGATCGGACCCAACGGTGTTGGTAAGTCCACGCTGTTCAAGACGATTGTGGGCATGGAGCCGCTGGACGATGGCGATCTGAAGATCGGCGAGTCCGTGAAGATCTCCTACGTGGACCAGTCCCGTGGTGGCATCGACCCCAACAAGACCCTGTGGGAGGTCGTGTCGGAAGGCAACGACTTCATCCAGGTCGGCCAGGTCGAAATGCCCTCGCGTGCCTATGTTTCGGCCTTTGGATTCAAGGGTCCGGATCAGCAAAAGAAGGCCGGTGTTCTCTCCGGTGGTGAGCGCAACCGACTCAACCTGGCGCTGACGCTCAAGCAGGGCGGCAACCTGCTGCTCCTCGATGAGCCCACCAACGACCTCGACGTCGAAACGTTGAGCAGCCTCGAAAACGCGCTCCTCGAGTTCCCGGGCTGCGCAGTGGTGGTCTCGCACGATCGCTGGTTCCTGGACCGGGTGGCAACGCACATCCTGGCCTACGAAGGCGATGACGAGAACCCCTCGAAGTGGTACTGGTTCGAAGGCAACTTCGACGCCTACGAGGAAAACAAGGTGGAGCGCCTGGGCCCGGATGCGGCTAAGCCGCACCGCGTAACCCACCGCCGCCTGACGCGCGACTAGAGCTGACGCGCGACTAGAGCTCACACGCGACTAAAACTGAAACACGAAGAGGCCGGTCCCCAAACGGGGCCGGCCTCTTCGGCTTAAGGCAACGGCGGTCTACGGAATCCGCACCATGCCCTCCTGCGCAACAGTGGCGACATGGACGCCGTCGAGGTTGAAAATGCGGCCCGTCGCAAGTCCCCGGGCACCTTGGGCGCTGGGGGACTCCTGGACGTACAGCATCCACTCGTCCACCCGCACTGGCCGGTGCCACCACATGGCGTGGTCGAGGCTGGCCACGCTCATCCCTGGCGTCATCCATGAAAGGCCATGCTTGCGGAGGATGGGTTCGAGCAGCGTGTAGTCGCTCGCGAATGCCAGGGCCGCACGGTGCAGGTTGGCGTCATCCGGAAGGGGGCCGATGGTCTTCATCCACACCGCGTTGGTGGCCACATGCTCGCTCGGCGGAGAGACATAGAGGGCAGGGTCCACGTGCCGGACATCAAAGGGCCGTTCGGATGACATGTGCCGCGCCATCGGGTGGTCGAAGTGGGACAGCAGCTCAGCGGTGCTGGGCAGCGACTCGGGATCGGGGATACCCTCCGGCATGCTCGCCTGGTGGTCCACCCCGCTGTCTTCCACCTGGAACGAGGCGATCATCGACAGAATCGGAACGCCGTCCTGGTAGGCGTGCACACGGCGTGCGGAGAAGGAGCGGCCGTCGCGCAACCGCTCGACGCCGAAAGTTATGGGCTTGTTCGCGTCACCGGGCCGGAGGAAGTAGCCGTGCATGGAGTGGGCCACCCGGTCCTGCTCCACGGTCCGCATTCCTGCCATCATCGACTGGGCGAGGACCTGGCCGCCAAAAACACGGTGCCGGGGCTGCTTTTGGGACGGCCCGAGGAAGATGTCCTCGTTGGTCCGGGCTCCGTCAAAATCACCAAGGTCCAGCAGGCCGATCAGCACATCCATGGGGTCTTCTGCGGGTGCCTGCACGTCGAGGCCAGCGTTCGTCTCAGTCATGGTTCGACTTTAGACGCCGCCCCGACCCCTCTCAACCGGGGACATGCCGGTAGAGTCGATCATGTGACAGACGTCTTGACCCAGTCCTTCCGTTTCGCCGATCCCCGTGACCTCGCCGATCTTCGGACCTTCGTCACGCGGGCCAAGAGCATCGACGACGGCGCCATCCGCCTGCAGGCTTCGGGCAAGGTCCTCGCGGCCTATGTATGCGTGCTGCGGCCGCGCATCCTCGGCGAGTCCACCCCCACCATCCTGGGCCTGCGGACCATGGCCCTTGCGGAGCCGGCCCAGGCCGACGTAACGGTCACGCTTGCGTCCGTGATGGACCGTTTGGCCCGCTCAGGTGACGGGGACGTGGACCTGCCCATTCCGCCGTCGACCGTTTCGGAGTCCTGGGCCGGAGTCGGGGCACCGCGGGCCGGTTGGGAACCGCAAGGTTCAGTGTCCGACGCCGACCTCAGGTCCGCGGCCGAAGCCGGCATCGCGGAGGTGGCTGGCGTCATTCCGACCGCAGCGGGTGCCGCCGTCGTCAATACCGCCAGGGCTGCCGTTTGGGGACGTGGAATGCCTGGCGTGGAGGACTTACCGTCGGGCGCGGCTTTCGCCGCTTTCGCGTTGGGTTTCCTGGCCGATGGTGAGCAGCAGGTGTACCGAAACGGCCGCTGGTTCCGGTTGAGCGGGCCCCGCGGCCATGTACTGGTCCGTACCGGCGCGGGGCTCGGGCTCGGCTTCTGAGGTTCAGGCGTCGGGTCCGGCTGATGGGCTGTTGACCATGGTCAGCGCGGCGCGTTCCATGTAGTCCCACAACGTGCCTTCGTGCAGTGGCGAAAGTTCCAATGCGTCCACGGCGGTTCGCATGTGGAACAACCACCGGTCCTTCGCCTCGGGGGTGACCCGGAACGGCATGTGCCGCATCCGAAGCCGGGGGTGTCCACGTTCCTCGCCGTATGTGGTGGGCCCGCCCCAGTACTGTTCCAGGAACATGAGGAAGCGCCGCTTCGCAGGCCCGAGGTCTTCTTCGGGGTACATGGGACGCAGCAGCGGATCCGTGGCCACGCCGTCGTAAAAGACGTCAATAAGCTTGACGAACGTTTCATGCCCGCCGACGGCAGCGTAGAAGCTGTCCGTATAGGCGGGCTGGCTGAAGGGGTCGTTCTGCATCAGTTGGCGGCGGGGGCCGGCTTGTGGCGCTGGTGGCTGGCCACCGGAAATGCTACTCATTGGACTTCTCCTCGGCCTTCGTGGCGCGTGGTGCGCCGGCAGTCACGGGCGCAGCGGCAGCGCCGGGGCCATCGCTGGTAACAGGTGTTTCAAGCGGCACGTAGTCACCCTGCGAGCGGTTGCCGACCCGCAGGATTTCTCCGTTGCGCAGGTACCAGATGGCTCCGTCTTCGGCACGGACCCGGGTAATCCGCAATCCCACGGATTCAACGGTACCAACCACTTCGCTGGTAACGATCACGTCGCCAATACCGTATTGGTCTTCGATGGTGATGAAGATGCCCGCGAGGAAGTCACGGATCAGTTGCTGGGCGCCGAAACCGATGGCGACACCCAGGATGCCCACGCTGGTCAGGAGGGGCGCGACGTCCACGTTCATGTATTTCAGGACGTAGATGATGACAATCACCACAACAATGACGCTCACCAGGCTTGTCAGCAGCGTGCCGATGGTCTCGGCGCGTTGGGAACGCCGTTCGTGGTCCAGTGCACGTATGGCGGGTTGCACCCATTTGAAGTGCGCCTTCTTGAAGAAGGAGCTACCGGCAGACACCCGGCGCGTGATGCGCCCGATGATGAACCGCGCAACGATCCAGACTGCCAGCCCCACACCGATGGTGATGAGGATTGATACGAGGTCTATTTTCTCTGGTTCCAACGTGATGGTTTCCGCTAGGGGGATGGAGGTCAAGGTGCACTATCTCCTTGTCGTCGGCCCGTGTTCGCCGGGCGCGGAACACTCTGTCCACTGACAACCCTAGCGCCGTAGCGTGACGGTATGCGCATCCTGGTCCTTGGCGGCACCGCCTTCCTGTCCGCGGAAATCGCCCGGCAGGCTGTCGCCTCTGGGCACGATGTGACGTGCCTCGCCCGGGGTACTTCGGCTCAACCGCCCGACGGCGCCACCTGGGTCAGGGGCGACCGTGCCTTGGGTGCCGCGGCTTTCGCCGGTGTGGCAGGAAGCTGGGATTCCGTCGTCGAGGTGTCCCGTGATCCAGTGCAGGCCCGGGCGGCTTTGGAGGCGCTGGGCCCTGCCGCGAAGCACTGGACGTTCGTCTCAAGTTGCTCGGTGTACGCAGACCACTCGGTGCCGGGGGCCACGGAAGACGCGGCCCTGCTGGAACCACTGCCGGAGGGGCAGGCGGGAACGCCGGAAACCTATGGCGAGTCGAAGTCAGCGATCGAACAGCTGACGCGTGCCGTGCTGGGGGACAGGGCACACATCGTCCGGGCAGGGCTCATTGGCGGACCAGGGGATGGCACGGACCGCTACGGTTATTGGCCGGCACGATTCGCTGCCAGCCCTGGCACGGTGCTGGTCCCGGACGTTCCGGACGCAGCAACCCAGATCATCGATGTCCGGGATCTGGCTGCATGGATCCTTCAAGCCGCCGAACAGGGCCTGGCAGGAACCTATAACGCAGTGGGCGAGGTGGTGAGCTTCGCTGACTACATCTCCGAGTCCCGGCGGCTGGCCGGACCGGTCGCGGAGGACACCATCCGTCCCACCCAGGACTGGCTCATGGAGCAGGGCGTGGACTACTGGGCCGGACCGCATTCGTTGCCCTTGTGGCTTCCGCCGGACCACGAAGGCTTCCAGGCGCGCTCCAACAAAGCAGCCCGGGAGGCGGGTATGAGGCTCCGCCCGTGGCAGGAGACGCTCGCAGCCACGCTGGAGGATGAGCGGGGCCGTGGCTTGGACAGGGAGCGAAAAGCAGGCCTCAGCCGGGACGCCGAACGCAGGCTCGTGGCACTGTGGCGGGACCAGCAGCGTTAGGCGGCGGCCGCCGTCGTGATGGGTTCGTGGTGTACCGGGAAGTTGACGCTTCGGGCGATGAAGCACAGCTGGTTGGCTTCGTGGTGAAGCTGCGGGACCAAGGCGGCGTGAGCGGGGTCGGCGATGGTGACGTGCGGTTTCAGGGTCACGGCTTCGAACTGCCCGCTGCCGTCCCTGTTCATCTTCATGAGGCCTTCCGCGTTGTCTTCGTAGGCCGAGACCACCACGCCGTGTTTGACGGCCACATGCAGGAAAGACAACATGTGGCATTGCGAGAGCGCAGCCAGCAGGAGCTGTTCGGGGTTGTACCGGTTCCGGTCACCATGGAACGTGGGGTCTGCTGAGCCTTTCAGCGTGGGCAGCCCGGCAATCTCTACATCGTGATCCCGTGAGTAACTCCGGTAACCAGAGGTGCCTTCGCCTAGGTTCCCGGTCCAACGGACGGTCAGCGCGTAATGGTGCTCGTTCAGGCTCATGCGGACAGTCTAGCCACGCAAGCGCAACTGTCCGCATGAGCACTATATGAGGTGTTTTCTAGACGTCCGCTGCCCTTGCGCGCAGTGCCCGGACCACGCCGTCGCGGTTCTCCAGCATCATGCGGCGCAACGCGGCGCTTTCCTCCGGAAGCCCAGCGAGGAATTCATCCGTGCGGTCCACGGTGGCTTGCGCGGTGAGCTGCGCTGGGTAGAGGCCCACCACAATCTGCTGGGCCAGGGCGTGGGTGCGTTCCTTGACGATTCCGGGGACGGCTTCGAAGTATTTCTCGGCGAACGGCTCCAGCAAGGCGGTGTCGGGCACCCGCATGAAGCCAGCCACGGCGGACGCCTGGAGGGCATTGGAGAGCTCACCCTTGACCACAATCGAGTCCCAGGCCGCTTGCTTGGCCTCGGCGGTGGGGATGGCTGCCTTGGCTTGCGCCGCAGCGTTTTGGCCGTTCGAGGTGTTGTCCCGAGCCAGTTCAGCGTCGATGCGCTCCTGGCCCTGGCGGCCCCCGGCCACCAAGGCAGTCAGGAGCTCCCACCGCATATCCTGGTCGACTGCCAGGCCCTCGAGGGTTTCCGTCCCGTCCAGGAGGGCCTGGAGGCGGTCAAGCTGCCGATCGCTTCGCGCGAGCTGGGCGAAAGCCTTTGCGAACTGCAGCTGTGCGTCCGAGCCGGCCTCGACCGCGGATGCAAGTTCCCACAGCTTTTCGGCCGCCGCGGTGGTGGCCTCCAATTTGTGGTCTGCCGCCACGTAATAGGTCAGCGTGGTCGCGAGCTGGCGCAGCTGGACCAGTATTACTGACGAGTCAGTTTCGTCGGCAATGTTGGCCAGAATCAGGTCCGCGTAGCCGCGTGCCGGGGTTTCGCCGTCGCGGGCTGCGTCCCAGGCCGAGCCCCACACCAGGGTCCGGGGAAGGCTGGCAGCGAAGTCCTTCAGGTGTGCTTTGGCCGTCGCCAGGCTATCCGGATCCAGTCGGACCTTTGCGTAGGCAAGGTCGTCATCGTTGAGCAGGATCAAGTCAGGACGCGTCATGCCCACCAGGGCAGGAACTTCCGTGCGGGGGCCGTCCACGTCGAGTTCCTCGCGGTGCGTCCGTTCCAGCTTCCCGTTGGCCGAGAGGGTGTAGAAACCGACCGCCAGGCGGTGCGGGCGGAGGGTGGGCTGTTCCTCGATCGCGGTCTGCCGGATGGCGAAACCTGTAATGGTGCCGGCGGCATCGACCGTGAGTTCGGGGGAGAGGGTGTTCACGCCGGCTGTCTCGAGCCAGAGCTTGCCCCACTGGTCAAGATCGCGTCCCGACGCGGCTTCGAGTTCCACCATGAGGTCTGCGAGCTCGGTGTTCTTCCAGGCGTGCTTGGCAAAGTATGTGCGGACGCCGGCCATGAACTGCTCCGGACCAACCCAGGCCACCAATTGCCGGAGCACTGAGGCGCCCTTGGCGTAGGTGATGCCGTCGAAGTTGACCTCAACGTCCTCGAGGTTGTTGATTTCGGCGAAGATGGGGTGCGTTGTTGGCAGCTGGTCCTGCTTGTACGCCCAGGACTTCTCCACGGAGGCGAAGGTGGTCCAGGCGCGGTCGAATTCCGTGTTTTCCACCGCTGCCAAGTGGGACATGTACTCAGCGAAGGACTCGTTGAGCCAGAGGTCGTTCCACCAGCGCATGGTCACCAGGTCTCCGAACCACATGTGGGCCAGTTCGTGCAGCACCGTGATGGCACGCCGTTCAATCTGGGCGCCGGTGACTTTGCCGCGGAAGACGTAGCCCTCCAGGATGGTGACAGCGCCTGCGTTTTCCATGGCTCCGGCATTGAATTCGGGCACGAAGAGCTGGTCGTACTTCTCGAACGGGTACGGGCACCCGAACTGGGCCTCGAAGAATTCGAAACCCTGCCGCGTGAGTTCGAAGATGTTGTCCGCGTCGAGGTATTGCATGAGGGACTTCCGCGCGAACACCCCGAGCGGTATGACCCGGCCGTCGGAGCTGGTGACCTCGGAACGGACGGACTGGTACGGTCCTGCAATCAGGGCGGTCACATAGGAGGACAGCCGCGGCGTCGGGGCGAATTTCCAGACAGACCGTGCACCGCCGTCCTCTGCCGGTGCGGTTTCGGAAGGGACGGGCGTAGGGGAGTTTGAAATGACATCCCAGTGCGAAGGCGCCGTCACGGTGAAGGTGAAAGTGGCCTTCAGGTCCGGCTGTTCGAACACGGCGAACATGCGGCGCGAATCCGGGACTTCGAACTGTGTGTAGAGGTAGGCCTCGCCGTCTACGGGGTCGACGAAGCGGTGGAGGCCCTCGCCGGTGTTCATGTAGGGGGCATCCGCAACGACCGTGAGTTCGTTCTCAGCCGCGAGTCCGGGGAGCTGGATGCGGACCCCGTCGGCGACCTCCGCGGGGTCCAGTTCCGTGCCGTTGAGGGTCACGCTGTGGACGGTGTGCGTGATGGCGTCGATGAACGTCGAGGATCCGGGGCGCGCCGAGAACCTGACAACCGTGGTGGAGCCAAAGACCTCCGGGCCTTTGGTCAGATCCAAGGTGACGTCATACGACTCGACGTTGAGCAGTTCGGCGCGGGCGGCCGCTTCATCGCGGGTGAGGTTCAGGCCTGGCAAAGTGGTGCCTCCGGGAAGGTGGGGTGACCGACCGGTAGGCCCGGTCGCTGGTGTGAAGCCATTCTTTCACTCCCTGACCGTAAGGCAAGGAGCTCCCACCATAGTGTCGTCCTGACGGAGTAGCGTTGAAGCATGGGACGGTTCCGGGACACGCTCGACCTCCGCGCGCTACGGTTCGCGGTGGCTTTTCCTTTGATGCTCGCCGCAGGATTCGTTGTGTGCGCGCAGATGCTGCGCAACGACCTTCCGCAACCGGTCGCTGTCATGTGGAACGCCGACGGCGGCACCTCCTTCGCGCCTTTCGGCGCCTACGTAGCCGGAGGCGCAGCCCTGATCATCGTTTTCGGATGGGCCGCTTTCCTGCAGGCCGTACCGTTGGCCCGCCCGGTGGTCATGCGGCGCGTCATGATGGGCCTTGGACTCATGCTCAGCCTCTTCATCACCACTGTGCTGGCAGCCGGGCTGGTAGGGCAGTCGGGGCTTGCGGACGCCCGGTTGTCCCACGTCGATCCGATCGTGTTGGCAATGGGAAGCGGCGCAGCGTTGGCCCTCGGCATCGTGATGATGTTCGCTTTCAAGCCCGACCCCCGATGGACTCCCGAGGACGATGCCGCACTGCAATCGGAGCTTCGTCTCCTGGAGGACCCCGACCTCGCCAACGACACCCTGAGGATGTGGGTACATGCCCGGAGCTCCGTGTTCATCATGATCATTGTTTCGGCGCTCTTCCCGGCTGCACTGATCGCAGTGGTGGTTCCGTGGCTGGGTGCCTTGGTCGCCTTGGCGGCCCTGGTGGGCGCGGGATTCCTGTTCGCCCGGGTGCGTGCCGACAGGGGAGGGCTGCAGGTCTTCGCGGGCGGCCTCGTACGCGTCCTGGCCGTTCCCGCCGTCGACATCGCAGCAGCGGCACCCGCGGATGTCAAAGCTGCGGATTACGGCGGGTGGGGATGGCGCCACCACGACGACGCCACGGCAATGCTCGTCGGCAGCGGACCCGCGGTAGTCGTCAGGAGGCTCAATGGGCGGCGTGTGGCGCTGAGCGCCGGAACCCACGCCTCCGCTGACAAACTTGCCGGAATCCTGAACAGGGCGGCCCATCGGGCCCAAGGCGACGGGCAGACCCAACAGCCCGGCTAGCGGTACCCTAGGTAGCGCATCCCTCATCGCCGCGCCCGGCCAGTGCTGTGCCACTGCCCAGTGCCGTACCTGTGCGCCAGAAAGAAACGGACTTCCTGTGACTACACCCCGCGTCCACATAGCAACTGACCACGCCGGCATGGAACTGAGTGCCCACCTGGTCAGCCACCTCACAGCCAAGGGCTACGAGGTGGTGGATCACGGTCCCAAGGAATACGACGCCCTGGATGACTACCCGTCGTTCTGCATCAACGCAGGCGTCGCTGTGGTCGCCGACCAGGAAGCTGGCGTGCACGCCCTGGGAATCGTCCTTGGCGGCTCCGGTAACGGCGAACAAATTGCCGCAAACAAGGTCAAGGGTGTCCGCGCCGCCCTGGCTTGGAACCTTTCTACAGCCAAGCTCGCCCGCGAACACAACGATGCGAACGTCGTCGCAGTCGGAGGGCGCCAGCACAGCGTAGAGGAGGCCACGGAGTTGATCGAGGCATTCCTTGCTGAGCCTTTCAGCAACGACGAACGGCATGTCCGTCGGATCGGCAAGATCGCGGTGTACGAAAACACCGGCGAAATCGTCGAATAGTGCCAGAAGGCCACTCGGTCCATCGCCTGGCCCGCCAATTCCAGGATGTTTTTGGCGGTCAGCGGTTGGAAGTTACCAGTCCGCAAGGACGCTTCTCCACCGGGGCTGCGCTGCTGACCGGGCACACCATGGTTGACGCCATGGCCCACGGAAAGCAGTTTTTCCTCAGCTTTGACCACGGACTGTTCCTCCACGTTCACTTGGGCCTGTACGGCGCCTGGAGTTTCGGGGGCGACGAATCCTTTACCGGGGCGTCCAGCATCGGCGCTCCCCGTCGAATCGGCGAGCGGGAGACTGGCTCGGCCGCGCCGGACGGTGCCTACGCCGGACCGCCTCCGCCCGTAGGGGCGGTGCGTGTCCGCCTCGTTTCGGACCACGGATGGGCCGACCTGCGTGGGGCCACCACCTGTGCGGCAATCACAGCCGCGGAGGCAGAGGCCGTGCTGGCAAGGCTGGGCCCGGATCCTCTGCATAACCGGCCGGGGGACCGTGAGGAGTTTATTCGACGCCTGCGTCGCCGCAAGACTGCCGTTGCCTTGCTATTGATGGACCAGTCCGTGCTCGCCGGGGTGGGCAACATCTATCGGGCCGAAGTGCTGTTCAGACAGGCAGTTGATCCGTGGACCCCAGGAAGCAGCGTCGACGCCGAAACGGCTGGCCGGCTGTGGGATGACACGGTGGCAACAATGGCCGACGGCGTCCGTGACGGTCGGATTGTTACGACGCCTCCGTCGCTGTGGACCGGTGGAGGGGCAATCGCGCCCGACGCCGATGCGCACTTTGTCTATAAACGTCACGGCTTGCCCTGCCGGGCTTGCGGGACGCTGGTGGGCATCACCGAAATTGGTGCTCGAAAGCTGTATTGGTGTCCCGGCTGCCAGGTTTAGGCGGTTCCAGGCTCTGTTTCGAAGCCAAAAACAGCTGGAAGCAAAAAGCGCCCCGATCCGAAGATCGGGGCGCTTTGCTGGAGGGGACGACGGGAATCGAACCCGCGTAATCAGTTTGGAAGACTGAGGCTTTACCATTAAGCTACGTCCCCAGGTGGACATCCTCTTGAGGACGCTTTCCCTGTGGCTGTTGAAGCCGGGTACAACTAAACCTAATTCCGGCGGCGGTGTCAAATGTGCAATCTTGGCTCGCTTGCCCGTAGACTGTCCTGTGCATTCGGGGTGTAGCTCAGCTTGGCTAGAGCGCCTGCTTTGGGAGCAGGAAGTCGCAGGTTCAAATCCTGTCACCCCGACTCTGTGTTTGTGTCCGCTTCAGGGATACGACAGAACCCCATACCCACAAAATCAGGAGTACTTAGACTGTGAAGAGCGCTGTCGAGAACCTCACCGCAACGCGGGTCAAGCTCAACGTTGAGGTTCCCTTTGAGGAACTGAAGCCGAGCATCGATGCCGCGTACAAGACCGTTGCTTCGCAGATCCAGGTTCCCGGATTCCGCAAGGGCAAAGTTCCTTCCAAGCTCATCGACCAGCGCGTCGGCCGTGGCTATGTACTGGAAACGGCCATCAATGATGGCTTGAACGGCTGGTACCAGGCTGCTGTCCAGGAAACCGGCGTTCGTCCGCTGAGCCGTCCTGAGGTTGAAATCACCGAAGTTCCGGACCCGTCCGCAACCGATGGTGAACTCAAGTTCCAGGTCGAGATCGACGTCCGTCCCGAGATCGAACTGCCGGAATACTCCGGTATCAAGGTTGAGGTTGCTGCTGCGGAATCCTCCGAAGCCGACGTCGACAAGGCCCTCGATGAACTGCGCGGCCGTTTCGGCACGCTGAAGTCCGTTGAGCGTCCCGCCAAGAACGATGACTTCCTCACCATCGACATCAACGCCACGATCGACGGCGAAGAGATCGACTCCGCTGCCGGCCTGTCCTACCAGGTAGGCGCAGGCACCATGCTCGAAGGCCTGGACGAAGCCGTAACCGGCCTCTCTGCTGACGAAGAAGCAATCTTCGACACCACGCTTGTCGGCGGCGACCACGCCGGCGAAGCTGCTCAGGTCAAGGTCACGGTCAAGGCCGTGAAGGAGCGCGAGCTCCCTGAAGCCAACGATGACTTTGCGCAGCTGGCCTCAGAGTTCGACACCCTGGCTGAGCTCCGTGAGGACCTCGCCAAGCAGGCTGCCGACTCCAAGGTTGTTGAGCAGGGCGTTGAGGCCCGTGACAAGGTCCTGGACAAGCTCGTTGAGCTCGTCGATGTCCCCGTGCCGGACTCGGTGGTGGAAGAGCAGATCGAAGCGCACTTCAACCCGGAGAACGCACACGGCGAAGGTGACCACGACACCGAGGAGCACCGCGCCGAGGTCAAGGCCAACACTGAGCGTGCCTTCCAGAACGAAATCATCCTTGACGCCATCGCGGACAAGGAAGAGGTCAATGTCAGCCAGAACGAGCTCATTGACTACATCGTGACCACCGCCAGCCAGTACGGCATGGACCCGAACCAGTTCGCCCAGATCATTGATCAGAGCGGCCAGGTTCCCATGATGGTTTCCGAGGTCCGCCGCCGCAAGGCGCTGGCCGTCGTCCTGGGCCAGGCAGAGGTTGTCGACTCCGAGGGCAACAAGGTTGACCTCACGGACTTCGTCCGGCCTGCCGGCGAAGCTGCAGCTGAAGATGCTGAAGCTGTCGAAGCAGCCGACGAAACGGAAACTCCCGCAAGCGACGATCCCGCCGCTGTGAAGTTCTAGTACACGCCGTCAACCGACCCCGGATCTTCTGATCCGGGGTCGGTTTGCTTTAAGGCCCCGTTGGCGCTGATCCCAAACGTGCGCCGTCAGCGAACAGCGCGATTCCGGCGAACAAATCACCCCCGAAAACGGTTAGTGTCCAAGTAGTGAAGTTCAGTGAGGTCACTGGCACCAGCGAGAGGTAAGTACTTATGTCACAGCAATCAGAGGCTCCCCGGATGGCAACTGTCGATCCCGCAGCCCAGGACAACTACATCTACAACCGCCTGCTGAAAGAGCGCATCATTTGGCTCGGCTCTGAAGTGCGTGACGAGAACGCCAACGCCATCTGCTCGCAGCTGCTCCTGCTCTCGGCCGAAGACCCGGAGAAGGACATCTACCTGTACATCAACTCCCCTGGTGGGTCCGTGACAGCCGGTATGGCCATCTACGACACCATGCAGTTCATCCCGAACGACGTCGTCACCGTCGCCACCGGCCTGGCTGCTTCCATGGGCCAGTTCCTCCTGTCCTCCGGAACCAAGGGCAAGCGCTATGCAACCCCCAACGCCCGCATCCTGATGCACCAGCCCTCGGGCGGCATCGGCGGCACTGCCTCGGACATCAAGATCCAGGCTGAGCTGATCCTGCACATGAAGAAGGTCATGGCTGAGCTGACCGCGGAGCAGACGGGCCAGACCGTCGAAACCATCCTCAAGGACAACGACCGCGACAAGTGGTTCACCGCTACCGAGGCCCTGGAGTACGGATTCTTCGACAAGATTTCGGCGCACGCCGGTTCTGTTGCCGGCGGTGGCGGAACGGCCAACCAGTCGAACTCCGACAACTGACCGGCACTAAAGAACCACTGAAACCCAGGAGTAAAGAACATGAACTACAACTTCGGATGGTCTGCCGGTAATCTCCCGTCCAGCCGTTACGTCCTGCCCCAGTTCGAAGAGCGCACGCCTTACGGCTTCAAGCGCCAGGACCCGTACACCAAGCTGTTCGAGGACCGCATTATCTTCCTCGGCGTCCAGGTTGACGATGCCTCGGCCGATGACATCATGGCCCAGTTGCTGGTCCTCGAGTCAACGGACCCGGACCGTGACATTACCTTGTACATCAATTCGCCGGGTGGCTCGTTCACCGCCATGACGGCTATCTACGACACCATGCAGTACATTCGCCCGGAGATCCAGACGGTCTGCCTCGGCCAGGCGGCCAGCGCCGCAGCGGTCCTGCTCGCCGCCGGTACACCCGGGAAGCGCCTGGCGCTGCCGAATGCCCGCGTACTGATCCACCAGCCAGCTCTGTCCGGTGGCCAGGGTGGCCAGGCCTCTGACCTGGAGATTCAAGCTGCCGAGGTCATGCGTATGCGTACATGGCTTGAGGACACGCTGGCCCACCACTCGGGTCGCACTTCGGAGCAGGTAAACAATGACATCGAGCGTGACAAGATCCTGACGGCCGCCGAAGCCATGAACTATGGTCTGATCGACCAGGTCCTTGACTCCCGGAAGATCAAGCCCCAGGCAATCGCCCGGTAGTAACCGGAATTGGACGCCGGTGCGGTTCACGAAATATGGACCGCACCGGCGTTCTGTTTCCACCCAAGCAGCCCATTGTGACCTAGAGTGGATCTTGTCACGGTGGTGCCAACCGCGGCATGGCCGCACACTTGAGTACGGCGCGGCGCCGCATCACCCGCATGCAACGAAGGGATTCCCACATGGCTCGGATTGGCGAGAGCACGGATCTGCTGAAGTGTTCTTTCTGCGGAAAGAGCCAAAAGCAGGTGCGGAAGCTGATTGCCGGGCCCGGTGTGTACATCTGTGACGAGTGCATCGAGCTCTGCAACGAAATCATCGAAGAGGAGCTTGCAGAGGTTTCCGATCTCGGTAGCTTCGAACTGCCCAAGCCCCGTGAGATCTTCGACTTCCTGCAGGAATACGTCATTGGCCAGGAACCGGCGAAAAGGTCCCTGGCTGTTGCCGTGTACAACCACTACAAGCGCATCCAGGCAGGGCACGCACCCAAGACCGGAAGCCTGGGCGAGGGCTCGCACCACGAGGACGTGGAAATTGCCAAGTCCAACATCCTGCTGATTGGGCCCACCGGCTGCGGAAAGACCTACTTGGCCCAGACACTGGCGCGGCGGCTCAACGTGCCGTTTGCTGTTGCCGATGCCACGGCCTTGACGGAGGCGGGCTACGTTGGCGAGGACGTTGAGAACATCCTTCTGAAGCTCATCCAGGCCGCCGACTATGACGTCAAGAAGGCCGAACAGGGCATCATCTACATCGACGAGATCGACAAAATTTCCCGTAAGAGCGAAAACCCCTCGATCACGAGGGATGTCTCCGGAGAAGGTGTCCAGCAGGCGCTCCTGAAGATCCTCGAGGGCACAGTGGCCTCGGTTCCACCGCAGGGCGGCCGGAAGCACCCCCACCAGGAATTCATCCAGATCGACACCACCAATGTGCTCTTCATCGTGGCCGGTGCGTTCGCTGGATTGGAAGACATCATTGGTTCCCGGTCCGGGCGCAAGGGCATCGGCTTCGGAGCTCCGCTGAACGAGGCCAGGGACAACGTCGACACATATGGCGAAGTCATGCCCGAGGATCTGCTCAAGTTCGGGTTGATTCCCGAATTCATTGGTCGGCTCCCGGTCATCACCACAGTTTCCAGCCTTGACCGGCCCGCCTTGATCCAGATTCTGTCCACCCCAAAGAACGCCTTGGTGAAGCAGTACCAGAAGATGTTCCAGCTTGACGGTGTGGACCTGCAGTTCGACGACGACGCCCTGGACGCCATTGCCGACCAGGCGCTGGAGCGCGGCACGGGAGCCCGCGGCCTCCGGGCGATCATGGAAGAAGTACTGCTGCCAGTGATGTTCGATCTTCCCAGCAGGGACGATATCGCCACGGTGGTCATCACCTCCGACGTCGTACTCAAGAAGGCGCAGCCCACCATGATTGCCCACGATGTCGTGGCCAAGCGCAGGAATAAGTCGGCCTAGGCGCCTGTTGGCGTAAATAAGGCAAGGCTCCGCCGGAGTCGCCAGCCAACCACCTTCCCACCTTTCCGAGGAGTTCCCTGTGCCCGAACAGACTGCCAACAAAGCTGATTTCTGGTTCGACCCCGTCTGCCCGTTCGCGTGGATCACGTCACGTTGGATCGGGGAAGTGGAGCAGGTTCGTGGAATTGAGACTGAATGGCATGTCATGAGCCTCTCGGTCCTCAACGAAGGCCGTGACCTGCCCGACGAGTACCGCGCCATGATGGACAACAGCTGGGGACCTGTCCGTGTCATCATTGCCGCCCAGGAACTGCACGGCGACAGCTACGTCAAGCCCCTCTACGACGCCATGGGGGAGCAGATCCACCATGAAGGCAACAAGGACCGCGCCTCCGTCATCCAGAAGGCGTTGGCCGAGGTAGGCCTTCCTGCAGAGCTGGCACGTTTCGCAGACTCGGACGAGTATGACGCCAAGCTGCGCGAAAGCCACGAAGCCGGTATCTCCCTGGTCGGCCAGGATGTGGGTACCCCGGTGGTTGCGTTCAACGGAACAGCATTCTTCGGCCCGGTCCTGACCCGGATTCCGCGCGGCGAAGTGGCCGGTAAGCTGTGGGACGCCACGGTCACTTTGGCTGACTACCCACACTTCTTCGAGCTGAAGCGCAGCCGCTCGGAAAGCCCCGAATTCAGCTAGCCGGAAATAATCCAGCTACTTCAGGAACCGTGATGTCCTCCGGTCGGCGAGGATCTTGCCGTTGGTCTGGCACGTAGCGCAATACTGCAGGGAGGTGTCCGCGAAGGACACCTCCCTGACTGTATCCCCACAGACCGGGCACGGTTGTCCTGTCCTTGCGTGCACACGGAAATTGCTGCGCTTGGTGTCTTTGAGTTCACTGGATGGCTTGCCGGCCGCGGCGTTGACGGCACCCACCAGGACGTCCTGCATGGAGGCGTAGAGTCGCGCCACGGTAGCCTGGTCCAGTGACTTCGCGCTTGCGAAGGGAGAGATCTTGGCGGCGTGGAGGATTTCGTCGCTGTAGGCGTTCCCGATTCCGGCAATGACGCCCTGGCTGCGGAGCAGCCCTTTGATCTGTTGCGAACTGGACGCGAGGATGGCTGCGAAAGTGTCGACGTCGAAGTCCGGGCTGAGCGGCTCGGGCCCCAGGGTAGCGATACCCGGTACGTCATGGGGATCCTTGACCACATAGATAGCCAGGCTCTTCTTGGTTCCGGCTTCGGTCAGGTCCAAGCCGATGTGCGCGTCGTCGGAAGGCCGGTGAAGCAACAGTCGCGCCGCGATGTTGCTTTTCCCCATGCGCAGTCCGGCAGATGATGGGTGCTCCGTGTAGCGCACCCAGCCGGCCTTCGCCAAGTGGAACACGAAGAACAGGCCTTCGACATCGATGCACACGAACTTCCCGATGCGTCGGACCCCTCGAACGGTCCTGCCTTCGAGGGCGCTGTAGGGCGGGTCGGCTGTCTTGAGCGCCGAGAACGAGTTGATGCGGACCTCGGTGAGCACGGCGCCATGGAGTTGGGTGTCCAGGTACATGCACAGCCCGTGCACTTCGGGGAGTTCCGGCATGGTCATACTCTGCCACATGGCAGGGCGAACCCACAGAAAGAGGGAGCAAAAAGCCCTCGACGAACTACAGTTCTGTAGTTCTTCCGAAGGCCTTGTGCATCGCCCGCAGCGGGACAACAATGGTTCTTACCCACTTCGAAAGAAGAGGGACACGGAAACCAAAGATTCAGTGATATGCAACCAACGCAGCCTTCGGCGAAGTTGGAAGCAAGCTACCAGTGACGAGGTAGGAAGACCTGAAATTCCAAGGATTCCGCCAGACTGCCAAGCCGTCACCAAGCAGCCGAAAAGTCGAAGCCCCACCAACGGCAAAACGCTGATGGGGCTTCCCCTTTGCCCAAAACGGGCACGATGCCGCTAACGCGGATCCTGGCTGCTAGGACGCTGTAACGTCCTCCACGGGTGCCAGGACAACATCACTGACGGTCAGGTCGCCTTCCCCGGACTGGAGCGTGATTTCCTTGGCGTTGGCAGCTGCCTTCAGGTCACCGAGGCCAGCCTTCAACTGGGCTACGAGTACCTCAGGAGCGGTGATGGCTGCTGAGAGTACCTCGGTGCGCTGCTTGACCTTGGCTTCGGACTTGGCTTTCCGGATACCGCTGAGGGCAACGCCCACGGTGCTGAGCATGGTGGTATCGCCGTCGGTGATTTCCACGGCGGCGGGCCATGCCGCACGGTGGACCGAACCGGTGCGCCACCAACCCCATACCTCTTCGGTAGCGAAGGGCAGGAACGGCGCGAACAAGCGCAGGAGTGCGTCCAGCGTGGTTGCCAGCGCTGCAAGCACGGAGGCCTGTTCTGCTTCGCCGGCCGCACCGTAGGCGCGGTCCTTGATGAGCTCCACGTAATCGTCCGTGAACTGCCAGAAGAACGATTCCGTGATCTGGAGCGCACGGGCGTAGTCGTAGTTTTCAAACGCCTTGGTTGACTGCGCGACGACGTCCGAGAGTTGGGCGAGCAGCGCGCGGTCCAGCGGGTTGATCAGTACCGAAAGGTCGGTGGTGACAACCGAGTTCTCCGTGGCACCGAGGTTCAGCACGAACTTCGAGGCGTTGAGTAACTTGATGGCCAGGCGGCGGCCGATCTTCATCTGCGCGATCTCGTACGCGGTGTCGGCGCCAAGCTTGGCTGATGCAGCCCAATAACGGACAGCGTCAGAGCCGTACTCGTTGAGCACATCCGTGGGCACCACAACATTGCCCTTGGACTTGGACATCTTCTTACGGTCCGGGTCCAGGATCCAGCCGGAAATGGCCGCATGCTTCCAGGGGGCGCTCTTCTGCAAGGCATCCGCACGGACGGCCGAGGAGAACAGCCAGGTGCGGATGATGTCGTGGCCTTGGGGACGGAGGTCGAAGGGGTAGACCTTGGAGAACAGGTCCTCGTCGCGGCTCCAACCGCCCACAATCTGCGGGGTGAGGGAAGATGTGGCCCAAGTGTCCAGGACATCGGCGTCACCCGTAAAGCCGTTGGCCTGGTCGCGCTGCGATTCCTCGAAGCCGGGAGCGGCGTCGGCGGCGGGGTCCACCGGCAGCATGTCGTCAGAGGGCAGGATGGGGTTGTCGTAGTCCGGGTTGCCTTGGGCGTCCAGCGGGTACCAGACGGGGATGGGCACACCGAAGAAGCGCTGGCGCGATACGAGCCAGTCGCCGTTCAGGCCGGCGATCCAGTTTTCGTAGCGGGAGCGCATGAAGGCCGGGTGGAAGGTGATCTCCTGGCCACGGCCGATCAGCCGTTCCCGGCGTTCCTCGTCGCGGCCACCGTTGCGGATGTACCACTGACGGGACGTCACCACTTCGAGGGGCTTGTCGCCCTTCTCGAAGAAGTTCACAGGGTGGGTGATCTTCTTGGGTTCGCCATCGAGCAGATCGGCGGCCTTGAGCAGTTCCACCACGGCTTCCTTGGCGGAGAAAGCGGTCTTGCCGGCGATGGCTGCGTAGGCTTCCTTGCCGGCTTCGGTATTGATCCACTCCGGGGTGTCGGCGATGATCCTGCCGTCGCGGCCCATGATGGCTCGCGTGGGGAGCTGGAGTTCACGCCACCAGGTGACGTCGGTCAGGTCGCCGAACGTACACACCATAGCGATGCCGGAACCCTTGTCCGCCTTGGCGAGCGGGTGGGCCTTGACCTCAAGTTCCACGTCGAAGAGGGGAGACTTTACTGTCTTGCCGAACAGCGGCTGGTACCGCTCGTCGTCGGGGTTTGCCACCAGAGCTGCGCAGGCAGCAAGCAGTTCCGGGCGGGTGGTCTCGATGAAGATCTTTTCGCCGTCTTCGGTGAAGAAGGGGTAGCGGTAGTAGGCGCCGGCAACTTCGCGGTCCTCGAGCTCGGCCTGCGCCACAGCGGTACGGAAGGTAACGTCCCACAGTGTCGGTGCCTCGGCCATGTAGGCGTCTCCGGCGGACAGGTTCGCGAGGAAGGCGCGCTGCGACACGGCGCGGGAGGTGTCGTCGATGGTGCGGTATGTCAGGTCCCAGTCCACGGACAGGCCCAGGGTCTGGAACAGGTTCTCGAAGACTTTCTCGTCCTCAACGGCGAGTTCCTCGCACAGTTCGATGAAGTTCTGGCGCGAAACGACGTCGAAATCGCGCTGGTTCTTGGCCGGCTGAGCCGGGGGCGTGTAGTCAGCCTTGTAGGGAACGGCGGGATCGCAGCGCACACCGTAGTAGTTCTGGACACGGCGCTCGGTGGGCAGCCCGTTGTCGTCCCAGCCCATGGGGTAGAACACGTTCTTGCCCGTCATGCGCATGTAGCGGGCCTGGACGTCGGTCTGGGTGAAGGAGAACATGTGGCCCACGTGGAGGGAGCCTGATGCCGTCGGCGGGGGAGTGTCGATCGAGTAGACCTGCTCCCGGGTGGTGTCCGGGTTGAACTTGTAGGTTCCCTCGCTCAGCCAGCGCTGCGTGAGGGCAGCCTCGAGGCCTTCAAGGGCCGGCTTGTCGGGAACGTTGATGGGGGCGGTGGCGGGCGTGTCTGTACCCTGCGTTGATTCAGCCATGGACCAATTGTTTCATGGCCCGGCGTTACAACCCGCCGTCCGGTGCCCCCGCACGCCCGATAGGGTAGTGCCATGACTTTGGCAGCACACCAGACCCCCGCAGTCCAGAACAAAACCGCCGTCGTTACGGGGGCGAGCACCGGCATCGGAGAAGCCACCGTGAGGGCGTTGGCTTCCACCGGCTGGAAGGTCTTCGCGGTGGCACGCAGGGCTGACCGCCTTGGCGCCCTGGGTGCCGAAACCGGCGCCGTGCCGTTCCCGGCTGACATCACGGTCGACGACGACGTTGCGGCCTTGCTCGCGGCCGTCACCGAAGCCGGAGGTGCGGACACCCTCATTAACATCGCCGGTGGTGCCCGTGGCGCGGACATCATCGCGAACGCCGACACCGAGGACTGGGACTGGATGTACCAGGTAAACGTCCTGGGCACCATGAAAATCACGCGGGCGTTCCTGCCGATGCTGCGCGACAACGGCGAAGGAACTGTCCTCAACCTGACCTCGACGGCCGGGCTGTCCGCCTACGAAGGCGGTGCCGGCTACAACGCGGCCAAGTTCGCCCAGCACGCCATGACCAATGCCCTGCGCCTGGAAGAGGTTGGCAACAACGTCCGGGTCATAGAGGTCGCTCCCGGTCTTGTGCACACGGAGGAGTTCGCCCTTAACCGCTTGGGCGACAAGGACGCCGCTGCCAAGGTGTACGAGGGCGTCGAGAAGCCCCTGACCGCTGCGGACGTGGCCGACGTCGTAAAGTACGCCGTCTCCTTGCCGCACCACATCAACCTCGACCAGATCGTGGTCCGCCCGGTAGCCCAGGCCGCCAACCACAAACTGATCCGGAACCAGGCCTAAACCGTCGCCGGCCCGCCAAACCGTTGCAAGCCAGCGACGGCTTAGCGGGTAAGGGACGAGTTAGCCGGCAGGGACGCTGAGCGTGGCCATGATGGCTGCGTGGTCGCTGCCGGGAACCTGGCGGACCGAGTAGTTGCTGCTGCTGATCCGGGGCGTTGTCACCATATGGTCGATGACGATCCCCGGAAGCGGTGGCCCCTCCATCGGCCACGTGGGGGAGAACCGGGCACCTGCGGCTGTCCCTGCATCCACCAGTTTGCGTCCGTCCGGTCCCGAGTCCAGCAAGGCCCGGAACTCCGAATGGTCATAGGTGGAGTTGTAGTCGCCCATGAGCAGCTGGTTGCCGGGCCGGGCTGCCTGGCGGGCGATCTTCGCAAGGTCGCTCCGCCACTGGGCTATGCGCTCATCCACAGGAGGAAGAGTGTGCACATTGGTTAGGTGCAGCGCGGCCGTGGCACCGGCGGCCGGATCGGCCACTTGGACGCGAGTGACGTCCATGGTGAACGGGGTGTCCGGCAGTTGTCCCTCGGCTTCCAACGGAAACACCGAATACACCGCGCCGCCCGATGCGTCGTCATTGGGTTTGCTGAGGTGTTGGGGCAGCAACCTCTCCAGGCCCTCGGACCGTAGGCGATCCTCCAGTCCTTGAGTGAACTCCTGGATCACCAACAGCTGGACGCCGTTGTCGCGGACCAAACCCACGATCGTGGCCGCATCCGCCCCGCCATACTCGGAGTTCAGGCTCATGACCCTAATATCCGCGGCAGGGGTCCCCGCGGACGAGGGCTCCGCCTTTCCTGCATCAAAGGGGAAAAGCCAGAACAACTGCGCGGCAAGCAGGACCGTGCTGGTGCCCATCACCCAGGCACGCCGCCCCAGTACCGCGAGGAGCAATGCCAGCACCGTAGGCAGCACCATCCACGGGGTGAAAGACAGCAGCTGGACCACCGGCAGAGGCCACTCAGCGGGAACAGCACGGAAGATGGACAGCCCCGCTACCGGGAGCATAAGGAGCAAGGCCAGCACCGACCACACAATGGACGGCCGTCGCTGTCGAGCGGGGCGGGTTTCCGGAACGGCAGCAGCTGGATGCGTCATGGGTCCGAGTCTATTCACGCGCGGCGCGCGGCCGCCTATCAGGGAGGAACTGCCGAGTAGAGCAAGGAGCCCCGCTGCCGCTAGACTTGGAGGACAAGCTTTGACCCGGCCATCACCGGTGAGCTTCCGGAAGAACAGCACTGACCGTCCACGTGGCGGCCAGCGCCCAGTAGAACCGGACGGGTAAGCCCGTCACAGCAGTAATGAGAGGCCGGAGCCCCGTGTTCCGGTAAGTGAGGTGGTACCGCGGTACCCGTGTCGCTGACAAGCGGCACAGGAGCCGTCCTCGCATCCTGACAGTCAACCAGCTATCACAGGATATGAGATGACCCACTACCCCAAGGCCTCAGCGTCTTCTTCCGGCACGCACGGCGTGTCCGCTTCCGTGAAGTTCCCGGAGATCGAAGAGCGCATCCTCAAATACTGGGATGAAGACGGCACCTTCCAGGCCAGCATCGACCAGCGCGATGCAGGCAAGGACGGCAGCAACGAATTCGTCTTCTACGACGGCCCTCCCTTCGCCAATGGCCTGCCCCACTACGGCCACCTCTTGACGGGCTACGCCAAGGACCTCGTGGGCCGCTACCAGACCCAGCGGGGCAAGCGCGTGGAACGCCGCTTCGGCTGGGACACCCACGGACTGCCGGCAGAGCTTGAGGCCATGAAGCAGCTCGGCATGACGGACAAAACCCAAATCGAAGCCATGGGCATCGACAAGTTCAACGATGCCTGCCGTGCCTCAGTCATGAAGTACGCCAACGAATGGAAGGCCTACGTCACCCGCCAGGCCCGCTGGGTGGACTTCGAGAACGACTACAAGACCCTCAACGTCGAGTACATGGAGTCGGTCCTCTGGGCTTTCAAGCAGCTGCACGAGAAAGGCCTGACCTACAACGGCTACCGCGTCCTTCCGTATTGCTGGAAAGACGAGACGCCACTGTCCAACCATGAGCTCCGCATGGACGACGACGTCTACAAGAACCGCCAGGACCAAACAGTCACGGTCACGTTCCCCATCAAGGCCAACGGCTCCGCGCTTTCCAAGGAACTCGAAGGCGTCCAGGCGCTCGCCTGGACCACGACGCCCTGGACGCTGCCCACCAACGCAGCGCTCGCCGTCGGGCCTGACATCTCTTATGCAGTGCTGCCCGCCGGACCGAACGGCGTGAAGGCCGCTTCCGCTGAGGCGCCGGTTTCCGGAAGCTTCATGCTGGCCGCTGATCTCGTGGGGTCCTACGCCAAGGACCTGGGGTACGACGACGCCGCTGCCGCAGCTGCCGCTGTAGTGTCCACTTACACGGGCGCCCAGTTGGAAGGCCTCGAGTACGAACCGCTCTGGAACGATTTCGCCGATACCGAAAAGTACGGGACCCAGAATGCCTGGCGGATCCTCGTTGCGGACTACGTCACCACCACCGACGGTACGGGCATCGTCCACCAGGCTCCGGCTTACGGTGAAGATGACCAGAAAGTCTGTGAAGAAGCCGGCATCCCCGTGGTTCTTTCCGTGGATGAGGGAGCCAGGTTCCTTCCCCTGTTCGCCCATGGCCGCCTCGCGGAAATCGTCGGCCTGCAGGTCTTCGAGGCCAACAAACCAATCACGCAGGTTCTCCGTGCCGACGGCCGCTTGGTGCGCCAGGCCAGCTACGAGCACAGCTACCCACACTGCTGGCGCTGCCGTAACCCCTTGATCTACCGCGCTGTGTCCTCCTGGTACGTGGAAGTCACCAAGTTCAAGGACCGCATGTCCGAGCTGAACCAGGAGATCAACTGGATCCCCGGCAACGTCAAGGACGGCCAGTTCGGCAAGTGGCTGGAGAACGCACGTGACTGGTCCATCAGCCGCAACCGCTACTGGGGTTCGCCCATCCCGGTGTGGCAGTCGGACGATCCCGAGTACCCGCGCACCGACGTCTACGGCTCGTTGGCCGACCTTGAGGCGGACTTTGGCCGGCTTCCTGTCAACAACGAAGGACAGGTGGACCTGCACCGCCCGTTCATCGATGAACTGACCCGGCCCAACCCGGACGATCCCTCGGGTAAATCAACCATGCGCCGCGTGGAAGATGTCTTGGATGTATGGTTCGATTCCGGCTCGATGCCTTACGGGCAGGTCCACTACCCGTTCCAAAACGAGGAATGGTTCGACACCCACAACCCTGCGGACTTCATCGTGGAGTACATCGGCCAGACCCGTGGCTGGTTCTACATGCTGCACATCCTGTCCACGGCGCTGTTCGACCGGCCGGCGTTCCGCAACGTCATCAGCCACGGCATCGTGCTGGGCTCCGACGGGCAAAAGATGTCCAAGAGCTTGCGCAACTACCCGGACGTGTCCGAGGTCCTTGACCGCGACGGTTCCGACGCGATGCGCTGGTTCCTCATGTCCAGCCCCATCCTCCGCGGAGGCAACCTGATCGTCACCGAACAGGGCATCCGTGACGGCGTGCGGCAGGTCATCCTCCCGCTGTGGAACGTGTACAGCTTCTTCACGCTGTACACCAACGCCGCCAACGGCGGTGCGGGTTACGACGCGAAGCTGCGTTACGACGGCTACTCCGACACGCTGGACCAGTACCTCATGGCCAACACGGGGGACCTGGTCCGCAACGTCACGGCAAGCCTGGACAGCTATGACATCTCCGGTGCCTGCGACGAACTGCGCAGCTACCTGGACATGCTCACCAACTGGTACGTCCGACGCAGCCGCCAGCGCTTCTTCGACGAGAACGTTGATGCCTTCGACGCCCTGTACACGGCCCTCGAAACGATCTGCCGTGTCTCCGCCTCCTTGCTCCCGCTTGTCTCCGAGGAGATCTGGCGCGGATTGACGGGCGGACGTTCGGTCCACCTGGCTGACTGGCCTGACGCTGCGTTGTTCCCGTCCAACCCGGGACTCGTCGAAGCCATGGACCGTGTCCAGCAGATCTGCTCCACCGGTTCGAGCTTGCGCAAAGCCGCCAACCTTCGCGTACGCCTGCCGTTGCAGGAACTGACTGTGGTGGCACCCGGCGCGGATGTGCTGGAAGGCTTTGCCGCCGTCGTCGCGGATGAACTGAACCTGCGCTCGGTGCGCCTCATGGATGCTTCCTCTGCTTCGCCGGAAGAGTTCGGTATCGAGCAGAAGCTCGTGGTCAACGCCCGGGCCGCCGGTCCGCGCCTGGGCAAGAACGTCCAGCAGGCCATCAAGGGCTCCAAGTCCGGCGACTGGTCCGTGAACGATGGAGTCGTGGTGGCCGGCGGCCTTGAGCTGGAGCCCCACGAATACACCCTGGAAACAGTGGTGGCCCAGTCGGCCGACGGCGGTGCTGCCGCTGCCGCCGTCCTGCCCGGTGGCGGTTTTGTGGTCCTCAACACCGAGGTCACGCCGGAACTTGCCGCCGAGGGACTGGCCCGCGACATGGTCCGGGCCATCCAGCAGGCACGCAAGGACGCTGGACTCAATGTCAGTGACCGCATCCGCACCTCTGTTCATGCCGCGCAGGACGTTGTCGGCGCCCTGGAAGCCAACGCTGAGCTGATCAAGACCGAGACACTCACCGTGGAACTCGAAGTCCTGGTTGCCGGCGTCGACGAACCGCAGGTCACCGTGGCAAAGGCAGGGGCCTGATCATGACTGACGAATTCTCGGTGGAAAGCGTCTACGCGGAACTCCTTGGCCGGGCGCCGGAAAACAAGATGGAGCCACGCCTGGCGCCGCTGTTCCGTGCCATGGACGTGCTGGGGGAGCCGAACAAGGCCTTCCCGATCATCCACATCACGGGCACCAACGGCAAGACCTCCACTGCCCGCATGATCGAAGCCGGTCTGCGCGCCCACGGACTCAGCACGGGCCGCTACACCAGCCCGCACCTGTCAAAGGTCACTGAGCGCATCAGTATCGACGGTGAGCCTTTGCCGGACGCGACGTTCGTCCGCATCTGGGACGAAATCCGCCCGTACCTGGAAATCGTTGACAACGAGCTCGTCGCGGAGAACCAGCCACGGCTGACGTACTTCGAATGCCTGACCATCCTTGGCTTTGCGGTCTTCGCTGACCAGCCGGTAGACGTAGCAGTCATTGAAGTCGGCTTGGGAGGCATCACCGATGCCACCAACGTCGGAGACGGCCAGGTCTCGGTCATCACGCCGATCTCGCTGGACCATACGGACCTGCTGGGCGACACCACCGAGGACATTGCTTACGAGAAGGCCGGAATCATCAAGGCCGGCGGCTTCCTGGTGAGTGCGGCCCAGCCGGTGGATGCGGCCCAGGTCCTGCTGGAAAAGGCCCGCGAAGTGGACGTGCCCTTCCGCTTCGAAGGCGTTGAGTTCGGCGTTGAATCCCGCAGCGTGGCCGTGGGTGGCCAGGTCCTGACCATCCAGGGACTCGCCGGTCGCTACGAGGATCTTCTGCTGCCGTTGCACGGCGCCCACCAGGCCGAGAACGCCGCTGTTGCCGTGGCTGCCCTTGAGGCATTTTTCGGCGGGGGAGAGAAGGAGCTCGACGCCGAGGTGCTGAAGGAAGCATTCGGCACGGTGACGTCGCCCGGCCGCCTTGAGGTGGTGCGGACCGCTCCCACTGTGGTGGTGGACGCGGCCCACAATCCGGATGGAATCCGGGTCTCTGCCGAGGCCATCCAGGAGGCCTTCAGCTTCAGCAAGTTGGTGGTGGTAGTGGGCATCCTGCGGGAGAAGGATGCCGAGGAGATCCTGAAAACCCTCAAGGAGTCCCTGGGCGGACTCGCCGAGGAATTCTGCTTCACCCAGTCCAACTCGGCACGTGCCGTGCCTGCAGCGGAACTGGCCGAACTCGCCGTCGACCTCGGTTTTGGTGAGGACAACGTACATATCGCGGAGAAGCTCGACGACGCCCTCGAATGGGCTGTGGAGCGTGCTGAATCCAACGACGACCTCGCCGGTGGCGTCCTGGTGACCGGATCGATCACCGTAGTTGCAGAGGCCCGAATCCTGCTCGGAAAGGCAGGTGCCTGAGCGTGGCCAAGATGACGAAGGCCCAGCGCGAATGGCGGCCGGGCATGCCGAAGAAACGTCGGTCCACCAAGGTGATGTTCGCGTCCACGGTGCTTCTGCTGGAGGCCTTCGTGGCGTTCTTCGGGACCCTGGCTGTCTTCGGGCTGAAGCGGGGTGAAGTGGACCCCGGGATTATCCTGGGCGTGGGCATCGCCTTGAGCGTTGTGCTGGTCCTGACGTGCGCAGTGTTGTCCAAACCGTGGGGCATCGCAGTTGGCTGGGCTTTGCAACTGGTCCTGATCCTGACGGGCTTTGCCGAGCCCACCATGTTCATTGTCGGCATCCTCTTCGCCATCTGCTGGTGGTATGGGATCAGGGCAGGGATGCGCATCGACCGCGAAGTGGCGCAACGGGACCGTGAGCAGGCTGAATGGGACGCGACCCACGGTGACGAAGCAGGCACCCAAACCCCGTAAACTGGCATGAAAACCACTGACCAACCACATTGGAGCAACTGTGAGCATTGAACGGACCCTCGTCCTGGTCAAGCCCGACGGCGTCGCCCGTAACCTGGGCGGAACCATCCTCGCCCGGATCGAAGCCAAGGGCTACACCCTGGCGGAGCTGAAGAAGGTCAACGCGACCCGCGAGCTGCTGGAACAGCACTACGAGGAACACGTCGGCAAGCCGTTCTATGAGCCCCTGGTCGAGTTCATGCTGAGCGGACCGGTCATCGCTGCGGTCTTCGAGGGCCACCGTGTGATCGAAGGCTTCCGGTCGCTGGCAGGAACTACGGACCCCACCACTGCGGCACCGGGCACCATCCGTGGCGACTTCGGCCGCGACTGGGGCCTGGCGGTCCAACAGAACCTGGTCCACGGTTCGGATTCCGTTGATTCCGCTGAGCGCGAGATCAAGATCTGGTTCGAGGGCTAAGAACGCCCCACCGAGATGACGGAAAAGGCCAATGTTCGACTCGAACATTGGCCTTTTCCATCATCTGGCGGGAGTTTGCGCGTGTTTCCCTAGTAGCCGGACGTCCCGGCGAACACGTGAAGGAATGCGAAGAAAATCGTGGCGGCGACGGCGACGTAGAGCAGTGCCACAATGATCCAGCCGGAATCACCCAGCAGTTTAGCCAGTGCCGGCGGTGCTTTGATGACCCCGGTGGAGATGTTCCGAATCGTCACCCAGACGAACAAAGGAATCATGACGGCCCAGACCACCATGCAGAACGGGCACAGGACGTTGATGACGTAGAGGGCCTGGGACCACAGCCAGACAACGAAGGCGAAGCCCAGGGTGACTCCGGTTTGCAGCCCCAACCAGTACCAGCGGGAGAACTTTGCGCCGGCAAGGAGGCCCATGGCGGTGGTGATGATGACGGCGAACGCGACAATCCCGATGAACATGTTCGGGAAGCCAAACACCGAGCTTTGGGGAGTTTCCATGACCTTGCCGCAGGAAATCCAGGGATTTACATCGCAGACGGTGACGTGGTTGGGGTCTTTCAGTACTTCCAGCTTTTCCAGGACCAGCGCGCCGGAGGCAAGCCAGCCGATGACGCCGGTGATCAGCAGGAGCCACGCAAAGGGCTTGTCCCGCACGGTCTTGGGCAGTGCAGCGTGCACGGTGGACTGTTCTTCCACCGGCGTGGAGGCATTCTTGGCCAGGTTTCCCCTGGCGGTGCTCGGCATCGCGGATCTGATCCTTTTCGATATGTGGCCCGGCGGGGCGGGAAGGGCTCTTGGGAGGATTGTAGCGCCGCAGGCTGGGGGAGGCCCCCAGCCTGTAGCGGGAGTGCGGCGACACAGGCGGTTACCCCGCGAAGGTGCAGGGGTGTGAGAGAATGAACATGGCCGGTTTTCGACCCACATTCGGAATCCGGTCCGGTGACTTGTTCCCAAGACCGCCAGTATGAGCTGGGCATGCCCCGGATCCCGTGATCCTCGGTAGGCCCGCCATGACAATGGACGGCACCTGGTTGTGGCAGCAGAACAACGGGTTTCAGGACAGGGCCACCGGCCTTCCAGGGCTGCCGCACCCCAATGATGGTGCGAACCGGAAGGCAAACTACCGACTTCTGTCAACGCCTGCGGGTTTTGACAATATTTGCCCCACCGGGCGCCGGATGTGGCGGCGTCGCTGGGGCAGGAGTGTTGCCACATATGGATAAAGACCAGGTTGTAGCCGTTAATGACGAGGCAGCTTCCGCGGAAACAGCGGAAGTGCCGAAGAAGACCACCCGGACCCGCCGCAAGGCCGCGCCCAAGGAAAATCCCGCGGTTGAGTCGCCCACCCCTGAAGTGCCTGCAGCTGTCGAGGGGACCGATACCCCGGAAGCGGCCGCCCCGCCGGTACGCAGGACCCGGTCCCGCAAGAAGGTTGAACCCGCGGAGCCGCTCCCCGGCTTGGGCGAGGAAGCCGCTGGCGCCCCCGAGGTCGCCGCAGTCGAGAGCCAGCCCGAAGCTGCCGCCGAGCCCGCCCCCGAAAAGCCGGTCCGCCGTCGTCGTACGGCAAAGCCGAAGGCTGAAGCAGCAGAGGCGCCGGCCGCTGAAGAAACCACGACGCCGGAGCCCGGCTCCCAGCCCGTCGAACCTGTTGCTGAGGCAGTCGCCGCAACACCGGCTGCTGCTGATGCGCCGGTTCCTGCGGACGAAGAGGCTCCCGTTGAGGAGACCCCGGCCGCGTCCACGTCCCTTTTCCTTGAGCCCGTGTCCATCACGTCCATGATTTTCCAGGCTCCGGACCTCACCACCGTCCCGCGCGTTGCGGCCGTGGAAGAGAAGGCCGCGGAAGCCGAAGAAGAGGCCGAGTCCAGCGCGGACAACGAGCTCGATGACGCCGGCAGCCGCCGTCGTCGCCGGAGCCGTGGCCGCCGCGGCAGGCGTGGAACCGAACGCGAAGAGAACGAAACCGAGGGCCCCAGCGAGTCCGAGGACGACGAAGCCCCGGCAGCGGAAGCTCTTGAAGAAGGCGTGACGTCGCGTCGTCGCCGTCGCCGCCGCCGCGGCGACCAGGATCTTGAACTGACCGGTGGCACGGATGACGACCCGCCCAACACGGTGACCCGTGTCCGCGCCCCCAGGCCCATCACCGAAACGGCTCCGTCCAACCGTGTCGCCAGCGTCAAGGGCTCCACGCGGCTTGAGGCCAAGAAGCAGCGCCGCAGGGAGTCCCGCGAAACCGGCCGCCGCCGCCAGGTCATCACCGAAGCCGAGTTCCTTGCGCGCCGCGAGTCGGTAGACCGCCAAATGATCGTCCGCCAGCGCGATGACAGAATCCAGATAGGCGTCCTTGAGGACGGCGTCCTGGCCGAGCACTTCGTGTCCAAGACACAACAGGACTCGCTGATCGGCAATGTGTACCTCGGCAAGGTCCAGAACGTACTGCCTTCCATGGAAGCCGCGTTCGTGGACATCGGCCGTGGCCGTAACGCCGTGCTGTACGCCGGCGAAGTCAATTGGGATGCTGTCAACCTTGAAGGCCAGCCGCGCCGGATCGAGAACGCCCTGAAGTCAGGCGATTCTGTCCTGGTGCAGGTCACGAAGGACCCCGTGGGTCACAAGGGTGCCCGGCTGACCAGCCAAATTTCGCTGCCGGGCCGCTACCTGGTGTACGTACCGGGCGGCTCAATGACCGGTATCTCCCGCAAGTTGCCGGACGTCGAACGCAACCGCCTCAAGCGCATCCTTAAGGACCGCTTGCCGGAAAACGCCGGCGTCATTGTCCGCACCGCAGCTGAAGGTGCCTCGGAAGAAGAGCTGACGCACGACATCAACCGCCTGCGCGCTCAGTGGGAGGGCATTGAGGGGCAAGCCTCCTCAACCAAGGTCCTTGCACCGGAATTGCTGTACGGCGAACCCGACCTGACCATCAAGGTAGTGCGCGACGTCTTCAACGAAGACTTCTCCAAGCTGATCGTCTCCGGCGACGACGCATGGGACACCATCGAGGCCTACGTGACCTACGTTGCCCCTGACCTGGTGGGCCGCCTCGAGAAGTGGACCAAGGACCAGGACATCTTCGCTGCCTGGCGCATCGACGAGCAGATCCACAAGGCCCTGGAACGCAAGGTCTTCCTGCCCTCGGGTGGTTCGTTGGTCATTGACCGCACCGAAGCCATGACCGTGGTGGACGTCAACACCGGAAAGTTCACCGGCAGCGGCGGCAACCTCGAAGAGACTGTCACCAAGAACAACCTCGAAGCTGCCGAGGAAGTAGTCCGCCAGCTGCGCCTGCGCGATATCGGCGGCATCATTGTCATCGACTTCATCGACATGGTCCTGGAATCCAACCGCGATCTTGTGCTGCGCCGCATGGTTGAGTGCCTTGGCCGCGACCGTACCAAGCACCAGGTCGCTGAAGTCACGTCGTTGGGCCTGGTGCAAATGACGCGTAAGCGCATGGGCACCGGCCTCCTCGAGGTCTTCGGCGAGCAGTGCGAGCACTGCGCCGGCCGTGGCGTCGTGACACACGATGAGCCGGTGGAACACCGCCGTGCCAACGTTGTGGCCGCTGAGCACCACCGCCCGCACACAGAGACACAGCAGCAGCAACCGGCGGCCCGTACGGAACGGAAGCGCCGCCGAGGCAAGGGTGGGGGACAGGCTGTTTCCGAAGCCCCCGCTCCGGTTCAGTCTGCGCCGGCCGCGCCCGCGGCCTCGCCAACGCACCATGAACCGCAGGACCCTGCGCGCCAGGCAAAGGCCGAGGCAACCCGCGCTGCGTTGGCTACCATTGCGGCTGCAGCGCACGCTGCCCACCTGCACGACGACGAGGTTCACCGTGCAGAGGAACTGGCGCGGTCAACGCATCAGACGGCTGCCGACGAACCCGTAGCTCATGGCAACGACGAAGAATCAACGGCCCACGAGGCAGCAGTCCGGGAAGCACGCTCCACCCCGGTCCTGCGTTTCGGTGGCGAAGAAGTCGCTTTGCCGTTCGTTGAACACCAGGACGAACCACAGGCGGCCAAACCGGCAATGAGCCTGGATCTGCTGGCGGAGGCATTCTCCCACCTGGGAGCGGCGCCGGAGGCGGAAGCGGAACCAGCTGCCGTCCGCGAAGCTTTTGGTGCCCCGAAGGTGGCAGCCCCGGCTCGGGCCGCTGAGCAGGATCGGGAAGCCGCTTCGACGTCCGGGAGTCGCCGGGGTCGCCGTAACCGCAGCGCAAGCAGGGCCCAAGGTGCGGCCAACGAAACCAGCGTTGAACACCATGAAGTGACTGCGTCGGCGCCACAAGGTTCGTCCCACGAGGCTAAGGCCCCTGTGGAACCAGCCAAAAAGGCACCCGCAGACGAGCCCATCATCCTGGGAGTCGGCGTGCCGGCTTCCGAGCTCTGATCCGCTCACGGCTTATCGGACCCCGTAGCAACTGCCCCGGCAGTCGCTACGGGGTCTTTTGCGCGTCCAGGACGTCCATGGCCAGACCTGGGGACGTCAATGGGTCATATCCGGGCCCCTACGCAGCGCTGTTCCCGGGCCGGGCTGCTTCCCGGTTAGGCTGGGGGACAGACACGGGGTGCCTGGCGTTGGGCCGGGCTGAGATCCAGACCCGTTGAACCTGTCCGGTTAGCACCGGCGAAGGGATGTCCACATGACTGCAGCATATTCTCCTGTCTACCCGGTTGCTTCGGGCAGGCCAACACCGCGGGTGCTGAGTATCGCCGGCTCCGACCCTTCCGGTGGGGCAGGGATCCAGGCGGACTTGAAGAGCATCGCGGCCCACGGTGGTTACGGCATGGCTGCAATCACCGCCCTCACAGCCCAGAACACCGTGGGCGTCAGCGCCGTCCACGTGCCCCCCGTCGAATTTCTGCGCCAACAACTGGACGCCATCAGCAACGACATTGAGATTGACGCCGTCAAAATCGGCATGCTCGGCGACGCAGAGGTCATCGACGAAGTCCGCAGCTGGCTCGAAAAGGTGCGTCCCGCCGTCGTGGTCCTGGACCCGGTGATGGTGGCAACCAGCGGAGACAGGCTCCTGCGCGAGTCCGCTGAGAAGGCGTTGCGTTCGCTTTTGCCCCTGGCAGACCTCCTGACCCCGAACCTTCCCGAGCTGGCGGTGCTCCTGGGTGAAACGGAGGCGACGGACTGGGCTTCGGCGCTGGACCAGGGTAAGCGGTTGGCCGCTGAGTACGGGAACACGGTCCTTGTGAAGGGCGGCCACTTGGCGGGAACGGCGTGTCCTGATGCTTTGGTGAATACGAGCGGGTTGCTGCGGCAGGACGTGGTCGAGGTCGACGGGCCCCGCATCGATACCCGGAACAGCCACGGCACAGGGTGTTCGTTGTCGTCCGCCCTGGCCACGGTGCAGGTTAGCACGGGGGACTGGGAAGCTTCACTGCGGGAGGTGAAGCCTTGGTTGCTTGAGGCTTTGAGGCAGTCCGGGGCGTTGGAAGTAGGACGAGGAAGCGGGCCGATCCACCACTTCCACCACCAGCGGAGTCTGAGGCCCGGCGAGTTCGCAGCGACTTTGTGGGAACTCGCACGCGCGGAGCTCGAGGCGATCCATCGGCTTGGCTTCATCGATGGCCTTCAGAAGGGCAGCCTGCCGGAATCCGCGTTCGGCTATTACCTGGCCCAGGACGCGATCTACCTCAACGGCTACTCCCGGGTCCTGGCCCGGGCCAGCGCCCTGGCTCCTACTGAAGACGAGCAGATGTTCTGGGCCAAGGGCTCCCGGCAGTGCCTGGAGGTCGAGTCGGAATTGCACAGGAACTGGCTCAGCAGCCGCGACGTGTCCGGGACAACGGGTCCCGTGACCAAGTCCTATGTGGACCATTTGCTGGCCTGTTCGGCATCGGGAAGCTACGCGGTGCTGCTGGCGGCGATTCTTCCCTGCTACTGGTTGTACGCGGAAGTGGGCCAGAAACTCCACCACGCCTACGTGGAAGCAGGTTCCCCTGTGGACCACGCATACGCGGAGTGGTTGAAGACGTACGCCGACGAAGACTTCGCCGAGGCAACCAGGACTGCGATCAAGCTCACGGACGCGGCGGCCCTTGCGGCCTCGCCGGCGGATCGCGAGGCCATGATGGAAGCCTTCACCCAGTCCTGCCGCTACGAAACTGCCTTCTTCGACGCGCCACGGGTTTTCTCATGACCTCTCGGGTCGGGCGTCCGGGCGGGTAATTTGCGAGGCTCGCCGCGCGTCGCAGGGCAAATCGCGTTAATCGTGCCCAAACCCTGTAGGCTGTATGGGCACGGTGCCGGGAGAGTCCGTTACAACTGGTGACGCGAGTCACGTGGTAGCCTCCGGACCCGGCCTCATTTGCAGCTGAAGGTCAAACTAGCGTAATCTTGATCTTCGGTGCTTACGCCAACACTTGGGTTATGCCCCTTGGAATTGTTCATGGGATGACTCGCGGACTTCGTTCAGAAGTCCACGGCGTTGAGGCACAGCGCGAACCAAGCCTGATTCCGGTTCAGGTTCCGCACGCAAATTTAGTTATAAACGTCGAGAGAAGTGAGTACCCAAGTGGTGTACGCGATTGTCCGCGCAGGCGGCCGCCAAGAAAAAGTTTCCGTTGGAGACTACGTAACGCTTAACCGCGTCCCCGGTGGAGCCGGTAGCACGCTTGAGCTGCCCGCCTTGCTCCTGGTTGACGGCGACAAGGTCACCTCCGCAGCTGCGGAACTGGCCAACGTCAAGGTTACGGCTGAGATCCTCGAAGACCTCCGTGGTCCGAAGATCGTCATCCAGAAGTTCAAGAACAAGACCGGCTACCGGAAGCGTCAGGGTCACCGTCAGGAACTGACCAAGATCAAGATCACCAGCATCGCGTAACTTTCGTTACACGCTGTTCAGGTTTTTCAGTTTCCCCAGAAATTTAGAGGCAGGCATTTCACATGGCACACAAAAAAGGCGCGAGTTCCACTCGCAACGGTCGTGACTCCAACGCTCAGTACCTGGGCGTAAAGCGCTTCGGTGGTCAGGTAGTTTCCGCAGGCGAGATCATCGTTCGCCAGCGTGGAACCCACTTCCACCCCGGTGCAGGCGTCGGCCGCGGTGGCGACGACACCCTGTTCGCTCTCCAGGCCGGTGCGGTTGAGTTTGGTACTCGCCGCGGCCGTCGCGTAGTGAACATCGTTGCTGCTGCAGCTGCAGAGTAAAAACAAGTTCTGAACCGGTGGAGCGGGCCAAACGGCCCGCTCCACCGTTCTTTTAACCGCATTACAATCGACTGGGGCGCTTGGGCGCACTGGTTTTGCAACAACGCTGTACAACAGCAACTGAGGAGATCCACGTGGCGAGCTTTGTAGACCGGGTAGTCCTGCACGTATCCGGCGGAACCGGCGGCCACGGCTGTGTCTCTGTTAAGCGGGAGAAGTTCAAGCCGCTCGGCGGGCCCGACGGCGGCAACGGCGGCAATGGTGGCGACGTCATCCTTCGGGTGTCGGCCCAGACCACCACCCTGCTCGACTACCACCACGCACCCCACCGCCACGCCACCAACGGTGGTCCGGGCATGGGTGACTGGCGCGGTGGCAAGAACGGCGAAACCCTGATCCTTCCGGTACCGGATGGCACTGTGGTCAAGACCAAGGACGGCGAAGTCCTGGCTGACCTCGTGGGCGAAGGTACTGAGTACATCGCTGCCGCCGGCGGCCAGGGTGGCCTCGGCAACGCGTCGCTTTCCTCGCAGAAACGCCGGGCTCCCGGCTTTGCCCTCCTGGGCATCGAGGGCGAATCCAGCGATATTGTTCTGGAACTGAAGTCCATTGCCGACATCGCCCTGGTTGGCTTCCCGTCGGCCGGCAAGTCCAGCCTCATCGCAGCCATGTCCGCTGCCCGGCCCAAGATTGCCGATTACCCCTTCACCACCCTCATCCCCAACCTTGGCGTGGTCCAGGCCGGCGATGTCCGCTTCACCATTGCCGATGTTCCGGGCCTGATCGAGGGAGCAAGCGACGGCAAGGGACTCGGACACAACTTCCTGCGCCACGTAGAGCGTTGCGCCGCCTTGGTGCACGTCCTTGACTGCGGAACCCTGGAATCCGATCGGGATCCTTTGTCCGACCTGTCGATTATCGAGGCCGAACTCGACAAGTACGCAGTGGACATGAGCTACGCCGGTGTGGACGGTGAGGTGGTGCCGCTGAACGAACGCCCCAAGCTGGTTGTCCTCAACAAGGTGGATCTTCCGGACGGCAAGGACATGGCCGAGTTCGTTCGCCCGGACCTCGAAGCCCGCGGATACCGCGTGTTCGAAGTCTCGGCCACGAGCCACGAAGGCTTGCGCCAACTGGGCTTCGCCATGGCAGAGATCGTCAAGGCCGCGCGTGATGCGGTAGCGACTGCGCCCCCCAAGGTGGCACCTCCGGTCCTTCGTCCGCGCGCGGTCAACGAGTCCGGCTTCAAGATCCGCCGCGAAGAAAAGAACCTCGAGCCGCTGTTCCGTGTCCTGGGCGAGAAGCCCGTTCGCTGGGTCAAGCAGACCGACTTCACCAACGAGGAAGCCATTGGATACCTTGCCGACCGGCTGGCGAAGCTCGGCGTCGAAACCGAACTGTTCAAGGTCGGTGCCAAGCCGGGCGACACCGTGGTCATCGGCGAAGATGACGGCGTTGTCTTCGACTGGGAGCCGACCATGATGGCCGGCGCCGAGCTCCTGGCAACTCCGCGCGGCACGGACATCCGCGTTGCCGACATCGGGGACCGGCCCACGCGTTCGCAGAAGCGCGAAGAACAGGTTGAACGCCGCGAAGCCAAGGCTGCTGCGCGTGCCGAGCTTGAAGCTGAGCGCAAGGCGGGCATCTGGACCGAGTCCGTCAGCGGCCGGCGCGCCCAGGCCGTGAAGGAAAGCAACCTGGACGCCGGTGATGACGACTAGGACCGTCGACGCACCGAACTCCGCCGAGGGCCTCGAACGCAACGCACTGGCCACCGCCAAGCGGATTGTCGTCAAAGTGGGTTCCTCGTCGCTGACGAGTATCAAGGGCGGTATTTCCGAGAAGTCCCTTGCGGGGCTGGTTGACGCCCTGGCCCACCAGCGCAATGCGGGCACCGAAATCATCTTGGTCTCCTCTGGTGCCATCGCCGCTGGCCTGGCTCCGTTGGGCCTTGCCAAGCGCCCGAAGGACCTGGCCACGCAGCAGGCAGCAGCCAGCGTCGGGCAAGGACTCCTGATGGCCCGCTACACGCAGGCATTCAGCGCGCATGGGATCACTGTCAGCCAGGTCCTGTTGACGGCCGACGACCTCATGCGCCGCACGCAGCACACCAATGCGTTCCGTGCTTTGGATCGGCTGCTGAACCTCGGCGTGGTACCGGTCGTGAACGAAAACGACACTGTTGCTACCCACGAAATCCGTTTCGGCGACAACGACCGGCTGGCTGCCTTGGTGGCCCACCTGGTCCGCGCCGACGCGCTCGTGCTGCTGTCCGACGTCGACGCCCTCTACGACGGTCCGCCGTCCCAGGGTGCGCAGCGGATTCCGCTGGTCCGCGGTCCGCAGGACCTTGAAGACGTCACCATTGGCAAGGCGGGCAAAGCCGGTGTGGGAACGGGCGGAATGATGACCAAAGTGGAGGCTGCCTCCATCGCCGCCGGTTCCGGTATTCATGCACTGGTCACCTCTACCGCCAACGCCGCGGCTGCCCTGGCCGGCGAGGACGTGGGGACGTGGTTTGCCGTGAACGGAAACCGCAAGCCGGTCCGCCTGTTGTGGCTGGCCCACCTGGCGACCGTTCAGGGCCGCTTGATGCTCGACGACGGCGCCGTGAAAGCCGTGCGCGACCGGCACAGGTCGCTCCTGCCCGCGGGGATATCGGATATCAGCGGCGACTTCGAAGCTGGTGACCCCGTCGAGATGGTGGGCCATGATGGAACCGTGGTGGCGCGCGGCCTGGTGAACTACTCCTCGGAGGAACTGCCGCGGATGCTGGGACGGACCACGCAGGAACTCGGCCAAGCCATGGGCCGTGGTTATGACCGCGAAGTTGTTCATGTTGACGATCTGGTGCTCCTGGGGGCGCCGCGCTCATCTAAACTTGGAGCATGACTGAAGCGCTGACTCCCGACGCCCCTGTGATCTCCGACGTTTCCGGTGCTACCGGCCAGACGCCGGAGAACCCTGTGGCAGGCGGCGCTCCACTGTCGCCCGAGGATGTCCAGGCTGCGGTACACGCAATCGCCGACCGGTCCCGGAAGGCTGCCCGCCGCATGGGCCAGGCGAACCGTGCCTGGAAGGACCGCGGCCTGCGTGCGATCGGCGCAGCCCTGCTGGAAAACCGTAAGCATGTGCTGGAAGCCAATGCCAAAGATGTGGCGGTGGGCCGTGCCAACGGTACCTCCGCGGCGCTCTTGGACAGGCTCACGCTGACGCCCGCCCGCATCGACGGCTTGGTCTCCGCCCTGGAAAACCTTGCGGGGCTGCCCGATCCTGTGGGCAACGTGGTCCGTGGCCAAACGCTTCCCAACGGGCTGCGGTTGCGTCAGGTCAATGTGCCCATGGGTGTTGTGGCCGCCATTTACGAAGCCCGTCCCAACGTCACCGTGGATATCGCGGGACTCGCCCTCAAGAGCGGCAACGCCGTGATTCTTCGCGGTGGGTCCGCCGCCGCGCACACCAATGGTGCGCTGGTGCAGATCCTGCGCGAAGCGCTGGACTCCGTGGGCCTCCCGGCGGATGCGGTGCAAAGCGTCGACCAATACGGCCGCGAAGGCGCCAACGTCCTGATGCGCGCCCGCGGACGGGTGGATGTCCTCATTCCCCGCGGCGGACGCGAGCTCATCCAGACTGTGGTGACCAACTCCTCCGTGCCCGTCATTGAGACCGGGGAGGGGAACGTCCACATCTTCATCGACGAGTCCGCCGGCGAAGAGATGGCCGTGGACATCCTCCTGAACGCAAAGACGCAGCGGCCCAGTGTCTGCAACACCGTTGAGACGCTCCTGGTCCACTCCGGTTCCACCGTTCTTCCTGCCGTGGCCAAAGCACTCCGCGAGGCAGGTGTGACCCTCCACGTGGATGATCGGATTGCGGCTGCCCTGGGTGCCGGTGTGGAGACCGTCCCGGCCGACGACGAGGATTGGGCCACTGAATACATGGACCTGGATCTCGCCGTTGCCATGGTGGACAACCTGGACGACGCCGTAAACCACATCCGCAAGTGGAGCACCGGGCACACCGAAGCCATCCTCACCAACAACCTGGCAAATGCGGAGAAATTCATCGCAGACATCGATTCGGCCGCTGTGATCGTCAACGCCTCCACGCGTTTCACCGACGGCGGTGAGCTGGGGCTCGGCGCGGAGGTTGGGATTTCCACGCAGAAGCTCCACGCGCGCGGACCCATGGGCCTCACGGAACTCACCACCACCAAGTGGATCGTCCAGGGCGAAGGCCAAATCCGCAGCTAGCAACGCGGTAACATAGAACAGAAGTCCGGAACGGCGGGGAGTCCCGCCGTCGAAATCCTTTGAGAACCAACTAGGGGAGAAGATGCTGTTTCAGCAGATCGCCACGTCCATTGCCGCCGCGACAGAAGGCGGCCACGAGGAACTCGCCCCGCTGTGGGCCGAGCCGTGGGTCTTCGGCGTCTCCATGTTTGCCCTGCTGCTGGTTCTCATGTTCGTAACGTTGTCCTACACCAACCTGGGCAACCGTCACGAGGCAGTGGAAGAGCACTCCGATCCGCACCGCCAGCACCCCAACAAGCACACCCACGGCCAGGGCCACTAACATTATCGCCGCAATACCTCGCGGGGAGTCGGAGCGCAGGCTCCGGCTGGGCGTGATGGGTGGAACGTTTGATCCCATCCATCACGGCCACCTTGTGGCTGCAAGTGAAGTCGCAGCCAAGTTCGACCTTGATGAAGTGGTCTTCGTGCCCACCGGGCAGCCGTGGCAAAAGTCGCACAAGCAGGTCAGCGAGCCCGAGCACCGCTACCTCATGACAGTGATCGCCACAGCTTCCAACCCCCGCTTTACCGTAAGCCGTGTGGACGTGGACCGACCAGGCCCGACGTTCACTATCGACACCCTCCGCGACTTGAGGGAACTCCGTCCTGATGCGGACCTCTTCTTCATTACGGGTGCCGACGCTTTGGCGCAGATCCTGTCCTGGAAAGACGTCGACGAATTGTGGTCCTTGGCCCACTTTGTCGGCGTGACCCGCCCTGGACACGAACTGAACGATTTGGGCCGGACGGAGGATGTCAGCCTTCTCGAAGTGCCCGCCATGGCGATCTCCTCCACGGATTGCAGGACACGCGTCGGCGCGGGCAACCCTGTGTGGTACCTCGTGCCGGACGGAGTGGTCCAGTACATCGCAAAATATGGGCTGTACGCACCCCGGCCTTCGACAGGGGAACTGTCGCCCGCATTATCCGGATCAGACGACCAAGCACGTACTGAATGAGTTTTTAAATGAGCAGCCAGGAACAGCGACCCATCCGCAGCAGGCGCGAGCTTCGCCGTGCCCGGGAAGAGCACCCGGAAACAAGGCCGGGCGCTACGTCAAGCGACCCCGCAGAGGCGGCTGCCGCCGAAGAAGCCGACCGCCCGAATGCGCGTAACAGGCGCGCGGCAAACGCGCCCGTGGACGCTGTGGGACCCACAGCACAGGAGCGTTCATCCCAGATCCGCGCCCGTGATCGGGCAGCCCTGCGGACCATCAAGGACCTGGCTGACAAGGAGGAACAGCTCTCCGGTGGCGGCCCGCCAACGCGTCGCCAGCTGAGGTTGCAGCAGCTCCAGGCTGAAGTTGCCACGTCCATGAACCCCATCGTTCCGGCACCGGACGCGGGCAAGCCCGCAGCGGCGGCCGATGGCAAGCCCGTCACGGCTCCTGCCGATCCGGCAGCCTCCCCGACGACCGACGGAGCGGGCAAGAGCGGCCCAACAGAATCCGATATGTCGGTGGAGCAGGCCCTGGCAGTCCGCGAGATGATCGCGGCGCAGGTCCAAAACCAGACCGCGAAACTGGAACACATTGCCGAGCAGGACCCCCTGGCAGTTGATCCAGAGGTGTTGGCCCAGCAGATTGCCTTGGCGGAGCGCGCGGCCGTGTTGAATAAGCGTGCCGCTGCGAAGCAGAAACTGGCCGAACAGGCGACGCCGGACCAAGCCAAGGCCGAGCCACGTAAGCCAAATCCCGGGAATTCGGGTCCTTCCACAGCTAATAACCTTGCCATGGTCACGCCCCTGGAGTTCGTCAAGGTACCAGGTGTCGAACGGCCGGTCATGAAGCGGCCCAGCACAACCTTTGTTCCCCTGATTACGTCCGCCGGTCCCAAGCTTGAAGCTGAACCGGCAACCGAAAAGAAGCCGGGCTCACGCGGCCGTGCCGGCGTCCTGGCCCGCGCGGAAGCTGTAGCGCGGTCGGCCCGCAAGAAATCGGCCCCTCCGGTGGACACTGGCGAAGAAAAGCAAAGGCCGCCGATCTCGGCGAGCACTGCCTACGGTCTTGACCCACTCGATGCCAACACGGCCGGCCTGGCCAGGGCCCAGCGCAACAGGCTGCTGCAGTTCGGTGTCCTCGCACTGGGCATCGTCGCGCTCATCGTCGGCATCATCATGATTACCAGCGGCTAGTTCCGCTCAACAACGGCTCACGCCATTCACAGGCCACAGGCCACAACAAGGAGTCCCCGTGTCTGCACATGAACAATCCATCACCCTCGCCCGTCACGCCGCGCGTGCCGCGGCCGGAAAACTTGCCGAGGATATCGTCGCCCTCGACGTCAGCGAGCGTCTGGCACTCACAGACGTTTTCCTGATCGCCTCGGCTCCGACGGAACGCCAAGTCAACGCCATTGTTGACGGTATTGAAGAAGAACTCTTGAAGCAGGACCTCCGCCCGGTGCGCCGCGAAGGACGCTCCGAGGGCCGTTGGGTCCTGCTGGACTACGCCGACATCGTCATTCACGTCCAGCACGCAGAGGACAGGGTCTTCTACGCCTTGGACCGCCTGTGGAAGGACTGCCCTGTGGTGGACCTTGAGCTGGGTGACGACGCTTCCGCCAAGGCTGTCACCGCGGAGGATTCCGAGCACTAAGGACGGCGCGGCACCGAATATGCCCGATTTGGAATTTTCGGAATCGCTGTTCTAAGATATTTGAGTTGCTTCGGCGCGGATGGCTGAAATGCCAGGTGCTGGGCAGCGAAGATATGGGGCTGTGGCGCAGCTGGTAGCGCACCTGCATGGCATGCAGGGGGTCAGGGGTTCGAGTCCCCTCAGCTCCACCAATCGAGGCCCTGCCTACTTCATGGAAGACATGGAGAAGGCAGGGTCTCTTTCCTTTTCACCGCAGCTTTACGTGCGTGGCGGCTCGGCACGGTCCTGGCACTCAGGTGCTGGTACCTACACCCAATGCCGGCAGCATGAATTCCCACATCTGGTCGATCCGGAGCATGACGTCCTTCCTGTCGGTCAGGACATCCGAGACCATCTGCACGCCGGTGAAGGATGCGATCAGGTACCGGGAGAAAGCCGCGGGATCCAGGTCCGGCCGCACCTGGCCCTCATCCACGGCCTGTCGAAGCAACTGTTCGGCGGTGTTGATCCAGTCTTCGTAGGGTCCGGACACGTCTGCTTGGAACGCGGTTGCTTCAAACGTGAGCCTGATACCGCCTTGGACGATGGGTTCGTCAAGAAGCTGCTGGCCGAACATCCGGCAAAGGCTGATGAGTTTGTCGATGGGGGGCTTGCTGGACCCGATTATTTCTGCGCCGGACGCCAGCACCAGGGCGTGTTGCTCTTCAATGACGGCCAGGGCGAGTTCCCGCTTGGACGTGAAGTGGAAGTAGAGGGCTCCCTTTGTTACGCCGGCACGTTTGGTGATGTCGGTCAGGCTGGCGTTCCCGTAGCCAATCTCCGCGAATACGCTGGCCGCACCTTCAATGACGGCCAGCCTGGTGTCCTTCGCACGTTGTTGCATGGGGATGCAGAGCCTCTCGGTGGGGGACGGATTCGCTGGCGCATCGGGCAGCTTTGCGTCCCGACAACGCTATCACCGCATTGTTGGTGAACCCGATTACGGCAAAACCGACTGATCGGTTTGGTTTACTACCGCTTGGCTCCTAGACTTCAGGTGAGCCGCAAGGGTGTTCCCGCGCGGCTCACCGGCAGCCGGCTTGGGGGGAGGTGCGATGGATTTCCAGCGCACCTCGGCTGCCGCGTACGCCCGGAGGAGGCCCGGCTGCAGGGAGTTTTGACGGGTGACGCACCTCACCTTGAGATGATTTCGCTTCTCAGTGAATTGTGGTTACTATTGACGAGTTGCTTCGACGGGAAGAGAAAAACTTCACGGAAAAGCAAGCATTTCCGGGGCTGTGGCGCAGCTGGTAGCGCACCTGCATGGCATGCAGGGGGTCAGGGGTTCGAGTCCCCTCAGCTCCACTTCGGAAAAGGACCCCGCTCATGAGAGCGGGGTCCTTTTGTTTCCCGCAGGTCTTGGCTACTCCGAAAGTGCCTTTCCAAATTCGGCGCCGCTGACGAACTCGACTCCTTGGAACGGCTGGTCACCGACCACCCATGCATTGTGGCCGGGAGGAATGGTGTATGAATCGCCGGGGGAGATGCTTATACGTCCGCCGTCGGTGGTTTCCACGTCCAGTTTGCCGGACACGCAAAATCCTACGTGGCTCAACTGGCAGGAGTCGGTGCCGACCACTGGCTTGATGCAGTCGGCCCACGTCCATCCGGGCTCAAAGGTCAGGCGGCCGATTGTGTAGTCTCCTACGGTGACAAGATCCAGCGTGGTCTTCTCAGGGTGGCGTGATTCATCTGGGGAATTGTGGGACTTTACTTCCAGGTTCGTGACAGCATTGACACTCATGGCTTCTCGCAGGGGAGGGGAGCAACTGTTGCTGGTCCGGGCGCCCTGGCTCCTACGGCCGCCGGGACCGATGCCCGTCAGTGTTTGGGCCGGTTCGTGGGCCACGGGGCGGACGGGTGTTTGTGTTGTGCCTCCAGAGTGCTCCCGGTCGTGGAATAAGTCGAGACATTGAAGCAAGGAAAGCAGGAAACGCGTTGTGACGGCATGGGAACTCGAAGCGCTGTTCGGTAGGTTGAGCCGGCTTCCGGACGTCGAAGCGGACAACCTGCAGGCTTACGACGCCACAGATCGGCTGCTGCTGGAGACTGCGGAAGGTTACCTCGGGCCCGATAGCCAGGTTGTAGTCATTGGTGACCGTTACGGGGCCCTGACCCTGGGCGCCTTGTCTGGTCCCGGCGTCGGGCATGTCCGCGTCAACCAGGACCTGTTTACCGGAAGGGCCGCATTGCAGCGCAATGCCGCCGCGGCAGGCTTGGACGGACTGTACACCCCGCACGAACTCGGGCGGGAATTGCTGCAGGACGCGGACCTGGTGCTGTTGCAGCTGCCTAAGTCGTTGGCCGAGTTGGAAGAAATTGCCGACGCCGTTGCCCGGTTCGCGGGACCGGATGCGGTCCTGCTCGCCGGTGGACGCGTCAAACACATGTCCGTCGGGATGAACGCAGTCCTGGAGAAGTACTTCTCCGCAGTCCAGCCCCAGTTGGCCAGGCAAAAATCGCGGATCCTCGTAGCTAAGGGACCCAGGCCAGTCCCCGACGAGCCGCCATTCCCCGTGGTCGAAGCCAACCCCGAATTGGGAATCACCGTCTGCGCCCACGGAGCCGTCTTTTCCGGAGCCCGCCTGGACATTGGAACCCGCTACCTCCTTGGTTTCCTCGATCGGATTCCGGCGGCCCGGCAGGTGGTGGACCTCGGTTGCGGAACCGGAATCCTTGCCACCATGTACGCCCGCCATCAACCAGGTGCCCGGGTCATCGCCACAGACCAGTCCGCGGCGGCCGTCGCATCTGCCACCGCGACCGCAGCCGCGAACGGCCTGGCAGAGCGCATCAGCGTGATCCACGACGACGCCATGTCCAGCCTCGAGGCCGGGAGCGTGGACCTGATCCTGCTGAATCCGCCCTTCCATTTGGGGGCAAGCGTCCATGCCGGTGCCGGCCTGAAGTTGTTTGAAGCCGCGGCACGGGTGCTGGCGCCCGGCGGGGAACTATGGACCGTGTACAACAGCCACCTCCAGTACCGTCCGGCCTTGGAGCGATATGTCGGGCCGACTGTGGAGGAAGGCCGTAACCCGAAGTTCACGGTGACTCGCAGCCGGAAAGCCTGAGGGCATCCCGGGCTCATCGTTACCAAGCCATGACCCCCGCGCCTGCGTGTGCTCATATCCGTGGTGGCGTGGGTATCGTACGATTCAGACAGACTTAATTGACGACGTTTTTCCAATGACGAGGGGCATCAGTGACTGAGATCCGGCAGCCGACACCTAGGCGCGGAACGAATCTACCCAGGATGGGTGACTTCAACCTCACCGTCATCCTGGAAGCGATCCGGCGATCCCCGGGAGGGCTCAGTCGCGTTGAACTGGCGCAAATCGTTGGGCTTTCACCGCAGACCATCTCCAACATCTCCCGGCGCCTCCTTGACCAACAGCTCATCATGGAGGCCGGCAAGGAAGGATCGGGGCCGGGTAAGCCCCGGACCATCCTGCGCCTGAACCCCGCGGGGATGTACGCGGTGGGCGTTCATCTCGACCCGGCCGTCATCACCTTCGTGGTCCTGGACCTGTTGGGTGATGTCGTCCGGCATTCACGCATGGCCACCCCAGGCGGTGACCCGGCGGACGTGATCACCAGCATCGCAGGGCAAATCGATATCCTCATCCAGGAATCAGGCGTTGACGCGTCCAAGATCGCCGGACTGGGCGTTGCGGTCCCTGGTCCCATCGACCTCGACGAGGGCTCTGTAGTGGAGCCGCCGCTGTTGACCCGCTGGGACCGGGTACCAATCCGCGAAGCGTTGGCCGAAGCCACGGGCCTGGAAACCCTCGTGGACAAGGATGTCACCAGCGCAGCGGTTGCGGAGACCTGGGCAGGTGGCGCCAGTGGCGCAGGCAGCTTTGTCTTCATGTACATGGGAACCGGTATCGGTTGCGGCATTGTCCTCAATGACGAAGTCGTGCGTGGCACGTCCGGTAACGCAGGCGAAATCGGCCACATTGTGGTGGATCCCGACGGTCCCCTGTGTGATTGCGGGCAGCGCGGGTGCGTCAAGTCCACCAGCATCCCCCAGGTCCTTGTTGCCGAAGCCGAAGAGGCCGGCGTCCTGGACGGAAAGCGCCAGGGAGCAGACGGCCCGGAAGTCCAGGAGCGGTTCGCCGAGTTGTGCGACAAAGCCGATGCCGGTGACGCCAAGGCCATTGCGATCCTGGACAAGTCAGCCACACTCGTCGCCCGGGCAGTCTCCGTAGTAACCAACACGCTGGACGTGGAGCGCGTGGTGTTTGGCGGGCCCTTCTGGGGCCGGATGTCGCCGTACTTCCTGGAACGGGTGCCCGCCTTGCTGGAACAGAACAATGCGGCCCGTGCGATCCACGGGCTCGAAGTCGTGGGCACAGGGGTTGGCGAGGACGTCGGCGCGATCGGTGCCGCATGCCTGGTCCTGGAACACATGCTCGCCCCGCGCGCGCAAAGGCTCCTGCTGGAGGGCTAAGGCCAGGCAGGGACAACTGAATAGCCGTAAGGCTGGGCCACCTCGCATAGGTGTCACGATGAAGTGCTGGCTTGCAGCCACCTTTCGACCGATTGGAGCCTCATGGGCAGCCGAATAAAGACCTTCCGGGTAAGAACTGCCACATACCGATCTGCCGCCATGTTCTCTGTCGCTGCCATCCTTGCGGCGACGACGTCGTGCTCACCCTCCCCTGATGCAGCGGAGAACAAGACGCTGAAGATCGTGTACCAAAAAACGGATTCCTTCACGGCGCTGGACGCGGTCATGCAGGATGCCAAGAAGGAATTCGAAGCCGCCCATTCCGGGGTGACCGTTGATCTCCAGCCCATTCAGGCCAACGACGACGATTACGGGACCAAGCTGGCCCTGACGCAGCGTTCCACCGACACAGCTCCCGACGTCTTCTACGAAGACACCTTCAAGGTCCGTTCGGACGTCGACGCCGGTTACCTCCTCAAGCTGGACAGCTACCTCGAAAAATGGAGCGACTGGCCCGCGTTCGACGAAGCAGCCAAGGAAGCCGGACGAGCCGACGACGGCGCTGTCTACGCTGTACCGCTCGGCACCGACACACGTGCCATCTGGTACAACAAAGCCGTCTTGCGGAAGGCCGGGATACCCGTGCCATGGCAACCCAAAACCTGGGAGGAGATCCTGGCCGCAGCCCGCGCCATCAAAGCCGCGGACCCTGAGGCCATCCCGTTCAACCTCTACGCCGGAAAGGCAACCGGCGAGGGCACAGTCATGCAGGGGTTCTACGAACTGCTGTACGGCACGGACAGCACCCTGTACGACGAGCACGAGAAAAAATGGGTGGTCGGTTCACAGGGATTCACTGACTCGTTGGCCTTCCTGAAAACGCTGTATGACGAGAAGCTGGCTGTCAGCCCGGCCGAGGCCCTGGACGCGAATGTGTGGAAAAAGGTCTTCGGTGAATGGTTCCCGAAAGGCAAGCTGGGCGCCACAGTGGAAGGCTCCTACGCGCCGTCGTTCTGGCAGAAAGGCGGAGCGTACGAATGGCCCGGCTACGAACAGGACATGGGCGTTGCGATGTTTCCCACTCAAAAGGGGCAGGAACCCGGCGGGGTGAGCATGTCGGGCGGGTGGACCCTGGCCTTGGGTGCGAAAAGCAAGAATCCCGACCTGTCCTTCTCATTCCTCACTACGGTCCTGAATAAGAAGAACGCTTTGTCCTACGACATCAACAATTCCCAGATCGCTGTCCGGACAGATGTTGCGGCCGCCCCAGGGTACCTGGCTGCCAACCCGTTCGTGAAGGATGTCTCGGACCTGGTGAAAGTGACACACTACCGGCCTGCGACCACTGACTACCCGAGGATCTCCACCGCCGTGCAGGAAGCCACGGAAGCCGTGATCACCGGCAAGAAAAGTCCCGAAGACGCCTCAGCCGACTACGACGCCGCCCTACGGAAGCTGGTAGGGGAGGACAAGGTTTTGGAGAAATGACGGTCCGCCGCTTCCTGCGGCTCCTGCCAGTGGCTCCGTCGATTGTGCTGTTGACGGTGTTCCTCCTGGCTCCGGTGGTGTGGTCGTTTTATGCGTCCTTCACCAACGCTGCCTTGTCCGGGAAAGGAGCCAGGGACCCCCAGTGGGTGGGCATGGACAACTATGTCCGCATGGCTGGCGATGACTCCTTTCCCTTGGCCGCCTGGCTGACGGTGGTTTTCGTCATGGCATCTGCCGTGCTTGGCCAGAGCGGTCTGGGCCTGCTGATAGCACTGCTGATGACCCGTTCAAGCAAGGCCGTGTCGTCCTGGGTGGGAACGGCAGTGGTTACGGCATGGGTGCTGCCGGAGATCGTTGCCGCCTTCGCCGCATACGCCTACTTCAACCGGGACGGGACGCTGAACCAGATCCTTGGCGGCATGGGCATCCCCGGCGCGGACTGGCTGTATTCCTTCCCCATGGTGGCGATCATCCTTGCAAACACCTGGCGCGGCACAGCATTCTCCATGCTGGTGTACCGGGCAGCGCTGGCTGACGTTCCCCGGGATGTCTCCGAGGCAGCCCTGATGGACGGGGCTCGGGGTTGGCAGCGCCTGGCGTTCATCACGCTTCCGCTGATCCGGAGCAGCATAGCGACCAACCTCATGCTCATCACTCTGCAGACCCTCGCCGTCTTCACCCTGATCTGGGTGATGACCGCAGGGGGACCAGCGAACGCCAGTACCACTCTGCCCGTGCTGGCCTACCAGGAGGCTTTCAAGTTCGGTGACATCGGCTACGGAACGGCGGTGGCTTCCGTGCTGATCGTGTTGGGCATGGTTTTTGGCGCGGTGTACGTGCAGCTCCTGCGGGACAAGCGCGCATGAGCCGGACGGAGGTGCCATCGCGGACACAGCGTACGACGCCGGGAACCGGCTCACGCCGTCGGGCAAAGCTGGGTGCGAATGCCGCTTTGGTCCTCGTTGGGGTGTGTTTCGTGGTGCCATTGCTGTGGCTGGCGCTTGCCGCCGTCGATCCCCAAGCCAGCTACCAGGCCAAGGTGCCCGAAACGCCGTCGTTGGATAATTTCCGTGCCGTGCTGACCCCGGAGCTGCTGTTCAGGCCCCTGGCCAACAGTTTCCTGCTCTCGGCCGGCACCGCAATAGTGAACCTGTTGGCTGCCGTGCTGGCAGCGTACCCGTTGTCCAGGTACCAGTCGCGCTTCAACAAGCCTTTCCTGTACACGGTCCTGTTCGGTACCTCCCTGCCCGTGACTGCCATCATGGTTCCGGTCTACGGTCTGTTCGTCCAGCTGCAACTGCTGGATTCCATGGCTGCAACCATCTTCTTCATGGCCACCACCACCCTGCCCATGGCGATCTGGATGACCAAGAACTTCATGGACTCCGTGCCCCTGGAACTCGAGGAGGCTGCCTGGATCGACGGTGCATCGAATCTGGTGGCGCTTCGCACCATCGTGCTGCCGCTGATGGGGCAGGGCCTGGGCGTGGTGTTGATCTTCGTGTTCATCCAGGCATGGGGAAACTTCTTCGTCCCCTTCATCCTGCTGCTGTCCACGGGGAAGCAACCTGCTTCGGTGTCGATCTTCAGTTTCTTTGGCCAGCACGGCGCCATAGCCTACGGGCAGTTGGCGGCTTTCTCGATCCTGTATTCAGTTCCGGTGCTGGTCCTTTATGCTCTGGTGTCCCGGGGCATGGGGAACTCGTTTGCCCTGTCCGGCGCCATGAAGGGTTAGCGCGGACGGGATCAGTCGATGTCCTCGACGATTTCGCCGTAAGGTATCGACTCGTCCAAGTGGGCTTGATGACCCGTGGGACCAGTGTTGTAGGTGATCCTGACGCCGTGGCGTTGATCCGCCGCTGACTGCAGCAGGACAGGGCGGACGGCGTCCACAACATGCTGGGTTTGGCTCGCTAGGTAGTTCTGGTAGGCGGCTGGTAGCTGGTGCATGGCAAAAGGATAGACCCGCGGCGTCCGCATGGGGAGGGCTGCCCATTGCGGCTTTTTTCGACCCCGACTTGGATAGAGTGGCCAAACAACGCCAGCAAGGAGACCACGAGTGCAACAGACCACTGCCACGGCCGGCATTGACGCCCCGGACATGGCCCGTGCCCAGCAGCTCGTGGGTAGCATTGTCCGCAGTTTCGAAAATAAGGTGGTGGGCCAAACCCGCCTGCGCGAGACCTTGGTCCTTGGTCTTTTGACTGGCGGTCACGTGCTTCTCGAGAGCGTTCCGGGCCTGGCGAAAACGACGGCGGCCCAAGCCATTGCCGAATCGGTCAGCGCAGAGTTCCGCCGGATCCAGTGCACACCGGACCTTCTTCCCAGCGACATCGCCGGTACGCAGATCTTCGACGCTGCGAAGGGGACGTTCGTTACCCAGCTCGGCCCGGTCCACGCCAACATCGTTTTGCTTGACGAAATCAACAGGTCCAGCGCTAAGACCCAGAGCGCCATGTTGGAAGCCATGCAGGAACGGCAGACATCCATTGGCGGGGAGTCCTATCCGCTGCCCAAGCCGTTCCTGGTACTGGCAACGCAGAACCCTATTGAGCAGGAAGGGACCTACCGCCTCCCCGAGGCCCAGATGGACAGGTTCATGCTCAAGGATGTGTTGGACTATCCAAGCCCGGCCGAGGAAGCAGAGGTGATCCGGCGGATCGATGCCGGCGTGTTCAATCCGGACTTGAAGCCGCCTGCCGCAGCATCGTTGGATGCAGTGCTCCAGGTCCAGGAGCTGGTGCGCAGGGTTTACATCGATCCGGCCATTGTCAGGTACATCGTGGGGTTGGCCTACGTCACCCGCAACGCAAGCCAGTACCTCGAACCCCAACTTGCCGGCCTGGTTGAGTTCGGTGCCAGTCCGCGGGCAAGCATTGCCTTCAGCCAGGCGGCAAGGGCCCTTGCCCTGCTCAGCGGCCGCGACCACGTCATCCCGGAAGACGTCAAGAACCTTGCCCACCGCATCCTGCGCCACCGCATCATTCTCGGCTTCGATGCCGTCGTTGAGGGGATCTCCGTGGAAACCGTCATCGATGCCGTCCTGGCTTCGGTGCAGACGCCGTAACGGACAAGCCATTGCCGAGCCTTCTCCGCCGCGTGAAATCCAGGATGTTCATCTTCTCCCATCGCCGCACCCTCACGTTGCTGGACGGCGAGTACGGTTCCGTCTTCAAAGGCCGAAGCCTGGACTTCGATGAACTGCGCGCCTATGTCCCGGGAGATGAAGTCAGGGACATCGACTGGAAGGCCACCGCCAGGCACGGATCACCGCTGGTCAAGCGCTACGTGGCTGTGCGGCGCCATTCGGTGCTGCTCCTGGTGGACACGGGACGGAACATGGCCGCGGAGGCATCCTCGGGTGAAGGCAAAAAGGACATCGCCGTTCACGCCGCGGGGGTCATGGGGTATCTGGCCTGTCGCCATGGTGACGATGTGGGCCTGCTGCACGGCAACGAAGCCACCTCCCTCTACGTCCCCCCGCGCACAGGAGAGGAACACCTGGAACGCCTCCTACGGGACATCGATTCACAGATAACCCTGGAGAGTCCCCATGGGAAAATCGCCAAGCAACTCGATTATGTCCTGCGATACCTGAAGGGACGGCTGCTGATTGTGGTGGTCGCCGACGAGTTCCTGCCTGATGACCATACAGAGGCGATGCTGCGCCGACTCCGGGCCCGGCACGAAGTCCTCTGGCTCACCATCCAGGACGCGGAGTTGGCGCCAACTCCGGGCAGCGTCGCCAAGGACAGCACGGACGTCCGGACCGCCGAAGCAATCCCGTCACCCCTGGCCATGGACAGCAAGGTGCAGGCCGCGTACGCCACCGCCACCGTGGAACGGACGCGGCGGCGGCGCGATACTTTCCGACGCCTCGGTATCGCCGAAGAACACACCGGTGGAAGTGAGGACGTCCTGACCGCAATCTTCACGCTCCTCGAAAAACACCGCTCCCGGGCCGCAACCACTGCAAAGCGCGGCAAAGGTGGCACCAGTGCAGGATGACTCCGGCTTCTACGAGCCACTGCACTACCAGCAGCTCTGGCTGTGGCTGGGGTTGATGCTGGTACTCCTCGTCGCAGCCTGGTACGCATGGTTGTTCTGGCCTGCCCGCCCGGAAAAGACCGCCCGCTTGGAAGCCTTAGCCCGCCCGACGCTGGACACATTGCGCAACTCCTGCCTGGCCGCCATCCAGGCCACGGCATCGGACGCCGACGCCGGTCGCCTGGCCGAACGCGAGGCCCACCAAAGGCTGAGCTTCCTCGTCCGCGAGTTCGCCGGAAGTGCCACGGGGCTACCCATCACTTCCATGACGCTCGAAGAACTGCGCCGCCACGGAATGGCAGACCTCGCAACCGGGATCGCACGGATCTACCCCAACGAATTTGCCCCCTTGCCCGTCCAAACCGTCAGCCAATCTGCAGTCGTAGCCCGCCAGGTGGTGCTCGAATGGAATTGAGCTACTGGTGGATCCTTCCCCTCGCCGCAATCACGGTGGTTTTTGCCGCATGGCTGCACCGTCGCCGTAAACCCAAGCCCACCCGTGCCGTAGCCTACGGCGAGAGGCTTACCGGGCTCCCCGAATACCAGCAGGCCCTGCGCCGGCACCGTCTGCGCTTGGCGCTCGCAGTCCTGTTGGGAGCAGTATTCCTGGCCGCCACCGCCACAGCCGCCGCCAGACCGGCCCAACGGACCACCGAGCAACCGGAAATCCGCAACAGGGACATCGTGCTCTGCCTGGACGTTTCCGGCTCCATGACCGGCACGGACGCAGCCATCGCCGGCGTCTTTCAGGAACTGGCCAAGGAATTCGACGGCGAACGGATAGGCATGGTCATCTTCGACAGCAGCAGCGTTCAAGTGTTCCCGTTGACCGACGACTACGAATACGCGGCAGAACAGCTCAAGCTCGCCAAGGAAGCACTCGACGACGGGGCCGGATCCTTCTTCGACGGCACCTGGAACGGCGAAGGCTCCTCCCTGATCGGAGACGGACTGGCTTCCTGCGTCCAAAGCTTCCCGGACACGGACCCCAGCGGGGACCAAGGGACAGCGAAGCGCTCGCGGTCAGTGGTGCTGGCAACGGACAACTTCCTCTCCGGGGAGCCGATCTTCACACTGGACGAGGCCGTAGCGTTGGCGGCGACCAAGAATGTCAGGGTGCACGCCCTTAACCCCGGGGACGTGGACTACGGTGGCCGAACCGACCAGCCAGGGGCTCAACTGCGGTCCGCTGCCGAGCGGACTGGAGGCTCCTACTACAAACTGGACAGCCCCGAAGCGGTCCCAGGCATAGTCCGCGACGTGCAGGCAACGGAAGCCACCAGCTACCGCGCCGCCCCGCAGGCAATCGTCACGGACACACCTGCGTGGCCACTGGGGATTGCCCTGCTGGCCGGTGCAGGAATGCTGGTCCTCGGATGGCGGCTTGAACCATGACCTTCGAACCGATTCTGCCGTGGCCGGTCCTTGTGGTGGCCGGCATCGGCATCCTCGTCCTGACTGCCTGGACCCTGATCCCGCGGCAGGGGACCCGGCTCCACGGCAAGGTGCGGCCAGCCGCCCTGCGCAGTGCCGCCGTCGTGCTTCTTCTCATCGCCGCAATGCGGCCGGGCCTGATGGGCGGTCAGTCCGTCGGCGCTTCGTCCGAGATCGATGTCTTCTTCGTGGTGGATACCAGCACCAGCATGGCTGCAGAGGATCATCACGGCACCGAAACGCGATTGGCCGGGGTCAAACAAGACGTGACGGCAGTCGCGCGGGAACTTGCGGGAGCCAAATTTTCGCTGATCACCTTTGACAGCAAAGCCACAGTCCGTATGCCGCTCACACAGGACGCCACGGCACTGCAGACCGCCATGGCCACGCTTCAACCGCAGAGGGCACGCTACGCGTCGGGCAGCAGCGTCACCATTGCGGCCAACCTCTTGAAGGACAGGCTCGACGCCGCCCAAAAGCAACATCCGGGTCGACCTGCGCTGGTCTTTTACGCCGGCGACGGAGAAAACACCAGTGCAGAGACGCCGACGCCCATGGATGCCACCAACGTTGCCGGGGGAGCAGTCCTGGGCTACGGTACCGGCGAAGGTGGCCGGATGAGGGAATCGGCTGACGGCGGCGCCGGGTATGTCAAAGACAAGGGTTCCAACGAGGCGAAGGATGCTGTGTCGCGTATTGACGAAACACAGCTCGGGCGCATCGCGGACCAGCTCCACGTCCCTTATGCCCACCGGACGGGCGCAGAGCCGACCTCCGACATTCTCCGTGGCGTCCAGCTGGGAAAGCTGAACACCACCGCAGGCGACGGTCCCGGCCGGGTGGAGCTTTACTGGCTGTTTGCCCTGGCGGCGTTCCTCCTGGCAATGCACGAACCCCTGCGACATTTCTTTGAGCTCGCCAACCTGCGCCGGACCCTGCGGAATGAGCCGGACCTGTGAGCCTCCGAACAGCACGACGCCGGCGTCTCCGGCTGGTGATCTGGTCAGCTCTTCCAGTCCTCCTGGTCCTCGCGGTCGCTGCGAAACTCCTCAGCGTCGGCCTGCTGGGCAGTGCTGCGGGGGAGTTGTTCCGGAACGGACAGCACGACGAACTGGCGCGCTCAGCATCGTGGCTTGGCGTAGCCAACATAGTGGAGCCGTATAAGGCGCCCTTCGCCTCCGGTGATGCCCACGTGCTGGCGGGGGAGTTCGCGGCAGCCCGAACCGATTTCGAGGCCGCGTTACATGCGGGGGCCGGTGACGATGAATGTAAGGTCCGCGTCAATCTGGTCCTGAGTATCGAGAAGCTGGGCGACGCGGCGGCGGACAGGGGCACGGCAGCCCGGTTGTTCAAGGAAGCGTTGGATGCCGCGAACGCTGCTCCGGAGAAGTGCCGTGAAGCCGGATACGCCAATGCCGACGGGGAAGGATCAACATTGGACTCGGCTGCGTCACGGCTCGCGGGCAAGATCCAGGGCACGGACGGGAAGGCCGGCGATGCACCGACCGCCCCGGACAAAGCAACCGAGCCGCAGGCCGGGAAACTAAAGGATCTGAGGGACAGCGCAGAGCAGGCACAGCAGGAGCGGGCCGAAGGCCAGCAACGCGACGAATACCTGCGGGGTCCCGATAATGGGCCGGGAGTTGACAGGCCATGGTGACCGACCGCCGTCGGCGTTTAATGGAGCTCTACTCCCACAGGATTTCGTCGTCCACCACGCCGTCCTCATCGGCGGCGACCACCAGGAGTTCGTCAGTGAAGTGCGAGCCGAGGGTGAAATCCAACACGAAGTATCGCTCGGGTTGCCCCGGGTAGATGGCCACGTGCCCCAATTTGAGGGCATTCAGGAAGACATCATTGGTGAGCTGGCCCTTGTCCCGGACACCGAAAACGGACTCCAACTGCTCCTCTTTGAGCTGTGAGCTGTGGAAATGCAGGAACTGTTGGGGGTTGGTACCGTCCTGGTCGAGTTCATCGGCGATCATCTCCCGGACCTGGTCCACCAGCTCGGGCAGGAAGCGCAGGCGGTAGTCCACTTTGCGCATAGCGGCTTCGTCGAAGTGGTCGTGGGCAGTGACGTTGAGGTCAAGTTCCAGCGGATTGCCGCCGAGTTCATGCTTGGCAACGAAGCAATGTTCACTGCCGTGGTTGAGCTCGACTTCCCCAAAATGTTTGCTCGCTAGCTTGCCCATGTGATCAATCTAACCCCAACCACCGGCGGGTTCCAGCAATTGCGAATATTTCACCTGCGCCGCTGTAAGCCCTTGACGGGCGCGGTTTTCAGGGGGTGCAGGCCGCTTCTTCCGGAGGAGTCCCTGAGCGTGTCGGCCAGCAGTTGGGTGAACAATTGCACCTGCGCGGTGCGCTTTTCGTTGATGAGCAGGGCGAACACATTGCGGGCCAGCCTGATGTCCGGGACGTCCAGGACCACGACGCCGGACGGCCGGTTCCGCAGGGCCAGTTCCGGGACCAGCGAAGCACCAAGGCCGGCTGCGGTCATCTCCAGGCTGGCGTGGAAGTCGTCGCTGTAGGCCACGACGCGGGGATGCAGGTTGCAACTGGCGAACAACCGCTCAATGACCAAGGCGTCGCTGGTGCCGGGGTGATGCACGATCCACGGCATGTCGGATAGGTGGGCTGCCTCGATTTCGGCGTCTTCGCGGATTTTCCACGATGCCGGCAGGACCACGCGGAAGTCGTCGTCGCCGATCCACTGCCTTTCCAGCGAGTGGGGCCACGCCAGCCCGGACTGTCCAACCTGGTAGACCAAGGCAACATCCAGCTCACCGCCGCTTCGCAGTCCTTGGATGGTTTGGGCCGGCTCTGCCACGGAGACCTTCAGCTCAATGCCCAAACCGTTCCAGCGGTCATTGCGCAGGATGTCCGGCAGGACGTAGGTGGCGAGGCTGGGAAAGATACCCAATCTGAGTTCCTGCGCGGGGGAGTCGTTGGTCCTGGACGCGGCGGCCATCAGGGCCTCAACATCCGTGAGGACCTTGGAAGCGTGCCGTGTCATGGTCAGCGCCGCCTCGGTGGGGACCACACTGCGCGCCGACCGCTGGAAGAGTTCGACGCCGGTATCACGTTCCAGCGCGGCCATCTGTTGGGAGACTGCAGAGGCGGTGTAGCCAAGCTGTGCAGCGGCGGCGGCGAACGAGCCAAGGCGGGTCACCTCCATGAGCGTGCGGAGGTGGAGGAGGTTGACCATCAGCCGATTTTAGCTGTTCGCCACGCCACATTTTCAAAGTGTCACGACACGCCGTATCCACGCGACACGCTGAAGATTAAATGTGGCTAAGTAGTCCACAGGGTGTGGATGACATCTCTCATTTTGGCGGAATCCCGGACATTTTGAACCCCCTGCCCTGTGGACGAGCGGTGGATTGAATGACATACTTGTAATACATCATCTTGGGGTTCCAGTTCGGCGGTTGCACTACATGTAGTATCGATTTACGGATTGAGCGGGAAACCAGCACAAGACAAAATCAGAGCGTGTTGGCTGTCACGGCAGCCCGCGGGCCGGTATCGGATTCAGTAATCAGTTCCGGTTGAGCCCGCCAGATACGAAGAGAATCAGACTTCAACTTAGGGGACAGGGATCATGACCGTAACGGTTTACACGAAGCCGGCCTGTGTTCAGTGCAACGCAACCTACCGGGCACTCGATAAGAAGGGCATTGCCTACCAGAGTGTCGACATCTCCCAGGATGCCGAGGCCCTTGAGCGCCTCAAGGCACTGGGTTACATGCAGGCTCCCGTCGTCGTGACCGAGCAGGACCACTGGTCCGGATTCCGCCCGGACAAGATCGAGGAACTGGCCCAGGCCGTTTCCTCCGTGGCCTGACTTTCGCCACCACACACACCAAGAATTCCTATGTAGTTGAGGTGACTCCCATGGCACCGCTGGCAGCGGCCACCGTACGCAAGGCGACGGAAGCTGTGACCACGAGGAGTCACCTCATCTACTTTTCCTCCACCTCTGAAAACACCAAGAGATTCGTCCAGAAACTGGGCAGGGATGCTGCACGCATCCCGCTGTACGCCCAGGACGCCCCGCTCCAGGCCCTTGAGCCTTTCGTTCTTGTGCTGCCTACTTACGGCGGCACCAACGGCGAAGGTTCGGTGCCGAAACAGGTCATCAGGTTTCTGAACGATCCCGGGAACAGGAAGCTGATCCGGGGTGTTATCGGAGCGGGGAACACAAACTTCGCGGACAACTATTGCGCAGCGGGAGACATCATCTCCGTCAAGTGCAAAGTGCCGCATCTTTACAAATTTGAACTCATGGGGACGCCAGAAGACGTCCAACGGGTCAACGAAGGGCTGGAAAAGTTTTGGACACAACTGTCGCAGAAACAGAAGTAACCGGGGGCGCTGTGGACACGGCCAAGAAGCCGCTGCCTGAGGCTTACAAGGGCCTCGGCTATCACGAACTCAACGCCATGCTGAACCTGTATGGCCCCAACGGTGAGATCCAGTTTGAAGCCGACCGTGAAGCTGCGCATCAGTACTTCCTGCAGCATGTGAACAACAACACCGTCTTCTTCCACGACCTGGAAGAGAAGCTCGACTACCTGGTGAAGAACCAGTATTACGAGCGCGAGACGCTTGACCAGTACACGATGAACTTCATCCGCGACCTCTTCAACCGCGCGTACAAGAAGAAGTTCCGTTTCGAGACCTTCCTGGGCGCCTTCAAGTTCTACACGTCCTACACACTCAAGACTTTTGACGGCAAGCGTTTCCTTGAGCGCTACGAAGACCGCGTCTGCATGGTTGCCCTGCACCTTGCCCGTGGCAACGAAGACCTGGCCAACCGCCTCGTCGACGAAATCATCGACGGCCGTTTCCAGCCGGCCACCCCCACGTTCCTCAACGCCGGTAAGGCCCAGCGCGGCGAGCTCGTCTCCTGCTTCCTGCTCCGGATCGAAGACAACATGGAGTCGATCGCCCGCGCCATCAACTCCGCACTTCAGCTCTCCAAGCGTGGCGGCGGTGTAGCGCTCTCGCTCACCAACATCCGCGAGCACGGCGCCCCGATCAAGCAGATCGAGAACCAGTCCTCCGGCGTCATCCCCGTCATGAAGCTCCTCGAAGACAGCTTCTCCTACGCAAACCAGCTCGGTGCCCGCCAGGGTGCAGGTGCCGTTTACCTGCACGCACACCACCCGGACATCCACCGTTTCCTGGACACCAAGCGCGAGAACGCCGACGAGAAGATCCGGATCAAGACCCTTTCCCTGGGTGTTGTGGTCCCGGACATCACGTTCGAGCTCGCCAAGAAGAACGAGGACATGTACCTCTTCTCGCCATACGACGTCGAGAAGGTCTATGGCGTTCCGTTCTCCGATATCTCGGTGACCGAGAAGTACTACGAGATGGTCGATGATTCCCGGATCAAGAAGACCAAGATCAGCGCCCGCGAGTTCTTCCAGACCCTCGCGGAGATCCAGTTCGAGTCCGGCTACCCGTACATCATGTTCGAGGACACCGTAAACCGGGCCAACCCGATCGACGGCAAGATCACCATGAGCAACCTCTGCTCGGAGATCCTGCAGGTTTCCTCGCCGTCCATCTACGCCGAGGACCTCAGCTACGAGACCGTGGGCAAGGACATCTCCTGCAACCTCGGTTCCATGAACATCGCCAAGACCATGGACTCGCCGGACTTCGGTCTCTCCATCGAGACGTCCATCCGTGCCCTGAGTGCTGTGTCGGATATGTCCTACATCAACTCGGTGCCGTCCATCGCGCAGGGCAACGCCCAGAGCCACGCGATTGGCCTTGGCCAGATGAACCTGCACGGCTACCTTGCCCGTGAGCGCGTCCACTACGGATCCGAAGAGGGCCTGGACTTCACCAACATCTACTTCTACACGGTGCTGTTCCACGCTCTGCGCGCTTCCAACCGCCTGGCCATCGAGACCGGTCAGAAGTTCGGCGGCTTCGAGAAGTCCACATACGCCAGCGGCGAGTTCTTCGACAAGTACACCGAGCAGGAGTGGACCCCGGAGACCGAGCGCGTTCGCGAGCTCTTCGCCGGTCACCACATCCCCACCCAGGATGACTGGCGCGAGCTGAAGGCTTCTGTCATGGAGCACGGTATCTACAACCAGAACCTCCAGGCCGTCCCGCCGACCGGTTCCATCAGCTACATCAACAACTCCACCTCGTCGATCCACCCGGTGGCCGCCAAGATCGAAATCCGCAAGGAAGGCAAGATCGGCCGCGTCTACTACCCGGCTCCGTACCTGACCAACGACAACCTGGAGTACTACCAGGATGCCTACGAAATCGGCTACGAGAAGATCATCGACACCTACGCCGCTGCCACGCAGCACGTGGACCAGGGCTTGTCCCTGACGCTGTTCTTCAAGGACACGGCCACCACGCGTGACATCAACAAGGCGCAGATCTACGCATGGCGCAAGGGCATCAAGACCCTCTACTACATCCGTCTCCGCCAGCTCGCGCTGGAGGGCACGGAGGTTGAGGGTTGCGTCAGCTGCATGCTGTAATCAACCACGCTGAAAACCAAAGAGTACGACGGCGGGTGACCACCCGCCGTCGTAGGCTTACCTCAAGAACTACCCACCGCTTAAGGGGATGACATGACCGAGAAGGTCAAGCTGCTGACACACGTCGAGGCCATCAACTGGAACAAGATCCAGGACGATAAGGACGTGGAAGTCTGGAACCGACTGGTCAACAACTTCTGGCTGCCGGAGAAGGTGCCGCTGTCCAACGACGTCCAGTCGTGGCACACGCTGACCCCGGAAGAGCAGCAGCTGACCATGCGGGTCTTCACGGGCCTGACCCTGCTGGACACCATCCAGGGCACCGTCGGGGCAGTCTCACTGATTCCGGATGCCATCACCCCGCATGAAGAAGCTGTGTACACCAACATCGCCTTCATGGAATCGGTGCACGCCAAGTCCTACTCGTCCATCTTCTCCACCCTGTGCTCCACCAAGGAGATTGACGACGCCTTCCGCTGGTCACTCGAAAACGAGAACCTGCAGAAGAAGGCCCAGATCGTCATGGACTACTACCAGGGTGACGACCCCCTGAAGCGCAAGGTTGCTTCCACGCTGCTGGAAAGCTTCCTGTTCTACTCGGGCTTCTACCTGCCCATGTACTGGTCCTCACGTGCCAAGCTCACGAACACGGCCGACCTCATCCGCCTCATTATCCGCGACGAGGCTGTGCACGGTTACTACATCGGTTACAAGTTCCAGAAGGGCCTGGAGAAGGTTTCCGAGGCCCGCAAGCAGGAGATCAAGGACTACACGTTCGAGCTCCTCTTCGAGCTGTACGAAAACGAAGTCCAGTACACCCACGACCTCTACGACGGAGTCGGCCTGGCCGAAGACGTCAAGAAGTTCCTGCACTACAACGCCAACAAGGCCCTCATGAACCTCGGCTACGAGGCCATGTTCCCGGCTTCCGTTACCGACGTGAACCCGGCCATCCTGTCGGCCCTGTCCCCGAACGCTGACGAGAACCACGACTTCTTCTCCGGCTCCGGATCCTCCTACGTGATCGGCAAGGCCGTGAACACGGAGGATGAGGACTGGGAGTTCTAAGCTGTCAGACCGGACGGCGGTTGTGAGGATTCCACCTGAACCTCCAATCACGGGCTGAGGGCCCGTTAGAAGCTAAAGGACCCCGCATGCTTTGAGCATGCGGGGTCCTTTTTGCTGTTATGAGAAGGAGAGATCGACGCGACTTATGCGACAGTCGATCCCGATGAGGGAGAAGTCGACCTCGATGACGACACCGACGAAGCATTGAGACAAATGTCGACGATCGGTAGTGCACCTGTTTCGCTTGGCTGGGCATTCTCAGGTCTGGACAGCGTATGGTACCGGGTACCAAGCGGAACAAAAGCAAAGATTGGTGCCGCGTGCCGTTGTTCCCAGGAACTGCGGGAGTTCCAGTACCATCCCGCGAGCTAGGTTCTTCGATATCCGGGCAGTGGTGGGGCTTGTGATTGGTAGCTGTGGCCCGTGGGTGTGTTGACCCTGAGCGTGTGCCGGCTTCCTGCTTCCGGTGTCGCTGTCCAGCCGGGGTTTTCTTTGGTGTGGTTGCAGGCTTCGCAGAGTCCGGTGCCGTTGTCGACCGTGGTGGTACCGCCTGAATGCCACGGAATGACATGGTCCAGGTGTCGGATGGGCGCGTCGCAGTAGGGAGTGCGGCAGGTGTTGTCGCGTGTTTCGATGAATCGTCGTATTCCGGGTGGGAAGAAGCGTGCCCGTGAGTCGGTGGCGAGCAGTTCACCGGTTCGCGGGGCGGTGTAGAGCCGGCGGACCCAGACGTTGAAGTCCTGGTAGTAGGCCCCGGGCCCGTCACTGCCTTGACTGTTGCTGAGCAGTTCCCTGGCCCAGCCGGCGGGGACGATCCCGTAGCCGGTCAGTCGTGCCGGTTCGCTGTCCCCCGCTAAGAGAGCCCGGTCGGTCATGACCAGTTGCAAGTCGATGCCCGTGTACCCGGCTGCGTTGCCGGTGGTCCGTTCGACCAGGGTATCGGCCATGACCTGTCCCTTGGACCGGGTATCACCGTCGGACCGGGCCGTACCAGCGTGCCGGGTCAGTGCTGCGAACACGGCGACGCCTTGGGCGACGGGCAACAGGGCGGTCAGGTAGGTCATGGTGTCCGGTGCGGGGCGGAGGCTAACGTACCGTTCGGACGCGGCGTGGGCTGCCCGTTCGGTCACGGTGCAAGGGTCCCGCCGGTACGCGGCGGCCTTCACGGCGGCAGTGATGGCTTTGTCCCCGGCTCCGTCGAACGTGCCGGTGTCGGGGGCGATTTCCTCATCCACCGCGGCCCGGTGCTCAACAGATAAGCACGCCGTTTCCTTCACCAGCAGCGTGGCCCGCCACTCGTTCAACTGCCCGGATTCCAGCGCGGCCATGGTGTGCGGCATTTCCGTGACCAGAGCCTTGGCCAGGCCCAGCAGCCGGGAGCCTTTGTTCGGTGACTCCCGCCGGGCCAACGCCACCTGCGCCGCCACGCCCTTGCCCCGCTCCGAAGCCGGGACACCGTTCCGGGCTTGTTCCTGTCGCTGGGCCAGGTCAAAAGCCACAGCGATCTTGGCCTGCAAGCTTGAGATGGCCGACTTCATGTCCTCCAGCACCCGCAACTGCTGGATCAGATCACCACTGACCGTGCCCTCTGGCCCACGGTCAAGGCCTGCCGCAAGCGTTGCGGAAGCAGCAGGCACCGGCGCAGCAATAGCTACCCCACCTGCTTGCTGTTCCCGTACCTGCTCCATGAGAACACTCTCCCAGCAGGCACCGACAATATTAGGGTCCGCACTTGTCGAGCCAAACGGCTTGTCTGGTCAGCCCCTCGGTACATGGTGCCGTAGTTTCCGGAGGGCCCGAACTGTCCTAACATTCATGATTCGGATCTCCCATTCGCGGACGGTCTCCGGTGGTCGCTTCAGGGGCTTACTGTGCTTTTTGCCGAGATGCTTTCGCGAGGAGAACTGGGCAGAGAGGACCACGACCGAAACGGTCACTATGCCCATAGCCAGCCAAAGCCCGAGCCCGTGGTCGGCGGAACCGGTGATCCAGGAGGCAATGGGCGTTGAGTTAAGCACGAACGTGACTGCCAAGCCCAGCGTCGCCAAGGTCAGCAGCCAGGAGTATCCGCGCACTCGGCGCGACGCGAGCTCGAGCAAGTCACGTCCGTGCTGACGGTCAGAGGCGATATGCGATGCCCGGCTTTCCCTCAGCGCGCCGTTGCATGCTCCAAGATCCGCCTCATACCGGTGAAGGGCCGCATTTGCCGTTGCCAGGTCCGTACGGGAAACGGCAAGGGAGTGCTCGACGGCTGATAGTTCCCTATCGAGCCTGGCAACCTTTCGGCGCTCGGCGCCAAGGCTTTCCTTGAAGGACGTCGGGTACTTTTTCCCGGGTGCCGCGGCGCTGACTGAGGGGGTCGTTATGGCAACTGCGGCGGCTGTCGGTGTCGTGAAAGATGCCGTGGCAGCCCGGTCAACGATGGATACGTCCTGACGGTGCCCAATGCCGGTGATAACAGGCACGGGCGACTCGAGGATGGCACGCGCCAATCCTTCATCCTGGAATCCCCGCATCGACCGCCAGTGCCCGCCGCCGCGCGTAATGACTACAAGATCATGGCCGTTCCTGCGCGCCTCATCACAAAAGTCTCGGAGCGTCGCGGCTGCCGACTGACCACCCAAGCTCATGTGACGATACGTGATTTCCGGCTTTTCCCCACTCTTCGCAATGCTCAGGTGGTGCTTGAAGTCCTCGACGCCCTGAGATTTTTCCGGCGAGATCACAGTGATCTTGCGTAATCGTCCCAACGAAAAACCGTCTTTGGCGTCCTCATATATGGCGTCATCATCGGCGTGGAGTCTCGAGTGACACGGAAATTCTGCCTTGAGGGTTTGAAGCGTTTGGCGATCCTTCAGGAGCATCGCACCGTTCAGGGAGAAATGCGATGAAATGTCAGTGACTTTCAAATAAATGTCGCCGGTCTCGGGCCACATCCGCAGCTGTCCGGAAACCTCCAGTTCCATGCCGTCAATCATGGCCGCCCTGAAGTTCTCTCCAGCCGTATCGAAGGCCCTTTTGATCGTAGCCAGTTCGGCATTCCACACCCTCGCTGGGAGGACAAAGGTCCGCTCGCCGCTCACCGTCACCAGATCAAAGGTCCAGCCCGACGCTTTGGGTTCTGCGTTCCGACACTCGGCAATGACGGTGGTGGCCAGCGCCTGCAGGGGACCGCGAATCTCCTCATACACTTGTTGAACACTTTTGGCCGATGGCGGCCAATCTTCCAATCCGTTATCGATTCCCGTCATTCCCGAATGCTCCCCTCCGTCGGGTCATGGTTACGTCTGAATAGTAGTGATGTGGTGCGGCCTTTTCTGACGGTATGAACCGTCCCACCCTTGTCCGCGTCCCAACTTCAGGGCAAGATATTGGCCAACTTCGAGAAGGACGTCCCATGGTGCAGCTTGAGAAGTTCGAAAAATACTTGATCGAGGAGTTCTACGACGATTACCGCTCCGGTGACATGTCGCACGGGACGTTCACCAGGCGCGTTGCCTTCATCATGGGCAGCATGACAGCCACTGCGGCGGCCATGACGTTGGTGGGCTGTACACCGCAGGAGATACCGAGGGCAACGGATCCTATGCCGACCCCAACCGCCACCGGACCGGCGGCACCAAAAGGCACTGCCACAACGGCTGTGCCCAACGCCAAAAGTCCGCTGTCTGTCCCGGAAGGCGCAGCGGGGCTGACCACGGCCACAGCCAATTTCCAGTCTCAAGGAACCCAAATCAGTGGCTACCTGGCCCGGCCCGAGGACGGAGGGCAACACCCCGCCGTGCTGATCTGCCACGAAAACCGAGGCCTCACCCCGCACATCCAAGACGTGGTCCGGCGCTTCGCCAAGCAAGGATACGTCGCACTGGCGCTGGACCTTCTCAGCAGGGAAGGCGGCACGGCCAACATGGACCCGGATGCCGTTCCTGGTGCGCTGACCCAGGCTGGCGCAGCACGCCATGTCGGTGACTTCAAAGCCGCCTTCGAGTACCTCAACGGCCAGGACTTCGTCGAAGGAGGCCGTATCGCCATGATCGGTTTCTGCTTCGGCGGCGGCATCACGTGGCAGGCGAGCACGGAGATTCCAGGACTCAAAGCAACGAGCGCCTTTTACGGCCCAGCACCTGACTTGGCCAAGGTACCCACCATCAAGCCGGCAGTGATGGGTGTGTATGCCGAGAAGGATGCGCGAATCACGGGCCCCATGCCGCAACTCCAGGAAGCGCTGGACAGGACCAGCGTCAAGCACCAGCTCAAGGTGTATCCCGGCGTGGACCATGCCTTCCATAACGACACCAGTGACCGCTATGTGGAAGCCCAGGCAACGGCGGCATGGAACGACACACTGGCGTGGTTCAGGGACAACGTCTAGCCCCGCAACCGGGCCGCTTCGCTCGCGAGCTCTGCCTCCAACGTCTCGATGCTGGGCAGGCTGGACACCAGCTCGTCCGGCAAGGAATCCGCAAGCGAGGTCTTCCATTCCGCGATGCCTACGGGTGCGTTAAAGCCTCGGAGCGCGTACTCGGCCACCACGCTGTTCTTCTCCTTGCACAGCAGCAACCCAATGGTTGGCTTGTCGTCCGGGTGCGCCATCAGATCATCAACGGCTGCCATGTACATGCCCAGCTGTCCCAGGAACCCGGGTTCGAACTTCACTGCCTTGAGTTCAATCACCATGTAGCAACGAAGCTTCAGGTGGTAGAACAGCAGGTCGGCAAAGAATTCGTCACCGGCGATTTCCAGCCGCACCTGCTCGCCAACAAAGGCGAACCCCTGGCCAAGCTCCAACAGGAACTTCTCCACATGCTTCACCAACTGCACCTCCAGGTCCCGTTCAGTGTGTCGATCGGTCATGGCAAGGAAATCGAAAACGTAGGGATCCTTGGTTGCCTGCTGCGCGAGGTCGGAGTCCGCACGGACCATGGTGGAGGCGAAGTTGGTGATGGCTTGCCCGGAGCGTTCATGCAAGCGCGTGGAGATCTGGTGAGTCAAAACGTTGCGCGACCATCCATGCTGGGCAGCGGCCGCGGCGTACCAAAGCCGCGTGGCGGCGTCGTCGAGCTTTTCCAGCAGGGCGATCTGGTGGTACCAGGGCAATGTTGCAAGCGGCGCTTGCAACATTGGGAAGTCCGGCCAAGCCTGCGCGAAGCTTTTCATGTACCGCAGGTTCCTGGGGGAAAAGCCCTTCGCTTCGGGGAACCGCGTGCGGATGTCGGCAGACAACCGGGTCACCACCTTGGCGCCCCAGCCTTGCTCCGATTCGCGTTCGGCCAGTTGCCGCCCGATGCTCCAGTAGGAGTTCAAGAGCTCACTGTTGGCCGCCGCCATCGCACGGGTGCGGCCCACTCGGACTTCCCTGGCCACGGTGTCGAGCAGCGTGGGGTACCAGTCGGGCATCGACGATGCGGCGGGAACACCCGGAAATGACGCCTCGGCGGCGAGCTCTTGGGACGGCATGTTTCTCCTGTCAGTGGCTGGTAAAACGACGGTATGGGGAGGCCCTGACAAAATAGGCGTGTGAGTGAAGCCGGTGAATTCGTGGACTACACGCTGCAGATGGAATCGACCTGGGAGAAAGCTGCCGAGACCAGCGAGCGCCTCGGCCAAGGCCTGAAGGTTTATGGTGCATCGGTAGGCGCAATACGCGGAACGGTCCGTGACGCCCTGAAGCGGTACAAGAACCTCAGCCACGACGACATCACGGCCCTGAGCTCTGAGCTGTGGGAGGAACCGGTGTTCGAGCGGCGGCTGGCAGCGGTGGTCCTGCTCCAGACAAAGGTAGCTTTACTGGTCAACACGGACCTGACGCGCATTGAAGGCTTCATCCGGAGCGCCCGAACCCGCGAACTCGTCGAGCCCCTGGCCAAAGATGTGGCGCGGCCGTTGCTGGCCCGGCTCGAGGGTTTGGCCAAGGAGAGGGCGGCGCGGGTGCTGGAGCGATGGGCCAACGACCCGGATAGTGAACTGCAATATGCAGCCAGCCTTGCCGCCGCACCATAGCCCCTTGATAAGCACCAGCGAGCCGCCTACCGTTTCCATCAACACATGCCAGGAGCCAATTCCGTGAATTGAGAGGCAGGTTGTTCGATGAAATCACTGTGGTTGGACAGGGAGTCAGACTTCAAATCCGACCCCGTCCCACAGGAGAAGCACTTTGACTCGATAGTGGTGGGAGCGGGCATCACCGGGATGCTAGCCGCGCTGCTGTTGTCGCGGTCCGGCCAACGGGTGGTGGTCTTCGAAGCCCGAACCCTGGGTGCCGTGACCACTGGAAACACCACCGGAAAGTTGAGCCTCTTGCAAGGCGGCGCGTTGTCAGCCCTGCGCAGCCAGTACCCGCTGAAGGTGGTGCAGGCGTATGTGGAGGCCAACAGGACGGGGCAGGCGTGGCTCACCCAGTACATGGAACAGCAAGCTGTCCCGTTCCAGCGACGGACAGCCATCACCTTCGCAACCACCGACGACGGCGGCCAGCGGCTCCGCAAGGAAGCTGCGGTCTCCCGGGACGCAGGTCTGGACGTCCATTTCAGCCGTGATGCCGGCCTGCCTTTCAAGGTGGTGGAGGCGCTGGAACTTGAAGGCCAAGCGCAGATCCATCCGATGGAGGTGCTGGACGCGCTGGCCCGGGATATCCGTGAACACGGCGGCCTGGTTGTTGAAGGGGTGCAAGTTCAAAACGTCAGCGGCGACCGTCCCCTGAGCGTCACCACCAGGAAAGGCAGTTTCACCGCCGACACCGTGGTCCTGGCGACAGGCACACCTATCCTGAACCGCGGGTTGTACTTTGCCAAGCTGGAGCCGAACCGGTCCTACGCGGCAGCGTTGAGAGTGCCGGGCGCCATTCCCCCGAGTATGTACCTCTCCATTGATTCGCCTACGAGGTCCCAACGCACCTACCCGGCAGCCGACGCGGAACTGTTGCTGGTGGGCGGATACGGGCACGCCGGTGGCCGGGCGACGTCGCCACGACAACATCTGGACGATCTCCTCGGATGGGCCAGCCAGCATTATCCGGGGGCCGAGGTCACCCATACGTGGTCCGCCCAGGACTACCAGGCGACCAATCTCATGCCGTTCTTCGGCAAGCTTCCCCGCGGCAAGGGCCGGATCTTCTTCGGAACCGGATACAACAAATGGGGCATGAGCAACGGGGTCGCCGCTGCCTTGGCCATCACCTCCGAGATTCTGGGTGGCCACTCGGACTGGGCTACCACCATCCACCACCGCGTCACCTCGCCCAAGGGGGCGGCCGAAGCCATCCGGCACAACGCGGACATTGCCCGTCGGATGGTGGAGGACAAATCCAAGGTCAAGAACAACCCGGAAATCACTGACGAAACCCGCCCGCCAGAGGGGAGCGGCGTCGTCGGACTTTACAAGGGTGAACCGGCGGCGGTGTCCACCGTGGATGGGAAGGTCTGCAGGGTCTCGGGCAGTTGCGCGCACCTTGGCGGCTTGTTGACGTGGAACGACGCCGAGAAGACCTGGGATTGCCCTTTGCACGGATCGCGCTTCACTCCGGAAGGAAAATACCTGGAAGGTCCCGCGACCCATCACCTGCAAAAGTCCCTGGTCAGGAAGAAGGACTAGCCCAATCGCTCTACGCGTCTTTGCGCCTGGTCCGCGGTGCGTCGTTGCTGGGTCGCGGCCCTGACTGCTAGCTTCTTCTTGGATTCGGCGGTGTCCGTGTCTCTGGTGATGCCGATCAGTTCGGCTTCCAGCTCCGCCAGGCGGCGCTTGGCTTCCTCGATGTCTGCCTTCACCCCCGCACGACGATCGGCCAGTTCCTTCACGGCCTCCCACGCCGAGGCAGCCGCTTGTTCCGCTTCCCGCGCCTCCTGATCGGCAGCATCGAACGCGGCGCGGGCTTCCTCCAGCGCTGCCGTCCGTTTGGCTGCCCGACGCTCGGCCAGGGACGTAGCTTCGTCCTGGGGTGCATTCTTGGGCGCCCGCGTTTTCTTGGCAGGTTCCGGTTTATCCCGCTTATTTGGCGTGTGCACCTGTTGCTCCGGCACTTTCGAGGCAGGGCGTGCAGCGTCCTCGGGACCGGCAGCCGCAACGGCGCCGTCGAGGTCGACTGCTTCGAACCCGCTGCTGCTCAGCCCCCGCACCAGCCTGCCAGTCGCCACGGCTGTCGCGGCTCCGCTATCAGCCATCGCTGCCCTCAAGGTCTGTTCGACGTCGGCAGCCGCTGCTGCGCTGAGCGGCGCTCCCAGCTCGGCGGCCAGGTCTTTGGCTGCATGCACGGCCGCAGTCAGTTCGCCTTGGCGTTTCTGTCCGAGTTCGCGAAAAGCCCCAGCGTCCGACGCTTCCTGCGCGGCCCGGAGAGAACTGCCAAAACGTACGACGCCGTCAATCACCTCGGGTTTGTGAACGGCAAGCATGTTGATGGCCCAGGCTCCGGCAGCTGGCTTGGGAAGGCTGCTGATTTCCTTCGACAGCTCCTTTTGGCCGTTGTCTTTGGCTTTCCGGACCAAGGCTGTGCGCTGCGTTGTGAAGTCGCGAGGCATGACGGCGTACAGCTCCTGGGCGGCGTCGCGGAGATCCATGGACCCATCCTAGGGTTCCTCCGGACGAACCCGGTGGACCGAATCCGCGGTGGGCGGGTGCTTAGGGTAGCCTAAGTCGAGTGGACCAGATCATGAGCTTGCCCTTCGGCGTCGCCCTCGCGGCGCTCTTCGCCATTGTCATGATCCGCGTCAACGTCACGTATTGGATTGGCCGGGGAGCGGTTGCAGGGTTCGCGCACACCCGTTTCGGCAGTTCCTTGGAACGACCCAAAGCAGCCCGGGCCCAAGCGCTCATCCAGCGTTGGGGTCCGTACGCCGTCGTGCTTTCCTTCCTGACGATAGGCCTGCAGACGGCCATCAACCTGGCAGCCGGCGCGGCCCGTATGCCGCTGCGCCGTTACCTCCCTGCAGCCGTTGTCGGCTCCGTGGTCTGGGCATTGCTGTACGCGACCATTGGTCTGGCTGCCTTGGAGGCCTGGTTGGCGGTGGCTGCGGCGTCGCCTGTGGGTGCCGCGTTGGGCGTTGCCACTTTGGCGGCGGTTGTGGTCTGGGTTGTCGTGTTCCGGCGGCGTCGGGCAGCGGCCAAATCAGCGGATACAGTGGTCTGAGTTCTACAGCTGGATCGGCGAAAGGCTTAGGTTTGACTACTGCATTACCGGATTTGGCGGACGGCGATTTCTACTATGAGTCGTTGGGATCGGGACGCTACCGCTCCACGATCCACGCCCAGGGTGCCTGGAATCCGCATGAACAGCACATGGCTCCGGCCTCCGGCATCATCGCTGATGCTTTGGTCCGGCACGAGCCCAGGGACGATGTTCGCTTGGCGCGGATCAGCTATGAAATTTTGGGGCTCATTCCGGGCGGGGAGTTCCAGGTCACCACTTCAACGCTGAGGCCGGGCCGGACCATCGAACTCATCCAGGCCGAACTTTCAGCAGGGGGCCGGGTGGCCATCCGGGCGGCTGCATGGCGAATGGTTACCAGTGACACCAGCGCTGTGGCCGCCGTCGAAGATGAACCGATGCCCGCTCCAGACGAATGCAAACCGTGGGACGGCGCCAGCGTGTGGCCCGGTGGCTACATCCGTTCCCTGGAAATGCGCTTGGCCGAGGGGCACCGTCCGGGCTCCGGCAGGGTGTGGATCCGGACCTCGCACCCGCTGACCGATCGGGACGACAGCACGGACCTGGCACGGCTGATGGGACTCGTGGATACGGCCAACGGCATCGCCGCCCGCGTTCCGCCCGGAGAAAACAGCTACATCTTCCCCAACCTGGACCTGCAGATCCACATGTACAGGGCGCCTGCGGGCGAATGGTTGGGGTTGGACAACAAGGTCTCCTTCGGCGCAGACGGCATTGGCCTGACGTCCACCGTGCTTCACGACGTCAGCGGACCGTTCGGCCGGGCCGAGCAGATCCTGACCCTGAGGAAGAGTTAATGGGCGCGGCCACGATGGAAGTCGCGGAACGTAGACAGCTGACGGCATACCGTCAGCCCAAGTCATTGGGGGCGGCAGCGGACCTCGACTTCGCTTTGGAGCTCCTTAAGCGTGCCCGGAGCGGTCAGTTGGGGCCGTCCCTGCGTCTGTACCGCCCGAAGCCTACGGTTGCCTTCGGCCAGCGCGATGCGAACCTGCCGGGTTTTGGTGCCGCCGAAGAAGCGTGCCGCGGGTTGGGGTTCGAGCCGCTGGTCCGCAAAGCCGGCGGACGGGCGGCTGCTTACCACGAAGGCTCGCTGGTGATCGATCATGTGGAGCCCCACCCCGACGCCATCGTCCGGGCCAAGGCACGGTTTTCGGAATTTGGCGATTTGCTGGCCGGTGCCCTGCGCAGCGTTGGCGTCCACGCCGCCGTCGGAGAAATCCCGGGGGAGTATTGCCCTGGTGAGTTCAGCGTCCACGGTGAGGACCCGGACTTTCCTGCGCACCGGATCAAGCTGATCGGCACCGCGCAACGCGTGGTTTCCGGCGGTTGGCTCTTCAGTTCAGTGATCGTGGTGGAGAACTCGCAGCCCATCCGCAACGTTTTGACGGCCAGTTACGCAGCCCTCGGACTGGACTGGGATCCGGCTACCGCTGGTGCGGCAAACGACCTGCTGCCGCACCTGGATGTCAAAACCGTCGAGGACGCCGTGATCGAGGCCTACCGTGGTTACGCGGACGTCCTCGACGGCGACTTCCCGGCGCTCCTGGGTTAATGGCCACGGCGGGGCAATAACCACGGCTGGTCAATAGCCACGGCTGCGGCCGGCTGCCTCCTCGAAAAAGGTGGCAGCCGGCCGCAGCCGTTCCCTAAGGGCTAGTGTCCGCGGGCGATCCATTCGTCCAGGTGCGGGGCCTCGGAACCGATGGTGGTGGTGTCACCGTGTCCTGTGCGGACCACTGTTTCCGCGGGGAGGGGCAGCAGCCGTGTACGGATGGATTCGATGATGGTGGGGAAGTCGCTGTAGGACCGTCCGGTGGCTCCTGGGCCGCCCTGGAAGAGGGTATCGCCGCTGAAGAGCGTCCCCCGGCTGGGCAGGTGGAAGGACACCGACCCCGGCGAGTGGCCGGGTGTGTGGATCGCCTCCAGTGTTGCCCCGGCAACGGTGAAGGTATCTCCGTCAGCGATGGAGTTGTCAGGATCGGCTTCCGGAAAGACATCGTGCCAGAGCATCCAGTCGTCCTTGTGCAGGTACACCGGCGCCTTGGTGAGCTCCCGGAATTCGCCGGCATAGCGGATGTGGTCGTCGTGGCCGTGCGTGAGCAGGATGGCTGTCACTGCCCGGCCGTTGACGGCGTCGACAATCGCGGAGGGATCGTGGGCTGGATCGATGACGATGCACTCGTCGGCGTCACCGATGATCCACACGTTGTTGTCCACCTCCCATGTTCCGCCGTCGAGGGAGAAGGTTCCGGAGGTTACGACGCGATCGATCGTGGGGTTGGATCCGGCGTTCACAGTTCAACCACCGAGCGGAGGACGGCGCCCTGGTGCATTTTGTCGAACGCTTCTTCCACCTGGTTGATGGAGATGCGCTCGGTGACGAAGGCATCGAGGTCCAACCTGCCCTGCTTGTAAAGATCAACCAGCATGGGGAAGTCCCTGGAGGGCAGGCAGTCGCCGTACCAGGAGGATTTCAAAGAGCCGCCACGGCCAAAGACATCCAGGAGCGGCAGCTCAAGCGTCATCTCGGGGGTGGGGACGCCCACCAGGACAACCGTTCCGGCGAGATCGCGGGCGTAGAAGGCCTGCTTATACGTTTCGGGCCTTCCTACGGCGTCAATCACCACGTCCGCTCCGAAACCGCCGGTGAGCGCACGGATTTCCTCGACGGGGTCCCCGGCAGAGGAATCGACGGTGTGGGTGGCTCCCAGTTCCTTGGCGCGTTCGAGCTTCTTGGGGTCGATGTCCACCGCGATGATGGTGGTGGCCCCTGCGAGCGCAGCGCCGGCGATGGCGGCTACGCCAACACCTCCGCAGCCGATGACGGCAACGGAGTCGCCGCGCTTGACGCCGCCGGTGTTGATCGCGGCGCCCAGACCTGCCATGACGCCGCAGCCGAGCAGGCCGACGGCGGCGGGATCGGCGTCGGCGTCTACTTTGGTGCACTGCCCGGCAGCTACGAGCGTCTTTTCGATGAACGCTCCAATGCCCAGGGCCGGCGACAACTCGGTGCCGTCCTCGAGGGTCATCTTTTGCGTGGCGTTGTGGGTGTTGAAGCAGTACTGGGCTTGACCGCGCTTACAGGCGCGGCAGTTTCCGCAGACTGCCCGCCAGTTGAGGACTACGCGGTCGCCGGGGGCGACGTCGGTGACATCGGGACCCACCGCGCTGACGACGCCGGTGGCTTCGTGGCCCAGCAGGAACGGGAAGTCGTCACTGATTCCGCCCAGCTTGTAGTGGAGGTCAGTGTGGCAGACGCCGCTGGTGAGGATGTCAACGAGGGCTTCGCCAGGTCCGGGTTCGGGTACCAAGACGGTTTCGAGGGTTGCGGGCGCGCCTTTGGAGCGGACGACGACGCCTTTGACTGCGTGGACCATGGAGAGGGTTCCCTTCGGGCTCGCGGAGAGCGGGCCCGGTTAACTGCAGAAGGGCCCGCTACGGATTCCCATTCTGTCTATCACAGGTGGCAGACAGCGTGTGGATTGTTCCGGCGGACCCTGGTGCGGTTACGCGTGGAGCCAGCGGTTATACGGCGACCAGGCGCTTCTCAACCTCGGATGCCGAGGGGTTGGTCGCTGCCGTGCCGTCCGGGAAAAGCACGGTGGGAACGGTGCGGTTTCCACCGTTGAGCTGCTCGACGAGTTCGGCGGTGCCATCGACTTCTTCGATGTTGATCTCGGTGTAGCCGATGCCCTTGGCGTCCAGCTGCTTCTTCAGGCGGTTGCAGTAGCCGCACCAAGTGGTCGAGAACATGGTGATGGTGCCGGAGTCGGGAGTGAAGTCCACAGAGCTCTCCTCAGTATTTGGGTCGTTTTCGCGGGTTGGTTCCTTCCTGACAACGGTAACCCGGTACCGAATAATTCCCGTGCGGCAGGGAAGCGCATATGACATCACATGTCCGCGCTGGTGCGTTCCTTCGGGAAAGGGCAGACTGTTCGCATGTGTGGACGCTATGTAATGGCCCGTGCGGTGGGGGACCTGCTCGCCGACTTTGACGCCGAGCTGGAGAACGAGATCGCCTTGGAAAAGTCGTGGAATGTTGCCCCGACTGATGCGGTTCCCGTTGTCCTGGAGAGGCTTGTTGACGATCACCTGAAAAGGCAGCTGCATGTTGCCAAGTGGGGGCTCGTGCCTTCGTGGGCCAAGGATCCCAAGGGCGGTGCCAGGCTGATTAACGCCCGCAGTGAAACCCTCTTGGAGAAGCCCTCCTTCAAGAAGGCCGCCGTTGCGCGCCGGTGTGCGGTCCCTGCCGATGGCTACTACGAGTGGAAGAAGGGTGAGGGAAAGAGCAAGCAGCCCTATTACGTGCACCCGGGGGACGGGCGTGGACTGGTCTTCGCGGGGTTGTATGAGTGGTGGAAGGACCAGTCGGCTTCACCCGATGACCCGGGACGCTGGCTGCTTTCGATGTCCATCCTGACCGCAGACACCCCGACGGCCGAATCAGCCCGGACCCGGCGCAGTGCCTCGGTGTTTGACGAACTGACTGCCCTCCATGACCGCGTTCCCTTGCCTATGAGCACCGAGACGATGGAAGCCTGGCTTGATCCGCGCGAAAAGGATGCGGCGGGGTTGGTGGAACTGGTCCGTTCCAGGGCGCACGACGCAGCGGCCGATTGGACCATCGACCCGGTGGGTGCCGCTGTGGGTAATGTCCGCAACAACTCACCGGAACTCATTGAACCCGTGGAAGGGCTCTTCTAGCGGTCAGAGCGCTTCGTTCACGGGGACGCCGGACTGGAAATCCCGGCCGTCTGCTTCGCTGAACGCTGTCATGACGTGTCCCTTGCTGAGTCCATGAATGGCAGAGATGGGGAAGTTGCCCGTGATGACGTTGCCGGAGTGCTCCACGCCCTTGATATCGTAATTTTCCTCCGCGCTGAGTGCGTGGTTGAACGAGTAGAACGAGATCGCTTCACCGTTCATGAACTCGATCCCCAACCTGCGCTGGGAGGAGTAGTCTTCGCTGGCAGCAACAAGGCCCACGACGTAGGCGCCGGAGCCAGGAATGTTGCCGTCAATTTCGAACCGTGCCACCAGGTTCTCGTCGGAGGCGGAGATGTTGACCTGCTTGAGGAGTGCGTCATTGGTACTCATGGCACAATCCTGCTCTGCGGACCCTCTGCCGTCCACCCCCTGGCCGGTTAGCCCTCCAGGAGGCGCTGGATGTTGCTCGCCACGACTTTGGGCTCAAGGCTTTGTCCACGGCGCGCAGTAAGGGTGTGCAGGGCAAGTCCGTCGCTGTAATCGGCCACAGCTTCCGCCCGCGCCCTGGCATCGGGTATGCCCATGGTTTCAAGGACCTGCGCCAAGGCGGAGAGCATCCGTTCATGGCCGGCTGCCACAGCGTCCGGCTGGTCGAGGGCCAGGACGAACCGTGTCCGGGTCAGTTCAGCGTTTTCGTGCGCGAGTGCCATGACTGCGGTGGCGAGTTGACCCGCCAAAGCGGGCACCGACGTCGGAACCTCCAGGGCTCCCTGCTGCAGCAGCCGGTTGTCTTGTTCTTCAACGCGGTCGACGGCGGCTGCCACCAAAGCGGCGCGGTTGCGGAAATAGTTGGAGGTAGTTCCGACGGCGACGCCGGCCTGGGCGTCGACGGCGCGGTGGGTGAGTCCTTTGAGGCCTTGCGCGGAGACAACGGCGAGCGCTGCGTCGGCGAGGAGTGTGCGTCGGTCAGCCATGGCGAAAGTCTAGCTTCAACCCCTGGTAGTACTACAAATGTAGTAGTAGTGTGACCGCATGGAAAACGTAGACATTATTGGCGGCGGGATAGCCGGGCTGGCGCTCGCAGCCCGGCTGGATCCCGGACGCTTCACGGTTACCCTGCATGAGCAAAGACCCCAACTCCCCACTGTCGGAACAACCTTGGCGATGTGGCCCGAAGCCCAGCGGGCCCTGTCCCGGTTGGGGATCCTCGGTGCAGTAAGGGGGCGGGGCTCCGTCATTAGCGCGGGCGCCCTCCGGAATCCGGGAGGAAAGCCGGTGCTGTCCATGGAAGGAGAGGGTTTGCTCGGCGTCTCCCGGACCGAGCTGCTCAGCCTGCTGGACTCCGCCGTGCCGGGCGTCGTGCGCCGGGTTACGGAGCGCGTGGAAAGCCTTCCTGCTCCCGCTGGGTTGACGGTGGGTGCGGACGGCGTCCATAGCGTGGTTCGCCAAGCTGCATGGGGGAAACGCAGTACCGCCAAGGCGACGCCGTTCCTGGCCATACGTGGGGTAGTACCCACGGTCCCATCACCCGGGGATGTTGGAGAGTACTGGGGCAAGGGCGAGATTTTCGGCATGGCCCCGGCTGTGGGCGGAACCAACTGGTACGCCTCCTTCAGATCCCACCTGGGTCCAGGGCGGGTCGACGTCGAAGAAGCGCTCGAAGAGACAAGGGGGCGCTATGCCGGGTACTCATCAGCCGTGCAGCAGGTGCTTTCCCAGGCATCCGACGAAAATTCGCTGGCCCAACGCATCTGGACCACCCCTGCCCTTGCCCGCTACGCAAAGGGAAGGGTCGTATTGATCGGAGATGCCGCCCACGCCATGACGCCCAACCTCGGCAGGGGCGCCTGCGAAGCACTCATTGATGCCGTGACCCTGGGAGGGCTGCTCAATGACCTGCCGATAGAGGAAGCGCTCGCCAAGTATGAAAGGAAGCGTGTACTCCGTACTCAGCAAATGCGGTTGGCATCGTCCCTGATGGGCAGGATTTCCCTCGCCCAGCGCTGGCAACCCGCGCGGGATGCCTTGCTGAAGCAAGCGGGAAAGAATGTCTCCCGAACCCACGGAAAGGCGAAAACTTCGAAGTAGGTTTTGTCGGTACAGCGTCGTAAACTGGAAGTATTCGAACATACTTTCGAATACGAACTCAGGCGCAAGGAGTGTGGATATGGGACTGTTCAGCGAATCAGTGGACGTCATCTGCACAGACCAGGGCCAGCCACTGGAAGTCACATGGAAAGGGACCAGCTACAAAGTCACGGGAGAACCGAACCGATGGTTCGAACGGCGCAAGTGGTGGGCAGAGGAAACCCGTGCACCCATCGGCAGCGGAGCAGGGCTGGTTGACCACGAAATCTGGCGCGTACAACTCGAAAACACCATCACCCTCGACGTCGTCCGCCACCTTGGCAGCGGGCGATGGCGGCTACTCCGCATCCACGACGCCGCACCTGCACGCGCCGTTGAACCTGACGAAGCAGCGTGACCCTTGAGCTTCACCCACTTGCACGTCGCAACAGCCTTCAGCGCCCACTACGGTGTCTCCTGGCCCGATGAACTTGCCCAAGCCGCAGCAGCAGACTCAGCAACCGCGCTCGCCTGTACCGACAGGGACGGGCTGTACGGAACCGTAAAACACATCAAAGCCTGCATGGACGCGGGCATCGACCCCATTGTGGGGGTCGACCTTGCAGTCTTCGACGACGACGGCGACCACCGCACCCGGATCTCGGGCCGCGTCGTCGTCCTTGCCCATGGCAATAACAACGGGGCAGGATACAGGGCACTCTGCCGCCTCATCTCCGACGCACATGCACGGACCTCAGGAAAAGCCGGTGGAACCATCCCGGTCGCAGTCACCCGAAGTGAACTCGCCTCACGAACCCTCGACCCCCAAACATTGAAACCTGTCCTCACGGTCCTGATTGGACCGGACTCCGATGTGGGGCAATCCATGGGAGGACGCAAATACCTCCGGCCCCGGACACTCTTCAACGAGTGGATCAACGCCATGCCACCAGGCACCATTGTTGCCGAAACAGTGACCCACCTCAGCGCCCCCGGAGAACCCCTCAGCACCGCCCACGCCGTAAGGATGCTCAAACTGGCGCTGGAATACAACGTCCCTGCGATTCTCAGCAACGCCGTCCGCTACTGCGCACAGGACGGCGCCGCCACCGCCGACGTCCTCGACTCAGCCCGCACCCTCAAATCCCTCCCCGAACTCTCAACCGCCCCAATGCTCCAGCCGACGGGCCAAGGATGGCTCAAGAACGCCCACCAGATGCTTCAACTGGGCAAGGAAATCATGGGCGCCGCAGGCCTCGGGAAAGCAGACCTTCATAAACTCCTTGCCAACACTGAAGCCCTCGCCGACAAATGCCGGATCAACCCCGTCCTCGATATGGGATGGAAAACGCCTATTGTCCCTGAAGCCTCCATCATCGGTATCGAAAAAGATCCAATGGTCGAACTGTCCGAACGATGCAACGCAGGAATCAGCCGACGATTCCCCGGCATCAGTGGCTCGGCTGAAGAACGGCTGCGCTCGCGGTTGGACCACGAGCTCGGAATTATTGGAAACCTTGGGTTCGGCTCCTACTTCCTCACCGTGGCTGAGGTCTCACGGATGATCCTGGAAATGGGGGTCCGGGTCGCGGCCCGAGGATCCGGTGCCTCCAGCCTGGTCAATTATTTGATCGACATCAGCCAGGTTGACCCGATCCGCCACGACCTCATCTTCGAGCGTTTCCTGTCCGGGCGCCGATCAACTCTGCCGGATATCGACATTGATGTTGAAAGTGCCGAACGGCATAACGTCTATCGAAAAATCTTTGACCGGTTCGGGGCTGAACGCGTCACCCTCATGAGCATGCAAAACGGTTACCGGGCAAGGGGCGCAGTCCGGGATGCGGGCATGGCATTGGGCATGGACGAAGGTGAGATCAGCGAGATCGCCAAGCAGCTGTGGAGGTTCTCTGCCCGGAAATTCCGTGAGGCGCTGGTGGAGAAGCCCGAACTTCGCGAATTTGCCGGGCGGGTGGAACGGGGTGCTTTGGAAGAAAACCAGCAGCTCGATCTCCTGGTGGACCTGACTGAAAGGCTGGACCGCTTGCCCCGCCACATCTCCATGCACCCCTGTGGAGTGATCCTGGGTGACGCCACGCTCCTGGACCGCACTCCTGTGCAACCCAGCGGCTTGGGCCTGCCGATGAGCCAGTTCGACAAGCACGACATGGATCCCATGGGCATGCTGAAACTGGATGTCCTGGGCGTGCGGATGCAAAGTGCCATGGCCTTTGCTGTCCGGGAGGTTATCCGGTTGCATCCGGGCAAGGATGAGGTGGTGAAAGCCGGCCGGCATCCCATCGGGCCGGATGGTTCAGGTCCTGACTATATTGCGCCCGATGGCAGGATCGACCTCAATGCTGTGCCCTTCGATGACCAGGCCACGTATGAGCTGATCAGAAGCACGCACACCCTGGGGTGCTTCCAAATTGAATCCCCGGGTCAGCGCGAGCTCATTGGCAAGATGGCGCCCCGTGAATTCAACGACCTCATCATAGATATTTCCCTCTTCAGGCCCGGGCCCATGAAATCCGACATGGTCCGGCCCTTCCTGGAACACAGGCACGGCTTTGCCCCTGAGGTCTATCCGCATCCGGACCTCAAGCCGGTGCTGGAGGAAACGCATGGCGTCACCGTCTTCCACGAACAAATCCTCAAAACATTCGATGTCATGACCAAATGCGGACTGGACAGGGCTGACGAGTTCCGTCGTGCGCTGGGCGACGAAGTCCACGAACCCGGCGTCGAAAAATTCTTTCGCAAGGAAGCCATCAAGAACTATCCACCAGAGGTCGTGGACAAGGTCTGGGGGACCCTCAAGGCCTTTGGCAGCTTCGGCTTCTGCAAGGCCCATGGGGCAGCGTTTGCCGTGCCCACCTACCAATCGGCCTGGCTCAAGACCCATCATCCCGAAGCCTTCCTCGCAGGGCTGTGGGAACACGATCCCGGGATGTATCCCAAACGCCTCCTGGTCGCAGAAGCCCGCCGGCTCGGCATACCCATCCTCCCGTTGGACATCAACCGAAGCCATGCTGAATACCGGGTCGAAAAAATCCTGGAGGGCCCTGACGCCGGCAAGCTCGGCATCCGTCTGAGCCTGACCGGAATCTATGGGCTGTCCGGGGCGGAGCTGAAGAGAATCGTGGCAGGCCAACCCTACGATTCCCTCGCCGACCTCAGGGCCAGGGCAAGGGTTAGTAAGCCGAACATCAAAAGGCTGGCGCAGTTGGGGGCCTTTGATGCCCTCCATAGGGATTCCGGCGGAAAAGCAAACCGCGCAGACCTCGTACAGCATCTGCAAGCCCTCCAAACAACTTCTACCCGGAAGGCTGCCGATGTCATTGAAGGGCAACTGTCGTTTGCGCTGGGGGATGTTGAGCTGAGGAACCTGCCCCCGGAACTGCCGGCCCCCACCCGGGTGGAAACTGTCAGGGCGGAGCTTGACCTGATGGCAATGGACGTCAGCGAGCACCTGATGGAGAGCCATAGGCCGTTGTTGGACAAGCTCGGAGTCACTACAGCTGACAAACTTCTGGGGCTTCGAAACGGCACTGAAGTCCTGGTGGCTGGAGTGCGGGTCGCCACCCAAACCCCTCCCATGCGTGGAGGGCGGCGTGTGGTGTTCATCAGCATCGACGACGGCACGGGTTGCGTCGACTCTGTTTTCTTCCACGAAGCACAGGAAGAGTCGGGTCCACTGCTGTTCGGTACCCGGATGTTGCTGATCCGGGGAACTACCAGGAGGACCGGTCCCAGGGGAATCAGCCTGAGCGCCAGCAAAGCATGGGACCTTAGCAAGCCCGAGACCCTGCCCTACGCTGAACTCTTTCCATCGGGAGGTGGGCTGCCTGATGAATACACGCGCCACGGACCTCTTCACGGGATCTCCCGGAACCTTGCCATCACGGGCCTAGGCAGCTGAATCCGGTGACGGCGTGCTGCTTTGGCCGCCTTCATCGAAACCGATACGATTGACGATGGCTGGCTGTGGTCCCCGTACGCCACAAGCTATGAAGCCTCAACCATGAATAGGAGACACCCGTGTCAGATGCCCAACAGATCACCCTCATCGTCGATGGCGAAGAGACCAAGGTGACGGAAGGGACTACCGGCGCGGAACTCTTCTTCGAGCGCCGCGATGTCGTTGTAGCCCGTGTCAACGGCGTGCTGAAAGACCTCGACCAGGTGCTTCCCGCCAACGCTGAAATCGAAGGCGTCACCATCGAATCCCCCGATGGCCTCAATGTTCTGCGCCACTCCACCGCGCACGTCATGGCACAGGCTGTTCAGCAGTTGCGCCCCGACGCCAAGCTTGGCATCGGCCCGTACATCACTGACGGCTTCTACTTCGACTTTGACGTAGCCGAGCCCTTCACACCGGAAGACCTGCGTCAGCTGGAAAAGATGATGCAGAAGATCATCAACCAGAACCAGAAGTTCGTTCGCCGGGTGGTCACCGAAGAAGAAGCCCGCGAAGCCATGGCAAACGAGCCCTACAAGCTCGAACTGCTGGGGAAGAAGAACGACTCAACCGACGCTGTTGAAGGCGTCAACGTTGAAGTCGGCGCCGGCGATATCACCATCTACGACAACGTGGACAGGAAGAGCGGCGAGAGCGTCTGGTGCGATTTGTGCCGCGGACCCCACCTGCCCAACACCAAAATCATTTCCAACGCCTTTGCGTTGACCCGTTCCTCCGCCGCCTACTGGCTGGGTAACCAGAACAACCAGCAGCTGCAGCGCATCTATGGCACGGCATGGCCTACCAAGGAGGCCCTCAAGGCCTACCAGGAACGCATTGCCGAAGCCGAACGCCGCGACCACCGCAAGCTCGGCGTCGAGCTGGACCTGTTCTCCTTCCCGGATGAGCTTGGTTCCGGCCTCCCCGTTTTCCACCCCAAGGGCGGCATCATCCGCAAGGAGATGGAAGACTACTCGCGCAAGCGCCATGTGGATGCCGGCTACGAGTTCGTTTACACGCCGCACATCACCAAGGGGCACCTTTACGAGGTTTCCGGCCACCTGGATTGGTACAAGGACGGAATGTTCCCTGCCATGCAGGTGGACGCCGAATTCAATGAAGACGGTACCGTCCGCAAGCCGGCGCAGGATTACTACCTGAAGCCGATGAACTGCCCCATGCACAACCTGATCTTCCGCTCGCGTGGCCGTTCCTACCGTGAACTGCCGCTGCGTTTGTTCGAATTCGGATCTGTGTACCGATACGAGAAATCCGGCGTCGTCCATGGCCTGACACGCGTTCGCGGCATGACACAGGATGACGCCCACATCTACTGCACCCGCGAGCAGATGAAGGACGAACTCACCACTACCCTGAACTTCGTCCTGGGCCTCCTCAAGGACTACGGTCTGGACGACTTCTACCTGGAGCTCTCCACCAAGAACGAGGAAAAGTTCGTCGGTGACGACGCAGCCTGGGAAGAGGCCACGCGCACGCTCTCCGAGGTCGCCGCCGCCTCGGGCCTGGAACTGGTCCCGGACCCGGGTGGAGCAGCCTTCTACGGTCCCAAGATCTCGGTGCAGGCCAAAGATGCACTGGGCCGGACCTGGCAGATGTCCACCATCCAGCTGGACTTCAACCTGCCCGAACGCTTCGAACTGGAGTACCAGGCCGCCGACGGCACGCGCCAGCGGCCGGTCATGATCCACCGCGCTCTGTTCGGTTCTGTGGAACGCTTCATGGGCGTCCTGACCGAGCACTATGCCGGCGCCTTCCCCGCGTGGCTCGCTCCCGTCCAGGTAGTGGGCATTCCCGTAGCCGAGACGTTCAACGACTACATGTTCGACGTCGTGGACCAGCTCAAGGCTGCAGGAATCCGGGCCGAAGTGGATATCTCCTCTGACCGCTTCCCGAAGAAGATCCGAACTGCCAGCAAGGACAAGATCCCGTTCGTCCTCATCGCCGGGGGAGAGGACGCCGAAGCCGGTGCTGTATCGTTCCGCTTCCGGGACGGCAGCCAGGATAATGGCGTGCCCGTGGCTGAGGCGGTCCGCCGGATCGTGGACGCTGTCAAGAACCGCGAGAGCTGACGGGACGGGACACAGACGGTGCAGGAGAACACAGGCGCAGCAGACGGCATTCCAGGCGACGCCGAAGTAACAGATGACTTCGGACTCGCGGGCGTCCCGGACGCATTCCAGCGCCTGTGGACTCCGCACCGGATGGCCTACATCAAAGGCGGGCAGGATCAGTTCAAGAACAAGGACGATTGCCCATTCTGTGTAGGACCCACCCGTTCTGATGAGGAATCCCTCATCGTCCACCGGGGAAAGACCTGCTACGTGGTCCTCAATTTGTTCCCGTACAACCCGGGGCATCTGTTGATCTGCCCCTACCGCCACGTGCCCGACTACACGGACATCACAGTGGAGGAGACGGCCGAGTTCGCTGAGCTGACCCAAACCGCAATGCGCGTCCTGCGGAAAGTCTCCAACCCGAGTGGCTTCAACCTGGGCATGAACCAGGGAGTGACGGGTGGCGCAGGCATCGCCGCGCACCTGCACCAGCACGTCGTTCCGCGCTGGGGTGGGGACGGGAACTTCTTCCCCATCATCGCCCAGACCAAGGCCATCACGCAGACACTCGATGAGGTCCGCAAGCTTGTGGCTGAAGCCTGGCCGGGGGAGTCGAATGCTCAATAGGCATGCGCGCGGCTTTTTTACCTCACTCTTTACCCCACTGGCCCGCTGGCTCCTCAGGATAGGTGTGTCCCCTGACGCCGTCACCATTGCGGGGACAGCGGGCGTGATTCTCGGCGGACTGGTCCTCTACCCGCTTGGCCATTTGTGGTGGGGCTCAGTGGTGGTTGCTTTCTTCGCCTTCTCGGACGTGGTGGACGGCATCATGGCCAGGTTGCAAGGACGGAGCGGGGGGTGGGGCAACTTCCTGGATTCCACCTTGGACCGGTTGGCTGACGGTGCCATTTTCGCGGGCCTTACCATCTGGTTTTTCACCGGAGGCCACGACCCCGCCATCGGAGCAGCCGCCGTCGTATGCCTTGTCCTGGGAATGGTGGTCTCCTACGCGCGGGCCAAAGCCGAATCCCTTGGCTACCAAGCCAGTGTTGGGATCGCTGAGCGCGCCGAACGTTTGGCGTCTGTTTTGCTGATTGCCGGACTCACGGGACTGGGCCTTCCACCTGTCGTGCTGTTCGCCACCCTGGTCCTGCTTGCCATTGCCAGTGTGGTCACGATCGTCCAAAGAATGGCCACGGTCCACCGGCAAGCCATGGCCGAGGTCGAGGGAACTGGCATCTGACCAGAGTGTCGCTTCCGCATTTGTGCAGGCGTCCTACCACAGCACTGATTGTTGCCCCCAAAGGCAGTAATGAATGTACTGCGGCCCTGCAACGTGCGACTACTATTACTAGTACTTGGTCACCTTGACCTGAAACCCGGTGTGCACTGATAGCGGTCGTGTGGCTGCGCGTGGCTCCGGCAAGAAGGTCGTTTATCTACCCATAGGGGTTTTTGTGTCTACACCAGATGTAAGCAACGAAGCCGGTTCGTCCGCGAACAGCGTCACGGGCAGCAGCCGCGTTAAGCGGGGCATGGCTGAGATGCTCAAGGGCGGCGTCATCATGGACGTCGTTAACGTCGAGCAGGCCCGTATTGCCGAGGACGCCGGCGCCGTCGCCGTCATGGCCCTCGAGCGTGTCCCGGCCGACATCCGCGCCCAGGGTGGCGTGTCCCGCATGTCCGATCCGGACATGATCGATCAGATCATCGCCGCCGTGTCCATCCCGGTCATGGCCAAGGCCCGCATCGGCCACTTCGTCGAAGCCCAGGTCCTGCAGTCCCTCGGTGTTGACTACATCGACGAGTCCGAGGTCCTGACCCCGGCCGACTACATCAACCACATCGACAAGTGGAACTTCACCGTTCCCTTCGTCTGTGGTGCGACCAACCTGGGTGAGGCGCTGCGCCGCATCAACGAGGGCGCTGCGATGATCCGTTCCAAGGGCGAGGCCGGTACCGGCGATGTGTCCAACGCGACCGGTCACATGCGCAAGATCCGTGCCGAGATCGCCAAGCTCGCAGCCCTCCCCGAGGACGAGCTGTATGTTGCGGCCAAGGAACTGCAGGCCCCGTACGAACTGGTCAAGGAAATCGCTGCCACCGGCAAGCTCCCGGTGGTCCTGTTCACCGCTGGTGGCATCGCAACCCCGGCTGATGCTGCGATGATGATGCAGCTCGGCGCCGACGGTGTGTTCGTGGGTTCCGGTATCTTCAAGTCCGGTAACCCGGCAGAGCGCGCAGCCGCCGTCGTCAAGGCCACCACGTTCTACGATGACCCCGATGTCATTGCCAAGGTCTCCCGTGGCCTGGGCGAAGCGATGGTCGGCATCAACGTCGACGAAATCCCGCAGCCCCACCGCCTCGCCGAGCGCGGCTGGTAAATAGCAAAAGCAGTAAGACGCCGGGTGGTCGCCTCACAGAGGTGGCCACCCGGCGTCGTTGTCAGCTCAGTCCCCGGCGCGTGAGCAGCGGTTCCAGTTCGGCTTTCCGGCCCCGGAATGCCCTGAACGATTCCAAGGGGTCGCGGCTGTTTCCCCGGGACAGCAATTCTGCCCTGAAGTGATCGCCGTTCGCGCGGTTGAGGCCCCCGTTTTCCTTGAACCATTCCACGGTGTCGGCATCCAGAACCTCGCTCCAAATGTAGGAGTAGTATCCGGCCGCGTACCCCGCCCCGGCAAAGATGTGCTGGAAATACCCGGTCCGGTAGCGTGGCGGAATCAGTGGGTGGGCGACGCCGGCGTCGGCCAGGGCCTTAGCCTCGAAGGCCAGCACATCATCGGGTACATCCGCAGCGGAGAGCACATGCCAGGCAAGGTCCAACAGCGCCGCGCCCAGGTATTCCGTGGTTGCAAAACCTTCACCCCATAGCAGGGAGTCGTTGAGTTTATCGACGATCTCCTGGGGGAGCGGCTCACCAGTTTCATGATGGCGGGCGTAGTTGGCCAGGACCTCGGGCCACATGATCCACATTTCGTTGACTTGCGACGGATATTCCACGAAGTCACGTGGCACGGAGGTTCCGGAAAACCGTGGGTACGTGACATCCGAGAGAAGGCCGTGGAGGGCATGGCCAAATTCGTGGAAGACGGTGCGTACCTCGTCAAGGGTGAGCAGCGTCGGTTCGCCCGGAGCCGGCTTGGTGATGTTGAGGTTGTTGATCACCACGGATTGGGTGCCTAGCAGCCTGGACTGGTCCATGAGGGAGTTCATCCACGCCCCGCCGCGCTTGGACTCCCGGGTGTAGTAGTCGCCGAGGAACAGGCCAAGGCCGGTGCCGTCTTCGTTTCGGACCTCCCACACGCGGACGTCGGGATGGTAGCCCTGCAGGTCGTCCCGCTCGTGGAAGCTCAAACCATACAATTGCGTGGCCGCGTGGAACACCCCGTCGCGCAGTACGGCGTCCAAAGTGAAATATGGCCGGAGCGCCTGTTCGTCCACTTGGAACTTGTCCTTGCGTACGCGGGACGAGTAGAAAGCCCAGTCCCAGGCTTCCAGGGGGTGGCCCGCAGACTGTGCCAAGGCGTCGGCTTCCGCCTGTGCGTTCCGCACCGCGGCGGGCGCCAAGCGGCCAAGCATTGCTTGGACTGCGGCAAAGTCCGGTGCGGTTTGTTGATCCACCACCAGTTCGGCGTAGTTGGCGAACCCCAGGAGGGATGCCTTTTCTGCGCGCAGTTGCACAGTAGCTGTCACGAGTTCGCGCACGTCCAGCGGCCCGCCGTCGGTGCCGCGGGCGAGGGACGCTTCATAAAGACGACGGCGGATGCTCCGGTTTTCCAATGAGGCGAGGGCCGGCTGGTTGCTGGGTTGAATGAGGGTGATGAGGTACTTACCGTCGTGGCCAGCGGCTTTGGCGGCCTCTGCGGCGCCGGCGATGTCTTCGGGTGGGAGCCCGGCCAGGTCCGCCTCGTCATCGAGGATCAGGGCCGAGGCCTTCATGGCGTCCTTTACGCGTTGGCCAAACCCGGTTCCCAAACGGGAGAGCTCGGCGTTGACGTCGCGCAGCCTGCCTTGGCCGTCGTCATCGAGTTGGATTCCGGACTGCCGGAACTCCTTGAGGTATTCCTCCACAAGTCGGGTTGATTCAGGATCGAGGCCGGTCACGTCGATGGCCGCGAACCGCTCGTAGAGTCCGCGGTCCATGTACACCGCATCCTGGTGGGCGGAGAACTTGGGTGATAATTCGATTTCCAATGCCTTGATGTCGTCCGTGGCATCCGCTGAGACCAACGTATAGAACGCTGATGCCGCCCTGTGCAGGAGCCTCCCGGAGCGTTCCATCGCCACGGCAGTGTTCTCGAACGACGCAGCCTCCGGGTTCTCTACGATGAGCTTGATCTCCTGCAGGTGCTCAGCGAGCCCTGCCTCGACGGCTTCGGCGTAGTGCCCGGCTGTGACTCCGTCGAACGGTAGGAGCCCGTACGGCAAGGAACTGGGACTCACGAGAGGATTGATCATGAAGTGACTCTTTCACGTAAGAATCGTGTCCTCAAGAGCGGCGCGCCCTGATCCGGCCTACAGCGCCCGTAGGATGGCAAATATGGGGAAGGTCACAAAGTCGTGGGCATACGCCACGCGTGCGTCGGGGCTGAAGCTGGCCATCGTTGCTGCCCTTGCGCTGTCGTTGGGTGCCTGCGGGGTGATCGCCGAAAATAACCAGCAGGACGGCAGTAACGCAGCCACGGCCCCGGCCACAAAGTCTTCATCGCCCACTACAACACCGTCTCCCAACCCAACCCCCGGAAAAGGGCCCGCTTGTCCGGAACTGCGGTGCACCTCGATTACGGTGACGGGAGACATGCTGGTCCACACCCAGCTCTGGCAGCAGGCCAGGGCAGACGCCGTAGCCGCGGGATTGCCTGGGTATACCTTCGTGCCACTCCTTGAAGGGCAGCGGCGCTACATCAGCAAGAGCGACCTCGCCATCTGCCACCAGGAAACCCCTGTCGGCACACCCGACGGACCCTTCTCCGCATACCCGTCCTTCAACGTTCCCCCACAGATCACTACCGCTTCCAAGGACGTCGGCTACCAGGCGTGCACCACCGCGAGCAACCACACCATTGACCGTGGGACCGAAGGACTGCTCCGAACCCTGGACGCCCTGGATGCTGCAGGGCTGAAGCACACCGGTTCCTACCGGACGGAAGCGGCGTCCAAAGAGATTCTGATGCTTCAGACCGATGCTGCCAAGGTGGCCGTCATCGCCGGCACTTACGGCCACAACGGGCAGATCCCCGAATATCCGTGGCTTGTGGACGAGCTTGATCCAGCCGCAATGATCGCAAAAGCGACGCGCGCCAGAGGGCTCGGGGCCGACATTGTCCTGGGTGTCATGCATGCCGGCGACGAGTACGCCAGCGAAGCCAACGCCCAGCAGCGCGATGTCGCGCACGCGCTGGTGGACAGTGGCCAGTTCACCATGATCTACGGTCACCACACCCACTCCGTGCTCCCGATCGAGAGCTACAAGGGGACTTGGATCGTCTACGGACTGGGCAACGGCATCACCGAGTTGTCCCCCTGGTATGTCGTCAACAATGAGGGTCTCCTGGTCCGGGCACAGTTCAGTCAGAACGCTGCCGGCACCTGGACCGCGTCAGATCTCGCATGGGCGCCGTCGGTTATTGTCCGCGACCCCTACCGTTGGTGCTCAGTGGCAAGCGACGCACCCCAGGGAGTGTGTGCCTCGCCCGCGGCGGATGCCGAAACCCATCAACGCACCAAGACGGTTGTCGAGTCCATGGGCGCGGCCTCCGCCGGTGCCCACGAACTGCTGATCACCAAGGAGAAATAGGTCCTAGCGCGGACGCCGGGCGGCGTGTTCGCGCGCGAGACGGGCATAATCGTCGTCGGGCGCTCCCGGGACGAAAGAGCCGAACTTGCGTTCCGCAGCGGTCCGGATCAGGAAGTCCGCAATCGCCGGGTTCTTCGGCAGCAATGAGCCGTGCAAATAACTTGCCACCACATTGTTGTAGCGGGCGCCTTCGTGGCCGTCCTTACTGTTGTTGCCGGCACCCTTGGTCACCGTACCAAGAGGTTCGACGCCGGGACCCAAGGTGGTCTGTCCGCTGTGGTTCTCGTACCCCAGGATGTCCCCGAACTCGGTGGACTTCATGATGACGTTGCCAATCAGCCGTTCGTCCGTGCCGTGGGTTTCAACATCCAGGATGCCAATTCCCGGGATCACAGGGCCAGTGCTGGTCTTGAAGAACTTGCCGAAAAGTTGGTAAAGCCCGCAAATTACCAGCATGGGGGCACCGTCGTCGGCCATTCTCCTGAGGTGCGGCGCCTGGGCCTGGAGATCGTCCTGGATGACCAGCTGGCCACTGTCCTGACCGCCGCCGCCCACCACTATGTCGATGTCTTCGGGGAATTCATCGCCAACGTTGTACTCCAGCAGTTCAGGCGTGTAGCCGTGCCACTTGATGCGCTGCTGCAGGACCAGGGCGTTGCCCCAGTCGCCGTAGATGTTCATCTCTTTGGGATAGAGCTGAAGGACGCGGATGGTGCCCTTGCTGGGCTGCGTTTCCGGGCTGGGCTGTGTTTTCGGCTTGGGCTGTGTTTCCGAGGTCATGAGACCACCTCAACTATGGTGATTTTGGCGAGCTCACGGCGAATGGCGAGCATGGAGGTGTAGGTGCAGAAGACCCGCTTGGGTTTGCCGCGGGAGCCATCAATGAACGTGCGGAGGGCGGCGGTGATGTCCGGCTCCACAACTCCGAACCGGACGTCGTCGTATTGAAGACGCAAGGCCATGTCATACGCCCGGACGCCCGTGAGGACCTCCACCCCGTTTTCACGGAGGGAATCGAACTCCACGTCCCACAGCCAGGACATATCCCTGCCGTCAGCGTAGTTGTCGTTGATGGCGATCATGGTGGCATAGCCGCCGGCGGGGAACGACTTGAGGCCAAGGCGGAATCCGCTGGGGTTCTTCACAAGGACCAGCTCAAGCGGCTGCCCGTCCACCGTCAGGCTCTCTCCACGGCCGAAGGCGGGAGCAACCTCACCCAGGGCCTTGACCAGTTTGGGCGTATCAACAGGGCCGGTGCCAAGGATCGCCCTGGTAAGCGACAACGCGGCGGCGGCATTGAAAATGTTGTAGACCCCGCGGAGCTTCATGGCGGTACTGACGGTCTCGCCGTCGAACTCAAAGTCGGCGTCCTGCGCGCCGACCCTGCGGAGCACGACGTCGGCAGCCGGCAGGTCTACTGCCTCACCGGGCGCTGCGGCTACCGAAGTTCCGGACGGTGAAGGGCCGCTGCCGGTGCGCATTTCGTCGTCGTTGGGGAACGTGCTGCGCAGTGACTCATCCAGGCCGAAGTACCGGATGGCGGGGTGGTGGACGGCGTCCAGGCTGTTGACGACGTTGGCGATCCGCGCAACACGCGGATCTTCGCGGTTCAGGACAACGGTGTCGGTTGTCTTTGAAGCGATGTGCTCCAGCAAACGGGCAGTCTTGTCGATCTCGCCGAAGCGGTCCAGCTGGTCCCTCAGGACGTTCAGCAGGAGGCTGTAGCGTGGCTGGACCTTGTTGACGAAATGCACTGCATGGGCTTCGTCGAGTTCCAGCACGGCAATATCCGCCTTGAGGCGGCCACGCCAGTCGACGTCACCCAGCAGGGAAGCTGCGACACCGCGGGTGAAGTTGCTTCCGGACCGGTTGGTGAAGACTTTCAAGCCTTGGCTTTCGAGAAGCTCCACCACCATTTTGGTAGTGGTGGTTTTTCCGTTTGTGCCACTCACCACGGCTACGCCGTGCGGCAGGGAAGCCAACGTTCGCTGCATGAAGCCGGGGTCGATTTTCTCGACCACCAAGCCGGGAAAAGCCGAGCCGCCGCCCCGAAGCCGGGAGAGCCTGCGGACCAGCTTGCCGAGGGGAACGCTGAAGGAAAGCATGCTCTGTAATATATCCCAGTCATGGCATGGAACCTGGCCCTTCGGCGGTGCAGGACGGGTGCGGGACAGTTCGCATCAACCACTGGCCGGGCCGGGAGCACTATGATGGTCCAATGACAACCCCCCTTTCCGACGCTTCATCACGCGTGGGTTCAGGACTCCGGATCGGCGTACTGGCTCTTCAGGGCGATTTCCGCGAGCACATCCATGCCGTGGAAGCCGCTGGAGCTACCGGCGTGGGTATCCGCCGGCCGGCAGAGCTTGACGACATCGATGGCCTGATCATCCCGGGCGGCGAATCAACCACCATCGACAAACTGTCCCGGATCTTTGAGCTCCGCGATCCGTTGCAAAAGCGCATTGCAGAAGGACTCCCTGTCTACGGTTCCTGTGCCGGCATGATCCTCCTCGCTGACGAGATCGCCGACCCGGCCACCGACCTCGCGGGAGCTCCCCAGCAGACCTTCGGCGGACTCGACATCACGGTGCGCCGCAATGCCTTTGGACGCCAGCGCGAATCCTTCGAAACGGACCTCGATTTCAAGGGGCTGGACTTCAGTGCCGACGAATCCGGTGTAGAGCCAGTCCACGCAGTGTTCATCCGCGGCCCGTGGGTGGAACGCGTCGGCCCCGGCGTCGAAGTTCTGGCACAGGTCGATCCGGACTACGCCAGCCACACGGCCACTTTGCACGGAGTGGCTAGAATTGTTGCAGTGCGCTCCGGCCAATTGCTGGCCACCTCCTTCCACCCGGAAGTGACGGGGGAGAAGCGCGTGCATGAACTCTTTATTCGAATGATCAGAGGAGAAGCGTAAAGCATGTCAGGCCACTCCAAATGGGCGACCACCAAGCACAAAAAAGCCATCATTGACAGCCGGCGTGCAAAGTCGTTCGCAAAACTGATCAAGAACATCGAAGTCGCCGCCCGCATGGGCGGCCCTGACCTCGCCGGAAACCCCGGCCTGGAACTCGCCGTCACCAAGGCCAAGAAGACTTCGGTGCCCAACGACAACATCGACCGCGCCATCAAGCGTGGTGCCGGACTCACCGGCGAAGTCGTCGACTACACCGAAATCATGTACGAAGCCCGGGGCCCGCAGGGTTCGGCTCTGCTGATCGAGTGCCTGACAGACAACAAGAACCGCGCAGCCTCCGAGGTCCGTCTCGCCATCTCCCGCAACGGCGGCACCATCGCCGACCCCGGTTCCGTGAGCTACCTCTTTGCCCGCAAGGGCGTCGTTGTCCTGCCGAAGAACGGCCTCAGCGAGGACGACATCCTGATGGCAGTCCTTGAGGCCGGCGCCGAGGAAGTCAAGGACAGCGGCGAGAACTGGGAAATCCACTCGGAGCCCTCGGATCTCCAGGCCATCCGCGACGCCCTGAAGGAAGCAGGCATCGACTACGAAACCGATGAAGCTGAATTCGTGCCGTCCATGCAGGTTGACCTCGACGTCGATGGTGCCCGCAAGTTCATGAAGCTCGTGGACGCGCTGGAAGATCTGGACGATGTCCAGAACGTCTACAGCAACGCGGACCTCAGCGAGGAAGTGCAGGCTGCCCTCGACGCCGACTAGGCGCGGCAGCACTCAGCTTTGATATCTCTTAGGAAGGCCCGGAATTGACTCTTCGCGTATTGGGAGTCGATCCGGGCCTTACCCGTTGCGGCATCGGCGTTGTGGACATCGAGCAGAACCGAAGGGCCACAATGGTGGCCGTCGGAGTGGTCGGGACGTCAGCTGAGCTGACGTTGGACAAGCGATTGCTGGTCATCGCCCAGGCAATCGATGAGTGGCTCGACCTGCACAAACCGGACGTCGTCGCCGTCGAGCGTGTCTTCTCGCAGATGAACGTGAGCACCGTGATGGGTGTGGCCCAGGCTTCCGGGGTGGTGATCGCCGCCGCGGCTCGCCGCGGTATCCCCGTGGCCCTCCATACGCCGTCCGAGGTTAAGGCCGCGGTAACGGGGAGCGGTACGGCCAACAAGGACGCCGTTACCAAACTCGTCACCAAGATCCTGCGACTGAATGCGCCGCCCAAACCGGCAGATGCGGCTGACGCCCTGGCCCTGGCGCTCACCCACGCCTGGCGTGCAGGCAGCGGCATGGGATCCGCGGGTGGATCCGGCAAGGGAACACTGACACCTGCGCAGAAGGCATGGGCCGACGCCGAAGCGAAAGCGCGCCGCGCGCGGTGATTGTCGCCTGCCCTTGCTAGGGTATTCGTAGATATGTTCGGATAGTCCGCTAATTCAGGAGCCGGGTCTTGATCAGTTTTCTCCGTGGAACCGTAGCCCACGTTGGTTTGTCCACCGCCGTTATTGACCTCAACGGCGCAGGCATGAGTGTCTTTGCGACGCCGCAGACCCTGAGCCACCTCAAAGTAGGAACCGAAGCCAAGCTCTTCACCTCCTTGATTGTCCGGGAGGATTCCCTGACGCTGTTCGGCTTTGCCGATGATGACGAACGGGAAGTCTTCGATGTCCTGCTGAGCGTGAGCGGCGTGGGACCAAGGTTGGCGCTTGCAGTCCTTGCGGTTCACGAACCCGAAGCCATCCGGGTGGCTGCGCACACGGGTGACGGCAAGACGTTCACCAAGGTGCCCGGAATTGGCCCGAAGGTAGCCGGACGTATTGTTTTGGAGCTTGCCGGAAAGCTCGTCCCGCACGGCACGGGTACGTCCGCCCAGCCCCAGGCCCCGATCAAGGCCGAGTGGAAGCCCCAGGTGGTCGCGGCCATGACCAGTCTTGGTTGGTCCGAAAAGGACGCAACCGGAAGCATCGACAAAGCCATGGCCGATTCGCCGGAGCTGGTGGAGGCAGGAAATGTCGCCCAGATCCTCCGTGCCACGCTCCGTTGGCTGGGCCAGGACGGCGCACGCGCCGGAAACCGCGTAGGCAGCCGTGGCTGAGCAGTCACTCGTCAGCGGGGGAGAGGAACCGGAAGAGCGGGTCATTGAGGCCGCCCTCCGTCCCAAGAACCTCCATGACTTCGTAGGCCAGCATCGCGTCCGGAAACAGCTGGCACTTGTCCTCGAGGCGTCGAAGATGCGTGGGCGCAGCGCCGACCACGTTTTGATGTCCGGCCCTCCCGGACTGGGCAAAACAACGCTGGCCATGATCATTGCTGCCGAAATGAATGCACCCTTGCGTATCAGCAGTGGTCCCGCAATCCAGCATGCCGGCGACCTGGCCGCGATCCTTTCGTCGTTGTCGGAAGGGGAGGTGCTTTTCCTCGATGAAATCCACCGTATGTCCCGGCCTGCAGAAGAGATGTTGTACATGGCCATGGAGGACTTCCGTGTAGACATCGTCGTGGGCAAAGGCGCGGGTGCCACTGCCATTCCCCTCGAGCTGCCGCCCTTCACCCTGGTGGGTGCCACTACGCGTGCAGGACTCCTGCCCGGGCCACTGCGTGACCGGTTCGGTTTCACTGGGCACCTCGAGTTCTACTCCGTAGCTGAACTGGAGTTGGTGCTTCGTCGCTCCGCCGGGCTGTTGGACCTCAAAGTGAACTCCGCCGGATTCACCGAAATCGCCGGACGCTCCCGTGGGACGCCCCGTATTGCCAACCGGCTGCTTCGACGGGTCAGGGACTGGGCCCTGGTGCACGGCATTGAACAGATCGACGCCCGCTCAGCATCTGCGGCCCTGGATATGTATGAAGTGGACGAGCGTGGGCTGGACCGCCTCGACCGATCCGTCCTGGAAGCCCTCATTACCAAGTTCAACGGTGGCCCGGTGGGCCTCTCCACGTTGGCCATCGCAGTGGGTGAAGAGCCGGAAACTGTGGAGACCGTGGCGGAACCGTTCCTGGTGCGCGAAGGGTTGCTCGGGAGGACGCCGCGGGGACGTATTGCCATGGCTCCAGCGTGGACACACCTGGGCTTCGCGGTTCCGGCCGGAGTATTCGGCCAGGAGGCACTGGACCTGTTTGGTGAGGACGAAAACCACGCCGAAAGCGTAGATACTGCTGGTTAACACGCTCTCTTCAGCTTTTCCCTTTAGACTGGTATGACGCTCGGCACGTTCGAGTCCTTGATTCATGCGCCCGCTCTGCGGATCAGCCAGGGACGTTGCCGTGAACCAAAACGTAAGTACAGAACGGAACTTCCCTGTGGATCCAATGACCATATTGCTGTTCGTCATGCTTGGACTCTTTGTCTTCATGATGTTCCGCCGCAACAAGAAGACCCAGCAGCAACAGGCTGAAATGCAGTCCAAGTTTGCTCCCGGCGTGGACGTCATGACCAGCTTCGGGCTCTTCGGCCGTATCGTCTCCATCGACGAGGCCGAGAACAAGGTCGTTATCGAACTGTCCCCGGGCAACGAAGCTACGGTTCACCGGCAGGCAGTCACCAAGGTAGTAGAACCGGCCGCTGAGGAAACACCGGTTGTTCCGGACGACGCATCTTCCCTGACCGTTGCCGGGACTGAAACTCCTGCCACGGTTGAGACCCCGGAAGAGACCATTGCGCGCCTCAACAAAGAGGACAAGAAGGACAACTAGCACTGTCAGCCGCGGCAACACCGCGCTGGACAACTTCTACGGCAGCGGAGAGCCGCCGGCAGACGCTCACCAGCGTCCGCCGGCGGCTGTCCGGCGATAAGAGGAAGATCGATAATGGCAAGGACCGGCCCCAAAAACTCAGCCCGCAGGGTGCTGACATGGCTAGGCGCAATATTTGTTGTACTGACCGCTGTCCTGGGTGGCGGAGTGCTGACTGGCCATGCCAGCTGGGCTCCGAAGCTTGCTTTGGACCTCGAAGGCGGAACCCAGATGATCCTGGCTCCCAGGGTTGAGGGTTCTGGCGAAATCAACGAGGAACAGCTGAATCAGGCCGTTGCCATCATCAGGCAGCGCGTTGACGGCTCAGGTGTAGCCGAAGCGGAAATCAGCACCCAGTCCGGGCGCAACGTGGTAGTGAGCCTTCCGGGAACCCCCTCCAAGGAAACCCGCGACCTCATCCAGGCATCTGCCGACATGAACTTCCGCCCGGTCATCGCTGCGGGAGACCCGGCTGCCGTTCCAGCCGAATCCCGTACCCCTGATGCCCAGCTGCCCAAGCCCACTGCGGCGCCGGCCAACGCAAGCGACATCAACTGGGTCACTGCCGATGTCGTCAAGGAATTTGAAGCACTGGACTGCGTGAATCCGTCCACGGAGAAGCGTGAGCGCTCAGATCCGGCCAAGCCGTTGGTCACCTGTGAGGCCGCCACGGATAAGACTCCCGCGGTCAAGTACATCCTTGGACCGGTGGAGGTCAAGGGCCAGGACATCAGCGACTCGACCTACTCCCAGGTCCAGGGTGCACAGGGTTCTGTCACCAACTCCTGGGGCGTGAACATCGTCTTCAACGCGGATGCTACCGCGAAGTTCAAGGCAGTCACCGAACGCCTTAACCAGTTCTACGCTGCCGCGCAGGCCCAGGGTACGGATGATCCCAAATCGCAGTTCGCGATTGTCCTTGACGACAAGGTCATCTCCGCGCCTCGCTCCCTTGCCGTCATCACGGACGGTAAGCCGCAGATCACGGGCAACTTCACCCAGGCATCAGCCAAGGCGTTGTCCGACCAGCTCCGGTATGGCGCGTTGCCCATCAGCTTCGAAATCCAGTCACAGGAGCAAATTTCCGCGACGCTCGGTGGCGACCAGCTTCGCCTGGGCCTGCTGGCCGGTGTGATCGGCCTGCTGCTCGTTGTGGTCTATTCGCTCTTCCAATACCGGGCACTCGGCTTTGTGACCATTGCATCCCTTGTGGTGGCCGGTGCCTTGACGTACCTGGCCATTGCCATTCTCGGCTGGACCGAAAATTACCGGCTTTCCCTGGCCGGCGTTGCGGGTTTGATTGTTGCCATCGGCCAGACCGCGGACTCCTTCATCGTTTACTTCGAACGTATCCGCGATGAGCTCCGCGACGGCCGTGGACTCGTGTCCGCCGTCGAAAATGGTTGGAAGCGTGCCAAGCGCACCGTTCTGGCCTCAAAGGCGGTCAACCTACTCGCTGCCCTGGTTCTCTACTTCGTGGCTGTGGGCAACGTCCGCGGCTTCGCCTTCACCCTCGGCCTCACAGCCCTGGCCGACCTCCTGGTGGTGTTCATGTTCACGCACCCCATGCTCCAGGTCCTGGCACGCACCCGGTTCTTCGGCGAAGGACACCGTTTCTCCGGACTGTCGCCCGACCGTCTGGGCGCTGTTCCGCTGTACCGCGGCGCGGGCAGGCTCCGCACCCCGGATCAAAAGCCGACGCCGGTACGTGCGCGCAACACCGGTGCAGCAGCCGAAGCAGAACGCCGCATGACCATCGCCGAACGGCGCCTCGCCGAGAAGAGCCAGTTCGCCGGCTCCTCCAAGGCGACCAAGGAGGAGAAGTAAATGACAACGAGCTTCGCAACCTTCGGCCATGAGCTCTACACGGGCAAGCGTTCTTACAACTTCGTCAATTCCAAGAAGATCTGGTTCACCATTGCGGCCGTAGCCGTGGCTCTGTCCATCCTGATCCCTGTGGTCAAGGGCGGATTCAACCTCGGCATCGAATTCCGCGGTGGCTCCGAGTTCACCGTTTCGAACGTGGCCAACACCGACGCCGGGCTCGGCGAGAAGGCAGTCCACGAAGTGGTGCCCGAGGCCATCCCGCGTGTCGCGAACGTGGCCGGCAACACCATGCGGATCCAGACGGATCAGCTCAGTGACGAACAAACCAACCGCATCAAGGACGCGTTGACCAGTGCGTACGGGGTCACCGAGAACGAGGTGACGTCCAACTTCGTGGGCCCCACCTGGGGACAGGACGTCACGCGCCAGGCGCTCATCGGCCTGGTGGTCTTCGTTGGGCTGGCCGCGATCCTGATGGCGCTGTATTTCCGTACATGGAAAATGTCGCTGTCGGCACTGGTGGGCATGCTCGTCACCATGTTCACCACAGCGGGCGTCTACGCTTTGAGCGATTTCGAAGTGACGCCGTCGGCCATCATCGGCTTCCTCACCGTCCTCAGCTACTCGCTGTACGACACCGTGGTGGTGTTCGACAAGATCCGCGAAAACACGTCCGATATCACGACGTCGACGCGTCGTACCTTCGCTGAAGAGGTCAACCTCGCAGTCAACCAAACCCTGGTTCGCTCCATCAACACCATGATGGTGGCAGTCCTGCCCGTGGCAGCCATCCTCTTCATCGGGGCCGGGCTGCTGGGTGCCGGTACGTTGCGGGACCTCTCCTTGGCACTGTTCGTGGGCATCCTCATTGGCACAGCGGCAACGATCTTCATCGCCGCGCCCCTGTACGCCTGGCTGCGCCAAGGCGAACCGGAGCTCGTCAAGCAAGCCAAGAAGGTATCGCACCGCCGGGCCGAAGCAACCGTCTAGGTCCACCCCAAAGTACAGTTTCACCGGAGAGCCGGCCTCCGCAGCATTGCGGAGGCCGGCTCTTTGACTTGTCCACGTCCTCGTCATGTGCTGTCCGGTTGCAGAAGCATTCGCTGACGGGAATAGACTGGGAGAATTAAATAGGTTGTGAGGGGTGCTTCTGTGGAAGAACGTGCGACGTCGGCACCACCGGCGGGCGGGGAAGATGGCCGTAAAGCTGTGGCCGTCCCAACAACAGGCGTGGCCGAACGGACCGCAGGTGCGGTACCGATCGACAGCGGCGTGCGCCCGACTTTCCCCGGCAGGAGGGAACGTACACGTTCCAGGCTCGCCCGCCTCACAGGCCGGGGTGTCGCCCCCTACTCGCCAATCCTGGAACCGCTGCTGCGCACCGTTCGGGCCAATAACCCCAAAGAGGACTTCGACCTGATCCAACGGGCGTTCGCGGTAGCGGAGCGGAGCCACCAAGGCCAGAAGCGCAAGAGTGGTGACCCGTACATCACCCACCCGGTTGCCGTGGCCACCATCCTGGCTGAGCTCGGCATGACGGGGACCACCCTCGCGGCTGCATTGCTCCACGACACCGTGGAGGACACTCCCTACACCCTCAACGACCTCACCCGCGACTTCGGCCCCGAGGTCGCCATGTTGGTGGACGGCGTGACCAAGCTGGACAAGGTCAGCTTCGGCGAGGCTGCCCAATCCGAGACCGTCCGCAAGATGGTCGTGGCCATGGCCAAGGACATCCGTGTCCTCATGATCAAACTGGCGGACCGCCTGCACAATGCGCGAACGTGGCGCTTCGTCTCTGCGGAGTCGTCCTCGCGCAAGGCCCGCGAAACCCTGGAAATCTTTGCTCCGCTTGCCCATCGCCTGGGCATGAACACCATCAAGTGGGAACTTGAGGACCTGTCCTTCGCGGCGCTGTATCCCAAGGTGTACGAGGAAATCGTCCGCATGGTGGGAGACCGCACGCCGGAGCGTGAAAAGAGCCTCAGCGTCATCCGCAACCAGATCGCCGACGATCTGCGGACCTCGCGCATCAAGGCCACCATCACCGGCAGGCCGAAGCACTATTACTCGATTTACCAGAAGATGATCGTCAGGGATAAGGATTTCGACGACATCAACGACCTCATGGGCGTGCGTGTCCTGGTCGATTCCGTGCGGGATTGTTATGCCGCACTGGGAACGCTCCATTCGCGGTGGAACCCCCTGCCGGGGCGGTTCAAGGATTACATCGCGATGCCCAAGTTCAACATGTACCAGTCGCTGCACACCACGGTGATCGGTCCGGGCGGTAAGCCGGTCGAAATCCAGATCCGCACGCATGAAATGCATCGTCGGGCCGAATACGGTGTCGCAGCCCACTGGAAGTACAAAGACCAGCCCAACCGTACAGCCCAAGGTCCTGGCAGCCCGCGGGACGGGGACATGGGATGGCTTCGGTCCCTGGTGGACTGGCAGCAGGAAACTTCCGATCCTGGCGAGTTCCTGGATTCCCTAAGATATGAAATCAACGCCCGGGAAGTCTTCGTCTTCACCCCCAAGGGTGAGGTGATGGCCCTGCCCGCCGGTTCCACTCCCGTTGACTTCGCTTATGCGGTACACACTGAGGTGGGCCACCGCACCATCGGTGCACGCGTCAACGGCAAGCTCGTTCCACTGAACAGCGAACTCAACCACGGCGACTGGGTGGAGATTTTCACCTCGAAGGCCGAAGGGGCCGGGCCGAGCCAGGACTGGCAGCACTTCGTCAAGTCGGCGCGTGCGCGGAACAAGATCCGCCAATGGTTTACCAAGGAACGCCGCGAAGAGGCGATCGACCGCGGCAAGGACATGCTGACAAGGGCCATGCGGAAGCAGAACCTTCCCTTGCAGCGGCTCATGACGCACGATGCTTTGTCGGCCGTGGCGGAAGCGTTCCACTATGTAGACATCTCGGGGCTGTATGCGGGAGTCGGCGATGGACACACGTCGGCACAGTCCGTCATGGAAAAGCTCGTTGAGCACCTTGGCGGCCAGGAGACCCCGGACGAAGATCTTGAAGAAGTCAGCATCCCCACCCAGGTTGCAAAGTCCAAGTTCTCCGACTCCGGCGTCATCGTCCGTGGTGTCGGGGACGTGTGGGTCAAGCTGGCCCGCTGCTGTACCCCTGTGCCCCCGGATCCAATTCTGGGCTTTGTTACCCGTGGTTCCGGTGTCTCTGTGCACAGGACGGACTGCACCAACGTTTCGGGGCTCCGTGACCAGCCGGACAGGATTGTTGAAGTGGAGTGGGCCCCCACCCAGTCCAGCGTCTTCCTCGTGGAGATCCAGGTGGAAGCGTTGGACCGCAAATCGTTGCTCTCGGATGTTACGAGGATCTTGTCCGAGAACCACGTCAACATCCTGGCCGCATCCGTGCATACGTCCAGTGACCGGGTGGCCATCTCGAAGTTCGCTTTCGAGATGGGTGACCCCAAATACCTGCACCATGTCTTGAACGCCGTGCGTCGCATCGACGGTGTCTTCGACGTTTACCGCACAACGGGGAACCGGCGCCGCAGCTAACCCTGTCCATGTTGCCCAGGGTTTTGATGCTCCGGATTGCGGGCATCGAGCAGTGCCAGGGTGGCCAGTGCCCGCTTCTTGTGGGGCACCCTGGGCGCGGCCTCGACGGCCAGGATGAGCAGTCGCAGCCTGATGCCGAGCTCGTCCCGGCTCAGGAGGCGCTTCAATGCGGGCAGCGCACGTTCTGTTTCCACGTGCAGGGCGATATCGGCTGCGGTGCGCAGCGGGCTGCTGACCAGCATCCCGCCCATGCTCACCACATCCAGCTGTCCCAGCCTGACTTCGTGGAGACTGCAGGCAGCAGCTCCCCGCAGGCTGGATATCCGGTGCTTCGCATCGACCAGGAGGGACAGGCGTTCAGGGGGCTTCGCGCAGCCGTAGATCCATGCCGCGGTCAGCCTTCCGGCCACCACTTTGGTCCGAATCCTCTCCGGCACTGTCATGGCCGCAGCACGGGCCCGCAGGCGGTAAGTGACAGCCACGCCTGGCGAGGCATAACTCTTCCCGTAAAGCGGCAGGAGGATGCCGTCGATGGCCATGCCCTGCAATTCATTCCAGGTAAAAAGGCGGCTGGGGGAGTAGAGCTCGGACAGTACGGGCTCCACTAAGTGTGGGGCAGTTGCAACGGGGACCATCCACCGATCATTCCGTGCGGCCACCCAACGAGTACAGGCTCCGCCCCGGCTATGTGGATAACCGGAACGGAGCCTGTAGGACGGGAACGTCAGGTGGTGCTAAGCGAGGTCGCTGGCCGAGCGCTGGATCTGGTCAAGCCAGGCCTGACGGGCTTCCAGGGCTTCGCGGGCCGCCTTGATGCGTCGCTGATCGCCTGCCTTTTCGGCTTTCTCCAAGTCTTCCTTGAGGCCAGCGATGGCGGCTTCGAGCTGGGACAACGCACTGTTGGTGCGTGCCTTGGTTTCCGGATTGCTCCGACGCCACTTCTCTTCCTCAGCCTCACGAACAGCGTCTTCGAGCTTGCGAAGACCTGCCTCGATTCGACCCATGTCGGCGCGGGGAACCTTGCCGGCGTCTTCCCAACGGTCCCGGATGGACTGGAGGGCCTTCTTGGCGGAGTTGAGGTCGTTGATCGGCAGAAGAGCTTGTGCCTCGGCGACCAGCTGTTCCTTCACGGCCAGGTTCGCGGTGTATTCCTGGTCGATCTGGTCATTGGCTGCCTGGCGGTTGCTGAAGAACACGTCCTGCGCTGCGCGGAAGCGGCCCCACAGGGCGTCGTCATCCTTGCGGCTCGCACGCGGCGTGGCCTTCCACTGGTCCATGAGCCTGCGGTATTCCCCGGCGGCATAGCCCCAGTCAGTGGAGGAGGAGAGTGCCTCAGCCTCGGCGATCAGGGCTTCCTTGGCTGATTTGGCAGCAGAGTTGTTGCTGTCCAGCTGGGAGAAGTAGGCCCGGCGATGGCGATCAAAGACGGTGCGTGCGGAACGGAACCGCTTCCACAGGGCGTCCTCGTTGCTGCGGCCCAGGCGGACGCCGCTCTTCTGTGCTGCTTTCCAGGTTTCGAACAGCTCGTTCATGCGCGCGCTGGAGGTCTTCCACTGAATGTGGGCCGGATCCTGGCCGGCAATGGACTCAGCCTCGGCAACGATGGCCTCACGTGCAGCGAGTTCGCTGGCGCGTACGGCCTCGTGAGCAGCCTTCTCAGTCTTTTCCAGCTCAACGATCTGGGCCGACAAAGCGTCAAGGCGGCTTTCCGCCGAGCGGATATCGCCCACCATGTTGCGCTCAGCGAGCTGTTCGCGGAGGTGCGTCACAGTCTTCTGCATGTCCGTGGCAGGTGCCTTGGACTCCACACGGTGTTCGAGCAGGACCACCTGGGCGATGATGTCGTCGAATTTCCGGGCGAAGTAGCCCAGTGCTTCGTCGGGGCTGACGCCGGGGTACTGGCCGACAGCGATTTCTTCGCCGTCCAGTGTCAGGAACACATGGCCGTCCCCTTCTGCGCGGCCCCACTTCGCTGCCTCAGCAAGCGACGCCGATGAAACAGCCGGAGCGGCAGGGACGACGGCGGCCGGAGCCTTGGGGCGGGCCGCGAAAGCCGCGGGAGACGGGGCTGCGGAAGGCGTCGGCCGGGGCGCGGCTGGCGCTTGTCCGGCAGCTTCTTCGTTGGCCGCTACTGCTGTTTCGTCGGGTTTCTGACTGTCTGTCACCGCTAAAAGTCTTTCGCTTGGAGGGACTGCTGGGTAATGCACCCCGGGCTGGGGCCAGGAGTTGGTTACTTCAGAGAGAACGAGTCTATCGTGACAGGTGCCACAGGGGCGCCGTCGCCGCTGTTTGCGCCAGCTTTGAGGCCGGCTGCAGCGATCTTCGTAACAACGTCCAGGCCGCTGGTTACCTTGCCCACCACGGTGTAGCCGCCGGCTGTGTCAGCGGGAATGGTGGTGTCCTTATAGACAACGAAGAACTGGTGGCCATTGCCGTAGGCGTTGTTGCCGGTGCGGGCAACAGCGATCGTTCCGGCGGGGTATTTGTTGTCCGTGGGGGTGTTTTCCAGTGGGCCCCAACGGTAGTTGGCGTCGTCCGAGCCGTCGGCGGTCTTCGCGCCGCATTGCAGGAGGCCGAAGGTTTCCGCCGTCGTAAGCCTGTGGCAGTTTGCCCCGTTGTAATAGCCTGCGTCCGCCAGTGATTTCAGTACCGCTGCTGCCTGCGGTGCGGCGGTACCGTTCAACTCAACGCCCAGCGTGCCACCGTTCAAAACCAAGTCACCCGTGAAGGTCTTGCCGGCAGCGGTGTCCGGGCTGGGGATGTCGGCGCTGTTGGAAGCCGACGGCGAAGCGGACGGAGAGCTCAGGCCGGCTTCGGCGGCGGCGAACTCGGCCTCGGTGGGATTGGAACTGAAGACAGTCAGCTGCATCACGACAGCCAGGACCACGGCTGCCGCGCCGGCGCTGATGGCGATGGTGTTGTCGCGTTTGCGTCGCTTGCCCTGTTCCTGCCGCAGGGCACGCTTGGCTTCCATCTGCCTGATGCGACGTTTCGATTCGCGGTCATCCCGCGACCTTGTAGCCAAGAGTCCTCCTGATTGTGTCCCGCTTCCGATGGCTGCCGGGCAGTATGCGGGCATGCTGCATTAGATGTGCACGCGCGGAAAGCATAAACTGGCTGCCGCACATAGTTTATGCATGACCGGCTGGACGCCCGCCTTATAAACGCCGATTGGATGTTTAAAGCTGCGGAGCTGTTGCCAGCGTCAGCTTTCTGAGGAGACACATTCCATGGCACGTAGCGCCTCCCTGTCCGGATTCCCCGAGTGGCTTCCCCAGGAGCGGTTGGTGGAGCTCCACGTGCTCGATACGCTGCGGAAGACGTTTGAACTGCACGGCTTCTCATCGATTGAAACCCGGGCCGTCGAAACAGTTGGCCAGTTGCTTCGCAAAGGCGAGATCGACAAGGAGGTCTACGGCCTCAGCCGGCTTCAGGACGACGACGGTGACGCCGCCAAAACGGACCCTAACGCCCTGGCCCTGCACTTCGACCTCACTGTGCCGTTCGCCCGCTACGTTGTGGAAAACGCCGGCTACCTGGCGTTTCCTTTCCGGCGCTACCAGATCCAGAAGGTCTGGCGTGGCGAGCGTCCGCAGGAAGGCCGTGCCCGTGAGTTCACCCAGGCCGACATCGACGTCGTGGGAGACGGCGAGTTGCCGTTCCGTTACGACGTCGAAATTGCCCTGGTGATCGCTGAGGCCCTGAGTGCGCTGCCCATTCCGGATTTTCGGCTGCGGATCAACAACAGGAAACTCGCCGAAGGCTTCTATCGCGGTATTGGCCTCACAGACACTGCCGGGGTCTTGCGCAGTATCGACAAACTGGAAAAGATCGGGGCCGCGAAGGTTGCCGAGCTCCTGAAGACTGAGCTGGGGGCGACGGACGAACAGGCCGGCCTCGCCCTTCAGTTGGCCAGCATTCGCACGGAAGACACCTCGTTCGTGGATAAGGTGCGCGCGCTGGGGGTCAAGGATGAGCTTCTTGAAGAGGGTCTTGGCGAGCTTCAGCAGGTTATTGAGGCCGCGGTCCAGCGTGCCCCCGGCAAGGTCGTGGCGGACCTCAGCATCGCCCGCGGCCTGGATTACTACACCGGAACTGTGGTCGAAACGGTGCTGGTGGGCCATGAGCAGCTCGGTTCCATCTGTTCGGGCGGCCGGTACGACGCCCTGGCCAGCAAGGGCAACCGCAAGTTCCCCGGCGTCGGGCTTTCCATCGGCGTGACGCGCCTGGTTTCCCGCATCCTCAGCCAGGAACTGGCAACGGCATCGCGTTCGGTACCCACAGCAGTTCTCGTGGCTTTGAACACGGACGACAGCTGGGCCGCCGCCCAGGACATCGCAGCGCAGCTGCGGGGCCGGGGGATCGCCACGGAAGTCGCCGCCAAAGCCGAGAAGTTCGGCAAGCAGATCAAGTTCGCCGACCGACGGGGCATTCCTTTCGTGTGGTTCACCGACGACGACGGCAAGCACCAGGTCAAGGACATTCGTTCCGGTGAACAGGTTGATGCTGACCCGTCCAGCTGGACGCCGTCGGAAGAGGACCTGCACGTACGCGTCACCACAACCGCCTGATACGCACACAGAGCTTGTCCCGCCTGTGGCGGGAGGCGCGGCCGGGGCGGGTAAACTCGGACGGGACCGCTTTGCAGCGGTCCCGTTAAATTTCATGCTGAAAGGAATGCTGTGCTGCGCACACATGACCTCGGATCGCTTCGCTCCGAGCACATTGGACAAACCGTTACCCTGGCCGGCTGGGTGGGACGGCGCCGTGATCACGGTGGCGTTGCATTCGTTGACCTGCGTGATGCGTCCGGTGTCGCCCAGGTGGTTGTCCGTGAGGAAGAGGTCTTCCATGGCCTGCGGAACGAGTACGTGCTGCAGGTGACGGGTACCGTCAACAAGCGTCCTGAAGGCAACGAAAACCCGGCCCTGGCGACCGGTGAAATCGAGGTCATCGCCGACAAGGTTGTTATCCTCAACACCTCCGACGCCCTGCCTTTCCAGATTGACGAGCACGTGGAGGTCGGTGAGGAAGCCCGGCTCAAGCACCGCTACCTGGACCTTCGCCGTCCCGGCCCCGCACGCAACCTCCGCCTCCGCTCCGAGGCGAACCGGGTAGCCCGCGAACTGCTGCACCAGCGTGGCTATGTGGAGATCGAAACCCCCACGTTGACGCGTTCGACGCCGGAAGGCGCCCGCGACTTCGTCGTACCGGCGCGTCTGGCCCCGGGTTCCTGGTACGCGCTGCCGCAGTCGCCGCAGCTTTTCAAGCAGCTGCTCCAGGTGGGCGGTTTTGAGAAGTACTACCAGATCGCCCGTTGCTACCGTGACGAGGACTTCCGCGCCGACCGCCAGCCGGAGTTCACCCAGCTGGACATCGAAGCCAGTTTCGTTGACCAGGACGACATCATTGAGCTCGGTGAGGCGATCGTCAAGGCACTGTGGCAGCTGATCGATGTCGAAATCCCCACACCGATCCGCCGCATGACGTACCTGGACGCCATGGCCAGGTACGGCTCGGATAAGCCGGACCTGCGTTTCGGCGTGGAGTTGACGGAGCTCACCGAGTTCTTCAAGGACACCAACTTCGGCGTCTTCAAGGCCCCGTACGTCGGCGCAGTGGTCATGCCCGGCGGTGCTTCCCAGCCGCGCCGCACCCTGGACGGGTGGCAGGAATTCGCCAAGCAGCGTGGCCACAAGGGCCTGGCCTACGTCCTCTTCAAGGAAGACGGCGAACTGGCTGGCCCGGTTGCGAAGAACCTCACCGAGGAAGAGCGGGCAGGCCTGGCCGATGCTGTTGGCGCCAAGCCCGGCGATTGCATCTTCTTTGCTGCCGGCGAGAAGTCCGCAGCGCGGGCGCTCCTCGGCGCAGCCCGTGTCGAAATCGGGCACCGCACCGGCCTGATCGATCCCAACGACTGGGCGTTTGTCTGGATTGTGGACGCTCCCATGTTCGAGCCTGCCGCAGCAGCAGTGGCTTCCGGTGATGTCGCTGTGGGCGGCGGACAGTGGACAGCTGTGCACCACGCTTTCACCTCGCCGCGGCCGGAGTACCTGGACACCTTCGACAAGGATCCCGGATCGGCACTGTCCTACGCCTATGACATTGTCTGCAACGGCAACGAGATCGGTGGCGGTTCCATCCGTATCCACGACCGTGAAGTGCAAGAACGCGTGTTCCAGCTCATGGGCCTGGACAAGGAAGAAGCAGAAACGAAGTTCGGCTTCCTGCTCGAAGGCTTCAAGTACGGCGCACCTCCGCACGGCGGAATGGCCATGGGCTGGGACCGCGTTGTGGCCCTCCTCGCCGGCGTGGAGTCCATTCGCGATGTCATTGCCTTCCCGAAGACCGGCAACGGGTACGACCCCCTGACCGCGGCACCTGCCCCCATCACGGCCCAGCAGCGCAAGGAAGCGGGCGTCGATTTCCGGCCCGAGGCCAAGCCTGCCGCCAAGGCGGAAAACAAGTCCGAATAGCACTACGACCAAAGGCCCTCCACTGCGGTGGAGGGCCTTTGGTGTTCCTGCGAATGAAAGGCGTCGAGGCATGCTCGAGCAAGCACACCTGGAAACGCTCATGGATAAGGCGTGGCCTGCCCTTGAACGCGAAGACACAGGGGAGTGGGTGCTGCGCGCGTCCGAAGGGGTGACGCAGAGGGCCAATTCCGTCTGGCCGCGCACCATCATTGACTCTGCCGACGACGCCCCGGACCTTGCTGCATCCCTCCGCTCCGCGTCTGAGTGGTACCGGCAGCGGCGCCTCCCGCTCATTTTCCAGGTCTTCGACGACCCCCGCAGCGCCGCCCTTAACACCATGCTGGACACGCAGCGCTTCACCAAGCAGTCTGAAACGCGGATCATGGTGCGCGGCCTCGAAGGACTGCCCGCGCCCGCTTCCAGCCGGAACGTCGAGCTCAGCGATGAACCTTCCGAAGAATGGCTCAGCGTGTGGTGGTCGGTGGATGGTCGCGGCGGTGCAGCAGAACTTGGGGTCGCCCGCCGGATCCTGCTCGGCTGCCCGGCGTTGTACGCGTTGGTAAGGGACGACGACGGCGTACCAGCCGCCGTCGGACGCCTAGCCGCGGCTGATGGCTGGGGCGGCATCTACGGCATGGCGACGACGGCCACGCACCGAAGGCGCGGTTACGGCAGTCTGGTGCTGGCGGCGCTGCTGGACTCCGGCGCCGAGCGCGGGCTCCAGGGCTTCTGGCTGCTGGTCACCGCAGCCAACCAGGGGGCGCAGTCGCTCTACGCACAGGCGGGGTTCACCAACTACGGCAGCTACCTTTACCGGCAGGCTCCCATCAGGCGTGCCCTCAGCGGCTGCTAGGGGGCGGGTTGGTCACGGTAATCCTGATGGCGCACGCCTCCGCGGCTGCTTTCTGGAGGACCGCTGGTTTGGGGTCCTGGATGTCCAGCAGGGCCAGCCGCGTCCGCCCTGCCACGGCCCCCAGGGATGGTTCAGCGAGGACCTGATCCACCAGCGCCCTGTCGCCACCTGGAACGATGTACTCGATCAGGTGACCGGCAAAGACCTCTGCGGCGTATCCGGCGGTGGTCCGGGCATCGGCGTAGCGCTTGCCACCTTTTGAAGCGAGGACACGCTGGCCGCTGGCCGCCGCGACGGCGAAACCGCCCCGGCGGACCAAGAGGATGCCCAGGCCGCGCTCCTGGGTGGCAAGGGAAGCGAGCCTTTCAATGCTGCTTGCACCCCGCCCGGGCCTTCCGTCCACGGGCCAGGGGGCGCGCAGGAGGGCCATCGCGCCGTCGGACGCCTGCAGGACCAGGCCGTCGTCGACCATCTCTTCCTGCAACGGTCCATGACCGGCAGCGAACCTGTCCACCCATCCGCTGAGCCGCTGGGCCGGTACCAGCGCCAAGCGGGTGGTGGTTCCTTGCTGCTTCGGCAGCGGTGTGGAATCGGGGCGGCCCACGTCGATGTCTCCTTTGCTGGAACTATGAGTAGCCTATCCATGTGGAAGATCTCTTTGGTGCCGGTGCTGACAACGACGACGAATCGGAGGACCTGCCCGGTATGCCGCAGTCCCTCCGGGCGCCGTCAGACGCGCACTGGATGGCTTCCCAGCGCAGCCCCCTGGCTGTGCGGATGCGGCCCCGCACCCTGGATGACGTCGTGGGACAGCAGCATTTGCTGGGCCAGGGTTCACCGCTTCGCCAGCTGGCGGCCGGTGCCGAAGCGGCAGGCCCCGCCGGACCCAGCTCCGTGATCCTCTGGGGGCCACCAGGAACCGGAAAGACAACCCTCGCGCATGTTATCGCCCGCGGTCCGGGCCGGAAGTTCGTGGAATTGTCGGCCATCACCGCCGGGGTCAAAGACGTACGGCGAGTCATGGACGAGGCCCTGACAGCCCGGGACCTCTACAAGAAGACCACCGTCCTCTTCCTTGACGAGATCCATCGCTTCAACAAAGCGCAACAGGATGCGCTGCTGCCCGGCGTCGAGAACCGCTGGGTGGTGCTGGTGGCTGCCACCACGGAAAACCCCTCATTCTCGGTGGTGTCGCCCCTGCTGTCCCGATCCCTCCTGCTGACGTTGAAGCCACTGACCGACGACGACATTTCAGGATTGCTGCAAAAGGCGGTGGTTGATGCCAGGGGCTTGGCTGAACGGGTGACGCTCAGTGACGAGGCTTTGGACCACCTGGTGCGCCTGTCCGGTGGTGACGCCAGAAGGGCCCTGACGGCCTTGGAAGCTGCCGCCGGCGTGGCATTCGGTGACTCCGCAGCCGAGGACGACGGCGAGTCCGCGGACCCAGTGGTGGTGGAGCTTCGCCACACCGAGCGGGCCCTCGACGCTGCCGCGGTGCGCTATGACCGGGCCGGAGACCAGCACTATGACGTAGCGAGCGCGTTCATCAAATCCATCCGCGGCTCCGACGTCGACGCCGCCCTGCATTACCTGGCGCGCATGCTTGAGGCCGGCGAGGACCCGAGGTTCGTGGCCCGCCGCATCGTCATTTCAGCAGCCGAAGACATTGGCATGGCAGATCCGACGGCGCTGCAGACAGCCGTGGCTGCTGCGCAGGCCGTCCAGTTGATCGGAATGCCGGAAGGTCGGATCGTCCTCGCGGAAGCCGTGGTCCACCTGGCCACCGCGCCCAAGTCCAATGCCGCGTACATGGGATTGAATAAGGCAATTGCCGATGTCCGGGCCGGATACGGCGGTGGAATCCCCATGCATCTGCGGGACGCGCACTATCCCGGGGCCAAGCAATTGGGCCATGGAAAAAGCTATAAGTACGCGCACGACGAACCCCATGGTGTGGCACAGCAGCAATACCCGCCGGACGACCTGGTGGGCAAGGACTATTACGAGCCCACCAATAACGGCGCCGAACGGGACATCGCCGCCAGGCTGGAGCGACTCCGCAAGATCGTGCGTGGCGAGTAGCGGCCAGGACCAGCCAGGGGCCGGCGCTGCCACTGTGCGTGGTAGGATGGATCCTTGTCTGGCATGGCCCGACGCACAATCCCTTTGAAGATTTCTTACATAGTGCTGTGCGCCCGGGCTAGTAGCAAGAGGCAGCGGTTGGCCGATGCTCTCCCTGATGGAGGCCAGTAACACTGACACACCGCAGTAATTGGAAGGACACAAGTGGCTAACAACACTCGTGCTCGCCGTACCGCACGCCTTTCGCGTGCACTCGGCATTGCTCTGACCCCCAAGGCCGCCAAGTACATGGAGCGCCGCCCGTACGGCCCCGGTGAGCATGGCCGTGCCCGCAAGAAGCAGGACTCCGACTACGCCGTACGTCTGCGCGAAAAGCAGCGCCTGCGCGCCCAGTACGGCATCCGCGAAGCCCAGATGACCCGTGCCTTCGAAGAAGCACGCCGCACCAAGGGCCTGACCGGTGAAAACCTGGTTGAGCTGCTCGAAATGCGTCTGGACGCCCTGGTGCTCCGTGCAGGCTTCGCCCGCACCATCGCACAGGCCCGCCAGTTGGTTGTGCACCGCCACATCATGGTTGACGGTGTTCGCGTGGACCGTCCGTCCTTCCGCGTTGGCGAAGGCCAGCTCATCCACGTTCACAGCCGCTCCGAGGTTATGCCCCCGTTCCAGGTGGCAGCTGCTGGTGCACACGTCCTGAACAACGTTCCGGCTTACCTGGACGTCAAGATCGACGCCCTGCAGGCACGCCTGGTTCGCCGTCCCAAGCGCTCCGAGGTCCCCGTGATCTGCGAAGAGCAGCTCGTCGTCGAATTCTACGCACGCTAAATCCAAGCAGCGTATACAAAGAAGCCCGTGGCAGCCGCCGCGGGCTTCTTTGTATCCCGGGTGCCCGCCCTTTGTAGGTAAGGTACTGGGGGAGGCCTTGGCCGCGCCGGGAACCGGTGGGCGCAGGGCAGCGCAACGATCCTAGGAGAAGAGTTCTATGTCTGGTGGCGACATCGCCGGCCTCATCGCAGCGGGAGTGTTCGCGCTCCTTGTCCTGCTGTTGGCCGTGCCCATCTTGAAGCTGGGCGGCGTTTTTGACGAAGTCCGCACCTCCATCCGGCTCATCAGCGACGGCGCTACGCCCCTGATGGACGAAGTGACCGCCACGGTCACCACCACCAACCAACAGCTCAAGAAAGTTGACGGGATAGCTTCCAATGTCTCCGATGCCTCGGCCAACATCTCGGCGCTTTCGTCGCTGGTTGCTGCCACCGTGGGCTCACCGCTGATCAAGGTGGCGGCATTCAGCTACGGCGTACGTTCAGCATTCGCTGGCCGCCGCACACCGTCCTCCGGCCGCCGCAGCCGCTGAATCAACGGGAGAAACCGATGAAAAGAATTGTCTGGATGGGTATCGGCGTCGCCATCGGCGTCATAGCGTTCCGCAAAGTAACGCAGGCGCAGGCCAATCTCGGCCCGGAAGGGCTGAACCGCGCCGTAGGCCGCATGGCCGACGGCCTCTTTGATTTTGCCGATGCGGTCCGAACCGGCATGCACCAGCGCGAAGAGGATTTGCGGGCGGCGCTGGGAATCCAGGACGACGGGGCAGGCCGCCGCTAGCGGGAGCGTTTCGCTCCCGAGGCCGCAACAGGGCAGAATGGAAAGCTGCGGAACGGCACCAGCCGGTCCGCGCACATCGTGTGCAGTGAATTGAGAAGGGTAAGTAATCAGCTAATGAAGTCGCAGGAGATCACCAAGCGCTGGGTGGACTTTTTTGTCAGCAAGGGCCACACCGCCGTTCCCTCCGCGTCGCTCGTTTCCAGCGACCCGTCGCTTCTCTTCACTGTGGCCGGGATGGTTCCCTTCATTCCGTACCTGACCGCCCGCGAGGAGCCGCCCTACAGCCGCGCTACGAGCGTGCAGAAGTGCATCCGTACCGGTGACATCGAGGAAGTCGGAAAGACCGCCCGCCACGGCACGTTCTTCCAGATGTGCGGCAACTTTTCCTTTGGGGATTACTTCAAGGAAGACGCCATCAAGTTTGCGTTCGAGCTGCTTACCAGCAGCGTCGACGACGGCGGCTACGGACTCCCTGCCGAGCGCCTGTGGGTGACGGTCTACGAAGAGGACGACGAAGCCAAGGAACTCTGGCTCAAGAACACCGGCATTCCGGCTGAGCGCATCCAGCGCATGGGGAAGTCGGACAACTACTGGCACACCGGCCAGCCTGGTCCGGCGGGTCCGTGCTCGGAGATCTACTACGACCGTGGACCGGCCTACGGCATTGAGGGTGGCCCGCTGGCCGATGAAACCCGATACATCGAAATCTGGAACCTGGTGTTCATGCAGTACCAGATCGAAAATGTGCGTTCCAAGGTCGATTTCGACATCGTGGGCGAACTGCCCAACAAGAACATCGATACCGGCCTGGGCATGGAACGTCTTGCAATGATCCTGCAGGGCGTTGAGAACATGTACGAGACCGACCAGGTCCGTCCTGTCATCGATAAAGCCGCTGAGTTGTCCGGCCGCGAGTACACCTCCGCTGAGACTCCTGAGGATCCCCACCACACGGACGACGTCCGCATGCGCGTGGTCGCCGATCACATCCGTTCGGCCTTGATGCTGATCGCTGATGGCGTTGCTCCGTCCAATGAGGGCCGCGGCTACGTGTTGCGCCGCCTGATCCGCCGCGCCGTCCGCGCCATGCGCCTGCTGGGCGTGGAGAAGGCATGCCTGCCGGACCTCCTGCCTGCCTCCCGCGACGCCATGAAGGGCGTCTACCCCATCGTTGAGACGGACTTCGCGCGGATCAGTCGCATTGCGTATGCCGAAGAGAAGGCGTTCCTGCGCACCATCGCCTCCGGAACTGCGCGCCTGGAAGATGCGGTGGCTGAGTCCAAGGCTGCTGGCGTTCCACTCTCGGGCGCCGACGCTTTTGCCCTCCACGACACCTACGGTTTCCCGATCGACCTGACGTTGGAAATGGCTGAAGAGGCCGGCCTCAAGGTGGACGAGGCAGGCTTCCGCGCACTCATGCTCGAGCAGCGCCAGCGCGCCCAAGCAGATGCCAAGGGCAAGAAGGGCGGCCACGCCGACCTCAGCGCCTACCAGGAGCTCCTGGGCAAGGGCGAAACCGTCTTCACCGGTTACGACGAACTCGAGGGCGAGGCTAAGGTCCGCGGCATCGTCAGCGGCGGACGCGCGGTGGCCCATGCGTCCACCGGTGACGAAATTGAGCTGGTCCTCAACGAAACCCCGTTCTACGCAGAAGCCGGCGGACAGTCCGCTGATACCGGCCTCATCACCGGCGATGGCTTCGTGGTGGAGGTCCTGGACGTCCAGCGCCCCATCAAGGGCTTGAGCGTGCACAAGGCGATTGTCCGCGAAGGTGAGATCGGCTCCGACGCGTTGGTGCGCGCCGCCGTCGACCGTGAACGCCGCCACGCAGCCGAGCAGGCGCACACCGGCACCCACATCGTGCACGCCGCCCTGCACCAGATCCTTGGCCCGGAAGCCACCCAGCGTGGTTCCTACAACAAGGCAGGCTACCTGCGCTTCGACTTCGCCTGGGGTGAAGGCCTGAGCACGGCTACGCGGTCCGAAATCGAAGAAGTTTCCAACATCGCCATCCGGAACAACTTCCGCGTGGACACCAAGGTGATGGGCCTTGCCGAGGCCAAGGCGTTGGGCGCCATGGCACTCTTCGGCGAAAACTATGGCAGCGAAGTGCGCGTCGTGGAGATCGACGGCGCATGGTCCCGTGAGCTGTGCGGTGGTACCCACGTGTCCAACACCTCCCTGATCGGCAGCCTTTCGTTGCTGGGAGAGCAGTCGGTTGGTTCAGGAAACCGCCGTGTCGAGGCCTTCGTGGGCCTGGACGCGTTCCGTCACCTGGCAGCAGAGCGCGCGTTGGTCAACGAGCTCACCGAACTGCTGAAGGTGCCTTCCGGACAGCTCGCGGACCGTATCTCCAGCACCCTGAGCAAGCTCAAGGCCACGGAGAAGGAACTTGACCGGCTCCGCAAGGAGCAGCTCACTGCTGCAGCGGCCAACCTGGTGGGCACGGCAAAGGATGCAGCGGGTGTGCGTGTTATCGCCCACGATGCCGGCCAGGTGGGTGGTGCGGACGATCTGCGCAACCTTGCCCTGGATCTGCGTAACCGTTTGGGCTCCGACGCCGCCACAGTAGCCGTCGCAGGTGTCAGCAATGACCGCCCTGTGGTCCTGATTGCCACGAACGAGGCCGCCCGCGAGGCAGGCGTAAAAGCCGGCGCTTTGGTTCGCACGGCTGCCGGCATCCTCGGCGGTGGCGGCGGCGGCAAGGACGACGTCGCCCAGGGCGGCGGCACCGACGCTGGGAAGGTCCCTGAGGCCCTCACAGCGGTGGTGGACGCGATAGCCAAGCGCTGACGGTGGCTGCGAGTACGAACAGTGGCGTCTACCCCCGGGGCATCAAGCTGGGGGTAGACGTTGGCACGGTCAGGGTGGGCGTGGCGATCTGCGATCCGGACGGAATCCTGGCGACCCCGTTCAAAACGGTGAGCCGGAACGCCAAGAAGAACACCGACGTGCGCGTCATCGTCAAGCATGCCCTGGAGCTGCCGGCAGTGCAGATATTTGTTGGCCTTCCCCGCACCATGAAAGGTGAGGAACGCGCGTCAGCGCAGATGGCAACAGAGTACGCAGAACTCCTGGCCGGCGAGCTTTTCCTCGCCGGTTCGGACATCCCTGTGGCCCTGATTGACGAGCGTCTCAGCACTGTTACGGCTCACCGCAACCTGCACGAAGCTGGCATGAGCAGCAAGAACCACCGTAAAGTGGTTGATCAGGTTGCTGCTGCTGGGATACTCCAGCAAGCAATCGACATGCAAAAAGCCAGAGGAACGGACGTTGGCCGCCGAGTGCAGGTACCGGCGCAGTCCACAAAGCCCGGCAGTGCCCCAACGCTGCAGGCTCCCTCCGGCAGTGAACCCGATTCTTCTACGAGGGGACTGCAACTGTGAGCCCGGTCAACAACGACCCCTCCACCGGTGCTGCGGGCGGCGGCATGCCGCTGACCCGCAAAGAGCTGCGCGCGCGGGAACGATTCCTCGCCACCCAGAACCACAATGTGGTACCCGTTCCTGAAGCCACGCCGGGTGAAACTGACCCGCCTGCCGACGTCGAGTTGCCGCGACCCGTTCCCGCGGTTCCTCCGGCCCCCGCTGTTCCACCAGTGCCGGACGCGCGGCCGGAAGCCGCCAAGCCACTCGTTCCATCGGTGCAGCCTGAGCCTGCTGCGCCACGCGCCCCCGAAGCACGCCCCGCATCTGAGGCAAATCCGGCAGCGGCGGCAAATCCGGCAGCGGAGGCAAATCCCGCATCTGAAGCACATCCCGCAGCGCCGGAGACGGCTTTCGACGCGGTGGCCTCCGTTGACGGGCCGGGGGCTGAAGCCCACGTGCCGCAAACGGAAGAAGGGGCACACCACGACGAAGCTGGGCACGAAGATCCGGAGCAGGCGCACCTTGCACACGTTGATCACGAACCCCAGCACCACGAACTACATCACCACGAACCCCAGCACCACGAACTTGAAGGCGACGTGGAGCACGCCGAGCATGCAGCGCTCCTCGTTGACCATCACGAGTACGCAGACCACGCTTTCGATGTCCACGATGTTCATCATGATGACCAACACCACGTTGACCACCATGAAGACCATCACGACCTCATTGCCCCGGTTCTTGCCCCGGTGGAAGCCCCGGGCTCCAAGGCTGCGGCGAAGAAGGCGCGTCGACGCCGTCGTGTTCTTGCCCTACTGATCACGCTCGGCGTGTTCGTGGCCGCGATTGCCATAGGAGCCCAGTTCCTGAAGCCTTTGCTGGGGATGGACAAGGTCACCGACTATCCAGGTCCCGGTACCGGTTCAGTGAAGATTACTGTGGCCGAAGGCTCCGGGCCGAAAATTGTGGCGAACGCCCTGGTACAGAACAAGGTCGTTGCTGATGCTGACTCCTTCGTCAAGGAGTTCATGAGCGAAGGTGCCGAGTTGTCGCCGGGCGAATTTACGTTCCGTACCGAGATGAAGAACTCCGACGCTGTGGCTGTCCTCGCCAACAAGGACGCTTCAAAGGTCATGTATTTCGCGCTGAGTGCGGGCCTGCGGATCACTGAATCCCTGGAGGCAATCTCCAAGGGATCAGGCATTCCCCTGCAGCAACTCAACGCCTTGAACCAATCGCCGGCGCAGTTCGGCGTGCCTGCCAAGGCCAAGAACCTTGAGGGCTTCCTGGCTCCCGGGGAGTACCGGTTCGATCTCGGGACCTCCGGAAAGGACATCCTCCAGAAGCTGGTGAACACCACACTGGACGAGCTGAAGTCCCAGGGGATCACCGATCCCGCCAAGCAGTACGACACCGTGACCATCGCGAGTATCGTGCAGGCTGAGGGTGGCCAAGCGGACTACGGAAACGTGGCCGGCGCGATCTACAACAGGCTCAAACCCAACAACGTCGAAACCAGTGGGCTTATCCAGTCAGACGCTACGGTGACGTACGGGTTGGGCAGGAAGTCCTTCCATGTCACGGAAGAGGAAAAGGCAGACAAATCAAACCCGTACAACACGTACGCGAATGTTGGGCTGCCGGTGGGTCCCATCGGATCACCGGGTAAGACTGCGATCGACGCTGCTGCCAAACCGACCCCCAATGACTACCTGTACTGGGTGACGATCAACCTGGACACCAAGGAGACCAAGTTCTCCAAGACGCTGGCTGAGCACTTAACCTATGTGGAGCAATACAACGCATGGTGCCAGGCCAACGCGGGACGGTGTGTGTGAGACGTCGTGCCGCAGTCCTGGGGCATCCGATTTCGCATTCGAAGTCCCCAGCGCTGCACACCGCCGCCTACGCCAAGCTCGGCGTGGACATTGACTACTCGGCCATTGACGTGACGGTTGCCGCCCTTCCGGAGTTCATGGCATCGCTGGTCGGCGATGAATCATGGTGCGGTTTGTCGGTGACCATGCCGCTGAAGTCGGCCATGGTCCAGGAAGTTGACGAAGTCCGCGGGGCAGGCGCCCAGCTGGGAGTCATCAACACCGTGGCTTTCGAGAACGACGGCGGGACGGTGCGTCGTGTAGGTTACAACACTGACGTCGCTGGGATTGTTGAGTCGGTCCGGTACGCCGGTGTTGCCTCCACTCCGCATGCCGCCATCCTCGGTGGTGGAGGCACCTCCGCCGCGGCCGTCGCCGCTGCCCGCGAACTTGGTGCCGGCCATGTGGACGTTTTCGTCCGTGACGCAGGACGTGCCGGCGAAGCGGAAGCTGCTGCGGCCGCCGTCGGAATGTCGATTGCTGTCCGGCCGCTGACGCAAGCAGCCACCGCCATTGCCGGAACGGATCTGGTGATCTCGACCTTCCCGCCGCGTGCGGCCGACTCATTGGCTGAAGAGCTTGCGGCATTTCCCGGAACCGGGGCCGGTGTGCTCCTGGATGTCGCGTATGATCCCTGGCCGAGCCGCCTGGCCGAAGTGTGGCGCGGCCATGGGGGAGCGGTGGTTCCCGGGCTGGAGATGCTGATGTACCAGGCGGCGGAACAGATCAGGCGCTTCAGCGGCTGTGACGTGGATGCCGCCGTCATAGATGTGATGTGCGACTCAGTCGGGCTTCCCCGGCGGGTGTTCTAGAAGCCTTACATGGCAGGATTGGTTATATGTTGCGTTGGTTGACTGCCGGTGAATCCCACGGTCCGGCTCTGATCGGAATTGTTGAAGGCGTGCCCGCCGGTGTTGAACTCACCAGTGGGCAGATTCGCGACGCGCTGGCGCGTCGCCGCTTGGGCTACGGACGTGGTGCCCGGATGAAGTTCGAGCAGGATGAAGTCACCATCATGGGTGGCGTCCGGCACGGCCTGACCCAAGGTGGCCCAGTCGCCATCCAGGTGGGCAACACTGAGTGGCCCAAGTGGGAGCAGATCATGGCTGCTGATCCCGTGGACCCCGAAGTGCTCGCCGACCAGGCACGCAACGCTCCCTTGACCCGGCCCCGTCCCGGCCATGCCGACTTCACGGGCATGCAAAAGTACGGCTTCGACGAAGCCCGTCCGGTCCTTGAGCGTGCAAGCGCCCGGGAAACTGCCACCCGCGTTGCCCTTGGCACTGTCGCGGCCCAGTTCCTGAAGCAGTTGGGCGTCGAGTTGGTGAGCCACACTGTCTCCATTGCCAGCGTGACGGTTCCGGAAGGGCGGGCCCTGCCGCTGCCCAAGGACGTCCTGGCGCTTGACGCCGACCCCCTGCGCTGCTTCGACCGCGAGACCTCGGACGCGATGGTTGCCGAGGTGGATGCTGCCCACAAGGAAGGCGAAACCCTGGGCGGAGTTGTCGAAGTTCTCGCCTACGGGCTTCCGCCTGGACTGGGCAGCTACGTGCACTGGGACCGTCGGCTCGACTCACGGTTGGCCGCAGCACTCATGGGTATCCAGGCCATCAAGGGCGTGGAGGTTGGGGACGGCTTCCTGACCGCTGCTCGACGCGGCTCGGCTGCCCACGACGAAATCCTCAAGGACGAGAATGGCAGGATTGTCCGCCAGACCAATCGTGCCGGTGGCATTGAAGGGGGCATGAGCATTGGCGAGGTCCTGCGGGTTCGCGCCGCCATGAAGCCGATCGCCACGGTTCCGCGTGCGCTCCGCACCATCGATGTCAGCACCGGAGAGCCTGCCAAGGCCCACCACCAGCGTTCGGACGTCTGTGCGGTGCCCGCCGCCGGCGTCGTTGCCGAAGCCATGGTTGCTCTCGTTCTCGCCGAAGCCATCGCCGAGAAGTTCGGCGGCGACTCCGTTGCCGAAACGCAGCGCAACCTGCAGAGCTACCTCGACAGCATCCCGGCCACCCTGGACTCGGTCGGCCGGTAGTGGTCCCCGATATCCGGCCTGGCCGCCCTGTCGTCCTGGTGGGTCCAATGGCCGTCGGTAAATCGGCCATCGGCCAGCAACTTGCTCAGCAGCTGGGTCTGCCCTTCGTGGATACCGACGCAGTGGTTGTTGCCGCGCATGGCAGCATCGCAGACATTTTCGCTGGGCGCGGGGAGCACGCGTTCCGTGAAATTGAGGCACGTGCCGTGGCGAAGTCCATCGAGTCAGCCAAGGCGCAACCGGCCATAATCTCCCTTGGCGGGGGAGCGGTCCTGGACACCGGCACCCAACAACTGCTGGGCGAGTGCACTGTGGTTTACCTCGAATGTGACGCGGAAACGGTCGCCGATCGGATTGCGCGCAACACCGGGAGGCCTTTGCTGCAGGGTGACGCCATGGAACGCTGGGAATTGCTTTTTGCCACCCGGCGTCCCGTCTACGAACGTCTCGCGGACCTGGTCATTGATGTGCGTTCAGGATCCGTGGCGGAAATCGGCCTCCAGCTGGAGGCGCGGCTGCGCGAGCATGCAGCCTTGAAACAGGAAGTTGAAAAGTGAGCAACGAAGCAACGGTCATCAAGGTGACTGGACAGGCCGCCAGCGAAAACTACGACGTCGTGGTGGGCCGCGGCCTTCTGGAGTCCTTGCCGGCCAAGCTCGGTGAGCGTGTTCGACGGGTGCTGGTCATCCACCCACGTGCCTTGCGCCTGACCGGCGATACCGTCCGTGACGAGCTTGAGGCTGCCGGTTTCACGGCGCTCACGGCGGAGATCCCGGACGCCGAGGAAGGCAAGCACATCCAGGTTGCCGCGTTCTGCTGGCAGGTGCTGGGACAAAACGACTTCACCCGATCGGACGCCATCGTTGCCGTGGGCGGCGGGGCAGTGACCGACCTGGCGGGCTTTGTGGCAGCGACGTGGCTCCGGGGCGTCAAGGTCATCCACATGCCAACCAGCCTCCTGGGCATGGTGGATGCTTCGGTTGGTGGCAAGACCGGAATCAACACCGCAGAGGGCAAGAACCTCGTGGGCTCCTTCCACCCGCCGGCGGCCGTGCTTGTTGATCTCGACACGCTCCAGACCCTGCCCAAGAATGAGCTTATTTCCGGCATGGCCGAAGTGATCAAGTGCGGTTTCATCGCCGACCCCGTGATCCTGGACTTGCTGGAAAACAAGACCGAGGCCGCCATGGATGCCGGCTCCGACGTTGTCCGCGAGCTCATTGAGCGGGCCATCTCCGTCAAGGCCAACGTCGTGTCACAGGACCTGAAGGAATCCGGCCTCCGCGAGATCCTCAATTACGGTCACACTCTGGGCCACGCCATCGAGCTGGTTGAGCGCTACTCCTGGCGTCACGGTGCCGCTGTATCGGTGGGCATGATGTTCGCCGCCGAGCTGTCCCGCAGCGTGGGCCGCCTGTCCGATGCCGACGCCGACCGGCACCGCACCATCCTGGAGAGCCTGGGCTTGCCGATCACCTACCGCAGGGACCGCTGGCAGGGTTTGCTGGATGGGATGCGCCGGGACAAGAAGTCCCGTGGCGACCTTTTGCGCTTTGTTGTCCTTGACGGCATAGCCAAGCCGGGCATCCTGGATGTTCCTGACACTTCGCTCTTGTTTGCGGCCTACCAGGAAATCGCATCATGACCATCGCCCTGCAGGACGGCGTGAGCGATTGGCCGACAGCCGGTTTCCCGGGCGTCCGCATGAACCCGGACACGCTGCTTCCCGTCGTCGTCAACGAAGAGGCAATGGAAGCAGCACTGGCGGCCTCCGAGGATCCAGCGGACCGGATCATGGCCCTCCTGCTTGATAACCAGCCAAACGAAGCCGCTGAGCTCCTTGCCGAAGCCCGCTATAAGGATCCCGAGTCATTCCGTCTCCGGATCTTCGAAGCCGAAGTGCACCGGGCCACCCATCGCCTGGACCGCGCCGTGCAGTTGTTCAGGCACTTGCTGCATGATGTCCAGGGCAGTTCCAAGGAAGCGATCGTCCATCAGTACCTTGGCCGTGCCTACTTTGTCAGTGGGAATGCGCTGGCGGCGTCGGAAGAGTTCGCCAAGGCCTTGGACCTGCGCGTGGCGATGGCTGCTGATGCCGCGCTCATCTACTCGTCCGCAGTGGCCCTGCAGCGCGCCCGGAACGTGCTGGAACTGGCTTCCTAGGAGCCACCGGAAACGCCGCCCGCAAGCCTCGGCCGGTTTTGCCGGTAGAATGGTTTTTGGATTTTTGATAAATACGCGCTGGCGCGCCGATTGGCACGCCTGCTTGGCATAGATAGCTGGCAGCTAGAACCAGTGCGATTAACCAGAGGATACGAGTGGCAACCACAAACGACATCAAGAACGGGACCGTACTGAAGCTCGAGGGCCAGCTCTGGAACATCATTGAGTTCCAGCACGTCAAGCCGGGCAAGGGCGGCGCCTTCGTCCGCACCAAAATGCGCAACGTCATGTCCGGCAAGGTGGTCGACAAGACCTTCAACGCCGGCCTGAAAATTGAAACCGCAACGGTTGACCGCCGCGACTACCAGTACCTGTACCAGGACGGCGAAGACTTCGTGTTCATGGATACCCAGGACTACGACCAGATCACCGTTTCCGGTGCAACGGTAGGCGACGCCACCAACTTCATGCTCGAGAACCAGATGGTCAACATCGCCATCCATGAGGGCACCCCGCTTTACATCGAACTTCCCCCGAGCGTCGTCCTCGAAATCACCTACACGGAGCCCGGCCTCCAGGGTGACCGTTCCTCCGCAGGCACCAAGCCTGCCACTGTTGAAACCGGCTACGAGATCCAGGTACCCCTGTTCGTCGAACAGGGCACCAAGGTCAAGGTCGACACCCGCGATGGCAGCTACCTGGGCCGGGTCAACGACTAGTGAGCGCCCGCGGTAAAGCCCGTAGCAGGGCTCTGGAAGTACTTTTCGAAGCGGAGCAGCGTTCCGTCTCGGCTTTCGATGCGCTCAAGGCGCGCCGGGAGAAGACAGACCTCGTGATCAACCCCTACACGGTGGAAATCGTTGAAGGCGTGGTCTCCATGCAGGCGACCATTGACGAATTCCTTGAGACCTACGCCCAGGGCTGGACCCTGGAGCGGATGCCGTCCGTGGACCTGATTATCCTCCGTATCGGCGCATGGGAACTGCTTTACAACGACGAAGTTCCTGATGGTGTAGCCGTCAGCGAGGCCGTCGCCCTTGCCAAGACGATGTCCACGGACGAGTCGCCGGCGTTCATTAATGGCCTGCTCGGCCGTTTGCAGAAGCTCAAGCCTTCACTGCTGGCCTGATCGGCGGCAAAGGTTAGAAGGACCCCCTTCCCGGGTAACCGGGAAGGGGGTCCTTTTTTGTCCAGGATCCGTCCACGCACTATTGGAGGACTGCCGCCCTCAGGGCAGGTATGGCGCGAAGGTGCTCGAGTTCGTCGTGTTGGTGGACCGGTACGTCACGTCCGCTAAGGATGCGCTGGCGGGTGAAGGCCAAAGCCGTGGCGCCTTTGATGAAGTTCCGCATTTGCGCTGTCCTTCCCCGGGAGGACGCCCAGCGCAGGGCCTGGCGCCGGCCCCTGGACGTGCCAAGCATCTCCACTTCAGGGGGTGTGAACCATCCCGCGCGGGCGTATTCGAGGAGTCGTTGGCGCGTGAGCTTCCCTTCGGCCACGCGAAGCAGGATGATCCCCACAGTTGCCGTCAGGAAAATGGGAACCTGGACCACGAAGTACTCCACCAGGAAGTCCTGGCCCATGCTGTTCCATCGGTTGTGCAGGAACATGGCCGGCAACAAGCCCACGAAGAACGCCAGCACTGCATAGCCGGGATGCCATCTGCGGGCGGCGAAGCCCATGACCAGTCCGGTGGTGCCGGTGAACACGGCGTGGGCGAATGGCGACATGAGTCCGCGGAGGATAAAAATCCGTACAAAGTCGGTGCCGGGATCGGTCGACGAGGCAATCTCCCGCCCGAAGTAGAGGATATTTTCCGTGAACGCGAATCCGGCGGCGATGGTGAAGGCAAAGACAACGCCGTCTACGGGTCCGTCAAAGTATTTCCGGGCCGCGAGGATCAGTACCAGCAGTCCCAACGACTTGGTGAACTCCTCGACGATTGGCGCCTGGACGGTGGCCATGAAGTAGGTGAAGGCTTCTTCGCTGCTGGTGGGTGCGGCCAGCGCGAACAAGGGCTGGATCAGCAGCGTGCCCGCGATGGACACGGCGGCGCCCCACGTAAAGGCGAACCAAAGGAGCCGCTTTGGTTCCGGCTCCCAGCGATCAATGAGGCGGACGGTGAGCAGCACCACGGTCAACGGAATGAGGGAGGCGACGAAGCCAATCACGAAGCCAGTGATTCCCGTGTTGCCCAGAAGGAAGGGGAGTACCAGCAGCAGGCTGGCAAGTGCCAGGATCCCGCCACCGATGACCAGCGGAAGTGTGCCCATGGACCGTTTCGGCGCCGGCGGCATTGCCCAGGTTTGTTGGGGGAGTGATGCCGGATTCCCTGGAGCGTGCTGGTAGTTGGCGGGCTGCACCCGCCCCATCCAGGTGGGGTTGGCGCCAGGTTCCACATAGGGCCGCGGATAGGGTTGGCCGTGAGGGTTCATGGTCATGGGAATGAGCCTATTCCACGGCGGGGAATGTGAGCTTAAACTCGTGCCGCCCGGCGCCCGCGGGTGAAGCGGGAAACTGGCGTTGTGGTAGCTTGGAAAAGCAAATATTCCTTTTTTAATTCCGTCCCGTGAGGCGGGGAAAGGGGAGACGAGCGATGACTGAAGTCACTTCAGCGCACCTGCCGTCGCGGGTTGTCCTCAACCAGGCGGATATTGACCGTGCGCTCACTCGTATCGCCCACGAGATCCTTGAAGCCAACAAGGGCTCCCAGGATTTGGTTCTTTTGGGCATTCCCAGCCGCGGCTATCCATTGGCCGTGCGGCTCGCCAACAAAATCGCAGCTGCCGACCCCACGGTCAACGCCGAAACGATTGTCGGCCAACTGGATGTCACCATGTTCCGTGACGATCTCTCGCACCAGCCCACCCGGCCCCCGCGCCACACCCGCCTGCCGTTGTCGGGGATTGACAACAAAGTGGTTGTCCTGATCGATGACGTCCTGTATTCAGGCCGTACCATCCGGGCCGCACTGGATGCCTTGGTGGACCTTGGCCGCCCGCGGATTGTCCGTTTGGCCGTTTTGGTGGACCGGGGCCACCGGGAGCTGCCGATCCGCGCAGACCACGTTGGCAAGAACCTGCCGACTTCAAGTTCCGAAAAAGTCCGGGTCCACCTGGAGGAAATCGACACCGTGGATGGCGTGCCCGTCAACGAAGTCGTGATCGAGGCGGGCAAGTGAAGCACCTCCTTTCCACCGAGAACCTCAGCGCCTTCGATGCCATCCGGGTCCTGGATACGGCCGAGGAAATGTCGGCAGTGGGCGAGCGTGAAGTGAAGAAGCTTCCTGCCCTGCGCGGCAGGACAGTGGTCAACCTGTTCTTCGAGGACTCCACCCGTACGCGCATCTCGTTCGAAGCCGCAGCCAAACGCCTGTCCGCTGACGTCATCAACTTCGCAGCCAAGGGTTCCTCGGTGTCCAAGGGCGAGTCGCTCAAGGACACCGCACAGACGTTGGCTGCCATGGGCGCTGACGCGGTGGTCATCCGCCACTGGGCCTCCGGGGCACCCCATCGCCTCGCAGCGACGGACTGGATTGACGCTGCCGTGATCAACGCCGGTGACGGCACCCACGAACACCCCACGCAGGCACTCCTGGACGCGTTCACCATGCGCCGGCACTGGGCCCAGCTCAAGGGAACGGCTTCCACGGGAGCCGATCTCAAGGGCATGCGCGTGGCAATCGCCGGTGACGTCCTGCACTCCCGGGTGGCCCGTTCCAACGTCTGGTTGTTGAAGACCCTCGGAGCTGACGTCACCTTGGTGGCGCCACCCACCCTGCTGCCCATCGGCGTCGAGCACTGGCCATGCAAGGTCAGCTACAACCTGGACGAGACCTTGGAAGCCGGCATCGACGCCATGATGATGCTGCGTGTCCAGGGTGAGCGGATGAACGCGTCGTTCTTCCCATCAACCCGCGAGTACTCACGGCGCTGGGGTTTCGACGACGCGCGTCTCCGTGCCCTTGATGACCTTGGCATGAAGGACACCATCATCATGCACCCTGGCCCCATGAACCGCGGCCTGGAGATTTCCTCGGCCGCCGCGGATTCGCCGCGTTCCACTGTGCTTGCGCAGGTACGCAATGGTGTCTCGGTCCGCATGGCCGCCCTTTACCTGCTGCTCTCCGGGGATTCCCGCGAAGCTGTCCCGAACGCAATCCAGTCCAGCAAGGAGACCAACTGATGGCAGAGAACACCTACCTGATTCGTGGGGCAGCCATCCTCGGCGGTGAACCTGAAGACTTGTTGATCCGCGACGGCATCATCGAAGCGCGCGGGAAGGACCTCGCGGACGGCGACGCCACGGTCGTTGACGGCAAGGGCCTGATCGCACTGCCGGGTATGGTCGATGTCCACACCCACCTCCGCGAACCGGGCCGCGAGGACGCTGAAACCGTGGAGACCGGAACCCGGGCCGCTGCGCTTGGTGGCTTTACCGCCGTGCATGCAATGGCCAACAGCAACCCGGTAGCGGACACTGCCGGCGTCGTCGAGCAGGTCCACAGCCTGGGCCGAGCCTCCGGTTGGGTTGACGTGCGTCCGGTCGGCGCGGTCACCGTGGGATTGGCCGGCGAGCAGCTTGCCGAGCTCGGCGCCATGGCGGACTCGCGCGCCCAGGTCCGGATGTTTTCCGATGACGGCATTTGCGTCCACGATCCCGTCATCATGCGCCGCGCACTGGAGTACGTCAAAGCGTTCGACGGCGTCGTGGCCCAGCACGCGCAGGAACCCCGCCTTACCGCCGGGGCACAGATGAACGAAGGCGCTGTCTCGGCGGTGCTGGGGCTGACAGGGTGGCCGGCCGTGGCCGAGGAGAGCATCATTGCCCGCGACGTCCTGCTCGCCCAGCATGTTGGTTCCCGCCTGCACGTCTGCCACGTCTCCACCGCCGGTTCCGTGGAGATCGTACGCTGGGCCAAGGCCCGCGGCATCAACGTCACCGCTGAAGTCACCCCGCACCACCTGCTCCTGACCGACGAACTGGTCCGCAGCTACGATCCCGTGTACAAGGTCAATCCGCCGCTCCGCACGGACGCCGATGTGCAGGCACTGCGCGAGGGCCTCGCCGATGGCACCATCGACGTCGTGGGCACCGACCACGCTCCGCACCCCAGTGAGCACAAAGAGTGTGAATGGGCACAGGCAGCAATGGGCATGACCGGCCTGGAGACCGCGCTCTCAGTGGTGCAGGAAACCATGATCGAAACCGGCCTTATGTCGTGGGCAGACTTCGCCAGGGTTACCTCGTTTACTCCGGCCGTGATCGGACGCGTTGCCGACCAAGGGCGCCCATTGGACATCGGGGAGCCCGCCAACGTCATCTTGGTGGACCCGGCTGCGCGTTGGACCGTCGACCCCCATAAAATGGCAACCATGGGCCGCAATTCACCGTTCAAGGGCAAAGAGCTGCCCGGTTCAGTGGTGGCGACCTTCTTCAAGGGCCACCCCACTGTCCTCGACGGCAAACTCAACACCCCGTACCGCTACCCTGCAGTCAGCGGTAACTGATGGACAACCAGACATTGACCGTGCTCATCACGGTTCCGTTGATCGCCGTGGTGCTGGCGATGCTCTGGCTGGGTTGGCGGAACCGACTGAGGCGACAAGCCGACGTCGAACGCCTCCCCGAGGTTCCGGAGCAGCTGACCCCTGCCACCGTCGTCGCAGATGGCCAATACGTGGCCACCACGACCGCGGGCGACTGGCTGGACCGAATCGCCGTCCAGGGCCTGGGCATCCGGACCAACGCGGAACTGAGCATTCACGCCGAAGGCGTGCTGTTTGACCGATCCGGCGCCGCCCCGGTCTTTATCCCGCGCTCGGCTGTGCAGGACAGCCACCCAGCAGACGGCATGACCGGGAAGTTCGTCGAAAAGGACGGACTCGTGGTCATCAGCTGGAAACTGGGCACCCGCGAACTGGACACCGGTTTCCGGTCCAGGCACGCAGCCGACAAGCAGCTCCTCCTCGAAGCCCTCCAGGAATTGATCTCCGCAGCCCCTCAGGCAGATGCCGATAGTGGAAAGTAATAAAGTGACGGATAGTAAAGCAGCCACCACCCCCACCTCCTCAGCAGCAGTGCTGGTGCTCGAAGACGGCCGCATGTTCCGCGGCCGCAGCTACGGCGCCCAGGGGACCGCGCTCGGTGAAGCGGTATTCGCCACCGGCATGACCGGTTACCAGGAAACCATTACCGACCCTTCCTACGCGCGTCAGCTGGTCGTCCAGACTGCGCCGCACATCGGCAACACGGGTGTCAACAGTGAAGATGCCGAGTCCCGCCGCATCTGGGTGGCCGGGTACATTGTGCGCGACGCCGCACGCCGACCGTCCAACTGGCGCTCCGAGCGTTCGCTGGATGACGAACTCACGGAGCAGGGTGTTGTCGGCATCCAGGGCGTGGACACCCGCGCCATCACCCGCCACCTCCGCGAGCACAAGACCATGCGCGCAGGCATCTTCTCCGGCGAGGCCGCCCAGGCAACCGACAAGGAACTGCTGGACACCGTCCTGGCAAGTGCTCCGATGGAAGGCGCAGCCCTGGCCGAGGAAGTCTCCATTGACGAGGCCTATGTTGTTGAACCCAAGGACCACGGTTGGGAAGGCGAACCGCGGTTCTCCATCGCCGCTGTGGACCTGGGCATCAAGGCCATGACCCCGATCCGCTTTGCCGAGCGCGGCGTGCGTGTCCATGTCCTGCCGGCTACCTCCACGGTTGAGGACGTCAACGCCGTGAACCCGGACGGTTTCTTCATGTCCAACGGTCCGGGCGACCCCGCGACGGCCGATCACCAGGTGAAGCTCCTGCGTTCGGTGCTGGACGAGAAGCTGCCGTACTTCGGTATCTGCTTCGGCAACCAGATCCTCGGCCGCGCCCTCGGATTTGGTACGTACAAGCTCCGTTACGGCCACCGCGGCATCAACCAGCCCGTCATGGACCGCCGCACGGGCAAGGTGGAGATCACCTCCCAGAACCACGGCTTCGCCGTCGACGCGCCGCTGAACGGCGCCACGGTGGCACCGGAAGAGCGCTACGGCCGCGTTGAAGTCAGCCACGTTTCCTTGAACGACGACGTCGTTGAAGGGCTCGCCTGCCTGGACATCCCCGCGTTCTCGGTCCAGTACCACCCCGAAGCCGCGGCTGGCCCGCACGATGCCGCCTACCTCTTTGACCGCTTCATCGACCTCATGGCCGACACCAAGTCCAAGGCCACAGGCGATAACACCAACGACTCCAACGACTCCAAGACTGAGGACAAGAAGTAATGCCCAAGCGTACAGATCTCAAGAGCGTCCTCGTCATTGGTTCAGGCCCGATCGTCATTGGCCAGGCTGCCGAGTTCGACTACTCCGGCACCCAGGCCCTTCGTGTCCTCAAGGAGGAAGGCCTGCGCGTCATCCTCGTGAACTCCAACCCCGCCACCATCATGACGGACCCCGAGTTCGCGGATGCCACCTACGTTGAGCCCATCACACCCGAGGTGGTGGAGAAGATCATCGCCAAGGAGCGCCCGGACGCCATCCTGCCCACCCTGGGCGGCCAGACGGCACTGAACACCGCCATCGCGTTGGACAAGAACGGTGTGCTGGAGAAGTACAACGTGGAACTCATTGGTGCGAACATTGCCGCCATCGAGCTCGGCGAAGACCGCGAGAAGTTCAAGGGCGTGGTGGAACGTTGCGGCGCAGAGTCCGCACGCAGCCACATCATCCACACCATGGACGAAGCATTTGCGGCAGCGGAAGACCTCGGGTACCCGATGGTGGTCCGTCCTTCCTTCACCATGGGTGGCCTGGGCTCCGGCTTGGCGTACAACGAGGACGACCTCCGCCGCATCGTCGGCCAGGGCCTCCAGTACAGCCCCACCACCGAGGTCCTGCTCGAAGAGAGCATCCTTGGCTGGAAGGAATACGAGCTGGAGATGATGCGCGACAAGAACGACAACGTCGTTGTTGTGTGCTCCATCGAGAACTTCGATCCCGTAGGCGTCCACACCGGCGACTCCATCACGGTAGCTCCGGCCCTGACCCTGACGGACCGCGAGTACCAGAAGCTGCGAGACGTCTCCATTGCCGTCATCCGCGAAGTCGGCGTGGACACCGGTGGCTGCAACATCCAGTTCGCTATCGACCCTGCCACGGGCCGCGTGGTGGTCATCGAGATGAACCCCCGCGTTTCCCGCTCCTCGGCCCTGGCATCGAAGGCAACAGGTTTCGCGATCGCAAAGATCGCCACCAAGCTCTCCCTGGGCTACACGCTTGACGAGATCCCCAACGACATCACCCAGAAGACGCCGGCATCGTTCGAGCCGACCCTGGACTACGTTGTGGTCAAGGTTCCCCGTTTCGCATTCGAGAAGTTCCCGGCAGCGGACAACACCCTCACCACCACCATGAAGTCCGTCGGCGAGGCCATGGCCATGGGCCGCAACTTCACCGAGGCCCTGCAGAAGGCCCTGCGTTCCCTGGAGCAGAAGGGCTCGCAGCTGGACTTCAGCTCCGTCCCCGAATACGAAGTTGCCGAGCTCCTTGAGAAGGCCAAGCGTCCCACCACCGACCGGCTGCACCAGGTGCAGCGGGCCCTCCTGGGCGGGGCCAGCCTGGAAGAGGTCTTCGAGGCCACCAAGATCGACCCCTGGTTCCTGGACCAGCTGCAGTTGCTCAACGAGACTGCGCAGCAGATCCGCAAGGCCGGCGTGCTCACCGAGGAAATGCTGCGCAATGCCAAGCGCCACGGTTTCTCCGACGAGCAAATCGGTGCTTTGACGCACAACAATGAGGCAGTGGTCCGTGGTGTCCGCCAGGCACTGGGCATCCGTCCGGTCTACAAGACGGTGGACACCTGTGCTGCAGAGTTCGCCGCTTACACTCCGTACCACTACTCGTCCTATGACGAAGAAGATGAGGTGGGCCTGCACGCCAAGCCCTCGGTCATCATCCTCGGCTCCGGCCCCAACCGCATTGGCCAGGGCATCGAGTTCGACTACTCCTGCGTGCACGCTTCCATGGCCCTGCGCAAGGCCGGGTACGAGACTGTCATGGTCAACTGCAACCCCGAGACAGTCTCCACCGACTACGACGTCTCCACGCGCCTGTACTTCGAACCGCTGACCCTTGAGGACGTCCTCGAGGTCATCGCGGCAGAAGAACGCACCGGCGGCGTCATGGGTGTCTTCGTGCAGCTCGGCGGTCAGACTCCCCTCAAGCTGGCGCAGCAGCTCGCCGATGCCGGCGTACCGATCCTGGGCACCTCGCCTGAGGCCATCGACCTCGCCGAGCACCGTGGCGCCTTCGCCCGCGTGCTGGACGAAGCCGGCTTGACCTCCCCGAAGAACGGCACCGCCGTCTCCTTCGAGGACGCCAAGAAGATCGCCGATGAGATCGGCTACCCGGTCCTGGTGCGCCCGTCGTACGTCCTGGGTGGCCGTGGCATGGAGATCGTCTACGACGAAGCCAACCTCTCCCGCTACATCGCCAACGCCACCGAGATCACCCCGGACCACCCGGTGTTGATCGACCGCTTCCTTGAGGACGCCGTCGAAATCGACGTCGACGCACTCTTCGACGGCACCGACATGTACCTCGGTGGCATCATGGAACACATCGAAGAGGCCGGCATCCACTCGGGTGACTCTGCCTGCGTGCTTCCTCCGATCACCCTTGGCAACAACGTGATCGAACGCGTGCGCACCGCAACGCGTGCCATCGCCGAGGGCGTGGGTGTCCGCGGCCTGATCAACATCCAGTTCGCGCTGGCTTCCGATGTCCTGTACGTCCTTGAAGCCAACCCGCGGGCCTCCCGCACGGTTCCGTTCGTCTCCAAGGCCACGGGTGTCCAGATGGCCAAGGCCGCGGCGCTCATCGGCACGGGTGTCACCATCAACCAGCTCCGCACTGCCTACAAGATGCTGCCGGAGACGGGGGACGGCTCCACCCTGCCCCTGGATGCTCCGGTTGCCGTCAAGGAAGCCGTCCTGCCGTTCAGCCGCTTCCGCACCCCGGAGGGCAAGGTTGTGGACTCCCTGCTCGGTCCTGAAATGCGCTCCACCGGCGAGGTCATGGGTATCGATAAGCACTTCGATACCGCATTCGCCAAGAGCCAGGCCGCAGCAAACAACGCTCTGCCCACCGAAGGCAAGATCTTCGTCTCGGTCGCCAACCGTGACAAGCGTTCGGTGATCATGGGCGTCAAGCGCCTCTCGGACCTCGGTTTCGAGATCGTCTCCACCGGTGGCACGGCAGATGTCCTGCGCCGCAACGGCATCCAGGCCACTCCGGTGCGCAAGGTCGCCGAGGGCAGCAGCGCCGAAGGCGAAGGAACCATCGCCGACCTCGTCGTTGCCGGCGAGATCGACATGGTCTTCAACACGCCCTCAGGCGGCGAAGCCCGCAGCGACGGGTACGAACTCCGTGCCGCTGCGACGTCCATTGGTATTCCTTGCATCACCACCGTGGCCGAGTTCAACGCTGCAGTACAGGCCATTGAAGCGCTGCGGACCTACGAATGGTCCGTGACCAGCCTGCAGGAGCACGCAGGCAACCTGGCAGCGGCAGTGGAAGCAGCCAATGCCTGAGTCTGCTTCGCCGCACCTGGAACAGCAGCCGGTCCGGGAGTCGTTCGGCTCCCGGCTGGCTGCCGCCATGGCGGACCGCGGGCCGCTGTGCGTCGGGATCGACCCGCACCCGCAGCTCCTGGCTGAGTGGGGACTGAACGACGACGCCGCCGGGCTGGAACGCTTTTCGCTGACGGTGGTGGAGGCAGTGGGTTCCCTCGCTGCCGCGGTGAAGCCGCAAGTGGCACTGTACGAGCGGCACGGCTCTGCCGGCATGGCAGTGCTGGAGCGTACCCTGGCCGCATCCTCGGAAGCGGGTGTCCTGAGCATCGCTGACGCCAAGCGTGGTGATATTGGCTCCACGATGGCTGCCTACGCCGATGCCTGGCTGCGGGACGGGTCATCGCTGGCCGCGGACTCTGTGACCTTGAGCCCATACCTGGGCTTTGAGTCGCTGCGTCCGGCGCTGGATCTCGCCGCCCAATACGGCAGGGGAGTGTTTGTGCTCGCGTTAACATCCAACCCGGAGGGCAAGTCCGTCCAGCATGTTGGCGGCGCTGATTCCGTTGCCCGGCGCATTGTGGCCGAGGCCGCCGCGGAGAACGCGCGCTATGACGGGGTCCTGGGTTCGGTTGGCCTGGTGGTGGGTGCCACCATTGGTTCGGCGTTGGAGGACCTCGACATCGACCTCGGTCCGGTCCGTGGTGCCATCCTGGCCCCGGGACTCGGTGCCCAGGGCGCTACCCCCGCCGATCTCCGTGCCACTTTTGGGGCCGCGTATCCGACTGTCCTCGCGACATCAAGCCGGGGAATCCTGGCCGCTGGACCCTCGGTTACGGCCTTGCGGGCTGCTACCGAGCAGACCCGGGATGGGCTCCGTTCCGAGTAAGTTGCCTGGCTGCATTGCGCAACCGGGCCCCTGCCGGTAGGTTCAGGATCAGTCCGCGTGATCTGGATCACAATCTCGATCTGACAGGGGTTTGGCAGTGGGCCTTAAAGAGCTGACACCGCAGGAACGTTCCGATGCCCTTGAGAAGGCTGCCAAGGCACGTGCCGTGCGTGCGGCAGCCAAGGAAAGGCTCAAGCACGGTGAGCTGAGCATTGCCGAGCTGATCTCGTCGGGCACCACCGATGAGGCGATAGCCCGCATGCGGGTCGTGGAATTGCTGGAGGCCCTGCCGGGTATTGGACCCGTCAGGGCCGCCGGGATCATGGCGGAGATTGGAATCGCCGGATCCCGGCGGATCAGGGGGCTGGGAATTCACCAGGCCCGGGCGCTGGTAGATTTTATGGATACCCAGCAAAGCGTTTGACGCATCTCCCCGAAGGAATCCGTGAGCAAGAATCCTGGACTGACTGTCCTTGCAGGCCCCACTGCCGTTGGCAAGGGAACCGTTTCAACCTACATCAGGGACAACTATCCGGAGGTCTGGCTCTCAGTTTCGGCAACTACCCGGGCCGCCCGTCCGGGGGAGCAGGACGGCGTCCACTACTTCTTCAAGACCGCTGAAGAATTTGATGACCTGGTTGCAGCGGGTGAACTTCTCGAATGGGCTGTTGTCCACGGACACAACCGGTACGGAACCCTCCGCAGCACGGTGAATGCAGCGATTGCCGAAGGGAAGTCGGTGTTGCTCGAGATCGACCTGCAGGGTGCCCGGCAGGTGAAAGAGGCAGTCCCTGACGCCAATTTCGTGTTCCTGGCCCCGCCGAGCTGGGATGAAATGGTGCGTCGGCTGGTGGGCCGGGGCACCGAAACCCCCGAGGAACAGCAGCGCAGGCTGGAAACCGCTAAACTGGAACTTGCTGCTGAACCGGAGTTTGACCACACCGTCATCAATGACGACGTTCGCCGGGCAGCGGACGAGCTTGTTTCACTCATGGGGCTTACCCCGCACGGGCGCTAAAGCGCCTGCATTTGTTGGCCCGCTAGAATTTGGAGAATTCGTGTCCACGAACCTTGAAGGCATCATCAACCCGCCGATCGATTCGCTGCTTGAGGCTGCCGATTCCAAGTACGGCCTGGTGATCTTCGGCGCCAAGCGTGCCCGCCAGATCAATGCGTACTACGCCCAGCTTCACGAGGGCCTCTTCGAGTACGTTGGCCCGCTGGTCGACACCAAGCTGAACGAAAAGTCGCTTTCGATCGCCCTGCGCGAGATCAACGAAGGCCTCCTGGTCTCCACGCCGATCGAGCCCGCAGAATAAAACAGACTGCCTGTTGACGGAGGTCACGTGCGCATAGTCCTCGGAGTCGGGGGAGGGATCGCAGCCTACAAGGTTGCATCGCTCCTCCGGCTTTTTACTGAAGCCGGTCACAAGGTGACGGTCATTCCCACGGAAGCGGCCACCCGCTTTGTTGGTGTGGCTACATGGGAGGCCCTCTCGGGCAATCCGGTGAGCAACAGCGTCTTTGACGACGTCGAGAAGGTCAACCATGTCCGGTTGGGACATGAGGCTGACCTGATCGTCGTGGCTCCAGCCACGGCCGACCTCCTGGCCAAGGCAGCCACCGGACAGGCGGGCGACCTCCTTACCAACACGCTCCTCATGGCCCACGGGCCTGTCCTCTTTGCTCCGGCCATGCACACGGAAATGTGGCAACACGCCGCAACCCAGGCCAACGTGGAGACGTTGCGCAGCCGCGGCGTCACAGTCCTTGAGCCTGCCTCCGGGCGCCTTACCGGCGCGGACTCGGGCCCGGGCCGCCTGCCGGAACCTGAAGCGATCTTCGCTGCTGCCATGGCCCTTGCCGGCACGGAATCCTCGCCGGTACAGGGCAGCCAGTCCGGTGTCCTTGCCGGACGCGTCGTGACCATCTCCGCCGGCGGAACCAGGGAAGCCTTGGATCCGGTGCGCTTCCTGGGCAACCGCTCATCGGGAAAGCAAGGCGCGGCCCTGGCCGCTGCCGCGCTGTCCGCCGGAGCCACTGTCCGTTTCCTTGCGGCCCATATGGACGTCGAGCCGCCGGCCGGCGTCGAGCTTGTCCGCGTTGAGTCTGCCTTGGAGTTGCGGGAAGCGGCGCTGAAAGCGGCGGCCGATTCCGACGTCGTTATTATGGCGGCGGCTGTGGCGGACTTCCGTCCGGCGGAAGTTTCAGACACCAAGATTAAGAAGGTCGACGGCGAGGACGCACCGTTGGTGCACCTGGTCCGGAACCCGGATATCCTGCACGAGCTCGTTGAACGGCGGAATGCCGAAGGTGGCAAGCAACTGATCGTGGGCTTCGCGGCCGAAACGGGCGATGCCCAACGAGACGTCCTGGAGCACGCCACAGCCAAGCTCAAGCGCAAGGGCTGCGACCTCCTGGTAGTCAACCATGTTGGCATCGGCCGTGTGTTTGGCCAGGACGACAACTCCGTCGTCATCCTTTCAGGCCACGGGGCAGAACCGGAGTCCGCCGCAGGCTCCAAGGCCGACGTTGCGGCCGCCGTGATCGACCGGGTGGGCGCCGAGCTTGCACGGGTTTTTCCCGCTGTGTAACCGAACCCACACCCGAATTCTTAGCAAAGGGACACACGGAAGTTTCCGCTGTCCCGCAACCCAGTAAGGTGGACGAGTGACTTTACCGCTGCACCATGAACACCATGGCACCCCGTCCAAGCTCCGGCTCTTCACCTCAGAGTCGGTCACCGAAGGGCACCCGGACAAGATCTGCGACCAGATCAGCGACTCCATTCTTGACGCGTTGCTGGCCGCGGATCCTGAATCCCGCGTTGCCGTGGAGACCATGGCCACCACCGGCCTGGTCCACGTGGCCGGTGAGGTCACCACTGACGCTTACGTCGAGATCCCGCAGATCGTACGCGAAACCATTCTCGGTATCGGATACGACTCCTCGGCCAACGGCTTCGACGGCGCCCGCTGCGGTGTCTCCGTCTCCATCGGCCAACAGTCCAACGACATCGCCGGTGGCGTCTTCAACTCGCTTGAGGCCCGCGAAGGCCGCCAGGAAGACGATTACGACCTCCAGGGCGCCGGCGACCAGGGCATCATGTTTGGCTACGCCAGCGACGAGACCGCCTCCTACATGCCTACTCCCATCTGGCTGGCACACCGCCTCTCGGAACGCCTCACCGAAGTCCGCAAGAACGGCGAGCTCGCGTATCTCCGCCCCGACGGCAAGACCCAGGTCACGGTAGGTTACGACGGCGACCGGCCCGTGTCCGTGGAAACAGTGGTCATCTCCAGCCAGCATGCCGAGGAAGCGAGCCTGGAGCAGCTCCGTGCGGATCTCGCCAGCTACGTGATCGACCCCGTGTTGTCCGCGTCCAACCTGGATATCGCGCACACTGCCAACATCCTGAACCCCGCCGGTGCCTTCGTGATCGGCGGCCCGGTAGGAGACGCCGGCCTTACCGGCCGCAAAATCATCGTTGATACGTACGGCGGATTCTCCCGGCACGGTGGTGGAGCGTTCTCCGGCAAGGATCCGTCCAAGGTGGACCGCTCGGCTGCGTACGCCATGCGATGGGTCGCCAAGAACGTTGTCGCCGCAGGACTGGCCAAGCGTGCCGAGATCCAGATCGCCTACGCCATCGGCCAGGCCCGCCCCGTTGGAACCTACGTTGAGACGTTCGGCACGGAGACGGTTGACCCGGCCCGTATCAGCGAGGCCATCACGGAACTCTTCGACCTGCGTCCCCGGGCCATCATTGACGCCCTTGACCTGAAGCGCCCCATTTACGCCAAGACGGCGGCGCACGGCCACTTTGGCCGCGATGACCCCGACTTCACGTGGGAGCGGCTGGACCGGGTTGATGACCTGAAGGAATACTTCAACGCCTGATCCTTTTGCTTTTGCGCGGCCTGGGCCACGGGTTACAACTTTGTCGGTGCCCCATGGTTTGCTGAAGCCAGAGAGATGCCCGCAGCGGGTCACATCCCGCTGCGGGCATTCTGCGTTGACGATATTCGTGGATGTCCAATGGTGAGGTGGAGGTGAAGTGCATGGCAGGATTCGAAGCCCAGCCGTCGTTGCTGCAGCCTTCACTGCTGCAGGGTTTTCCAGAGCGGGCAGCTGTCAACGGGCCGCCCCTCGCCGCGGAGAACCCCGTGGCGCGGGTAGTGCTTGAATCTTCGTTGCCACATTTGGACAGGCCATTCGACTACAGCGTGCCCGCGGAACTTGCTGACGTGGCTGTTCCCGGCGTTCGCGTCAAGGTCAAGTTCAATGGCCAGGAGCTGAACGGCTACATCGTAGAGCGCCGCGCGGATTCGGAGGGTTCCCATTCCCTGGCGACCCTCCACAAAGTCGTCTCCCCGGTGGCCGTCCTGACTCCTGCCATCGCGGAGCTGGCTGCTAGTGTCGCTTCCCGGTATGCAGGTACGCTCAGCGACGTCCTCCGGACTGCTGTCCCGCCCAGGGTCGCCAAAGTGGAGAAAGAATTGCTCGCCGGCGAGCTGGTTGCTGCCGGTACGCCTGAGCTGGGTTCCAGTCCGCCCGATGGCTGGAGGGCTTACTCCAACGGTGCAGCGTACGTGCAGCACTTGTCCGGTGGCGGTACACCCAAGGCTGTCCTGACCGCCTTGCAGGGATTCGGCCCCAACGGATGGCCGGCTCTTGTCGCTTCCGCGGTCGCGGCTGTCCGCTCCTCGGGCCGGGGCGCCGTGGTGGTCGTACCCGACTATCGGGACCTGGAACGGGTTGAAGCGGCGCTGGAAAATGTCTTGCCTCAGTCGGACGTCGCCCGGCTCACCGCGGACGACGGCCAGACGCCCCGCTACCGGAACTTCCTTCGGCTGCTGACTGGTTCCGCTGGAGTGGCAATAGGCACGCGTTCAGCCGCCTACGCCCCTGTGCAGAATCTGGGCCTTGTGGTGTGCTGGGATGACGGCGATGACCTCCACATCGAACAACGGACACCCTACGCGCATACCCGGGAGGTCCTGCTGCTGCGTGCCGAACAGGAGGCTGCCGCCTGCCTCCTGGCATCGCACAGCCGCAGCACAGAACTTCAACGCCTCGTCGAGATGCAGTGGGCGGTACCCATTGAGGCACCACGATCCGTGGTCCGTTCGACGGTTCCCCGGGTGCTCAACACGGCTGACAGTTTTGAGCAGGAACGAGATCCCCTGGCACGCGTTGCCCGCCTGCCCGGGGCCGCGTGGCGCGCGGCGAAGGAAGGCCTCGAGCGGGGTCCGGTCCTGGTGCAGGTTGCCCGGGCCGGCTATGCACCGTCGTTGGTGTGCGAGACGTGCCGTGAACTTGCCCGCTGCAACGCCTGCCAAGGGCCGTTGGCGGTAGCCAGCGGATCGGCCATTCCTGCGTGCCGCTGGTGCTCGACGCCGGCACCTCAATGGCGCTGTAGCCATTGCAGCGGAACCCGTCTCCGGCGAGGCGCTGCGGGTGTGATGCGGACGGCGGAGGAACTGGGGAGGGCCTTCCCGGGCAAGGCGGTGGTGACTTCCTCGGGTGAGCACATCAAAGCGACGGTGCCTGATGCTCCGGCCCTGGTAGTGGCAACTGTCGGGGCTGAGCCCGTGGCTGCCCACGGCTACGCTGCGGCCTTGCTGCTGGACGGAAACTCGTTGCTCCGGCGCGAGAACCTCCGGGCAGGCGAGGACACTGTCAGGCGCTGGTTCAACGCTGCCGCGCTGGTCAAGCCCGCAAGCCAGGGCGGACTTGTGGTGATCACGGCAGACGATACCGCCGCGACCGGTGCGTTGCTGCGTTGGGACGGCCCGGGATACGCTTCGCGCGAGCTGGCACTGCGAAAGGAACTGCAGTTGCCCCCAGCGGTACGGGTAGCCTCCATCACCGGCGGGAGGGCCGAGGTCGGACACTTTTCGCAGGCCTTCGAGGCCAGTGCAGCGCTGCCGTCGGGCACCAAACTCCGCAGCGCCGGGCCGGCGCCCCTTCAGGCGCTCACAGGAACCACGCAGTCACCAGCGGATGATGCCGATGTCAGGACGCTTTACTTCATTCCCTACGCGGACGCAGCCGCGGCAACCCGTGCCATGCGCGCCGTGAAGGCCGCCAGCGCCGCCAAGCGCACGTCCGGCCCTGTGCAAGTCCGTCTGGACGGCGTGGACGTACTTTAGCCGGCGCGTCAGCCTTTGCGTTTCCGCAGGGCCACTACTTCCTCGGCTGCTGCAAGGAGTTGCTGTGCCGACTCGTCCCAGTTGAATTCTGCCGCACGCTCCACTGACCGCACGGAGCGCTCCTGCCAGAGGGAATCCTCAGCCAAGGCCGTGACGGCGGCTGCGAATTCAGAAGCAGAATCCGGGTTCACGTAGCTCACGGCATCGCCGCCTACTTCACGGAAAATCGGGATGTCGCTGGCGATCACGGGCGTTCCCAGCGCCATGGCCTCCACCAGCGGCAAGCCATAACCCTCTGCACGGGAAAGGCTGATAAGCGCGGTGGCCCGCAGAAGGAGTTCGTCGTATTGGGCGTCCGTGACGCCGTTGTGGAACTCCACCTTGGCTCCTTGCGGAACCATCGCTTCCAGTTCCGCTTTGCGTTCCGGAGTGATCCGGCTGAGCAGGTGCAGTGTGAAGTCCGGCAGCCCGGCCATGCCCCGGATCATCGTTTCCACGTTCTTGTACGGCATGAACGACCCCATGTACAGCAGCGTCTTGTCAGCGCCCGCAGCAGGATCGCGGGGTGTCTGGCCGGGTTGGGGTGCGTTGCCGACGATGCGCACCGGCCGTTGCGTCAGTGCGTACTTGGCCATGAGGGCGCGGGTCGTCTGGCTGATGGTGGCCACAATGTCGGCACGGTTCAGCAGGAGGCGCTGCGGCCAAAATGCCTTGTGGTAGAGCCGCCACAGCAATCGGACGGGAGCCGGGAGGAAACCGGGGGGCGTGGGGTGCTCGTAGTAGATGAGGTCATGCAATGTCAGGACCAGGCCATACCGCCGCCCCAGGGTACCCATGGTTTGCATGGGGCAGACTACGACGTCTGCGCCCAGCGGATTGACTTTGCGGGCAACAAACAGCTCCAGTGGGGAGAGGGGGCTGTTGATCAGCACGTAGGGAACATCCGGCAGCAGGGCAAGCTGGCGCTTGTCGCTGATCAGCATGGTCACGTCTGCGATCTTCGATGTAGCTGCTATGAGGCTGGAACCGTAGCGGCTGATGCCATCGTGGTGGTCCGTTCGGGTAAAGCGGGCGTCGATGACGATTTTCACGCGGGATGTTCCTCCAGGAAGGTGCGGATGGCTGCTGCGGCCGGGGCCGGTGTCTCGTAATGGATGAGGTGCCCGACGTCGGGAATCACTTCCAGCGTTCCGTCGGGCAGGCGCTTCATCAGTTTGTGCTGGTTGGGAAGGGTGGCGATCTCATCTTTCTCGCCGGCGATGAGGAGAACCGGGAGGGCCAGCCGTTCGGCGACCTCTGCTACGTTGCCTGAGACCGAGGCCTTGAAGGATTCGAGCAGGCTGTTCCGGTCGGCGAAGGCACTGAAATAGGCGTCATGCTGTGCGTGGATGAACCGGCGCAGGTTCTTGTCCTTGGTTTTGGCCATGGTGATGCTCATGATGCGTACGATCGCCCGGTTGCGGAGTACGGCCAGCCCCAGGGGGCGGGGGAGCCTTGCCGAGAGTTGGTAGTACAACACAGCCAGTTTGGTCATGATGCCTTTGGGGCCTTCAAGTGCCGGCGCGGCAATGGGGTTGACCAGAATCAGGGGGTAGATGGATCCCGGGTGCGCTGCTGCGAAGTGGCTGGCCACGATGGAACCGAAGGAGTGCCCCAGCAGTACTGTCTTGGGGCCGAGGCCGACCGCTGCCATGAAGCTGGAGATGAACCGGCCGTAGCGTTCCACGCTGTGCTCGTCGCCAACGAAGGGTTCCGAGCTGCCGAAGGCCGGCAGGTCAGGCATGATGATGCGCATTTCGGGGAGCTGGTCGGCGACGCGAAGCAGCCCGTGGTGGTCGCCCCGGAAACCGTGGATGACCAGGATGGTGCGGGTTGCAGCGGTGGCGGACACGGGCTCATAGGTCCAATACGCGATATTGCTTCCGTCCACATCGACGTCCGAGGCGTGTGTCCGCCCGGGCAAGGACGCGCTGAAGAACTTGTCAGGGGCCTGGGCACCGTCAGGCGATTGCGAGGTGTCCACTTTTTCCATACGGATAGTCCTAGTTCACGTTGTCCGGGTGCGAACCCGTCCGGTGGTGGCGCTCGAGTTCTGCCATGCGTTCGATGTCGGCGGTGTCCAGTTCAAAGTCGAAGACGGCAATGTTCTCCTTGATCCGGCCAGGAGAACTTGCCTTCGGGATGACCAGGTTTCCCAGCTGGAGGTGCCAGCGGAGAATGATCTGTGCCGGGGTCCGGTGATATTTTTCCGCCAGGGAAACAATGGCGGGGTCGGCCAGGACCTGCCCGCGACCCAGTGGGCTCCAGGCCTCCGTGGCGATCCCCAGCTGTTCATGCAGGGTCCTGAGCCTGGTCTGCTGCAGCCACGGGTGCAGCTCGATCTGGTTGACCGCCGGAACAACTTCTGCCTTGTCCATAAGTTCTTCAAGGTGTCCGGGTTGGAAGTTGGATACGCCAATGGCCCGGACTTTGCCTTCGCGGTACAGGGTTTCCATCGCTTTGTAGGTCTCGGTAAACAACCCGCGGCCGGCGCAGGGCCAATGGATCAGGTAAAGGTCCACGTAGTCCAGCCCCAGGTTCGAGATGGAGGTGTCGAAGGCCCTGAGCGTCGAGTCGTAGCCTTGGTCATCGTTCCAGACTTTGGTTGTGACGAACAGGTCTTCCCGGGAGAGGCCATGTACGGCTTCTCCGGAACCGCCAGTGGCACTGCGGGCTGCAGCGGCATCGCCGATGGCTGCCCCAATTCCCCGGCCGACGCCTACCTCGTTGCCGTACATAGCGGCAGTGTCGAAGCGCCTGTACCCTTCCCCGAGGGCCGTGGCCACCAGTGTGTCAGCGTCATGGGGCGGAACCTTGTAGAGTCCGAATCCCAGTCGTTCCATCTGTACGCCGTTGTTAAGTGCCAGCCGGCCCGATGTCAGCTTGGATGAGGATCTCATAGCAACGACTCTACCCAGTCCGGACGCGATTTCTTCAGGCATGGCCGTTGAAACTCACCAAGCGTCGAGCGGACGCCTCGTCCAGGATAAGGTCCGTGGCCAGTCCTGCCGCCAGGGCACCCTGTAGTCCGTTGATCTTGGAAGCGCCGGACACGACGCATATCCGGCGCCTGACCTGACGGAGCTGCTCGTGGCTCGGCCCCGTGGATCTTTCGTTCAAGGTGATGCCGTCGGAGGAACCGTCGCTCCGGAAGAACACCGTCGCCACGTCACCTACAACGTCGTCGGCAGCCAGCATGCTGAGGTCGTGTTCGTCGAGGTATCCGCCGGCGTAGACGTGGCTGGGGTAATCGGAATCGACTGAGCCTACGCCGAATATCGCAATACTCATTCGCGCCTGCAAGTCGAGGATGCGTTGAACGCTGCGTTCATTCCACATCGCCGTCTTGGTGGACGCGTGATCGAAGAACGCCGGCACCGGGAACTGTTCCACCCGTGCCCCGTAGGCGCTGCCGAAGCGTCTCATGATGTCGCTGGCGTACGTAATGCCCGTGGTTTGCATGTTGCCCGCCCCGTTGAGTTGGACCACGATGCTGTCGTGCGTCACCTTACGGGTCAGGTGGCGGCTGACGGCACTGAGGGTCGCACCCCAGGCCACGCCGATGATGGCATTCGAATCCACCAGGGGGCCAATGGTTCGTGCTGCCTGCATGGCAACACGGTCCAACGTCTCGGCTTCGTTGAGGGTGTCCAGGACCGGGACGACGTGAACGTCCACTCCGTATTGGTTCCTGATCTGGCTTTCCAGCTCCGGGCCCGTGTCGAAGGGGCTGCGGATCTGGACCTGCACGAGGCCCGTTTCCCGCGCCGAGGACAGCAGCCGCGACACCGTGGAACGGGAGGTCCGCAGCTCGCGGGCAATCGCATCCATGGTCAGGTCCTGCAGGTAATACATTTGTGCAGCCCGGAGCGCATCCGAGTGACGTGATCGTGCCATCTCATTTCCTTACTGCACGTTTGTGCAAATAGCTTGACTCCATTTTCCACCTTCGCAAGATTAGTGGTGAACGGTGCAGCAGCGAGTGGCGCGGCGCACGAACCAAGCCCAAGGGAGCAGTTTTGGGACACAACAGGATCTCCGGTACCTCACAGCACGCACAGCAGCGCGACTCCGTCGTCGCATTGCAGGAGAGGCCCTCGGCGAAGGTACTCATCATCGGCGGTGGCATCAATGGTGTCGGAACGTTCCGCGACCTCGCCCTGCAAGGCGTCGATGTGGCACTTGTTGAACGTGGCGATTACTGCCAGGGTGCCAGCGGCGCCTCGTCCCACATGATCCACGGTGGCATCCGTTACCTCGAAAACGGCGAGTTCCGCCTTGTCCAGGAATCGGTAGTGGAGCGAAACCGGCTCCTGCGGATCGCACCGCACTACGTCAAACCGCTGCAGACAACCATCCCGATCTTCAGCACCTTCTCCGGAATCCTCTCCGCCCCCATGCGCTTCCTGACCCACAAGCAGGGCAAGCCGAAGGAACGTGGTGCGTTCCTCATCAAGGTGGGCCTGAGCATGTACGACTTCTTCTCCCGCGACGGTGGAAGTGTTCCGCGGCACCAGTTCCGCGGCCGCACCAAGGCCCTCGCCGAACTTCCCAAGCTGCACTCCGGCATCAAGTACGCTGCAACGTACTTCGACGCATCCGTGCACAACCCCGAACGCCTGACCCTGGACGTCCTCCAGGATGGCGAAAAGGCCGGCCGTGGTGGCGGGCTCCCCGGTGGAAGCGCCCGCGCCAGCAACTACGTCTCGCTCGTTTCCGTGGGCACGGACGGAGTGCGGCTCCGCGACGAACTGACCGGCAAGGAGTTCGACTTCCAGGCCGACGTCATCGTCAACACCACAGGCGCATGGGTGGACCTCACCAACCAGGCCATGGGTGCGGTCAGCAAATTCATGGGCGGCACCAAGGGATCCCACATTGTCCTGGACCACCCCGAACTGCTCGCCGCCTGCAATGGGAGGGAGATCTTCTTTGAACACACCGATGGCCGCATCGTCCTGATCTACCCCATGGGAGACCGTGTGCTGGTCGGAACCACGGACGTGGATGCGGACATGTCAGAAGACGCAGTGTGCACCGAAGAAGAGATCGACTACTTCTTCGACCTCGTGGGCCACGTGTTCCCCACCATCAAGGTCGAACGCGAACAGATCGTGTACAGCTTCGCCGGCGTCCGCCCGCTGCCACGCCACGACGCCACGCAGCCCGGGTTCGTCTCGCGCGACTACAGGATCGAACGCAGCGTCCGCACGGGCAGCGACGCTGTGACAACGCCGGGCGGTAAGGCCGCCGTCGTACTTAGCCTGGTCGGCGGAAAGTGGACCACATTCCGCGCCCTTGCAGAGCACATGACCAATGACGTCCTTCGCGAACTGGGCATGGAACGCAAAGTCTCGACGGCGAAACTCGCCATCGGTGGCGGTGCCGGGTTCCCGGCCACCGAGCAGGGTGAACAGGAATGGATCAAGAAGCACATGGGGCCGGGCCTGGACGCTGACCGCGTCGCTGTCCTGCTGACCCGCTACGGAACACGTGCCGACGCCGTCATCGACTACCTGAATGCCGGACACGACACACCGTTGCGGTCCACTCGCGAACTGAGTGTCCGCGAGTTGGCTTTCATGGCCGAGCACGAGCAGATCGGGCACCTGGTGGACGTCCTGATCCGCCGGACATCCCTCGCGTTCCGCGGCCTGGTAACAGGGGAGCTGCTTAACGAGATCGCTGCTGCGCTTGCTGAGCCACTTGGTTGGGACGCCGCCACCCGTGAAGCGGAAATCCGCCACGCACAAGAAGTACTGCAACGGTTCCACAAGGTTGACGTGCACAGCTTGGTGGCCTGAAACCACCATCGGGGCGGTTCCGGAAACCGGAACCGCCCCACACAGCCCCCTCACCCGCGAGGAGGCTGACAACAGAAAAATGAGGAGTCAAAGATGTCTCTTGGAATTGTTTTCCTTTCCGAAGTATTCGGAACCATGATGCTGACCCTGCTGGGTTGCGGTGTCGTGGCAAACGTTGCGCTCAAAGGCACCAAGGGCAACAACGGTGGATTCTTAATGGTGACGTGGGGCTGGGGTATTGCGGTCTTCGCGGGCGTTTTCGTGGCCGCAAAGTCCGGTGCGCACCTGAACCCGGCCGTCACCCTGGGCCTGCTGGTCAAAGGCAGCAAAGAGTACGCCCCGGATGTGGCAGTGACCTTCGGCTCGACCCTGACGTACTTCGGTGGCGAACTGCTGGGCGCCTTCCTGGGTGCCGTTGTCTGCTGGCTCGCTTACAAGCAGCACTTCGATGATGAGCCCCTGGCAGCGAACAAGCTGGGAACCTTCTCCACCGGCCCGGCCATCCGCTCCACCCCGTGGAACCTCATCACCGAAATCATTGGCACGTTCGTCCTGGTCTTCGTCATCCTGACCTTCGGCGGCACACCTTCCGGCCTCGGCCCGCTGGCCGTAGCACTGCTTGTTGTTGGTATCGGTGTATCCCTGGGTGGTCCCACCGGCTACGCCATCAACCCTGCACGTGACCTTGGCCCCCGCATCGCACACGCCGTCCTGCCCATCAGGGGCAAGGGCTCGAGCGACTGGGCCTACTCCTGGATTCCCGTCGTCGGACCGCTGGTCGGTGGCGCACTTGCCGGGCTCGTGGCCCTCTGGGTCCCGGACATCATGCCCGCCATTGCCGGCTAAAACGCTTTCGATCGACGCACACTCCGCACACCCTCACAACGCCACTGAGTAACCAACAACAGACAAGGACGTCACCATGAACCAATACGTCATCGCCATTGACCAGGGCACCACCAGCTCCCGGGCAATCGTATTCGACCACTCGGGCAACATCGTGTCCACCGGCCAGATGGAGCACGAGCAGATCTTCCCGCAGGCCGGCTGGGTGGAGCACAACGCCGCCGAGATCTGGAACAACACCCGCGAGGTCATCGGCTCCGCGCTGTCCAAGGCGAACCTGACGCGGCACGATATCGCCGCCGTCGGCATCACCAACCAGCGCGAAACCGCAGTGGTCTGGGACAAGAACACCGGCGAGCCGGTCTACAACGCCATCGTCTGGCAGGACACGCGTACCCAGTCCATCGTCGACGAACTCGGCAAGGACGGGGGACCGGAGCGCTTCAAGCAGAAGGTCGGCCTGCCATTGGCCACCTACTTCTCCGGCACCAAGATCAAATGGATCCTGGACAACGTCGACGGTGCCCGTGAACGTGCCGAAGCGGGAGACCTCCTCTTCGGCAACACCGACGCCTGGGTTCTGTGGAACCTCACCGGCGGCGTAGACGGTGGTGTTCACGTCACCGATGTCACCAACGCTTCACGCACCATGTTCATGGACCTCGAAACCCTGCAGTGGGACCAGGAGATCCTGGACATCTTCGGTGTCCCGGCATCCATGATGCCCACCATTAAGTCCTCCTCCGAGGTCTATGGGCACGTCCACACCTCGCAGCTGCTGCGCGAAACCCCGGTTGCGGGCATCCTCGGCGACCAGCAGGCAGCAACCTTCGGCCAGGCGGCCTTCCAAGCCGGCGAAGCGAAGAACACCTACGGCACCGGTTGCTTCCTGATCTTCAACACCGGCGAGGAAATCGTCCACTCCAAGAACGGCCTGCTCACCACCCTCGGCTACAAGCTGGGCGACAACAAGCCGCACTACGCCCTGGAAGGCTCCATCGCCGTCACGGGCTCCTTGATCCAGTGGCTCCGCGACAACCTGGGCATGATCAGTTCAGCCCCGGAGGTCGAGGAACTCGCCGCTGCAGTGGAAGACAACGGTGGCGTATACATCGTCCCCGCGTTCTCCGGCCTCTTTGCACCCTACTGGCGGGCAGACGCCCGCGGCGCGATCGTAGGCCTGACGCGTTTCGCCAACAAGGGCCACATCGCCCGCGCAGCCCTGGAAGCCACAGCGTTCCAGACCCGCGAGGTGCTCGACGCCGTCAACGCGGACTCGGGCGTCCCGCTCACCGAGTTGAAGGTCGACGGCGGCATGGTCGCCAACGATGCCCTCATGCAGTTCCAGGCAGACATCCTCGGCGTGCCCGTGGTCCGTCCGAAGGTCGTGGAAACAACGGCCCTCGGTGCCGCCTACGCGGCTGGCCTGGCAGTCGGTTTCTGGAACGACCTCGGCGAGCTCAGCGCAAACTGGGGCGAGGACAAGCGTTGGGAGCCGCAGCTGCCCGCCGAAGAGCAGGAGCGCCAGTTGCGGCTCTGGAAGAAGGCAGTGACCAAGTCCATGGATTGGGTCGACGAGGACGTAAAGTAGCCTTCTCCTGACAGAGGTTCCGGGGACTCCCGCCCGCCCGCTTCGCGGTGCCCACCACACCATGGCGGGGAGTCCCCGGAACCTCTTTTGGCGTCCGGCCCCCTTACACCCAGCCCATGGGTTTGGTGGGGTAAGGTATTGGTATGCGTGAGATCCTTCTGCTTAGCTAGCCGCCCGGCTTTAACAGCCGTGCGGCCGCCCCTCCATTGTTGAGGGGCTTTTGTGTGTCCGGGGCTATCCGGGACCGCAGCAGGAGGCAAAACCGCCATCGAGAACAGAAGAGGGCAGCAGTGAGCGTTCAGCCGGAGACAGAGACCGGAACAGCACAGACAGCCGCAGCCGAGGTGCCTGAAGAAGGCGTCTACAGCTTCGCTGCGATGGAAGCCAAATGGCCGCAGGTCTGGGAAGACCTCAAGGTCTTCACGCCTGCCGACGACGGCTCGCGGGAACGCCGCTACGTGCTGGACATGTTCCCCTACCCTTCCGGCGACCTTCACATGGGTCACGCCGAAGCATTCGCCATGGGCGACGTCGTAGCACGTTACCTGCGCCAGAAAGGCTTCGACGTCCTGCACCCCATCGGGTGGGACTCCTTCGGCCTGCCCGCCGAAAACGCTGCCATCAAGCGCAACGCGCACCCCAGCGAGTGGACCTACGCGAACATCGACACGCAGGCTGCGTCCTTCAAGCGTTATGCCATCTCGGCCGACTGGTCGCGCCGCCTCCACACCTCCGACCCCGAGTACTACCGCTGGACACAGTGGCTGTTCAAGCGGTTCTACGAGCGTGGCCTGGCCTACCGCAAGGACTCGCCCGTCAACTGGTGCCCAAAGGACCTCACCGTCCTGGCCAACGAACAGGTCGTCAACGGTGCCTGCGAACGCTGCGGCACGCCAGTCACCAAGAAGTCCCTGAACCAGTGGTACTTCAAGATCACCGATTACGCAGACCGCCTGCTGCAGGACATGGACCAATTGCAGGGACACTGGCCCGAGCGTGTCCTGGCCATGCAGCGCAACTGGATCGGCCGTTCAGAAGGCGCGCACGTCCGGTTCGTCATCGAAGCCACTGAAGATCGCGCGGAACGTGAAGTTACCGTTTTCACCACGCGTCCGGACACCCTCTACGGTGCAACGTTCTTCGTCGTTGCCGCTGACGCGCACCTGGCACTGGACCTGGTGACACCGGAACATCACGACGAACTCATGGCCTACCGCGAGAAGGTCAAGGCGCTGTCGGAAATCGAACGCCAGTCCACAGAACGGGAGAAGACCGGCGTCTTCACCGGCCGTTACGCCATCAACCCACTCAACGGCGAGAAGCTGCCCGTATGGGCTGCCGACTACGTCCTGGCTGACTACGGCACCGGCGCCATCATGGCCGTCCCTGCGCACGACCAGCGCGACCTCGACTTCGCGAAGGCCTTCGACCTGCCCGTCCGGGCCGTGCTGGACACCGGTGACGAGGACCCCTCGGAGACCGGAGTAGCCACTGCCGGCGAGGGCACCCTGAAGAACTCCGGCGAGCTCGATGGCCTGTCAAAGTCTGAAGCCATCCCGGCAGCGATCAGCATCCTGGAGAAGCTGGGAACCGGCGAGAAGTTCGTGAACTTCCGCCTGCGTGACTGGCTGCTGAGCCGCCAACGCTTCTGGGGTACGCCGATCCCCATCATCCACTGCGGGGAATGCGGCGAAGTTCCCGTTCCCGATGATCAGCTGCCGGTAAGGCTGCCGGACAACCTGCGCGGTGAGGCACTGTCGCCCAAGGGCACGTCGCCGCTGGCCGCCGCCGTCGAGTGGGTCAACGTCGATTGCCCCAACTGCGGCCGTGCCGCGCAGCGTGACACCGACACCATGGATACTTTCGTCGACTCGTCCTGGTACTTCCTGCGGTTCGTCTCGCCTGACTACACCGAGGGACCATTCGATCCGGACAAGATCAACGATTGGATGCCGGTAGGCCAGTACGTAGGCGGCGTCGAACACGCCATCCTGCACCTGCTCTACGCGCGTTTCTTCACCAAGGTCATCAAAGACATTGGGCTGATCGAAGCCAACGAGCCGTTCTCCGCGCTGCTCAACCAGGGCCAGGTGCTCAACGGCGGCAAGGCCATGAGCAAGTCGCTCGGCAACGGCGTGGACCTGGGCGAACAGCTGGATAAGTTCGGCGTCGACGCCGTCCGCCTCACCATGGTCTTCGCCTCCCCACCGGAAGACGACGTCGACTGGGCGGACGTGTCGCCGTCGGGCTCTGCCAAGTTCCTGGCGCGTGCCTGGCGGCTCGGCCAGGATGTCAGCAGCGAGCCCGGCGTTGACCCGGCCAGCGGTGACCGCGCCCTGCGTACGGTGACGCACAAAACCATCGCCGACGCCGCCGAACTGTTGGACAACAACAAGTTCAACGTGGTCGTGGCCCGCCTCATGGAGCTGGTCAATGCGACCCGCAAGACCATTGACTCCGGTGCCGGCGCTGCCGATCCGGCTGTACGCGAAGCAGTGGAGGCCGTTGCGGTCATCCTGAGCCTGTTCGCTCCGTACACAGCCGAGGACCTGTGGAACACGCTGGGCCACCCGGCATCAGTTGCCAATGCAGGCTGGCCCAAGCATGACGACGCTCTGCTGGTTCAGGACACCGTGACTGCTGTGGTCCAGGTACAAGGCAAGGTTCGCGACCGCTTGGACGTTTCTCCGGACATCACCGAAGACGCCCTCCGGGAACTTGCGCTGGCTTCGGAGAACGTCCAGCGTGCCCTGGACGGCCGCGGTATCCGCACCGTGATCGTGCGGGCCCCTAAACTGGTGAACATCGTTCCTGCCTAGCAGGGATTGTGCGGCCGCCGGCATCGTGCCGGCGGCCGGTCATCATCTTTGGAGGTTGCGTGCCTGAGCGAGAACCACCCGCTTGGATATGGCTCAAGGAAAGAGTGGCGCGCCTCCGGCAACCCACAGCTCCGGTTACCGTCCCTGGCGAGCCGCTGGCCGCCGTCGTTAAGACTGCTGTCGTCACGGATTCAGCGGCAGCCCTGCCACCGGAATGGGTATCCGCCTTCACCGCCGACGGGCGCCTGGCGGTCGTTCCCATGCCCGTTATGGTGGGGAACGAGATCTACGGTGAGGGCGAAGACGACATCACCCAAACGTTATCGCTGGCTTTGGCGTCAGGGGCATCGGTCAAAACCTCAAGGCCATCGCCCGGACAATTTGAACAGGCCTACCTCCTTGCGCAGCGCCGGGGTTTCGAGGCCGTGGTCTCCATCCACATCTCCTCAGAGCTGTCCGGAACTGCCGATGCAGCCCGGCTGGCTGCGGCCCGGGTCAGCATTCCGGTGGAAGTGGTGGACTCGCGCACGGTTGGCATGGCACAAGGCATGGGTGTCCAGAGCGCCGTGGTGGCTGCGGCCGACGGTCGCGAGGCAGCTGAAGTGCGCCATTTCGCGGAGCGCCGCATGGAACGGACCAAGGTCTACTTCTATGTCCCCAGCTTGGAGCAGTTGCGGCGTGGCGGACGCATTGGGGCGGCAGCGTCGCTGCTTGGAACCGTGCTGGCCATCAAGCCGATTCTGGCGGTCGACGGCGGCAAGATCGTTCCGCTCGAAAAGGTGCGTTCCGCCGTCCGCGCCATAAGCCGCCTCGAGGAAATCGTGGCAGCCGATGTTGCCTCCCGGCCGGCGGGCCAGCAGCGCCTGGCCGTTCACCACTTCGGCAATCAAATAGAGGCCGAAGCCTTGGCCGCCCGGTTGAACCAGAAATGCCCGGAGTGCCCGGCGCCTCAAATCAGTGCGCTGCCGGCTGTCCTGGCTGCCCACGCGGGCCTGGGCGTGCTGGCTGTCATCGTTGGGGAAAGCAGTACACCCGCGGGTTGAGCACCCGTGTTTTCCACATAGGAAACTTCCCCGGGTTCCGGCCCGGAGTGCTGGCCATAGGCTCGTTCCATGCCACGGTGGAGCCAGGACCCGTCGCCGGATGCCGCAGCGAAGGCCGTCCGGCAGCGTTTCGTGGACCGCGTGGCTACCGGCCCTACGGCGCCTCCGTTGTTGGAGCTTCCAGAGGCGGGGAACCAAGGCGGGGCAGATCCTGAACGAGCGGCCCCGGCCCGCCTCCGATGGCGGACACCTTGGCGGGTTGCGGCCCTTCTGGCCGTGCTGGTTGTTGGCTTCATCGGGCTTCAATGGTGGATGTCCCCGCCAGCGGCCCCGACATTTGTTCCCCTCAGCCCTAGCAGTTCATCGGGCAGCAGTACGGTACCCACTGCCGCGACAGGTCCTGACGGTGATGCATCCGGGACTGTGCTGGTCCATGTAGCAGGTGCCGTGAAAGCGCCAGGCGTAGTGTCACTGCCCGAAGGCAGCCGCGTCTTTCAAGCCATCGAAGCGGCAGGTGGCGCCTCGCCGAACGCGAACCTCGGCGGCCTGAACCTCGCGGAAGTCCTCAGGGACGGCACCAAGGTCCATGTACCCGCGCTCGGCGAGCCACCCCAGGGGGAACCACCTGTGGGTACCGGCGGTTCCGGGGCTGCAAGCACACCTGCGGGTGCCACTGCGGGAGGCGCTGCCAGGATCAACATCAATACCGCCTCCGTGGAAGAACTCGGAACGTTGCCACGAGTGGGGCCGGTGATGGCTCAGCGCATCGTCGATTGGCGGAAGGAACACGGTGCTTTCGCCTCCGTGGATGAACTCGACGCAATTGATGGGATCGGGCCCAAACTGATGGAGTCATTGAAGGACCTCGTGGCGGTGGACAGTGGCTGAGGCGGAAACTTCTCCTCGCCGCCTGGATCTGAGGCTTGTGCCCACAGTGCTGGTTTCATGGGCCGCGGCGCTTGCTGGTGGGATATTGGGTGCGGCGGGCTGTGCAGTCCTCGCGTCGGGGCTTCTTGTGGCCGGGGGAGGGCTGCTCGTTGGAGGGCGGCACCACAGGCGCCGGTCCCGACGGACCATGGCAGCCACTTTTGCGCTTGCCTGCGTCGTGGGGGCTGCTGTCGCGGTCCACTGCGCTGTGAGTGAAGCCAAGCAGGAACACGGTCCGCTCGCGCCGGCAGTCGAGTCAGGGGACGGCGTCGTCGCACACTTGGTCATCACGGGAAGCCCCAGCAAGATCCCTGCCCCGGGTCAGTCCGCGAGGGACCGGTGGACCGTCGATGCCCGCCTCATCGATGCCACGTACTCCGGCGCCAGGGTGCGGGGTGCGGCCGATGTGGTGGTGGTGGGTGACGATCGCTGGCAGAACGTACGTGCGGGAGACCGGGTCAGGACAACCGGCTCCCTCAAGGAAGTGCGAACAGGTCAACCGGAAGCGGGCTTGCTCTCGGCGGCGTCTGCCCCTGTCGCCGTGGGGGCGGATTTCGACGTGCGCGGTGTCGCGGGTGACCTGCGGAAACACTTCGTGGAAGCTACCGCATGGCTACCCCCGGACGCCGCGGGGTTGTTACCCGGAATGGTCACTGGCGACACGAGTGCGCTGCCGGAGAGTCTTGGTGTCGACATGAAAACTACCGGCATGGCGCACCTGACAGCCGTGTCCGGCGCCAACTGCAGCCTGGTGTTGGGCGGGTTCGTTCTGTTGGCGAGGTACTTTCGGCTGTCCAGGCCCCTTTCTGCGGCAGGTGGTTGCCTTGGGCTTTTCGCGTTTGTGGTGTTGGTGGGACCGGACCCAAGCGTGCTGCGCGCCGCGGTCATGGGGTGCGTTGGTGTGACAGCCTTGGCTGGTGGGCTGAGGGGACGGGCATTGACCTTTCTCTGCGTTGCCAGTTCCGTACTCTTGTTCGTGGACCCCTCGCTTGCCGGCAATGTCGGCTTTCTCCTGTCTGTGCTTGCCACCTTGGGCATTGTTTTACTGGCCAGCCGCATATGCTCCTGGTTTCCACCACAGGTGCCCCGGTGGCTGGCAACGGCTGTTGCAGTACCGTTAGCTGCGCAGTTACTGTGCGGCCCCGTCATTGCTGCGCTGCAGCCACAGTTCACCCCGTACGCGCTCGTCGCGAACGTGACGGCCGGTCCGCTGGTGGCTCCTGTGACAATCCTGGGGACCATTGCGGTGCCACTCGCTGCGTTTGTTCCCTGGGTGGCGGTGGCCCCGCTGGCCATCGCTGGGTATTGTGCCGGGGCGATAGCGGCCTTGGCCAGGTTTTTTGCTGGGTTGCCGGGCGCAGCGTTGCCTTGGGCAGAAGGTCCGGCGGGTGTGGTCGCCATGGCTGTTTTCTCGGTGGTAACGGTCCTGTCGGCATGGATGATGCTTCATCCGACGACCCTGCAGGGTTCTGTCATGGCCCTCCACAGCGAAGTCGTGACGCTGCTGGAAGCAATGGCTTCCCGCAGGGGGAGGGAGGCCAAGCCTCCTACGTCCGGACGTTCATCAGGGCGTTGTGTATTAATTCACCGTCTGATCGTAAGCTGGCCCCGTGGAGCGCAGCGCATGGATGCGGCGACTGCGACGGGGCTGCAGCAGCGTGGCCCCATAAAGCCTTGGTCGGCGATGACCAGGTTGGTCCACTGGATGATCCGCGTCCGAACTCGGGGCCGGTATGGAGGGAACAGTTCCAGCGGAGAGCGAGGGACGCGCCGGAGTCGGTCTGGCTGACAGCGATGCTGACCTGGTGGCGCGGGTGCGCTCCGGTGACGCGGAGGCATTTGATGTGCTGTACGAGCGGCACCGAGGCATCGCCACATATGTCGCAGCGAACCAGGCCGATAACCGGGCCGATGTCGATGATGTTGTATCCGACGCCTTCGCCTCCGTTTTTCAGTCCCTGAGGTCGGGAAAGGGTCCGGATACGTTCTTTAGGGCGTATCTGCTGACCACCGTCAAACGCATCTCGTTCAAGGCCAACCAGGCAGCGTCCCGTACGCGGCCGACGGACGAGTCATACGTGCTCGATTCCGTGGAGGAGCAGCAGGACCCGGTCATGGCGGAGTTCGAGTCCGCAGCGGTCGCCCGGGCGTTCAAGACCCTTCCTGAGCGATGGCAGGCGGTTCTTTGGTATGTGGATATAGAGGGGATGAAGCCGGCAGCCGCCTCGGTGATGTTGGGGCTGAGCCCCAATGGGGTCTCTTCCCTGGCATTGAGGGCCAGGGAACGGCTACGTCAGGTCTACCTCCAGCAGCACGTCAGTAATTCCGTGGGACAGGACTGCGAAGAGTATTCGTCGCAGCTCGGTGTGTATGCCCGTAATGGACTGCGTCGGCGATCCCAGGACAAGATGCAGGCGCATTTGGACGAGTGTGCTCGATGCACAGCGTTGTTGCTGGACCTTAACGACGTCCAATCAGCAATGCGTGCCGCCCTCTTCCCTCTGGTGACCGGTGTTGGGTTCACCTCCGCAGTACCGGCTCTTTCGGGTTCCGGAGCGACGGCGGTGGCACGGGGTTCCCACGCTGCTCCCAGGCAATGGTCTTTGACGTGGAAAATAGCCGCAGGTGTGCTCACGGGCGCTGCTGTGGTTTTGGGTGCGGCCGTAGCGCTGGGAGTCACAGGTTCGCCATCGTTGAAAGGACCTGCCGGTGCGACGAGCCCCCTGCCCGGTGTTACTGCAAACCCAGCCAAGCCCACAGCCACACCGGAAACGATCCCCGCCGTCGTCGAGGACATAGCTGATCCCGGAAAAAAGGATCAGGAAGGGGTTCCGGTCCTTCCAGGGAAGCCCTCTGCGGCCAGTACAAAGGCCGGCAGTTCCAAGGTGCTTCCACTGCTTCCGGACGTGCAGCGGTCACCGGCTATCCAGCCGTCTTCTCCGGCCTCGCATGGCATTCCCGTTGTTCCGCTGCCACCCGTCGTTCCGGGAGAACCTGGTTCCCTGCCTCCGCTGCTTCCAACCCCAATACCAACTCCGGGTCCGTCCAGCACGCCCCTTCCATCGGTTTCTGTCACCCCGCAGCCGCAACCCGTGGTGAGCGCGACCTTCAGCACCGAAGCAGGCACAACAGCGTCGGATGTCAATGTCATCATTACCTTCGACCTTGGCGGGGCCGCTCCCAGCACAGCTGAAGCCGTCTTCACAGTGTCCGAAGGCTCCGACATGATTCCAGGAAAGCTTGTTGTTCCCGTCGGTTGGACGTGTACCCACGACCCCTCCACGACCAGGCAGTTCCGTTGCGTCAGCACCAGGGTGGACCCTGCGGCTCTCCGGTTCGGCCTCGGGGTCACCAGGAAAGGGCCGACGGAAACCACGACCCTCAGCTACCAGATCAGCGGTACGGGGATCGGCACCACGACCTTTTCGAACACCTTCTGAAGAACGAATGAGGGCAATCCGTGCGGCCTTCCCTGGGACGGTGTGAGCATGGTGGCAACTGTCCGAAGCTCCCGCCGGGGCATGGCAGACTTGAATCCTGCAAGGAAACGTCCGGAAGGAACCACCATTGGCTGCTGCCCAAAATAACCGGGCCAAAACCGCCTCGGCCAACAACGTCAGCTGGCGGGAGATCACTCCTGCGGCCGTGGTGTTGGTTACGGGTCCCGAGGAGTACCTGGGCATCCGTGCCATGGACCGCATCCGGTCCCACGTACGGACGGCTACTCCGGAGGTAGAGTTGAGCCGGCTCAACGCAGGCTCCTATGAGGCCGGCTCGTTGGCAATGACCGTTACCCCGTCATTGTTTGGCGAGGGCAAGCTCATTGAAATCGAGGGCTTGGAGGCCATGAACGACGCCTTCCTCGCCGATGGCCTGGCATACCTGCAGAACCCCGACCAGGATGTCGTGCTGGTCCTCAGGCATGCGGGAGGCGTTCGCGGCAAAAAACTGCTCGACGCCGTCAAGTCGGCTGGGTGGCCGGTGGTGGATTGCCAGCCGCTCAAGAAGGACGCCGAGAAGACCTCCTTTGTTGTCTCTGAATTCAAAGCCGGGGGCCGGCGCATCGAAGGCGAGGCTGTCATGGCACTGGTTAATGCCGTGGGCGCCAACTTGTCCGAACTGGCCGCGGCCTGCAGCCAGTTGATCGCCGACGCTACCACCGCCGTGGATGCGGCGACTGTGGAGCGATACTACGGCGGAAGAGTCGAAGCCACCGCATTCAAGGTTGCCGACGCCGCAATGGCCGGTAATGGTCCCGTGGCATTATCAACGCTCCGTCACGCTCTGGCGACAGGAGTGGATCCGGTTCCTTTGGTTGCAGCACTGGCGGCCAAGTTGCGTACCCTGGCCAAAGTGGCCGGAGCCAATGGCTCCCCGGCCACCATCGCCAGGAACCTGGGCATGCAGCCTTGGCTCGTGGAGCAGGCCCAACGTGATGTCCGACGATGGACGCCTGAGGGTCTTATCCGGTCCATTCAGGTCATTGCGGAAGCGGACGCCCAGGTCAAGGGGCTTTCCCGCGATCCCGTGTACGCGGTGGAGCACGCAGTGACGGTTATTGCCACATCGGCCAGCCGACGCTGACCGCGTTAAACCCAAAGGCCGGCACCCATTGGGCGCCGGCCTTGTGATCAGCTCAGTCGAACTGGAAAAACCTTAGAGTGCGTTGACCTTCTTGGAGATCGCCGACTTGCGGTTTGCAGCGTTGTTCTTGTGAATAACGCCCTTGCTGACAGCCTTGTCCAGCTTGCGGCTGGCAGCAACAAGTGCAGTTCCAGCAGCATCCTTGTCAGCAGACTCAACGGCGGTGTTGACGGCGCGGATGGCAGTCTTCAGCTCGGACTTGACTGCGTTGTTGCGCAGGCGAGCCTTCTCGTTGGTGAGGATGCGCTTCTTCTGGGACTTGATATTAGCCACGTATGAACTCTCTTTTTAATGCGGAAATGGTCTAGAGGGTTTTCAGGTTGGCCATCGACTGAGCGGCGTGGGGATGCCTATGGCAGCCAACCATGTGTGGCCGTCGACCTGCACGAACACACAGCTATAAAGAATAGCAGACGGTCCGCCCTGACGGCGACTTTGAAGTCACCGCCTGTCCTGTTGCGCGCGGAGCGCCCGGGACACCTCGTTGAACAGGGCCCTTTCCAGCACGGCGCCCTCCCGGCGGATGGACGCCGGGTCGAGCCGGATCACGCGGTCCACTTTGACTTCACTGGGTCGCCCTTGCCGGTCCCAGGCTCCGGCACCGATGTCGACGTAATCGTCGGCGCGGGCCCCATGGTCGTGGTCTTTTGATGTCAGCATCAGGCCCAGGAGACACTTGGCGTCAGCACCTACGAGCAGCACGGGACGGTCTTTCCCGCGGCTGTAGTCCTCTTCATAGGGCACCCATCCCCACACGATCTCGCCCGGGTCCGGTTGCCCATCCGGCTTGGGGGAGTACTTGGGCCGGAGCGGCCCGCGAAAGTCGCCGGGGTAGGAGCCGCCGACGCCGGCAGGCCGGGTTTGCGTTTTTGCTCCGCTGGGGCGGGTGGCCGGTTTGGTGTTGCCGCTTCCCCATGCCTTGAGCGATCGCAGGATGAGTTTGCCCAGGGGGCGCAAGTCGATAGCCATGTGACAACGCTACAACCGGGCCGGTACCGGTCTGCGCCGGCAATGTACGGTGAACCGCTGGTTCGTGGGAGACTGGAGGATCAGATGCGCGGCGCATTCCGGCTGGCCTATGCCCAGTTCGCGGAATTGCCGTGTGAGTATCGACAGTAAGGATCCTGCGTGTCTCCCATGGCCCGCACCGCACCGGTGCCCGCCGCAACAGATCCGGCCATCATCCGGAACTTCTGCATCATTGCCCATATCGACCACGGTAAGTCCACCCTGGCCGACCGCATGCTGCAGTACACCGGCGTCGTTCAACAGCGCGACATGAAGGCCCAGTATCTGGACCGTATGGACATCGAACGTGAGCGCGGCATCACCATCAAGTCCCAGGCTGTTCGCATGCCCTGGGAGCTCGATGGCACCAGCTATGCACTGAACATGATCGACACCCCCGGCCACGTGGACTTCACCTACGAGGTCTCGCGATCCCTGGCTGCCTGTGAAGGCGCGGTTCTCCTGGTCGACGCGGCACAGGGTATCGAAGCCCAGACCTTGGCCAACCTGTACTTGGCCATGGAAAACAACCTCACCATCATCCCGGTACTGAACAAGATCGACCTCCCGGCAGCGCAGCCGGAGAAGTATGCTGCGGAGCTGGCGAACCTGATTGGTGGCGACCCCGAAGACGTCCTCAAGGTTTCCGGCAAGACCGGCGTGGGCGTCGAGGCGTTGCTGGACAAAATTGTCCGAGACCTCCCCGCGCCCGTGGGTGACCCGGACGCTCCGGCCCGTGCCATGATTTTCGACTCCGTGTATGACACCTACCGTGGCGTGGTCACCTACGTCCGGGTGGTTGACGGCATGCTGCACCCCCGTGAGCGAATCCAGATGATGTCCACCCGGGCCACGCACGAGCTCCTGGAAATCGGTGTGAGTTCCCCGGAACCTACCCCGTCCAAGGGTCTTGGCGTGGGTGAAGTGGGGTACCTGATCACCGGTGTGAAGGACGTCCGCCAGTCCAAGGTGGGCGATACTGTCACCAACCTGGCCAAACCTGCTTCGGAGTCCTTGAGCGGTTACGCGGACGCGAAACCCATGGTCTTCTCAGGCCTGTATCCGTTGGACGGCACGGACTATCCGGTGCTTCGCGATGCCCTCGAAAAGTTGATGCTCAACGATGCCGCGCTCGTTTACGAACCCGAGACGTCGGCTGCGCTGGGCTTTGGATTCCGCGTGGGCTTCCTCGGATTGCTGCACCTGGAAATCACCAGGGAGCGCCTTGAGCGTGAGTACAACCTGGATCTCATTTCCACCGCCCCCAACGTGGAATACGAGGTAACGCTCGAGGACAAGAAAGTTGTCCACGTGACGAACCCCAGCGAATACCCCACGGGAAAGATTTCCGAGGTCCGTGAACCGATGGTTTCGGCTACCATCCTTGCGCCAAACGAGTTCGTCGGCTCCATCATGGAATTGTGCCAGAGCCGTCGTGGGCAGATGAAGGGCATGGACTACCTGTCCGAGGACCGCGTGGAGCTCCGTTACTGGATCCCGCTGGCTGAAATCGTGTTCGACTTCTTCGACCTCCTGAAGTCCAAGACCCGTGGCTACGCCTCGCTGGACTGGAAGGCCGACGGCGAACAAGTCGCCGACCTCGTGAAGGTCGACATCCTGCTCCAGGGTGAGCAAGTAGATGCGTTCAGTGCCATCACGCACCGTGACAAGGCGTACGCCTACGGCGTGATGATGACGGCCAAGCTCCGCGAACTTATTCCGCGCCAGCAGTTTGAAGTGCCGATCCAGGCGGCCATTGGTTCGCGCATCATTGCGCGTGAAAGCATCAGGGCCATCCGCAAGGACGTTCTTGCCAAGTGCTACGGCGGTGACATCACCCGTAAGCGCAAACTGCTCGAGAAGCAGAAGGAAGGCAAGAAGCGCATGAAGATGGTGGGCCGCGTGGAGGTGCCCCAGGAGGCGTTCATCGCTGCCCTGACCACAGACGAGTCCAAGGACAAGGCCAAGAAGTAAATGCCCAGCGTCCTTCCTTTGGGCGATCCAGCACCTGCGGATGGCGTTCTGCCTCCGCAGGTGTTGACGGGCGTCGAGCACCGCAAGTTCGGACTGTACGTCCATATCCCATTTTGTGCCGTGCGTTGCGGCTATTGCGATTTCAATACCTATACCGCGACGGAACTGGGCGGTGGTGCCTCGCAGGATGCCTATGCCAGTACCGCCATCTCGGAGCTCGACTTCGCCGTGAAGGCACTCGAGTCCTCATCGGTTCCGGCGCGCCCCCTGAGTACCGTCTTTTTCGGCGGTGGTACCCCGACTCTGCTTCCAGCCGAGGACTTGGCAAGGATCCTGCGTTCCGCGGTTGGGACGTGGGGGCTGGAATCCGGCGCGGAAGTGACCACCGAGGCCAATCCTGACTCCGTCACGCCCGAATCGTTGAAGCTGCTCGCGGATGCCGGACTCACCAGGGTCTCCTTCGGCATGCAGTCAGCGGTGCCGCATGTCCTCAAAGTGCTGGACCGCACTCACACGCCAAGCCGCGTTCCGCTGGTGGTGCAGTGGGCGCGCGACGCCGGACTCGCCGTCAGCCTGGACCTCATTTATGGGACCCCGGGGGAGTCCATGGAGGACTGGCGCGTTTCCCTCGAAACGGCCCTGTCGTACGAACCGGACCACATCAGCGCCTATGCGTTGATCGTGGAGGACGGCACCAAGCTTGCTGCGCAAATCCGTCGAGGCGAGGTGCCCGGCATCGACGACGACGACCACGCCGCGAAATACGAACTCGCCGATGAACTCATCTCAGCGGCGGGGATGGCCTGGTACGAGGTCAGCAACTGGGCGCGCTCTCCGGAGCAGGCATGCCGCCACAACCTTGCTTACTGGCGTGGAGATGACTGGTGGGGCGTGGGCCCAGGAGCGCACTCCCACGTAGGGGGTGTGCGCTGGTGGAACGTCAAGCATCCTACGGCTTATGCTTCACGACTGGGATCGGGAAGCTCGCCGGCGGCAGGCAGGGAGACGCTGGACCCTGACACGCGCGAGGTGGAGCGCATCATGCTCGAAGCCCGCCTGGGTACAGGCCTGGCTGTCGACGCCTTGGACGGCGTGGGGCGGCACGCAATGGCCGGGTTGATCGCAGATGGACTGGTTGACCCAATCCAGGCCTTCAAGGGCCGCTTGGTCCTCACGCTGAAGGGTCGCCTGCTGGCAGACGCAGTGGTCCGCAGGATCCTCCCGGACTGAGCCTCACGGCCGTTTGGCAGCACTGCCGGGACTCTCCTGCTGGTCAGGCAGCTACTTGATCCAGCGCAAATTCAGTTTGTAGCGGTGCGGCTGGCCGTGGTTCACGCGGATTCCGGCTGAAACGGAGAAGCACGTCAGGGCTACCCAAATGCCGGTCGCGATCACGGCGAAAATGTTGCCGACCACTGGAAGCAGGACGAGGATGTTGGCGAGGACCGCTGCGATGGTCGGGGGAAGGGTGAAGTTCAGCGCTTCCTTGGATTCCTGTGCAGTGAAGGGTCCCCGGTCCCGGAAGATCAGGTAGATCAACAGGGAAGGCAAGCAGCCAAGAATGCCGCCAAAGTGCGCCAAAGTGGCCCACTGCCGGTCTTCGCCGGCCGTCAAGGGCAGTGCATTGGCTGGCGCGCCATGGTACTGGGGCCGCCCTGCGGCGCTGCCCGGTTCTTCAGGAGCGTTCTCTGCCACGGTGTCTTCCCTTTGCTGTAAAGATGCTGCGGTGTTGCTGTCCCAGAATACCGGCACGCGCCCGCTTCTATGGACCAACTCCCCGTTGGCGCTGCAGTTGCAGTGGTTCAGGGTGAATGCTTTAGGGGACCGTCAGGAAGTCGATGACTTCCTCAACACGGCCCAGCAGGGATGCTTCAAGGTCGGCGTAGCTCCGTACGGCGCCCAGCAGCCTTTGCCAGCCCAACCCGATGTCCTCGGCGGTCTCGTGCGGCCAGCCGAAGGCGCGGAGGATGCCGGTCTTCCAATCCATGCCACGCGGCACTGTGGGCCACTTCTCAATGCCCAACACCTTGGGCCTGATGGCTTGCCACACATCCACGTACGGATGTCCCACAATGAGGACGTTTCCAGCGGCTCCGGGACAGGCCATGGCCTCGGCGGCGATGCGGGATTCTTTCGATCCCTGGACCAGGTGGTCCACCAGGATCCCGAGGCGGCGGTCCGGGCCGGGGTTGAAATCCGCAATGGCGGACGCGAGGTCGTCCACGCCATGCAAGGGTTCAACCACGATCCCTTCGACCCTGAGATCGTCACCCCAGACCTTCTCGACCAGTTCGGCGTCGTGCTTTCCTTCCACCCAGATGCGGCTGGCCTTGGCCACCTGTGCGCGCTGGCCTTGCACCTTGACGGAACCTGAGGCGGTACGGCCCGGCTGGGCGGCCGACGGCGACTGCCGGACTGCTGGAGGCATCAGGCGGATGGGCTGGCCTTCGAGCAGGAAGCCGTATCCCAACTGGAACGATTTGGACTTACCACGCCGGTCCTCCAGGGACACGACATGCATGCCGCCGGTCTTCTCCACCCTGGTCACTTCGCCCACCCAGCCGGACTGGACGTCTTCAAGGACCATTCCCCGCTGGACCGCTACCTCAGGAAGCTGGCGTTTGGCGGGAGCGGTCAGATCCTGTGGACCCCAATTGTCGAAAGCCAAGGGATATTTCCTACCTTTGAGTACTTGATGGGTGGGGGAGCCGTTTGGGTTGCGAAGCTGCCGAACCTGCACGCTGGAAGCTGAATACGGGCGTTTTCAATGCTAGCAACGGGGTGGCCCATAATAGACTTGTTAGCACTTGGGCATGTTGAGTGCTAAGTGCGGAGGCCCGGCGGGCGTGCCGCAGTCGCCGGTCGCCACGACCACGGACGTCGTCAGGAGGTGGAGCAATGAGTGAGCCACGCAAGTTGGAAGTGCTGCGTGCCATCGTTGAAGACTACGTGCATTCCAGGGAACCCGTTGGATCCAAGGCCCTTGTCGAGCGCCACCACCTCGGTGTTTCCAGTGCCACCATCCGCAATGACATGGCTGTCCTGGAAGAAGAAGGACTCATCGCGGCGCCCCACACCAGCGCAGGACGCATTCCCACGGACAAGGGCTACCGCCTGTTTGTGGACCGTATCTCCCAGGTAAAGCCACTTTCGGCCGCGGAGCGCCGTGCCATCCACTCCCTCCTCGAGGGCCCGGATGACGTGGACGACATCCTGGAGCGGACCGTGAGGCTCCTTTCCCAGCTGACCAACCAGGTCGCCGTCGTGCAGTACCCGCACTCGAGCCGGGCGGTCGTCCGTCACGTTGAGTTCGTGCTGCTTGCGCCAAAGCAGGTCCTGGTGGTCCTCATTGCGGACACAGGCAGCGTTGGCCAGAAGGTCATCGATGCCGGATCAGATGTTGCGAACGAGGCATTGATGCTGCTGAGGTCCCGGTTCCTCGGAAGCATAGCCGGGACGCAACTGGACCTTCTCCCACAGGTCCTTCCATCGGTAGTGGCCCTCTGCCCGCCCGAGCTTCGCGGCGTGGCCCAGACTCTTGCGCACGGCCTGCAGTCACTGAGCGACAACAGCCGCGAAGAGCGCATCTTGATGGCGGGCACCGCCAACCTGGCCCGCTCCAATGTGGACTTCCCCTTGAGCATCGGTCCGGTGCTTGAAGCCCTTGAGGAACAAGTCGTCATGCTGCGGTTGTTGTCCGATATGGGCGATGATCCGCGGGGCGTGTCAGTAAGCATTGGCCGGGAGAACCCGTACGACGGTTTGGCCGAGGCTTCCGTCGTGGCCACCGGCTACGGTTCCGGAGCCAAGGTTGGGATCCTTGGCCCTACCCGCATGGACTATCCCACCACCATGGCCGCAGTCCGGGCCGTGGCCAGATACCTTTCCCGCATTCTCGGCGGCTGAACACCGGCCCGAGGAAACATCCGCAGTACAACAAGGAAGAGATACCGACTTTGAGCAGCCACTATGACGTTTTGGGAGTCTCTCCGGAAGCCACCGGGGAAGAGATCAAAAAGGCGTACCGCAAGTTGGCGCGGAAACTTCACCCGGACGTCAACCCCGGGGAAGATGTCGCGGAGCAGTTCAAGGCAGTGACCCACGCCTACGAGGTGTTGTCGGACCCGCAGAAGCGCCGTGTCTACGACGCCACCGGTAATGAAAACGGAACCGAAAACGGCTTCGGCGGCGGTTATTCCGGCCAGGGCTTCGCCTTCCAGGACATTTTCGACACCTTCTTTGGCGGCGGTGGCGGCCATGGCGGCCCGGCTTCCCGGGTCCGGCGCGGCCAGGACGCCCTCATCAGCGTCCGCATCGACCTCAAGGATGCGGTATTCGGCGTCAACAAGAAGCTCGAAGTCGACACGGCCGTTGTGTGCCCCACTTGTGATGGCAGTTGCTGCCGCCCTGGTACCCATCCTGAACGGTGTGACATCTGTGGTGGCAGCGGCCAGGTCCAGCGGGCGGTCCGGTCCATCCTCGGCCAGGTCATGACCACGGCCCCCTGTGGCTCCTGCGAGGGCTTCGGCACGGTCATCAAGGACCCCTGCAACGAATGCAGCGGGCAGGGTCGCATCCGCAGTCGTCGTTCCCTCACCATCAAGGTTCCTGCCGGTGTGGCCACCGGTACCCGGATCCAGTTGTCCGGCCAGGGCGAAGCGGGCCCCGCCGGCGGCCCGGCCGGCGATCTCTACGTCGAAATCCGCGTCAACAACGACTCCATGTTCATGCGTGAAGGCGACGACCTGCACGCAACCCTGAGCGTGCCCATGACAGCCGCTGCCCTGGGTACGGAACTTCAGTTGGACACCTTCGACGGAGCACAGGACATCGACGTCAAGGCGGGAACCCAGTCAGGCGAAATCATCACTCTTCGCGGGCTTGGCGTCACCCACCTTCGCGGCTATGGCCGAGGCGACCTCAAGGTGCATTTGCACGTCGAAACGCCTACCAAGCTCGATGCCGCCCAGGAGGAGCTGCTCCAGCAGCTCGCCAAACTGCGGGGAGAGCAGTTCACCGAGGGAAAGCTCGTTGCCAGCGGCGGCATGTTCGCCAAACTGCGGGACAAGCTCGGTAACCTGTAGCGGTGAGCAACCCCGTCTTCTTCACCCAGGCAGGCAACCTCAGCCACCTGGGGCCTGGTTCCGTGTTTGTACTGGAAGGCCCGGAGGCGCGCCACGCGGTCACCGTTAAACGCTTGGCGGTGGGCGAACAGGTAGACATCGCAGACGGCGCCGGTACACGTTTGACGGGTACGGTCTCCGAGACCGGGTCAGGCACCTTGGCTGTGACGGCCTCGGACGTCGTCTTCGAAGAGCGGCCGGCCGTTCGCCTGGTCCTCGTCCAGGCGCTTGCCAAAGGGGACCGTGACGAACTTGCCGTCGAAACGGCCACCGAACTCGGCATTGACGCGGTGGTTCCGTGGCAGTCCGAACGCTCCATTGTCCGATGGAAGGGTGATCGGGCCGCCAAGGCACATGCCAAGTGGCAATCGGTGGTTGCCGCCGCAGCGAAACAGGCACGGAGGTCACACATCCCGCAGGTTCGCCCCATCGTGGATACCGCGGCCTTGGCGAAAGTCGTCGCTGCTGCGGACCTGGCCATCATCCTGCACGAAGATGCCAAGAACCCCTTGCGGACCGTCCTGGAGGAGTCGGGCGTGCCGGATGGCTCAGATCCGGGATCACCCCGGGAAGTGTTGCTGATCGTTGGGCCGGAGGGCGGAATCTCACCCCGTGAAGTCACCCGGCTCAGTGACGCCGGAGCCGTTACGGCGCTGTTGGGACACCATGTCCTGCGGTCGTCGACGGCGGGACCAGCCGCCGTCGTTCTCGCCAGTGACGTCCTGGGCCGCTGGTAGGACGCCGGCGGGTCCTAGCCGACGCTGAACAGTCGCGTGTCGGTACTGGACTCGATGACTTTGCCTGCGGCGTCGACCTGTGAGACCCGCAGCTCGTACTTGCCGGCCTTCAACGTCGCGCTGAAAGTAAAGACGCCGTACTGGCCCGGCTCGCCCGTTGGCTTGGCCTGTCCGTTGAGCAGACCCGTCTTCTCGGCCTTGCCGTTGTCCCTGAGGATCTGCCAGGCGATGGTTTTGGAGCTGTCGGTGCTGCGGCCGTTGAACTTTACCGCGCCCGGCGGCACCGTGACATCCTCCTGCGGATCGATGATCCACACCGGTGCCACAAGGGAGGCGTCACGTGCCATCGGCTGTCCCAGCTTCACCTGCCCGAAAGCCATGTAATCGGGGTGGCCGTCCACCAGGATGACCACCTGGATCTGCTGGCCGGAATTGATAAGGCCCGACGACGACGCCGCGGCAGTGGCTGTGTAGACCAACTGTTGAATGGCCCGCTGAGCCATGGCGGCATCGAGATTCGAATTGAAAGCATCACGGGAGATGTCCACTGTGATGACGTTCTTGCCCGATATGGAAGTAGCCAGGCTGCTGGGTTGCTGCCACGGCGTGAAGAAGTCATGGTCCAGTGGCTTTTCCGCCATCATGATCCGCAGGGCGGTGGTTACGGGGTTGTCGTCACCGTCGATGTCCCGGAACTCCCGGTAGAGGTAGACCTCATCCTTGCTGCGGCCGATCCAGTACACGGGAATTTTCGTAGAGGCCTGCGTGGTTTCCAAGGGGGCGTTGCTTGCCGGGGCCTCCTGCACGGAGAGCGAAGGGGAGCTCGGTGAAACCTGGTTTCCTGCCCCGTCGGCGATGCAGCCGGTGAGCAGCAGCACAGAGACCATCGCGGGCACGGCAAAAGCGGACTTCTTCCGCTTGTGTGCGCCCTGCGCGGTCTTTCCTGGCTTGCTGATGGGGATTCCTGTCCTGCGGTGCATCGTTGGCAACCCTTCGCCGGGTCGGCGTGGCTGCGGGGCGCTTTGTCCACCCGCTATGCCAGCTTGGCACACCGCCGACGGCTGCCGGCCGGGAATGAGGGGGCCCGGAGCAACTGAAACATGATTGATACCGGCTTGATGCAGAGTTGAGACAAAATGTCGGCCATCCCTTTGTGGCTTGGACGGACGGCTCAGGTGAGGTCCATGAGGGACGGGCTGGCGTAGGATTATTGCCAGGACACCATCGAACCGGAGGAGAACAGGCCATACGGCCAACACTATGAGTGAATCTTTGAACGGACGGCTCAGGACCGGAAACGGCAACCTGCCGCCCACTGAGTTCCCGCACAGCTTACCGGGCACGCGCACGGAAATTGTCACGTTCGACAACTCCGACCAGATGGTTCACTCGTTGGGAAGCCACGATGAAGCCCTGCGCTACATCGAGGATCAGTTCGAAGGCGTCAGTTTCCACGTCCGCGGCAACGAACTCTCCATGACAGGTCCGTCCACCGATATTTCCCGGGTGATGCGTCTGCTTGAGGAAGTCCGTGGGCTGGTGTCAAAGGGCACGCTGGTGACCCCTGACGTTCTGCAGCAACTTGTCTCACTGTTGCGCACCCAATCAGTGCAAAATCCTGCAGACGTGTTGACCCACAACATTCTTTCCAGCAGGGGCAAGACCATCCGCCCCAAGACGCTGAACCAGAAGAACTATGTTGATGCCATCGACGACAACACGGTCATCTTCGGGATCGGCCCCGCCGGTACGGGCAAGACCTACCTTGCCATGGCGAAAGCCGTCCAGGCGCTGCAAACGAAGGAAGTCAGCAGGATCATCCTGACGCGGCCCGCCGTCGAAGCAGGGGAGCGCCTGGGGTTCCTGCCCGGGACGCTGAGCGACAAGATCGATCCCTATCTTCGTCCGCTGTACGACGCCCTCCACGACATGATGGATCCTGAATCCATACCGCGGTTGATGGCCGCCGGGACCATCGAGGTAGCGCCCCTGGCCTACATGCGTGGCCGCACCTTGAATGACGCCTTCATCATTCTTGACGAAGCGCAGAACACCACACCCGAACAGATGAAGATGTTCCTGACCCGACTCGGTTTCGGATCCAAGATGGTAGTCACCGGAGACGTCACCCAGATCGACCTTCCGTTCGGGGCGACGTCAGGCCTGCGCATCGTCCGGGAAATCCTCACGGGGATCGACGACGTCAATTTCTCGATCCTTGAAGCCGCCGACGTCGTCAGGCACCGTTTGGTAGCCGACATCGTCTCGGCCTACAGCAACTGGGATGACGCGCATCGCGCCGACGCCAACACCCATCACAAGCGTGGAGAACGTCAATGAGCATCGAAGTAAACAACGAGTCCGGCGTCGCGGTGGACGAGGCCCAGTTGGTGACGTTGTCGCGCTTCATCTTTGAGCGTCTCTACATCCATCCCCAGGCCGAGCTGTCCATCCTGCTGGTGGACGAGCCTGCCATGGAGAAACTGCACATCGAGCTGATGGACGAGCCCGGAGCCACGGACGTTCTTTCGGTGCCGATGGACGAGCTGACGCCGGGTACTCCGGACAAGCCGACGCCCCAAGGCATGCTTGGGGACATCGCCATTTGCCCCCAGGTGGCCGAGGTGCAGGCGCGCAACGCGGGACACCCGACACAGGACGAGATGCTGCTCCTTACCACCCACGGCATTCTCCACCTGCTTGGCTTCGACCATGCAGAGCCTGAGGAGAAAGCCGAGATGTTCGGTTTGCAGCGTGAGTTGCTGTCTGAATTCCTGGGCAAGGATGCCCCCATGGAGACCATGCAGTGACCTCGATCATCCTGGTCGGCATGGCGCTGGTTTTCCTGAGCTTCGTCGCCTTGCTGACCGCAGCGGAGGCTGCTTTCAACTTCCTGCCCCGGCATGAAGCCGAACAATCCATAGGCCGAAACAAGGGCAAGGCCCTGGGCGGCATCCTGCGGAACCCCATCGCGCACATGCGCGCCTTGCGGTTCTGGCGGGTGTGGTTCGAGATGGCGGCTGCGGTGGCAGTCGCCGTCGTCCTTCACAGCCTGTTGGACAACGTATGGCTTGCGGGCCTCGCGGCCACCGGCATTATGGCCGTCATCGGTTTTGTGTTGGTAGGGGTTTCCCCCCGGCAATTGGGCAGGGCGCACTCAGGACCGGTAGTCCGGTTCACCGCGCCCCTGATCAGGTTCCTCTGCTGGATCCTCGGACCCATTCCCGGATGGCTTGTGGCGCTGGGACAGGCAGTGGCGCCCGGCGCTCCAGCCGGTGATGACGCGTTCGTCAGCGAGGAAGAGTTCCGCGAGTTCGTGGACCGGGCAGCCGAATCCGACATGATCGAGGACAACGAGGCAGAACTCATTCACTCTGTTTTCGACTTCGGGGACACCCTGGTGCGCTCCGTCATGGTTCCCCGTACTGACATTGTCACCATCGGAACCGGCACGGACCTGGAGACAGCCATGGCCCTGTTCCTGCGTTCGGGCTATTCGAGAATCCCGGTAATCGGTGAAAACACGGACCAGATCCGTGGAATTCTCTACCTGAAGGACGTGGCAGCGGCCCTGCACCGCACGGAGCCAGGGCTCCAGGCCCACGACGTCGACTCGCTGGCCCGGGATGTCCGTTACGTTCCGGAGTCCAAGCCGGTCAGTGACCTCCTCCGCGAACTCCAGCAGGAATCCACCCACGTGGCCATTGTCATTGATGAGTACGGTGGCACAGCCGGCCTCGTTACCCTCGAGGACCTGATCGAGGAAATCGTGGGTGAGATCGTGGATGAATACGACGCCGCCGCTGAAGAGGCCATCGATCTGGGGGATGGCACGTACCGGGTCAGCTCACGGATGAGCATCGATGACCTGGGCGAACTGTTCGACATGGACCTCGACGACGACGAGGTAGACACTGTCGGTGGCCTCCTCGCCAAGGCACTGGGGCAGGTACCCATTGTCGGAAGTTCCGTGGAGGTGAACGGAGTGTCGCTACGGGCCGATAGGCTTGAGGGTCGCCGAAACAGGGTCAGCCACATCATTGCGGCAGCCATCCCAAAGGAAGACACTGACTTTGAGGACCTCCTCGAAGACGCCGACTCAACGCAACAGGGAGTTCCACGTGAGCAAGCAAAATAAGAAATTCGACGCCGATCAGGACTTCGGTGGCTTCCACGCAGGTTTCTCCGTGCTGGTCGGCCGGCCCAATGCCGGCAAGTCAACCCTCACCAACGCCTTGGTGGGGCAAAAGGTGGCCATCACGTCCGCGAAACCGCAGACCACGCGCCACACCATCCGTGGCATCGTGCACCGCGACGACGCGCAGCTCATCCTCGTTGACACGCCAGGTCTCCACCGGCCGCGCACGTTGTTGGGCAAGCGCCTCAACGATCTGGTGGCAGACACCCTGTCCGAAGTTGACGCCATTGGATTCTGCCTTCCGGCCAATGAGAAAATCGGCCCTGGCGACAAGTACATTGCGGCACAGTTGGCCGCAGTGGGTCGCAAGCCGATCGTCGCCATCGTGACCAAGACCGATCTGGTGGACCGCCAGGCATTGACCGAGCAGTTGCTCGCCGTCGCTGAACTGGGCCGGGATGTGCTGGGTGAACAGGGCTGGGCAGACATTGTCCCGGTTTCCGCGGCGGATGGCTTCCAGGTCTCAACGGTTGCCGATGTCCTGATCAGCCACATGCCGTCGTCGCCGCCGCTGTACCCTGACGGCGAACTCACTGATGAGCCCGAGGCAGTCATGATCGCCGAATTGATCCGGGAAGCTGCTTTGGAGGGTGTCCGGGACGAGCTTCCGCACTCCCTGGCAGTAGTGGTCGAAGAAATTGTTCCCCGCGAAGGCCGAACCGAGGACAACCCGCTGCTGGACGTCCGTGTCAACCTGTACGTTGAGCGGCCGTCCCAAAAGGCGATCATCATCGGTAAGGGCGGGAGCCGCCTGCGGGAAGTGGGAACGAACGCCCGAAAAGGCATCGAAACCCTTCTGGGCACCCGGATCTACCTTGATCTCCACGTCAAGGTGGCCAAGGACTGGCAGCGCGACCCCAAGCAGTTGGTGAAACTCGGGTTCTAGGTTTCCCGGGACACGATCCTGCGCAGTGCTCCTCCGATAGGGAACTTCCCAGAATTGGCAACTATGATTGCGGAGATTCAGGTGATTAAGGAAAGGTAAACCGAATAGTGCGACGTCGTGACGCCCGCCCGCAGGGCACCGGCACCGCCGGCCCCGTTGCGGGACGCCATGGGGAGGATACTGATGGCACTCCCCGGCACATGAAGGAACGCAAGGGGCTGCCGCTCTGGTTGAAAATTACGACCGGCGTGGTTTCCTTGGCGCTGGTTGCCGGCGTCGCCTTTGCCGCATTCTGGTTTGTCCGCCTTCAGTCGAACATCACCAAAGCCCCACTCAGCGCCGGCGAAAACCGGGATTCGGGAGCTGCGGCAGCGAACGACAAAACCGACCGGTTGCAGATTCTCATTCTTGGGTCGGACACCCGTGACGGAAAAAACTCCGACTACGGCACCTCTGAGGACTCCACCGGCTACGGGCATTCCGATGTCATGATGCTGCTGGACATTTCCGCGGACAACAAGCGCGTCAATGTCATGAGCTTCCCACGCGACCTGCTGGTTGATGTGCCGCAGTGTACGGACCACACCAACAACCAGACCTTTCCCGCCAGAAGTGGCGTGATGATCAATGAGGCCATGGCAGAGGCCGGTATCGGCTGCGCTGTGGACACGGTCAACAAACTGACCGGCCTGGAGATCGACCACTTCATGATGGCGGACTTCAACGCTGTCAAGGAGCTCTCCAAAGCTGTTGGTGGCGTTAGTGTCTGTGTCAGCGACCCCGTTTTCGATCCGGACTCCCGGCTCCGCCTCCCCAAGGGCAATTCCCTGGTTGAAGGCGAACAGGCATTGGCGTTCCTGCGAACCAGGCATGCATTTGGTGATGGTGGCGACCTCGGACGGATCAAGGGCCAACAGGCTTTCCTCTCGTCGATGACCAGGAAGCTCAAGGACGAAGGTACTTTGGGCAACCCGCAGCGGCTGCTGCAAATTGCCGACGTCGTAACGCAGAACCTCACGGTCGACAACGGACTGGCTTCCGTGCCGTCCCTGCTGACGATCGGCGGGCGACTGAAGGACATTGATGTCTCAAAGGTGGCCTTCGTCGCTGTTCCCACCCAGCCGGCTGCCATCGATCCGAACCGACTGGAGCTGGCCGAACCACAGGCATCGCAGCTTTTCTCGGCACTGCGGGCCGATCTTGACCTCACCACGCCGGGTGCGACCTCGAGCCCGGCCGCTTCCCAAAGCCCGGCAGCCCAGCCAACTGCTACGACGCCAGCCGTGCCCGCCTACAACAAGGCCATCCAGCCGGTAGCGGTTGCCAACGGCAGCGGAGTAGCCACCAGGGCCCAGGAAGTAATGGCCGTCCTCACGGGTAACGGCTTCACCCAGGCTGTGTCCTACCTGGCCAACCCGGTGGACCGGACCGTGGTCTATTACGGAGCCGGTTTTGCGGACGTGGCCGCCGATGTGGCGACCCTCTACGGTATTCCTGCCGCGCAGGTCCAGCAGGCAGCGGGAGTCGCCGGTGTTCAGCTCTATGTGGGCACTGACTTCGGAACGGGCTTGGTCTATGGGGCTGCTTCGGTACCGCCGGACGTTGTTAATCAGACAGCCAGCGACGCCGTCTGCCAGCAGGTCAATCCGCTGTATATCGACCAATAATTATTGAAGCCCAAAGAGGCCGGGCCAGATGGCCCGGCCTCTTTGGTTAGCTCGTCGGCTGCTTACCAGATACTGACCCGTTCTCCGGGTTCCATCCACATTCCGTCGCCCTCGGCCACGGAGAACGCCTGGTGGAAAGCGTCGAGGTTGCGGGCAATGGCATTGGTACGGAACTCGTTGGGGGAGTGCGGGTCGGTGGCCAACCTCCGTATTGCTTCCTCAGTGCGGATTACCTGGCGCCATCCGGCTGCCCACGACATGAAGAACCGCTGCTGTCCGGTGAAGCCGTCGATGACTTCAGGTTCCGCCCCGTCCAGGCTGAGGAGGTAGGCCTTGTAGGCGATTGCGAGGCCACCCAGATCGCCGATGTTCTCACCCAGAGTCAGTTTTCCGTTCACCTTGTGGTCGGGGGCGGCATAGGGGGAGAGGGCGTCGTACTGTGCCACCAGTTTGGTGGTGAGGGCTTCAAAGGCAGTTCGGTCTTCTTCGGTCCACCAGTTCCGAAGGGCGCCCGTTCCGTCGAACTGGGACCCCTGATCGTCGAATCCATGGCCGATTTCGTGTCCAATGACGGCACCGATACCGCCGTAGTTCACGGCGTCGTCCGCGTCGGCATTGAAGAATGGCGGCTGGAGGATCGCGGCGGGAAAGACGATCTCATTCAGCATCGGGTGATAGTAGGCATTGACGGTTTGTGGCGTCATGAGCCACTTGGTGAGATCCACCGGCTTGCCGATCTCGTCAAGGTGCCTGTCGACGTCGGCATTGTGTGCACGCTCTACATTGCCCAAAAGGTCAGCGGGGTCGATCTCGACGGCCGAGTAATCAATCCACTTCTCGGGGAAGCCGATCTTGGGCCGGAAGGCCTGGAGCTTCTTGAGGGCCTCAACCTTGGTTTCTTCGCTCATCCAGGTGAGCGCTGAAATGCTGTCCCGGTAGGCCTCGATGAGGTTTCCCACCAGTGTCTCCATCCGGGCCTTGTGACCGGGAGGAAAATGCCGCTCAACGTAGATTTGGCCTACTGCTTCGCCGAGGGCAGCTTCCACCACGGCTACGCCGCGCTTCCACCTTTCCTTGTTGCGGGGCGTGCCGCTGAGCGTGGTCCCATAGAAGTCGAAGTTGGTCTCGACGAAACCGGACGACAAATATGGGGCTGCCGAGCTCAGGATGCGCAGGGTCAGCCATTCCTTCCACGTTTGCAGGGACTCGGATTCCAGGAGTGCAGCGGCTCCCGTAAAGAAGTCCGGCGTGCTCACCACCAGCTCGCTCCGCTTGTCCTGGTCCACGCGAGCCGCTTCAAACCACGTGTCCAGTAAGGGGAACAGCGCCCGCGCTTCGTCTGCGGTCTTGAGGTTGTAGGTCTTTTGCGGATCCCGAAGGGTGACGTTGTCCCAGTGATGCGAGGCCAGCGCCCGTTCCAGGGCAACCACGCGCCCGGCGGCGGCCTCTGCATCGGGGATGGACGCGAGGTTGAACATGGCGGCAATGTATTTACCGTAGGCCGTCACGATCTCTTCGAATTTTTCGTCGCGGTAGTACGATTCGTCAGGCAACCCCAGGCCGCCCTGACCGATGTAGAGAAGGATGCGTTCGGGATTGCCGGCATCCGGCGCAGGGTAGATGGAGAACAAGCCTGAGACGTCGGATCGGAACAATTGCCCGATGAGCGCTGCCAATTCCTGCGGGGAGTCTACGGATTCAACCTCCTGGAGCCTGCCGCGGACCGGCTCGTAGCCCTTTTCCTCTGCCGCCGCTTCATCCATGAAGCTGGCATAGAGGCCGCCGACTTTTTGTTCGACGCCGGTAGCTGAGTCCGCTTTTGCGGCGGCTTCTTCGATGATCGCCTTCACGGCAAGCTCGGCACCGTCCCTCAGTGCGGTGAAGGTTCCTTCCAACGGGCGGTCGTCCGGGATCGTCGTGCTGTTGAGCCACGCGCCATTGACGTGTTGGTAGAGGTCGTCCTGGGGCCGGACGTTGTGGTCGATGTTGGAAAGAGTGATCCCCGACTGTGGCACTGTGGCTCCTTGTGTGGACGCTGCAGCCGGCGTTTCCACCGTCGTGGCGTCTGCATAGTGGACGTTGCATGAGGTGTTGCACTGTCATCATACGCATCGTGTTACTGTGAATTTGTGCGTGCGGAAATGCTTCTTCTTAGCTGCCGCGGCGAGGCCTGAAAGCTATCTGACGCTGGGCCATCCTCGCCGCGGAGTTCCGTTGTGTCCGGCTAAGCTTTCACTTAGTTCTTTACAGAAAAGGCCACATCATGCGTAATGCACAAAAGCCCTCCGGTATGCCGATTCACCGCTACCTGCCGTTCCAGGACCAGATCACTGTAGATGTTCCGGACCGCACCTGGCCTGACAAAGTCATCACCAAGGCCCCTCGCTGGTGCGCGGTTGACCTGCGGGACGGAAACCAAGCACTGATCGATCCGATGAGTCCGGCACGCAAACTGAAGATGTTCCAGCTGCTCGTCAAGATGGGCTATAAGGAGATCGAGGTTGGCTTCCCCTCGGCATCTCAAACAGATTTCGACTTCGTTCGGCAGCTCATCGAAGGCGGCCACATTCCTGACGATGTCAGCATCCAGGTCCTGACCCAGGCGCGCGAGCACCTGATTGAGCGGACCTACGAGTCCTTGGTGGGCGCCAAGCAGGCCATCGTCCACCTCTATAACTCCACCTCCGTGCTGCAGCGCCGGGTGGTCTTCAACCAGGACGAAGACGGCATCATGGACATCGCCTTGCAGGGTGCCCGCTTGTGCAAGAAGTACGAAGAGACGCTGCAAGACACGCACATCACGTACGAATACTCCCCGGAGTCCTTCACGGGCACCGAGCTTGAGTACGCTGCCCGCGTCTGCAATGCCATCGCCGATGTCTTTGAGGCCTCCGCGGACAAGCAAGTCATTATCAACCTGCCGGCAACGGTGGAAATGGCGACACCCAACGTCTACGCGGACTCGATCGAGTGGATGCACCGCAATCTGCACCCGCGCGAGGGAATCATCATCTCCCTGCACCCGCACAACGACCGCGGGACTGGCGTGGCTGCTGCTGAACTGGGATACCTGGCAGGTGCCGACCGGATTGAAGGCTGCCTGTTCGGCAACGGAGAGCGCACCGGCAACGTGGACCTGGTGACCTTGGGCCTGAACATGTTCGTGCAGGGCGTTGATCCCATGATCGACTTCTCCGACATCGATGAAGTCCGCCGCACGGTGGAGTACTGCAACCAACTGCCGGTGCCGGAGCGCTCCCCGTATGGTGGAGACCTCGTGTTTACCGCGTTTTCCGGTTCGCACCAGGACGCGATCAAGAAAGGCTTCGAGGCGCTCGAGAAGGATGCCGCGGCTGCTGGCAAGTCGGTGGATGACTTCACGTGGCAGGTTCCGTACCTGCCCATCGACCCCAAGGATCTCGGCCGAAGCTACGAAGCCGTCATCCGGGTTAACTCCCAGTCCGGCAAGGGTGGCGTCGCCTACCTGCTGAAGAATGAGCACAACCTGGACCTGCCGCGCAGGGCCCAGATCGAGTTCTCCGGTGTCATCCAGCGACGCACCGACGCTGTGGGCGGTGAGGTCAGTGGCGCCCAGCTGTGGCAGATCTTCCAGGACGAGTACCTCCCCTCTGACGAAGAACAGGCGCAATGGGGCCGCTACACCCTGGGCAGCGTGAGCACCGAGACTGACGAGTCCGGCGCCATGACCATGAACGCGAACCTCAGGATCGACGGCGCCGAAGTACGCCGAACAGGTCACGGCAACGGTCCCATCGCGGCACTTCTGGACATCCTGCACCAGGACGGCGTGGACGTGCGGGTGCTCGACTACAGCGAGCATGCACTGTCTGAAGGCGGCAGCGCGAGTGCGGCAGCGTACGTCGAATGCGCTGTCGGTGAACGCGTACTCTGGGGCGTCGGGATTGATCCCAGCACCACCACGTCATCACTGAAGGCCCTGATCTCGGCAGTAAACCGGGCAGTCCGCGACGCCCAGGCATAGAACCCTGCGGTGTGGTGGCTGGATTTTCAGTCACCACACCGTCCGGCGGTCACGCCCGACCGGCGCGAAGTGCAAAGATTAGTTGTGGCCAATCCGTCGTTTGCAGCACGGTCCTATCGGGACGATGCCGTAGTGCTCCGTACCCACAAGCTGGGCGAGGCGGACAGGATCATTACGCTGCTGACCAAGCACCATGGGCAGGTACGGGCCGTCGCCAAGGGAGTCCGGAGAACCAGCAGCCGGTTTGGAGCGCGCCTTGAGCCGTTCATGGTCGCCGACCTGCAACTCGTGTCCGGCCGAACACTCGACATCGTGACCCAGGCAGTCGCCAAAGGAGCCTACGGAAGCGCCATAGCCGCCGACTACGGCCGGTTCACCGTGGCGGCCGCAATGACCGAGACAGCCGAGAAATTGACGGATGCCGACACCGAGTCGGGGACCGCTCAATTCAATCTGCTGGTTGGAGCACTGGCCTCTTTGAGTCGCTCCGACCACCCGCCCGAACTCATTCTGGATTCGTATCTCCTGCGCGCCCTGGCGACCGGTGGCTGGGCACCAAGCTTTACGGATTGTGCCCGATGTGGCCGTCCCGGCCCCCACACTGCATTTGCGGCGCCGGTGGGCGGAATGGTGTGCAGCGATTGCCGTCCTCCGGGTTCTCCGGCTCCCGCACCGGAAACGGTGCAACTCCTCGGAGCGCTGCTGACAGGCAATTGGAGCATTGCCGATGCCTCGGATCCCCGGCATCGCAGGGAAAGCGCGGGGCTGGTGGCCAGTTACCTGCAATGGCATTTGGAACGTGCCGTGAAATCACTCAAACATGTGGAGCGAAGCTGACAGTGGCACTTGGCAAAAAGAACAAGTCAACAGTAGCGAGGACGGCGCCAGTGGTTGCGCCTTATGGACACCCTTCCGGGGCAGTGCCACCAAAGATACCCACTGAGCTCATACCGCAGCACGTGGCCATTGTCATGGATGGCAATGGGCGCTGGGCCAACCAGAGGGGACTGCCCCGGGTAGAGGGGCACAAGGCAGGGGAGCCGGCACTGTTGGACGTCATGGCCGGTGCGATCGAGCTGGGCATCAAGTACGTCAGCGTCTATGCCTTCTCCACCGAGAACTGGCGGCGTTCGCCTGATGAAGTCCGGTTTCTCATGGGGTTTAACAAGGACGTGCTACGTCGTCAACGCAATCAGCTTGACGAGTGGGGAGTCCGGATCCGCTGGGCCGGTCGTCGGCCACGACTGTGGGGTTCGGTGATTAAGGAATTGGAAGAGGCCGAGGACTACACGCGGGCCAATGACACCTGCACTTTGACCATGTGTGTTAATTACGGGGGACGGGCGGAGATCGCTGACGCGGTCGCAGCCATTGCCCAGGACGTGGCGGCGGGGCGGTTGAAGCCTGGCTCTGTCTCGGAGAAGACCATCCAGAAGTACCTGGATGAACCCGACCTTCCGGATGTGGATCTCTTCCTTCGCAGCTCCGGCGAGCAGCGCCTCTCCAACTTCCTCCTCTGGCAGTCGGCTTACGCGGAGTTCGTTTTCATGGACACTCTGTGGCCGGACGTTGACAGGCGGACGCTCTGGGAGGCCGTGGAGATTTACGCCAAGCGGGATCGCCGCTACGGTGGTGCGATTGATGCCGCCCCCGCTATCAAATAGCACGGCCGCGCTAATACGAGGTGTGCCTGCTCAGTAGGGGTATGCCGCAAGCCAGACGGCGACGTCCCGATAGGCCTGCTGGCGTACTGTGCGTCGGGACAGGAACACATCATGAATGGCTCCGGGATAGCGGAAGACGGCCGTGCGCCGGGCCAGGCCCAGCGCACGTCGGGATGTTTCCTCGACGTCGATGACGGCATCGGCCCGCATGAGGTCCGCCGTCCATTCCGCTTGGATCCGGGTCCGTCCGGATAAGAGGACCAACACCGGCGCGTCAATGTTGAGCTTACGTTCCACGGCAGCGTGGCCGGCGAGCACTGCTTTGGTCCATCCCGCCCGGATCGGGAAGGACGCCCGTGGTCGCCAGACCGGATCCAGGATCCACTCGCCGTGGGCTTCGTTGCTGACGCTTTCCCAGTACGCCGGCATCTCGGGGAACCTGAAGGGCCTTTTCGGGTCCGTTCGGGCAAAAGGTTCAACCAGATGCATGGCGATACTTCGGACCAAGCTGCTTCCCTGCAGTTCAAGCCACGGTGAATTCAGTACCAAGGTGCCCACTCTGCCCGGGTTGCGGTCAGCCCACAGGGCAGCGATGAGACCGCCCAGGGAGTGGGCCACCATGTGGATGGTGGGTGCAGTGGAGTTGCCGGTCCGGGCCATCACGTCCCGTTCGACTTCCACTAAGGCTGCCGCAATGTCCTCGTCGTAAACACCAAGGTCGGAGGTGTATCCGGGAGTCTGTCCGGGGAGGAGGCTGCGGCCGAACTTCCGCAGGTCCAGCGCGTAGAAGTGGAAACCGGAGGCTGTGAGGTATTCGGCGAGTTCGGTCTGGAGGAAGTAGTCCGCCCATCCGTGGAGGTACAGGACGGCCCGCGGGGCACCTCCGGGATCCGCAGGGGTGGCGCGACGATGGCGCTTGGTAAAGGACACCAGGAAGTCCAGTACACCTTGCGGGGCGGGGTGGGCGACGGGAGGCGCGTGCCTGACCAGCGTCGCCTTGACCTGTCCCTCCTCATCCGGCTTAAGGGGCAGGTCCAAGCATTCATAGCCGTGGCCCAAGACGTCGTTTTCCCATCCGGCACCGGTTTTACCTGCGGCGCTCATCTGTCCCCCTCATGGTGGTCATCCGGTGCTTTGTCCTGCATGAAGCCCCTGATCCATCGGGCCAGGCGGCCGTAGGCGTCCTTCCTCACGGCAGGTGCCGACAGGAATACGTCATGGAGGCCACCATCGATACGCTCCAAAGTCACAGTCCGGCCCAGTGCCATGGCACGCAAAGCCATTACGCCTACATCGAGCACAGCGTCTGAACGGCGCATGGACTCGCGCCACCTCATGCCGTTTGCGCTGGCTGAGGACATCAGGACCAGAACCGGCATTTCCAGGTTCAGGCCGCGGGCCACCTGCGACTGCCCGGCGAAAACGGCGCGGAGCCAGCCCGCCCGGACAGGAAAGGCCAAGGGCGGCCGATACTTTTCGTCCAAGTGCCATTCACCCTCCGCGGAGCTGCTGATGCTGCGAAAATAGAAACCACGCTCCGGCAGTTTCAGGACCGTTTCGGGACGGAATCTCGCCAAAGGCGCTACCATGGCGTTCGCTGTCCGCCGGACCATGGAACTCCCATGCATCTCCAGCCAGGGGCTGTCGAGAATGAGGTACTGGACTCGTTCAGGGTGTCGGCTGGCCCAGAGGGCGGCTACCAACCCGCCTGTCGAGTGGCCCATGAGTGTCAGGTTGTCCGCCGTGGATCCGGCACGTCCTTGGTGAATCGCGTTAATGGCCTGGTTGATTTCGGCGTCGTAGTCGGCCAGGTTGGCGACATAGCCACCGGGATCTCCGGGCTGGAGGCTCCGTCCATGGTTGTGCAGGTCCAGGGCATAGAACTCATAGCCCTGGCGCGACCAAAACTCGGCGAGCTCGGTGTTGAAGAAGTAGTCACTCCATCCATGGAGGAACAAAACAACGCCAAGGCGTCGCACCGAACCGTCGTCGCCGCTTTGGGCCTGGGCCAGTGTATCCGCGTCGTGTCGGATCAGCGTGGCATGGCGGATCACGCCATCCGGTCCTGCTGCGTCGATACTGCAGGACTGGTAGCCGGTTCCCAGGATGTCAGCGGTCCATTCCATGGCTCCAGCTTAGACAAAAGCCGCTGCTGCCTTTCCGGCCGCCCTTCCGGTGAAGAGGCAGCCGCCCAGGAATGTCCCTTCCAGTGCCCGGTAACCGTGGATGCCTCCGCCGCCGAACCCGGCAGCCTCCCCGGCTGCGTAGAGCCCTGGAATTGCCTGTCCGCTATCGTCCAGAACCCTCGAGGCCAAGTCTGTCCTTAAGCCGCCCAGGCTCTTCCGGGTCAATACCGAGAGCCGGATGGCGATGAGTGGCCCGTGCGCAGGGTCGGTCAGACGGTGCGGGGGAGCCACTCGCATCAGCTTGTCGGTGGCAAACCGCCTCGCTGCCCTGATGGCCGCAAGCTGCGGGTCCTTGCCGAGCCCACTGGATACCTGCCGGTCCCGGGCGCTGACCAGGGACTCCAAGGACTCCCGCTGGATGAGGTCGCCCCCGGCCAGCTGGTTCATCTTCGACGCGAGCTGCCCGGGGGTGGCTGCCTGCAGGAAATCCACACCGCGGTCCAGGAACCGCTGGATGGGGGAGTCGCTTCCCGCCCTCAACCGCGACGCAAGGAGCCTGACGTCCTTGCCGGTCAGGTCAGGGTTTTGTTCCGAACCTGACAAAGCAAGTTCCTTGAGGGCGATGGTGCGGTTGAGGACAAACCACGAATGGCTGTGGCCTGTTGCCACAATGTGACGGAGGGCGCCCAGGGAATCGTACCCCGGGAACAATGGCGCCGGCAGTTGATGTCCTTCCGCATCGAGCCACAAGGATGATGGCCCGGGAAGAATACGGATACCGTGCATCGGCCACACGGGATCGTAGTTGTGGATACCTTCGGGATAGTGCCACATCCGGTCGCCGTTGATCATGGCGCCGCCGACGGATTGCACCACTGAAAGGAATTTACCGTCTACTGAGGCGGGGACGCCGCTGAGCATCTCCGCGGGTGGTCGCCCTCCTGGCCATTGGCGTCGGACTGCCGCGTGGTTGGCGCCTATGCCCCCGGTTGTCACCACAACCGCTCCTGCCGCTGCCTCGAAGTCCCCAACGGGGAGCCTGGATGAGGCCTGGCCCCGCACCGCCGTCGACGGTTCCAGGACATCTCCGACGACGCCGGTCAGCGAACCGGCCGTGATGGTGAGGGCTGTCGCCCTGTGCCGGAAGTGAAGCGACACCCTTCCGGCTTCGACGCCCTCGAGCACCTTCCTCAGGAAAGGTTCCACCAGGGCTGGTCCCGTGCCCCAGGTGACGTGGAAGCGGGGTACTGAATTTCCATGGCCCTGCGGCCCGTACCCGCCCCGCTCCGCCCACTGGACCAACGGAAAGATGCCAACGCCGAGGCTTTTCAGCCAGGCCCGCTTCGCACCGGCGGCGAAGTCCACATAGGCCTCGGCCCATTGCCTGGCGTTCGAATCCACCGGTCGGTCGAAAGCCGCGGAGGCCAGCCAGTCGGAAAGTGCGAGGTCCGCGTTGTCCCGCACGCCGAGCCGCCTCTGCTCCGGCGTATCGACCATAAAGAGGCCGCCAAAGGACCAATGGGCCTGGCCGCCGACCGAGGCTTCCGGCTCCTGGTCCAGGACGGCCACCGTCTTGCCCACTGCGTAGGCTGTGGCGGCTGCCACCAGTCCCGACAGGCCCGCCCCGACCACCACGACGTCGGCCGTGATCCTGCGGCTCGTGCGGGGATGACGCAGGTCACTGTTTTTAGGCGGCATGCGTACATGCTAGCGCCCGGCACAGTCATGGGTTTGGTGAGTCGTCCACGAACAGCAAAACTAAGACCATGCGTTTTTACCCCACATTCTTTAAGTTGGCCTTCTCCTGGATGGATGCCGAGAAGGCCCACAAGATCGGATTCCAGGGAATCCGTGCCGCCCACCGTACTGGCGCGGGGCGGGTCCTTGCCCGCATGACTGCCCCGGATGCCTCGCTCCGCACCGAGGCGCTGGGCCTGAGCTTTCCCTCGCCCTTCGGACTTGCAGCGGGTTTCGACAAGGAAGGCCACGGCATCGAGGCCCTGACGGAGCTGGGTTTCGGCCACGTCGAAGTGGGTACCATCACGGGCCAAGCGCAGCCGGGCAATGACAAACCACGCCTGTTCCGCCTGATAGAGGACCGGGCGGTCATCAACCGGATGGGTTTCAACAACGACGGCGCTGCTGCCGTTGCGCCCCGGCTCAAGTCTGCTCGGGCTGCTTTGCAGAAAAACCATCCTGATCTTCGGCCCATCATCGGGGTGAACATTGGCAAGACCAAGGCGGTGGACCTCGCCGACGCCACGGAGGACTACCTGGTGAGCGCCCGGAGCCTCGCCCCCGCCGCAGACTACCTGGTAGTCAATGTCAGTTCGCCCAATACGCCGGGCCTGCGGTTACTGCAGAACGTGGAGACGCTGCGTCCTTTGCTGCGGGCAGTTGGAGACGCTGCCGACGAAGCCGCGGGGCGCCACGTACCGCTTCTGGTCAAGATTGCGCCTGACCTGTCCAACGAAGACATCGAGGACGTCGCCCGGCTTGCACTTGACCTCAAGCTGGACGGAATCATCGCGACCAACACAACGATTACCCGTGAGGGGCTTGTTTCCGGAAGTGCGAAGGTGGATTCCATCGGTGCCGGAGGTTTGTCAGGAGCGCCCCTCAAGGAGCGGTCGCTGGAGGTGCTTCGCAGGCTCAAGCAGGCTGTGGGCGATGACCTTGTGCTGATCGCGGTCGGCGGCGTCGAATCGGCCGAGGACGTCCACGAACGCCTTGAGGCCGGCGCCACCCTGGTCCAGGGCTACACGGCATTCCTTTACGAAGGCCCGTTCTGGGCGTCCCGAATCAACAAGGGCCTTGTAAGGCTTCGGCGGGGCTCAGGCCACTAAGACTGCGGTTAAGCGATGAAGACCCCGGACCATTGGTCCGGGGTCTTCATACGTTTGACAGGGGTTGGGGCCTTAGGCCGGGTACTGTCCGCGCTTCACCTGCGGCTTGGGCAGGCGGAGTTTGCGGAACTGAAGGGCTCGCATGCATCCGTACCAGACAGAGCCACGCTCCACTTCGCCGAACTTCTCGGTAAGTTTCTTCCGCAGCTTGCGGGAGAGGATGAAGGCATCGATGAATACAGCCAGGAACATGATCCAGAAGCCCACCAGGACGTAGCTGATTCCCGCGCTCGTGGTGGGAATGATCAGTGAAATGACAACGAACAACAGGGCACCAAACATCAGGTACTCGCCCAGGCTGAACCGTGCGTCGACGTAGTCGCGGACGTACCTCTTCTGGGGCCCTTTGTCCCGAAGTGGCAGGAATTTTTCGTCACCCGTATCCAGGGCCTGCCGCATCTTCTGGCGCTGGTCCTGGATGGCCACCCGCTCTGCTGCCTTTGATGCCTTACGGTCGGTGGGCACCAGAGGGCGCTTGCGGGCTGCTTCCTGGTCCTTCCGCTTGGGCGTGGGCGCGCCCTTTCCGGCTACGGGCTCCTGGGCGGTGGCATAGGCCTGGTCTACTACTGATTGAGCGCTGGGCTCTTCCTTTTTGCGTCCGAACACCCCTACAGAATACCCCGCACCAAGGTGGCGCAGGTTACGCCCCGGGTTGCCCATGCCCCAATGGCCACTCCGTGCCTGCCCCGCCGGGAGAACGCCCGGCGGTAAAGTGTGGCCCATGACTTCAGCACATGCGGAGACCCCGCAGAACAAGCCCCTGGACTCCGGCGCTACCCCGGTGGAGGCACTGACCCGGGCGGTCCATGACTCCTTCGATGCCACTTTGGCATCCTTGAAAGACCTGGTCGCCATACCGGGAATTGCCTGGTCCAGCTTCGACCCCTCGGAACTGGATAAGAGCGCCGAAGCTGTTTCCGCACTGGTAAAGGCAACAGGCATGGAGGACGTCCGCATCCTTCGTTGCGACAAAAGTGACGGCACCCCCGGCGGGCCCGCCGTCGTCGCGCGCCGTCCCGCGGCGGAAGGCAAGCCGACCATCCTCCTTTACGCCCACCACGACGTACAGCCCCCCGGAGACCGTGGACTGTGGGAGTCGGAGCCGTTCGCCGCTGAGGAACGTGACGGTCGGCTGTATGGTCGCGGTGCGGCTGATGACAAGGCAGGCATCATGGCCCACCTGGCGGCCTACAGTGCAGCAACCAAAGTCCTGGGCGAGGATTTCGGCCTCGGAGTGACATTCTTCTTCGAAGGCGAGGAAGAGGCGGGCTCGCCCACCTTCAGGACTTTCCTCGAGGAGCATCGCGAACTCCTGCGTTCTGATGTCATTGTTGTTGCAGACTCCAGCAACTGGAAAGTGGGCGTTCCGGCCCTGACCACCAGCCTGCGCGGCCTCGTTGACGGCACTTTTGAAGTCCGCGTGCTCGACCACGCGGTGCACTCCGGGATGTTCGGCGGCCCAGTGCTCGACGCCCCGACCCTCCTTTCGCGGCTCATTGCTACCCTCCACGATGACGAGGGCAACGTGGCTGTTGCCGGTCTGGTGGGCCGGGACGAGGTGGCCGTGGACCTCGCCGAAGCGGACTATCGCGCCGACGCGTCAGTGCTCGACGGCGTGCGGCTCGCCGGGAGCGGTACCATCGCTTCCCGCTTGTGGACCAAGCCCGCCCTTTCGATCATTGGCATGGACGTTCCCGCAGTGGACGTTGCCTCCAACACGCTCATTCCGGCGGCGCGAGCCAAATTCAGCATGCGGCTGGCGCCCGGCCAGGACCCCGAGGCCGCCATGGACGCCCTGCGGCGGCACGTCGAGTCCAATGCTCCGTTCGGCGCCAAGGTGACCTTCACACCGGGGGAGAGGGGCGATGCGTTCTCCACCGATACGTCATCAGCTGCGGCCCGGGTGGCCCTTTGGGCGCTGGGGGAGTCCTGGGGAGTGAAGCCTGTCGAAATGGGAATAGGTGGATCCATTCCCTTCATCGCGGACCTCCTGGAAATGTACCCGGAAGCCCAGATCCTGGTGACCGGGGTGGAAGACCCTGATTCCAGGGCCCACAGTGCCAACGAGTCACTGCATATCGGCGATTTCCGCCATGCTGTGGTCGCAGAGGCTCTCATGCTGGCCAGGCTCAATGCCGAGGGCCTCGCGGGCTGAACCGAAAGTGCAGGCCGGGAACAACCAAATGCCGCAGGTGGTTACGTCAGGAGTTATAGCTAAGCGTCTGCGCGACGTAGCATTAGCTATAACCCGTACGTAATTGGGTAAGGGCAGGCAGCGTCCCGGCGCCGCCGCCAAGAGCTTCATAAGAAGGTAGGCCAATGAGCACTGCAACCAACGAAAACAGCACCGGAACGCAGGTCGTCGCCAACGACGAACTGGCCACGCACGAGGTCAATCTGACCGACGTCGCCGCAGGCAAGGTCCGCAGCCTCCTCGAGCAGGAAGGGCGCACCGATCTTCGGCTGCGCGTTGCAGTCCAGCCCGGCGGATGCTCCGGCTTGATCTACCAGCTCTACTTCGACGAGCGCCTGCTCGACGGCGACGCCGTGCGTGACTATGACGGCGTCGAGGTCGTGGTGGACAAGATGAGCGTTCCGTATCTCAGCGGCGCAAGCATCGACTTCGAAGACACCATCTCGAAGCAGGGCTTCACCATTGATAACCCGAACGCGGGCGGCTCCTGCGCCTGCGGTGATTCATTCCACTGATGTGAGCCGTCGCTGCACGTCGGCGCCACTTCCGACGCGGTTAAACGCGTTGGGAGCCACGGCGCCGACATGTGCGCGAAAACCGCTTGATAGCGGTAAGCTCTACATCGGGTAGTAAAACTTTTAGTGTGCCCGGTGAGCCTTCGGCCTGCCGGGAGACAGCAACAAGAGGAAGGGCCGTCTGTGAGTTCGCAGAACCGAACCGGCAGCCGACGCATAAAGATCACCTCGATCACTGGCTTGGCAGTCGCCGGCGCGTTGGTTTTGACCGGATGTTCACCAGAGGTAGAGAAGGGTTGGCTGCCAACAGAGCGCGGCACGACCAACCACACTGACCGGATCATGGACCTCTGGGTCAACTCATGGATCGCCGCCTTGGCAGTCGGTATCATCACGTGGGGCCTCCTGGTCTGGTGCATCATCGCGTACCGTCGCCGCAAGGGCACCACGGGATTCCCCAAGCAGCTCAGCTACAACCTGCCGCTTGAGGTCTTCTACTTGACCATTCCGCTGTTCATGGTGCTGGTGTTCTTCTACTTCACCGACCAGGACCAGCGTGCGATCGATGACCGTTCGCAGCCTGCCGACGTCGTTGTTGACGTCCGCGGCAAGCAGTGGGCTTGGGACTTCAACTACAAAAAGGGCGAGGTCGTCAACGAGGACCTCCACGAGGCCGGCGTCCAGGCCCACCTGACCGGCAACGATGTCGACAAGGAACTCCTCCCCACGTTGTACTTGCCCGTTGGCAAGTCCGTGGACCTGGAGCTGAACTCCCGCGATGTCATCCACTCATTCTGGGTTCCCGCATTCCTCCAGAAGCGCGACATGATCCCTGGTAAGACGAACTACATCAGGTTCACCCCCACCAAGGAGGGCACCTTCGATGGCAAGTGTGCCGAGCTCTGCGGTGAATACCACTCCGAAATGCTCTTCCGAGTCAAGGTTGTCTCCGAGTCTGAATTCCAGTCGCACATGGACAAGCTTCGCCAAGAAGGCAACACGGGTCTCCTCGGTGCGGAATACGACCGCAACCCGAACCTGAACGAATCCAAGTAAGGGGAGCGACGTGGCTACGTACACTCAATCCGCGCCGGGGGTTCTTGAAACTCCGGTAGTACCCAAGTCCAAGGGACGCATCGTCGTCAACTGGATCACTTCCACCGACCACAAGACCATCGGGTACATGTACCTCATTGCGTCCTTCGTGTTCTTCTGCCTCGGTGGTGTCATGGCCCTGCTGATCCGCGCCGAGCTCTTTGAGCCCGGCATGCAGATCCTGCAGACCAAAGAGCAGTACAACCAGATGTTCACGATGCACGGCACCGTCATGCTGCTGATGTTCGCAACCCCCCTGTTTGCGGGCTTCGCCAACGTCATCATGCCGCTGCAAATCGGTGCTCCCGATGTCGCCTTCCCGCGTTTGAACGCCTTGGCCTTCTGGTTCTTCCTCTTTGGTTCCACCATCGCCGTCTCAGGCTTCATCACCCCCCAGGGTGCTGCGTCATTCGGTTGGTTCGCCTACGCTCCACTGTCGAACACCACGTTCAGCCCTGGTGTAGGTGGTGACCTGTGGGTCTTTGGCCTCGCGCTCTCAGGCTTCGGAACCATCCTTGGTGCCGTCAACTTCATCACCACCATCATCTGCATGCGTGCACCGGGCATGACCATGTGGCGTATGCCGATCTTCACCTGGAACACTCTCGTGACGGCTATCCTCGTCCTGATGGCCTTCCCGCCGCTGGCAGCTGCCCTGTTCGCGCTCGGCGCGGACCGTCGCTTCGGTGCCCACATCTTTGACCCCGAAAACGGCGGCGCCGTTCTCTGGCAGCACCTCTTCTGGTTCTTCGGACACCCCGAGGTGTACATCATCGCCCTGCCGTTCTTCGGCATTGTTTCCGAGATCTTCCCCGTGTTCAGCCGCAAGCCGATCTTCGGCTACAAGGGCCTCGTGTACGCCACCATCGCCATTGCTGCACTTTCCGTCACCGTGTGGGCACACCACATGTACGTGACCGGTTCGGTGTTGCTGCCGTTCTTCGCCTTCATGACCATGCTGATCGCGGTACCGACAGGCGTGAAGTTCTTCAACTGGATCGGAACGCTCTGGCAGGGGTCCATCACCTTTGAAACTCCTATGCTCTGGAGCATCGGGTTCCTGGTCACCTTCCTCTTCGGTGGCCTGACGGGCATCATCCTGGCGTCGCCGCCGCTCGACTTCCACGTCTCGGACTCCTACTTCGTGGTGGCGCACTTCCACTACGTGGTCTTCGGTACGGTTGTGTTCGCCATGTTCGCCGGCTTCTACTTCTGGTGGCCAAAGTGGACGGGCAAGATGCTCAACGAACGCCTGGGTAAGATCCACTTCTGGCTCCTGTTCCTTGGTTTCCACGGCACGTTCCTCATCCAGCACTGGTTGGGTGTCGAAGGCATGCCGCGTCGTTACGCCGACTACATGCCGCAGGATAACTTCACCTGGATGAACCAGTTCTCCACTATCTCCTCCTTCGTACTGGGCGCCTCGCTGCTGCCGTTCTTCTGGAACGTCTACATCACCTGGCGCAGCAACAAGAAGGTTGAAGTTGATGATCCTTGGGGCTTCGGTGCCTCGCTGGAGTGGGCTACGTCCTGCCCGCCGCCGCGCCACAACTTCACCTCCTTGCCCCGTATCCGCTCCGAGCGCCCGGCACTGGACCTGCACCACCCCGAGTTGGCTCAGATCCACACCGCAGAGGCCCCGTCACCCGCAGCAGCTGTTTTGGGTAACGCCGACCAGAGGGACGTCAACAAATGAAAATTGAATCGTGGCTCTTCGGAGCCGGAGTCTTCTTCTTCGTCCCCGTAGCCATCGCCTATGGCTTCCTGACCAATTGGTCTGAGTGGGTCGGCGTCTTGGGAATCCTCTTGGTCGGTGGCCTTGCGGGCATGATCGGCGCATACCTTGGTTTCACCGGCAAGCGTGTCGGCATGCGTCCGGAAGACCGTCCCGATGCAGAGGTTCACGAGGGCGCAGGCGAACAGGGGCACTTCAGCCCTTGGAGCTGGTGGCCGCTGGTTCTCGGCCTTGCCTGCGCAGGCGGCTTCCTGGGTCTCGCAGTTGGTTTCTGGATCACCTACGTTGCCGGTGGTCTGGCCTTGGTGGCACTCATTGGCTGGGTCTTTGAATACAGCCGTGGCGACCACGCACACTAGCAGCACCTGAGAACAAATAGAGGGCCCCACCGAAAGGTGGGGCCCTTTCTTTTAACATCGTTCCAAGGTTTCGCAGTGTTGCTCGCCTGCTCGGCGCACCGGGATGCTGGATGTCCGTTCAGTGACCCTCAGAGGCCTCCAGAACGGACGAAAGTTGCGCCAGGGCATTCTCGATGCTTGAGATACTGTGCTCGTCAGCGAGGGCCTCTGGAGCTACTCCGAGGAAAACCTCGCAGCCGTGGGCAAAGTCCTCTGTCATGACCTCCAACAATGAGCGTGCGTCAACAGCACGACCTTCCCGTTTCCGAATTGTCACTGGCAGCCCGGTCTCCGTGACAGCACGAACGAATACGGCGGCGGCCCGCGCATGCAGTCCGATCCCGGCAGCGACGTAGGTCTTCAGCTCCGGCAACCTCAACTCCTTTGTTACGACGGATGCTCCGCGTGAAATGATCCATATAAGCGTAGCTGGCCCAGCTGTTACCAGTAGGTACCGAAGGCAGTGGTCTAGACCTGACGAGCCAGTGAATTATCCTTAAGCCATGACTCACATGATGGATAGCAGCCGTGCCTGAAGCGGCGAGTATCGCTGGAGATATCGACCGGACCAGCGGAACACCCATCTACGTCCAGCTACGCGAAATCCTCCGGACCTTCATAGCACAGTCCTGTCCGCCCGGGTCTTCGCTGCCGTCCGAGAGGGACCTTTCCGAACGTTTCGGCTTGGCCCGAATGACCGTGCGCCAAGCAATTGACGCCTTGGTCGGCGAAGATGTCATAGAGCGCGTCGTCGGCCTCGGAACCTTCGTGAAGAAGCCCAAACTGGATCTCCAGGTGAAGTTGACCTCCTACAGCGAGGAGATGCAGCGACGAGGCATGGTTCCGGCCGCCAAGGTCCTCAGCTTTGAGCAGATCGCAGCAAGTGCCTTCCTGGCGCGCGAATTGCAACTGGATGAGGGTACGCCGCTGGTGCGGTTCCGACGCCTGCTGTTGGCAGATAACGAGCCAATGAGCGTTGATGAGAACTTTATCCCAGCCCACCGCGTCCCCGGCTTGTTGGATGAGGCCCCACCCACATCGCTCTATAACGTCCTGAGCGAACGTTTCGGACTGGTCATGGAGTGGGGCGAGGACATGATTGAGGCCACCGCCGCGTCACCGTCCACGGCCCGCCTTCTCAACGTCGACGTCGGTTCGCCCCTCCTAAAGATCCAGCGCCATGCCTTTGTGGCTCGGGCGATGGTGGACTACTCCGTGTCGTATTACCGGGCAGACCGATACAAGCTGTGGGTACCCCTCCAGCGTCCTGGCGTCCGTCCTACCCGTAATTACTCGTCGGGCTACAGGACGCCCTAAGCGGCGACGCCAGCCAAAGCCGGCCCACCGCCGTCGTTGCTGTACCGGTGTAATGAAGGGCACGTAAAAAGCCCGGCTGGAGAAATCCAGCCGGGCTTTTTACGTGATCTGACAGAGGCTACTGGGCGCTAGTGGCTCAGGCTCTTCTGGTCTTCACCGGAGGTGATTGCTTCATGGTGGCCATGAGCGTGTGCTGCTTCCAGTTCGGCCGGAGTTGCCGGTGCGACCCGGTCCTCGAAGAACCACTTGGAGAGTGCCGCGCGGCGCTTTTCCTGACGGGTGACCACACCGTGCTCGTTAGGCTGGGCCGGCAGGGGAGCAGGCGACTCGAAGCCAACCAGCTTGTATCGCTTGTACTCGTCCAACGGGGCGTGAACCTCGATGAACTCACCGTGCGGGAGGCGCACAATGCGGCCGGTTTCGCGGCCATGGAGTGCAATTTCGCGGTCCTTGCGCTGGAGAGCCAAAGCGATCCTCTTGGTCACGATGAACGCGATGATCGGGCCAATGAAGAACAGCGTGCGGAGCCAGTACGTAACGTCGTTCAACGACACGTGGAAGTGGGTTGCAATGAGGTCGGAACCAGCCGCTGCCCACATAACGCAGTACCAGGTGAAGCCTGCAACGCCGATTGCGGTACGCGTTGGAGCGTTACGCGGACGGTCGAGGACGTGGTGTTCCCGGTTGTCCTTGGTGATCCAGCGTTCGATCCAGGGGTAGGTAAACAGAACCGTGAAGATGATGCCGGCAGGCACGAGGGCCGGGAGCAGCACGTTCAGGGTCAGGGTGTGGCCAAAGACGATCCACTCGAAGTGGAAGTTGTTCACAACACCTGGCATGAGACGCAAGGCGCCGTCCACGAATCCGATGTACCAGTCAGGCTGCGTTCCAGCCGAAACGGGCGAAGGATCGTACGGGCCGTAGTTCCAGATCGGGTTGATCGTGAATGCTGCAGCCATCAGGGCCAAGACGCCGAAGACGATGAAGAAGAATCCACCGGCCTTGGCTGCGTATACCGGGCCGAGGGGGTAGCCGACGACGTTGCCGTCATTACGGCCGGGGCCGGGGTACTGGGTGTGCTTGTGTACGACCACCATGAAGAGGTGGATGACAATCATCAGGAGGATAAGTGCCGGCACCAGCAGGATGTGCAGTACGTAGAGTCGGCCGATGATGGCCGTTCCCGGGAATTCTCCACCGAAGAGGAAGAACGAGATGTAAGTGCCAATCACCGGGATGGACTTGATCACGCCGTCGATGATGCGCAGGCCGTTACCGGACAGCAGGTCATCAGGGAGCGAGTAGCCCGTAAAGCCGGCTGCCATGGCAAGAATCAGCAGGACGCCGCCCACTACCCAGTTCATTTCACGGGGCTTGCGGAACGCACCGGTGAAGAAGACACGCAGCATGTGAACGCCGAGTGAGGCCACGAACAGCAGTGCTGCCCAGTGGTGGACCTGGCGCATGAAGAGCCCGCCACGCACATCGAACGAGATGTTCAGCGAGGAGTTGTAAGCGACCGACATCTCGACGTTGTACAGCGGGGTGTACGAGCCCTGGTAGTGGGTCTCCGCCATGGACGGATCGAAGAAGAACGTCAGGAAGGTACCCGACATCAAAAGGATGACGAAGGAGTACAGTGCCACTTCGCCAAACATGAATGACCAGTGGTCCGGGAAGACCTTCCGGCCGAACTCACGCAGGATGCCGGAGCCGCCTACGCGCTCGTCAACGAAGTTGGTGAAACTACCAACCTTGGTTTTCGGAACGAAGGGGGCTTCAGCTGTTGATGAGGCGCTCATGCTCGTCACGCTCCCAGTAACTCGGTCCTACAGGTTCTCTGAAGTCGCTGGTGGCGACGAGGTAGCCCTCTGCATCAACTGCGATGGGCAGCTGGGGGAGCGGACGGCTGGCCGGCCCGAAGATGACCTTGCATTCCTGCGTAAGGTCGAACGTGGACTGGTGGCAGGGGCACAGGAGGTGGTGCGTCTGCTGCTCGTAGAGAGCAACGGGGCAACCAACGTGCGTGCAGATCTTGGAGTAAGCAACGATGCCGTTGTAGCTCCAGTTTTCACGGCCCTTGGAGGGGTTCAACGAGTTCGGGTCGAGGCGCATGAGCAGGACAACTGCTTTTGCCTTTTCATTCAACTTGCCTTCGTGCAGCTCGTTGAGTCCCTCGGGAATCACGTGGAATGCCGAACCAATGGTCACATCGGATGCCTTGATGGGGGTGCCATCAGGGTCACGGGTGAGTCGCTTCAGCTTGTCGCCGTCGGGTGCCCACATGGTGTGTGCAAGGGCTTTGTCCGGACGCGGACCCAAATCGCCGAAGATGGCGAGGGCCGGCAGGGGAGCCAATGCTACGGCACCAAGGAGGGTGTTGCGGATCAGCGGACGGCGCTTGATGCCCGTCTCCTCCACGATGTCGTCGACGATACGGACCGCAGCCTGGCGGTCTTCCTCGGTGCGGATGGCGTGACGCTCTTCCGACACTTCATGATCGGGCATCAGGGCCTTGGCCCAGTGCACGATGCCCGTTCCGATACCCAGCATGGCGAAAGCCGTTCCCAGGCCCAGAAGGAGGTTTTGGGTGCGGATGGTCGCAATGGTGGTGTCGTCGCCCAAATCGATGGCGAAGTACGCCACCAGGAAGACCAACGTACCGATGACGGAGGTGCCAAACAGAATGGCTACCTGACGCTCGGCGCGCTTCGCGGCTACCGGGTCCGTGTCAGCCAGGCGCAAACGATGCGGAGGAAGTCCAGGATCCTGGAACTTCTCCACCTCATTCTGACCAGCCGTAGCTACGGTGCCCGAGTGGTTCGGACTGCCGTCACTATGGTTGCCCATAATTCGCCTCATCCTTCTCTCGTTGTCTCGGCCGGGGCCGAGTTATTTTCAGTTTCAAACTGCTGACTGTGCAGCAGAAGTTTCTTGCCTGCAGGCTAGGACGTGCGGGACGTCAACCAGATGGTGAAGGCGATGATGACACCCAGGCCGGCAACCCAAACAAAGAGGCCTTCGGATACCGGACCAAGGGAACCAAGTTCAGCTCCACCGGGCGATCCATTGGCTTCAATCGTCTTCAGGAAGGTGATGATGTCGCGCTTGTCTTCAGGCGTGATGTTCGAATCGTTGAAGACGGGCATGTTCTGCGGGCCCGTGGCCATGGCTTCGTAGATGTGGGCTTCGGTGACACCTGCCAGGCCGGGAGCGAACTTGCCGCGGGTCAACGCACCGCCAGCGGCTGCTGCGTTGTGGCACATCGCGCAGTTGACGCGGAAGAGCTCGCCGCCCTTGGCTGCGTCTCCCTTACCGTCGAGGAGCTTTTCCTCGGGAATTGCCGGACCTGCACCGAGGGAGGCAACGTAAGCAGCGAGCTGCTTGGTCTGTTCCTCATTGAACTGGGCGGGCTTCTTCTGGGCCTGGGGGCCGCTCATCTGCATGGGCATACGACCGGTACCAACCTGGAAGTCAACAGCAGCAGCACCCACGCCGACCAGCGAGGGGCCGTCGTTGGTTCCGCTTGCACCCATGCCGTGGCAGGTGGCGCAGTTGGCGGCGAAAAGTTTTCCGCCTTCTTCTACGTCACTGGCGCTGTAGCTAGTGGTGTCGGCCTTGGCTTGGTTGACGGTTGTGGCAACGGCGTAGAGCCCACCAGTGAGGAGGAGGCCCATCAACAGCAGCGCTATGGCTGCCAGTGGGTGACGTCGCTTCTGCGAGAGTGCCTTCACGTGGTGGTTCCTTTTTTCGATCCTGCGTCGGCTCCGGGAGCCGCTTCTTTAAATTCTGCCTCTTGTAGAAAAAGAGTCAAAGCTGGGGCTTACTTGAGGACGTAGATGACCAGGAAGAGGCCGATCCACACGACGTCGACGAAGTGCCAGTAGTAAGAGGTGACGATTGCCGACGTCGCTTCGAAGTGTCCAAACTTCTTGGCTGCAAAGGCGCGTCCAATGATGAACAGGAACGCGATCAAACCGCCGATGACGTGAAGGCCGTGGAAGCCTGTGGTCATGTAGAAGGCGGAGCCGTAGGCGTTGGACGACAGGGAAACGTGCTCGGAGACGAGCATGGCGTATTCCGTGGTCTGGCCGGCTACGAAGAAGGCACCCATGATGAACGTGAGGACAAACCATTCCGACATGCCCCAGCGGGTGAACTGAAGCGGCCTGCCGGTCCGGCGGGGCTCCAGCCGCTCGGCGGCAAAGACGCCCATCTGGCAAGTAAAGGAACTTGCCACAAGGACGATGGTGTTGACGAGCGCAAACGGGAAGTTGAGCTTGGCCGTCTCCTCGGCCCACATCGTTCCCGATGTGGAGCGCAGGGTGAAGTACATGGCAAAGAGGCCGGCGAAGAACATCAACTCACTGGACAGCCAAACTACGGTTCCAACAGAAACCAAGTTGGGGCGGTTCAGCGTCGGGTGCGCCGGGGTACTGGGGGCATGGGTCGCAGATGTCACAAGGACATTATGTCTGTAAAAGTCCAGAGTTCCCAATGCAAACCACCGATTCGGGAGACTTTTTCTACAAAGACGCGAAATCGCGCGGAAAAGTTCCCGGCCCGGTTCACATTGGTCATCGGCGTGGCTGGCTCGATAGCATCAGGGAGTGACTTCTCCGGCATCGGCACCTGCAGCCAGCAACACCTGGCCAGGGCTCATCTCAGCACTGATCAACGGCGACGACCTTGCGGTGGCCAACACCGAATGGGCCATGAACACGATCATGTCCGGTGAAGCCACGCCGTCGCAGATCGCCGGTTTCCTTGTGGCCTTGCGTGCAAAGGGCGAGACGGTCGAAGAGTTGGCCGGCCTTGTCGAGGCCATGGTCCAGCACGCCAATCCCATCGGGATCACCGGGGAGAAGCTGGACATCGTTGGAACGGGAGGGGACCGCCTCAATACGGTCAACATATCCACCATGGCCGCGCTCGTTGCTGCGGGTGCGGGTGCAAAGGTGGTCAAGCACGGCAACAGGGCGGCATCGTCGACGTCCGGTTCTGCTGATGTCCTGGAAGCTCTGGGCGTGCGCCTTGACCTCTCGATCGAGCAGGTGGCCCGGAACGCCGAAGAGGCAGGAATCACATTCTGTTTTGCCCAGGTTTTCCATCCTTCGTTCCGCCACACGGCCGTCCCGAGGCGGGAACTGGCCGTTCCAACAGCCTTCAATTTCCTGGGGCCGATGACCAACCCGGCCCATGTGCAAGCATCTGCTGTTGGTGTGGCCAATGCCAGGATGGCCCCGTTGGTGGCTGGAGTGCTGGCCCGGCGTGGAAGCCGCGGATTGGTGTTCAGGGGTGACGACGGCCTGGATGAGCTCACGCCCACCGGGCCGTCCACGGTATGGGAAATCAGGGATGGAGCTGTTACGGAGCAGGTCTTCACTCCTGCGGACCTGGGAATAGGTCCCTCTACCGTGGCTGATCTGCGGGGCGGTGACGCCGCAGCCAACGCTGCCGTTGTCCGGGAGATCCTCGACGGTAAGGGCGGGCCCGTGCGTGACGCTGTTCTCCTGAACGCGGCAGCAGGGCTGGTGTCCTTCGACCTTCAGGCCCAGGGCAGCCTGGTGGAGCGGATGGGTGCCGCCTTCGCCCGCGCAGCTGAATCTGTTGATTCGGGTAAGGCAGCCGCGGTCCTGGAGAAGTGGACAGCGCTCAGCCAGAGCTGACAGCTGACCCGGTTCTGTTTATTCGAAGCCGAGTGCGAATGCCGCATCGAGGTCGTGCTGCGAATACGCGCGGAACGCGATGTGTGTGGTGGTGTGGACCACAGAATCAACCTTTGAAAGCTTGTCGGCGATAACGTCGGCTAGCTCTTCATGCTTTGAAACCCTGGCCACCGCGATCAAGTCCCATTCGCCCGTCACGGAGTAGACCTCGCTGATGCCCTGGATGGCGGAGATTTGCTCGGCCGTCTCCGGGATGCGCGAGGCGTCGGTCTTGATCAGGACGAAAGCAGTGATCACGTGGGGCCCTTCCGGAAAAGCATCATTGCGGACGCTTTCCAGCCTAGTGCATCCACCATGTCCCGGGCTGGATCACACCCGGCTGCGCCGCTTGTGCACGACCCGCACCACCAAGGCCACCAGCGCGCGGTATCCAAGCAGGAAAACAGCGAGGCTGATCAGTGCTACCACGATGAACGGCAGTACGACTGTCTGCCCGGTGGCTGCCCTCAGGAGCATTCCCACCACTACCGTGCCCAGCCAGACGCCCACGCCGACCGGCCATAGGGAGAACGGCGCCCGCCATGCACGCAGGACCATCCATGCGATGGCGGCACCGGCAAGGAAGGGCCACGCCGTGGTGAAGGCCCCGAGGACAATGTCGCCACGGGCATGAGCATCGCGACCAATGGCTGCGAAGACAAGAATCAACAAAAGGTCGGCGATTGCGGCTGGAAGCCACGGCTTGGATGGGGAAGGCATGCCTCCGACATTAGCGGCCATTGCGGTCAGGCGGGAATTCGCTCCGGGCCATTGTGGGGGTGAAAGCCCCGGTATTAGCCTCGGACGGGGGACAAGGAGTTCCCCGGTTCCTTGGAGGGATGGCAGATGCAGAAGATTTCCACCTGTTTGTGGTTCGACGGCCAGGCTGAGGAGGCAGCGGAGTTCTACACTTCCACGTTCGACAATTCGTCCATGGGCGAGGTCATGCCTGGGCCCGGCGGCAAGGCACTCACCGTGGAATTCGAGATCGAGGGCAGGCAGTTCATGGGCCTCAATGGTGGCCCATTGTTCAAGTTCACTGAGGCGGTTTCCATGGTGGTCAATTGCGACTCCCAAGAGGAAGTGGACCGCTATTGGGATGCCCTGCTCGTCGGGGGAGAAGAGAGCCAGTGTGGTTGGTTAAAGGACCGGTTTGGCCTGTCGTGGCAAGTTGTTCCCACCGGTATGGCCGGGATCCTCAATGGGCCGGACCCGGCAGGTTCCCAGCGCGCCATGGAAGCGATGATGAAGATGCGCAAGCTCGACATCAACGAGCTCCAAAGGGCTTACGACGGCGTTGAGTAACCATGGGGGACAGGCGCCGGACGCGCTGCTAGCATGTGCGCAGGGTGCCGTATTCACGCACCTGGCAACCATGAGGAGAACCGACCGATGACAACGCGCCTCAACCCATACATCTCGTTCCGGGACAATGCCCGGGACGCAATCACGTTCTACGAATCCGTCTTTGGCGGTGAGCTGAACATCAGCACTTTCGGTGATATGCCGGGGAGTCAGGACCCGGCCGAAGCCGATAAGGTCATGCACGCCATGCTGGTCACTCCCGGCGGCCTGACCCTCATGGCAGCTGACACGCCGAACGGCATGGAATACAACCCCGGCGACAACATTTCTGTATCCCTTAGCGGTGACGCATCAGACGAAGCTGAGCTGCGTGGCTTCTGGGACAAGCTCGTCGACGGTGGTACGGTCACCGTTCCGCTCGAATCGGCGCCCTGGGGCGACACTTTTGGAATGTGCGTCGACAAGTTCGGTATCAACTGGTTGATCAACATCGCAGGAGAACAGCAGCAGCAGTAGCTCCACGATCCCGCCTTCACTGGATGCCCCGCCCGGATTCCCGGAGGGGCATCCAGGTGGCTTCAGCCGATCCGCCGGCCGTCCGCGGTAAGTCGCTTGCCCATGTGTTTTGGTGTGCGCAACACGATGGAGCGGTCCATGATCTCGGCGAAAGGAAGCCTTTCGCCGAGCTGCCGTTCCAGGACTGTCATGTCCTCGATGCGGCGAAGCCAGACCATCATCAAGATGGAGTACAGCCCAGCAGTGGTGGCTACGAACCGGACCTCCTGGAGGCCCACGAGCCGTCCGGCGACTGCTTCAACCTGCGTGACGGGAACGCGCAGGAAGTACCACACTGATACAGGCCAGGGGGCATAGGCGCGGGCCACCTCCAAGCGCACAATGAGGCGCTTTTCGGCAAGGAGCGCTAAGAGGGCGTTCTTCGCGCGGACAGGGCTGATACCGGCACTCTTGGCGATGTGGGCGACGGACGCGCGGCCGTCGTGGCGCAGAATTGCGGCAACGGCATTTTCCACTTCTGAAGGAACACCCCGCTGGGCTGCAGTGGGCTGGGGGAGTCCAAGTTCGAGCCGGGCGATTTCCCTTTCCTGCAGCGAACGCAATCTCCACTGCTGCGCGTCCGCGAGCAGCCTGATGCCGCGGTGGGTACGGGTAGTCTTGACGCCGGCAATGGAGGGGAGCCTGTCCAGGACAAAGCGGCCCAGGTCAGCATCGGACTGGCAAAGGCAAGTCAGTACGAGGTCCCGACCGCCGGCGGTCTGGTCGATCGACAGGACCTCGTCATCATCCGCGAGGTCCGCAGTGGCGGAAGCAATATTTGCAGGCGCGCAATCAATCTCGATGATGGCGCCGGTGTATTTCGCTCCGGGCCCCCGATAGGCCGTGATCCAGGCCAGCCCGGCGTCTTCCAACGCACTCCAGCGCCTGGCCAGTGTCACGGCGTCGGCTCCGACTACAGGAGCCAAAGCGGCCCACGGAGCACGGGGACGGATCTGGAGGGCGTGCAGAAGCCGAAGATCCCGCTCGTCGAGATGATATTCCTGCATTTTTCCTGCTCTTTCAGCAAAAAACCTGCGTTTTGAGTGTATTCAACCACCTATTGCCTAGGTTTGGGGCCGCCCCACTGAAAGGCCCATCTCATGTCCACTCAAACCGCCGACCCGGCTGCCATCACTGCGCAGGCTCATGCCGCCGACGTACGGAAAGCGTGGGGGAGAGGTGGGGCTGCGCATCCGGCCGATGGAAGCTGGTCCGATGCCTTGTTGGTGTCCGCTGTACGTCGGGGGGACCTCGCGGCGTTCGCCGGGCTGTACCGTCGCCACTTGGCGGTGGCCGGTTACGTGGCCCGCGCGGAGTGCGACCCCGGCAACGATCCGGACGACGTCGTGGCAGAAGCCTTTGGCTCGGTGTTTGGATCACTGGCCAAAGGAGGCGGGCCCCGCGAGTCGTTCCAGGCGTACCTGACGACAACTGTCAGGCGAATTGCACATCGGCGCAACATCCAGGGCCGACGACGTGCAACGCTTGGTTACGGCAGCGCCATGGATTCCCTGGTTCTCAGCGAGGACTCGACCATCAAAGCTTTCGAATCCACGACCCTGATGAGGGCCTTCCACTCGTTACCTGTGCGATGGCAGGCGGTCCTGTGGTGCGTGGAAGTTGAAGGCCTGAAACCTGCGGCAACCGCGCGGGTCATGGAACTGAGCCCCAATGGAGTTTCTTCGCTGCTTATCAGGGCGCGTGAAGGGCTCCGGCAGGCGTATCTCCAACAACATGTGAAAGTATCGCCGGACGATCCATGCATCGATTTTTCCCGACATTTGGGCAAGTTCGTCAGGAACGCTGTTCATAGGGCCGCGCGGCAAAGGCTCGATCACCACGTGGCCGTGTGTCGTCGCTGCCATGAAGCATTGCAGGATCTCAAGGAGATCCACGAGGCTATGGCTAGTGACTGAGGGGAGCCCCGATTCATCTTTACTTTACATAATGTAGATTATCGGCACTTAATGTCGAGAGCCGGAAGTGGGTGCCCTTAGGTCCCGGCAGTTCCCGGATTGCCCAAGCGCGACGCGGCTTTCTTCTGGATCTTCGCAGCTCTGGTTGAGTAGTCGGCGATGGTCCGCAGTTCGTCGTCGCTGTACCCCTCAAGAAGGCGCCCGAGTCCGTCCATGAAGTCGACGAAATACGGTGTCGCAGCGGTGACCTGGTCGCCGATCAGCTCGATCAGTACCTTTCGTTTGTCCTCGTCGCTCCGGACCCTTCTGGCGACTCCCTTGGCCTCCAGCCGTTGCATGAGACCGGTGACTGAGGCAGGCGCCAACCCTGAATGCTGTCCGAATTCCCCTGCTGTCATGGGCCCAAAGCGCAACAGGATATCAATGGCTTTTCCCTCCGTGGCGGACAACCCGCGCAGCTCGGACAGCTTGGTGTGGAACATGACGGCGGCCGTCGAAAGCTCCCTTCCGGAGGTGAAAACCGCTTCCATCAGGGCTTGCCGGTGGGCGCTGTGCTTGGCTTCGGATTCCATGCGACGAGGCTAGCAAGTTATTTCGTTTTCCCGAAAGGATTGCTCTCTGCACGCCCCAGCGATATATTTCGTTTGTCCGAACGAAATAAAATGGAGCGCGACATGATGAACTGTTTGGTCATTGGAGCTGGGATCGCCGGGTTGGCCTCCGGAATTGCACTACAGAAAGCCGGACATCGGCCGGTCATCTTTGAAGCCTACGACGCACCCTCCGACGGTATTGGCGGCTTCCTCACAGTTGCCGTCAACGGCTTTGACGCGTTGGAAACACTTGGCCTCAAAGACGACGCCTGTCGCTTGGGTTTCCCCACTCCCCTGATGTCCATGTACCTGGGCAGCAACGGGAAGCACCTCATCGACTTCGACTATGGCGGCTCCTTGCCGGACGGCACCACCGCCCGAACCATGACCCGCTCGGAGCTATACGGCATGTTCCGTGAAGAGGCCAGCCGACGCGGCATTGGCATCGTCTACGGCAAACGGCTCACCGCGGTGGAAGAACGGCCCGACGGCGTGACCGCAGTTTTCGCCGACGGAACCTCAGCCGCCGGAGACGTCCTGATCGGTGCCGATGGACTCAACTCGAAGGTGAGGGACCTCATCGACCCCTCCTCCCCTGCGCCCAGGAGCATTCCGCTGCTCAACACCGGCGGCATCGTGCCAGCCGGAGTCCTCCCTCCGGGGACGATCGATGTGGAGGTTGGCCGCATGAAGATGGTTTTTGGAAAGCGCTGTTTCTATTGCTACATGCGGGATCCCGACGGGCGGGTGTGGTGGTTCGCCAACCCGCTGGAACGGTCCTCGGAAGATCCTGCCACTTTGGATGCCGGGGCCCGCAAAGCGTGGCTGACACAGCTCGTGGAACGCGATCGCACCCCCATGGCTGCGATCGTTGCCGCGACTGAGGACGTCATCCGGCCGTATAGGACCTCCGACTTTCCGGGCATCCCGCGCTGGTGGCGCGGAAGAATGGTCCTGGTGGGAGACGCCGCCCACGCGGCCTCGCCGTCCTCCGGACAAGGAGCGTCCATGGCCATAGAGGACGCCGTCACGTTGGGGCGCGCCTTGCGTGGCGCCGGGCCGGAGCCGATACCTGAAGCCCTGGCCCGTTACGAAGCCGAACGCAGGAACCGGGCGGAGCTGGTGGTCCAGTGGGGGCGACGGAATGCAGCACCGAAGATCAGGGGCCAATTCAAGCGGGTGTTCGAGGACCTGGCCCTGCCGCTGGTATTCCGTGCCCTCTCACGCAAGTCCGCTGACAATTTCGACTGGCTGTATCACCACCACATCGATTGGGAGACGGCAAGCACCGTGGGCTCCTGACGAAGGGACGTACCAGCGAACTGACCAAGAGCTCAGGCACCCACGTAGGCCGACAAGTGCTTCCCCGTCAGCGTCCCCTTGGCGGCCACCAGGTCAGCCGGCGTTCCGTTGAAAACAATCCTGCCGCCGTCGTGCCCTGCACCCGGGCCAAGGTCGATGATCCAGTCGGCATGTGCCATGACGGCCTGGTGGTGTTCGATAACAATGACCGATTTGCCGGACTCGACCAAGCGGTCAAGCATGCCAAGGAGGTTCTGGACATCGGCCAGGTGCAGGCCGGTAGTTGGCTCGTCAAGAATGTAGATGTCGCCCTTCTCGGACATCTGGGTGGCCAGCTTGAGCCGCTGGCGCTCACCGCCGGACAACGTAGTGAGCGGCTGCCCGAGCGTTAGGTAACCGAGTCCGACGTCGGCGAGGCGGTTGAGGATTTTGTGGGCGGCAGGAGTGCGGGCGTCACCCTCGGCGAAGAAGCGTTCGGCGTCCACGACGGACATTGCAAGCACTTCTGCAATATTGCGCTCACCGAGGGTGTATTCGAGGACGGCTGCCTGGAAGCGCTTCCCGTCGCATTCCTCGCAAGTCGACTCGACGGTAGCCATGACGCCAAGGTCGGTGTAGATGACGCCGGCACCGTTGCACGTGGGGCATGCGCCTTCCGAGTTGGAACTGAAGAGCGCCGGCTTCACACCGTTCGCTTTCCCGAACGCCTTTCGAATCGGTTCCAATAAGCCCGTGTACGTAGCCGGGTTGCTTCGGCGTGAACCCCGGATGGCGCCCTGGTCGATCACCACGACGCCGTCACGCGAGGCAACTGAGCCGTGGATCAGCGAGCTTTTGCCCGAACCAGCCACGCCGGTCAAGACGCAGAGGACACCCAAGGGGATATCGACGTCGACATTTTTGAGGTTGTTGGTGGACGCGCCACGGACTTCGAGTTTGCCGGATGCGGGACGAACGGAGGCCTTGATGGTAGCCCGGTCATCGAGGTGGCGACCCGTGATCGTGTCGCTCCCCCGCAACCCCTCAACGTCGCCCTCAAAGCAAACGGACCCTCCACCGCTGCCTGCACCGGGTCCAAGATCGACCACGTGGTCGGCAATGGCGATGGTTTCGGGCTTGTGCTCCACAACAAGAACGGTGTTGCCCTTGTCCCGCAATTGCAGCAGGAGTTGGTTCATGCGTTCAATGTCGTGCGGGTGCAAACCGATTGTTGGTTCGTCGAAAACATACGTGATGTCTGTCAGGGAGGATCCCAGGTGGCGGATCATCTTGGTCCGCTGCGCCTCGCCCCCGGACAGGGTTCCCGCCGGGCGATCCAAGGAAAGATAGCCAAGGCCGATGTCGGCAAAGGAGTCCAGGAGGTGCTGGAGGCCCTTCAACAGCGGAGCAACAGAGGGCTCGTCGATTCCCCGGATCCAATCGGCGAGATCGCTGATCTGCATGGTGCAGACATCAGCGATGCTCTTGCCTTTGATCTTCGACGACCGGGCCTCGGGACTGAGCCTGGTGCCGTCACACTCGGGGCAGGTGGTGAAAGTAATGGCTCGTTCAACAAAGGCGCGAATGTGTGGTTGCAGGGCGTCGACGTCCTTGCTGAGCATCGACTTTTGGATCTTGGGGATCACGCCTTCGTAGGTGAGATTGATTCCCTCAACCTTGATTTTTGTGGGTTCGCGGTAGAGAAGGTCGTGGAGTTCCTTTTTAGTGAACTTGGCGATCGGCTTGTCCATGTTGAAAAAGCCCGAACCGCTGAAGATGCGTCCGTACCAACCGTCCATGGTGTAACCCGGGATGGTGAGCGCCCCTTCGCTGAGTGACTTGGTGTCGTCATACAGGGCCGTTAGGTCGAAGTCGTTGACAGATCCCATGCCTTCGCACCGGGGACACATGCCACCCAGCCGGTTGAAGGTAGCTTTTTCCGTCTTGGTCTTGCCTTCCCCGCGCTCCACGGTGATGGCGCCGCTGGCTTTCACCGTTGGCACGTTGAAGGAGTAGGCGTTGGGCGAACCGATGTGCGGGTGGCCGAGGCGGCTGAAGAGGATGCGGAGCATCGCATTGGCATCAGTGGCCGTACCAACCGTGGACCTCGGATTGGAGCCCATCCGTTCCTGGTCGACAATGATCGCCGTTGTGAGGCCCTCAAGCATGTCGACGTCGGGCCGCGCCAGGGACGGCATGAAGCCCTGCACGAAAGCACTGTACGTCTCGTTGATCATTCGCTGGGACTCCGCGGCGATGGTTGCGAAGACGAGCGAACTCTTTCCGGAGCCGGAGACACCCGTGAAGACCGTGAGCCTGCGCTTCGGGATCTCGATGGTGACGTCCTTCAGGTTGTTCTCACGTGCACCCTGGACCCTGATCAGATCGTGGGTGTCGGCGACGTGCGACGCGGGAGATGATGTGTGCGTGCCCGTGGCGATACTCATGATTTCTCCATCTGTTAGGCGGCGTTGCCCAACAGTCCCCCGTTGGCGCCCCTGGCTCTCACTTGCCAGCCTCGGCCAGTAGCTTCGATTCTGCCATTGTCTTCCACGGTTTACTCGCTAAGAATGAAGCATGCCGGTATATGTGAGGTCCCTAGAAACCGCAGTTCCGCCAACTATCCTGATCCAGCAACAAGCACGGGAAGTTTTTGCGTCCCAACCGGGCCTGACCCGGCTGGGAACACGGCTCGTCTCCACTTGCTTTGACTCCGCCGCGATCGACACCCGGTACACGGCCGTGGAAGAACTGAGCCTTGACGCCCATCCCGAGAATCCCAGGTTCTTTGATCCGGAAACGAACAGGGTGCTCAGCCCGAGCACCAAGGTCCGCAACGAGATCTTCGCCACGGAGGCCACCAAGCTCTTCGTGGAAGCCGGCAAGACCGCGGTGGCCCAGGCTGCGGGCATTGACCTGGACGACATCACCCACGTCATCACGGTTTCCTGTACGGGGTTCTTCAACCCTGGACCGGATTACAAAGTGGTCCGGGCATTGGGTCTGAGCCCATCGGTACAGCGCTATCACCTGGGCTTCATGGGCTGTTACGCCGCGTTCCCCGCGCTCAAGGCGGCAAAGCAATTCTGCGAGGCCGATCCGGGGGCTGTGGTCCTGGTGATCTGCGTGGAACTCTGTTCGCTGCACGTAAGGACCTCCAATGATCCCGACACGATCATGGGGTCGGCCATTTTTGGCGATGGAGCTGCCGCTGCCATCGTCACGGCCCGTGAACCGGAAGGTCCTGATCCTGTCATCAGGCTGGACCACTTCGAGACGGTCCTCACCCCGGTGGGCGAGGAAGCGATGGCCTGGAACATCGGCGATGAAGGGTTCGAAATGGTGCTGGGGTCCTATGTTCCCCACATCATCGAGGAACACATCACGGGAGCCTTGGAGCCACTCCTGGCCAAGGAGCCGCAGCTGGCCGGCCTGCCTTACCGCGACATAACGCACTGGGCCATTCACCCCGGCGGACGCAGCATCCTGGACAAAGTGGAGTCCAAGCTCGAACTCACCGAGAAGCAGTTGGTCCCGGCCCGTGAGACGCTGCGGGAGTACGGCAATATGAGCAGCGCCACCGTCCTGTTCGTCCTGAAGTACATGTTGGAACGGGATGCGGCTGAACGCGAGGAACGTATCTGCTCCATGGCGTTTGGTCCCGGCCTGACGGTGGAGACAGGCCTTTTCACGTTGGTCTCCCCCGCACTGTGAGCCCGTGGGGTTCCCTTAAGGACAGGGACCTGCAGGCCGTAGAGGAAATGGACAGGCCGGATTGCGATCCCGTGCGCCTGAACCGGACTTACGCGCGCTTTCCGGTGGTCAACAGTCTCTTGTCCGGCTGGCATCGCACCTATGTGCAACGGATCCGGCCCTTGATGTCCACGACGGATCCGGTGTCATTGCTGGATGTCGGCTGCGGCAGCGGTGACGTTGCCCGGAGCCTGGCGCGATGGGCACAACGCGATGGGTTCCGGCTCGAGGTGACGGCGATCGACCCAGACCTTCGAGCGCACGAATTCGCCCGCCATGCACCCCACGTTGAGGGTGTCACCTACCGGCGCGCGCACAGCTCCCAGCTGGTAGCCGAGGGCCGGACCTTCGACGTCGTGATGTCCAACCACATCCTTCACCACCTCGACGCCGGTCAGCTCGCCGGAGTGCTACGGGACTCAGAGCTCCTGAGCCGGCGACTCGTCCTCCACAACGATCTGGTACGCAGCAATATCTCCTACCTGCTGTTCATGGCGGGCTTTTGGCCCCTGGGCCTCGGCTCCTACATCTGCGGGGACGGCCTGGTGTCCATCAAACGCAGCTATACCCGTGCGGAACTGCGGTCCGCCGTTCCTGGCAGCTGGTCGGTGGAAGCAAACGGCCCTTGGCACAGCCTCCTCGTCTACGATGCCGGAGGCGCTGGTCCGGAGGCGGAAAATGCTTGACGTTGTGGTGGTCGGCGCCGGGCCCGTAGGCCTGTTCATGGGCGCCTTGTTGCTGCAACAGGGGCATACGGTCAGGATCCTGGAACGGCGGCCCGCCCGGAGCCATCGGTCCCGCGCCATCGGCATCCACCCCCCGGCGCTGGGCCAGCTGGCACGCGCAGGAGTGGCGGCTGAACTGACAGAGGCCGGAGTTCATATCCGTCGTGGACTTGCGTACAGCCGCGGAAAGCGGGTGGCCGAACTGCCGTTCTCCGGCGATCCCGACTTTCCGTTTATCCTCGCCGTACCGCAGCCCCTCACCGAAAAGGTCCTGGAGGAGGCCGTAGTGCGCCTTGATCCTGGAGCGATCATCCGCGGGGTCGACGTCATGAGCCTCGTCGAGGACAGTTCAGGAGTGGTGGAGGTGGCTGCGGCCATACCCGCCGGGGAGAAACAGTTCACCGCCCGCCTGGTGGTAGCCGCCGACGGTGCCCATTCAACTGTTCGCCGGCAGATCGTGCCGGAACTGCCGGCACGTGGCTACCCGGACAGCTACATCATGGGTGACTTCTCTGACGCCACCTGTCATGGCTCCGATGCGGTGCTGTATTTGGAACCAGAAGGGATTGTGGAGTCGTTTCCGCTGCCGGGCGGGGTGCGAAGGTGGGTGGTGCGGTTGGGTGAACCGGATCAAGGCTCGACGGCGGCCGGGCTTGCCGGTCTGGTGGGGGCCCGGACCGGCGAGGTGCTTGACCCGGCCAGCAACACCATGATCAGTGCCTTTGAAGTACGGTCCCGCCTGGTACGGAGGATGGTTCACGGCCGGGTGGTCTTGCTCGGTGACGCCGCCCATGAGATCAGTCCGATTGGTGGGCAGGGCATGAACCTGGGATGGCTGGATGCGGCGGAACTCGCGCCAATAATGCACGCTTCCCTTATGGGGAATGATGTTGGGCGTCGGCTTGCACGTTTTGAGGTAACCAGGCGCAGGACAGCGTTACGGGCTTCGCGGCAGGCGGGTTTGAACATGGCGCTGGGCAGGCCGCTGCCCCCGGCCGTCATGGAGACCCGGAACAGGCTTTTTGCTGCGGCCTTGGAGCTTCCTGCTGTGGCAGCGCTGGTGGACCGGCGCTTCACCATGCGCTGATTATTCCGGCGCGGTGTAGTAGCAGTCGTAGGTGTCCTGGCTGATGATGAGCCCGTCGCGGAGCTCGAAGACGGCCGTGCTGCGGGCCCGGATAGTGTCGCCGCGATCCCAGTGGGGAAGGTCAAGAAGCAGTGTGGCCGACCAATTCATTTCGAGCACGACCCGGTCACCCTGGCAGGTGGTCCGGACAACGTCGAATGTTTGCTTGGCAACGATGTCCTTGCTTTGGTCCGCCCCGGAGAGCGTCTCGGCCAGGTTGCGGGTGGAACCTGATTTGGACAGTGCGTGTGGCCACTCGGTGAGCGTGAAGTCCTCGGCGAGGAACGGCCGCAGTTCTGCAGCTCCGCCGCCGGCTTCTACGGTCCTGACGAAGGCAAGGACCTGGTCCAAGGGAGTGGAATGGCTCATCCGTCGAGCCTAGCCCACCGTCGCGGACACTTCCGCGTTAGGCTCAAAGGCATGACGCATCAACCTCATCCCGAGGCGCCCAGCCCCGCCACCGACTTCAACCCCACGCAGATCAGGGATGCTGTCCGAAGGCTGCTTGACGCAGAGGGGCTTCCGGCAATTGTCCAGGCGGGTCATCCTGTCCTGCGTCATGTTGCGGCCCCCTTTGATGGCCAGATAGACGACGTTGAGTTGCTGGCACTCGTTGATCGGATGCGTGAGGTCATGCATGACGCTCCGGGCGTGGGCTTGGCTGCCCCGCAGTTGGGCATCCCCCTTCAACTGGCCGTCCTTGAGGACAAATACGAGGTTGACCCGGCGTCGGCCGCTGTGCGGCACCGGGAGCAGCTGGAGTTCTTCGCCATCATCAACCCGACGTACAAGCCCCTGGGATCGGAGACAGCCTCGTTCTTCGAAGGGTGCTTGTCTGTCGCCGGATACCAAGCCGTCGTGAAACGCCATCGGAACGTCGAGTTGCGGTACACCGATACTGCCGGCGAGCCCGTGGAAGAGTGGTTCTCCGGCTGGCAGGCCCGCATCGTGCAACATGAAACAGACCACCTCCATGGAACCCTCTACCTGGACCGGGCCGAGATACGGTCACTGTCCAGCAATGCGGAGCATTCAGCGCGGTGGGCCGCCCCGGATATCGATGAAGCACGCAGGACCCTCGGTTTCCAGCCCTAGGTGGTGGCGCGGGGCCTCAACCCCTGCAAAGTCCTATGACGCCAGGTGATTGGAAGCCGTCGGAAGGTACCGCGCCCACCAGCGAAGGATGTGGTCGAAGCGCTGCTTCCGATGATGCGGGGTGCCGGAACGGGACAGTTCGTGATCCTCACCAGGGAAGACCAGCAGGGCTGTCTCCACCCCTTGCGCCTTGAGCTGCGAGTAGTAGCGCTGTCCCTGCTCAATGGGGCAACGAAGATCATTCTCGCTGTGCACCACGAGGGTGGGAGTGCGGACGTCAGTGACAACAGCCCTAGGACTTTGCGCCGCCATCTGTGCGGCCGTCCCTCCGGTGTATTCCGCGCCGAAGAACCAGCCAATGTCAGAGGAACCGGCGAAGCTGACAGGGTCCAGGTATCCGCGTTCAACGATCGCGGCCTTGAACCGGTGGTCATGCGCGATGATCCATGCGGTCAGGAAACCGCCGTATGAGCCTCCCATGATTCCCACCCGCTCCTTATCCAGGGTGCCGAAGCCAGCCAAAGCGGCGTCAAGGAACGCCAGGACGTCCTGCATATCCACGGTGCCCATGCGTTCCTTGAGTGCACGTCCGTGGGCTTGGCCATAGCCGGACGAACCGCGGGGGTTGCACATCACCACGGCGTAACCGGCGGCAGCATATACCTGTGCCTCGTCGAAGAATGCTCCGGTGTACTGGGCAAAGGGCCCGCCGTGGATGTTGAGGAGGACCGGATGCGGACCGGGCCCGTCCGGCAGCACAACCCAACCCTGGACGGGGTGTCCATCGCCGGAGTGGGCCTCGAACTCCCGGGGCTCAATCACCCGCGACTCGTTCCGGAGTGTGGCCGAGAAGTCCGTGAGGAGACGGATTTCACCGCGTTCCAAGGTTGCGACGTCGCCCACTGTGGCGGCGTCGGAGAAGCTGACCGCGATTTCACCGTTCGCTGCCACCGTGGCGCCAAGGACGACCCTGGCCCCGTGCACCAGCGGGGTGATTGCTCCTCCGGCAGACACTTCCAAGAGTTCAACGCTGCCCAGCGCGTTGTTCAGGACCAGCGCGCTGTCAGGACCACTGGGCTCCAACGGTCCCGACACGTCCAAATGTTCGACGTCGGTCAGGGTTACTGCCTCTCCCCCGCCGACGGGCATGACGTGGAGCGCAGTGTTGCGTGCGACGAAGTCCCGGCCCGTGTCACCCATATCCTGCGCAAGATAGAACAGCCACTGCCCATCGGAGGATGCGTGGACGTCCGTAACGGTCTGGAGTCCGGCGTTGGAAGGTTCGACGGCGGTCGGCTGGCCGCCATCAGTGGCGATCCGGTAGACGGAGGTGACAAGGTCGTCGTCGTGCCCTTCATGGAGGGCCGCCACGAAGTAGAGCTCCCTGCCGTCAGCGGAGAAGCATGGGGACTCATGGTCGGAATCGCCGAACGTGAGCTGCTTTGCCGCTGGAATTCCCTTGGATGGATTCTTCGGCTGTTCGTGCCCGGCCCTGCCCCGCGGGGTGACGGCCGGTTCGCCGCCCAGCTCCGGTACCTCCACGATGAACAGTTGCTGGCGCTGGTCGGCGGTATAGCCGAGCCCGTTCATCCTGTACTGGTTTGCAGTGACCAGGCGGGCGTCCTCAGCTCCGGAACCGACGCCGTCTACCGTTCCGTAGCGCCCCTGCTCCGGTACGCGCGAGGTGAAGGCAATGCGGTGGGAGTCCGGCGCCCACCTGAAGCCGGAGACTCCCAGCTGTTGGTCCGTGATCCGCTGGGGCTCCCCGCCGGCCGCTTCCACCACGAAGAGTTGCGGCTTACCGTCTGGTTCGCTGCGGATGAAGGCCAGGACCAGTCCGTCGGGCGAGAACGCCGGGGAGGTGTCACGGAACCCGCGGGTGATCCGGCGCGAATGTTTGGTGCTGTCCAACGGGACCGTCCAGAGCTGGCCGACGTAGTTGTCCGCGTCGAAGTCTGGCCTGGTGACGGACACGACGGCTTTGCTGCCATCAGGGTGGATGGCGGGCGCGGACACGGAGTTCAGCAAAGGCAGTTGCTCGGGTTTCACGTTGGTGAGCCTAGCCCGACGGTTGCGGCGAGGGCACCAGACACTCCGTCCCACCGTAGGATTGGAGCCATGTTGCCTGATGCTGTCGCGGCCCTTCGCTGTCCTGTCTGCCGTGGGGCGTTACGGCTCCTGGAGAAGCCGCAAAGGACCCTTACTTGCCCGTCCGGGCACCATTTCGATGCGGCACGGCAGGGATACTTCAACCTGCTGACCGGCAAAGGGACGGTGTTCGAAGCCGATTCCGCCGCCATGGTTGCAGCACGGCAGCGTTTCCTTGACGCGGGACACTATGACGATCTTGCCGGGGCAGTCGCGGAGTCAGTGAGGGCGGTGCTCCACGGGCCGGAGTCCCTCGTCCTTGACGCTGGGACGGGAACGGGCCATTACCTGCATCAGGCCATACAGGGATCCGGCACTTCTGCCGTAGGCCTGGACATCTCCAAGTTCGCCCTTCGGAGGGCTGCCCGGCTGAATCCGGAGGTGGCCAACCTCGTCTGGGACATCTGGCGCCCCTTGCCCTTGGCCAATGACACCGTGGACGCCGTCATGGTGGTCTTTGCGCCGAGGAATCCGGCGGAGTTCGCCCGTGTCCTCCGTCCCGGGGGGACGCTGGTGGTAGTGACTCCTCGGCCTGGCCACCTGGCCGGGATCGCCGAGCGCACGGGCATGCTCGGCATCGAGGAAGGCAAAGCGGAACGCCTCGCCGAGTCCATGCGTGGGCATTTCACGTCAACGTCCAGTGTGGACCTGGACATCGCCCTGACGCTGCGCGGCCCGGAGATGGCGGACCTTGCATATATGGGACCCGCGGGGCACCACCTGAAGGACGGGAAGTTGGCTGAATTGGCCGCATTCGACGGTTCCGTTTCCACCACCGCCATGTTCCGGATCAGCGTGTTCACCGTGTCCTGACGTGGGAGGGCGCGCCGGGCTAGGATGGAAGAACAGCGACTGTGATCCCTCCTGAAGGGGTCCGGGACCAAGGGGGAACCGATGTTCGAATGGCTCGGCGAGAATTGGTGGGCATTGTGGCTCACCCTCTTCCTCGCGTTTGCAGTGGTGGAGATGCTGACTCTCGACCTCTTCTTCATCATGCTGGGCGGCGGAGCCCTTGCAGGATTGGTCGCCGACTTCGCCGGTGCCGAACTATGGCTGCAGATCGTCGTCTTCTGCGTGGTTTCCCTCTTGATGATCGTCTTCCTGCGGCCCGTTGCCCTGAGGCACCTTCACAAGGGGCCTGAAGAGCAGCGTTCCAACATCGACCGCCTGATCGGACAACCTGCCTTGGTCATTGAAGCCGTTACCGGCACCAGTGGACTCGTCAAAATAGGCGGCGACGTTTGGACAGCCCGCAGCGCCGCCGGCACCCTGGACGCCGGAAAGACAGTCCAGGTCACGAGGATTGACGGCGCGACGGCAGTGGTCGCCACGCCTGCCGAAAACAGCCCGCTCTAGGGCGCGACACCCGCCTGCCGGTTATCGGGCCGGCGGGGACTCCCGTGCAGAGCGGCATCAAACCACGCAATTGGGGAACGAAGGAGATGTATGGACGGCTTAGGAGGAACAGCAGCAGCAATTGTGCTGATTGTTCTCGTCATTTTTGTGATCATAGTGTTGGTCCGCTCGGTGAGGATCATCCCGCAGGCGCGCGCCGGCGTCGTTGAACGGCTTGGTAAGTACCAGCGCACGCTCAATCCGGGACTCACCATCCTGATCCCGTTCGTCGACCGGCTCCTGCCGTTGCTTGACCTGCGCGAGCAGGTCGTATCCTTCCCGCCTCAGCCGGTCATTACCGAAGACAACCTGGTGGTCTCGATCGACACCGTGGTGTACTTCCAGGTCACTGATCCCAGGGCGGCTACCTACGAAATCGCCAACTACATCCAGGCTGTGGAGCAGCTGACTACTACCACGCTGCGTAACGTGGTGGGTGGGCTCAACCTCGAAGAGGCACTGACGTCCCGCGACCAGATCAACGGCCAACTCCGTGGTGTGTTGGACGAGGCAACAGGCCGTTGGGGAATCCGCGTTTCACGGGTCGAGCTCAAGGCCATTGATCCGCCCCACTCCATCCAGGATTCGATGGAAAAGCAGATGCGCGCTGAACGTGACCGCCGCGCGGCCATCCTGACCGCCGAGGGCACCAAGCAGTCGCAGATCCTCACAGCGGAAGGCCAGCGCCAAGCCGCTATCCTCGCCGCCGAAGGTGATGCGAAGGCTGCTATCCTCCGGGCCGATGGTGAAGCCCAGGCCATCCAGAAGGTGTTCGACGCGATACACAAGGGGAACCCGGACCAAAAGCTGCTGGCGTACCAATACCTGCAGACGCTTCCCAAGCTTGCCGAGGGCAGCTCCAACAAGCTGTGGATCATTCCCAGCGAAGTCGGCGAGGCACTCAAGGGAATCGGCGGTGCCCTCGGGGGCGCTACGGGAGAGTCTCCTGTAGCTGGCCTCTTTGGCGGTAACGAACAAGCCAAGTCCGCCGAGACTACACCGGTGGCGCCGTCCCGGAGCGCTGAGTAAACGCAGCGCCAACACGCGACGAACGGCCAGCCCCAGTGGCTGGCCGTTCGTCGCGTCCGGCCCCTTTTGAGTACGGAGCGCCGATCCGCGTATAATGGGATATTTGTCCGGCTGGTTCAGCGTGGATGGAACATAAAAGCTTTGCCAGGCGTTGCAATTAGTGATGCAAGGTGTGCAGAAGTAGTCCGTAAGGATCGTGAAAACGGCTTACGGCTAGCGCGGGGTTACTGCTCCGCGAACAGACAGAGGGAGTAATCATGAGCGATCGCAGCCTGCGGGGTATGCGTCTTGGCGCCCAGAGCATGGAAACCGAATCCGGTGTTGAGCCGGCACCGCGCCAGCGGGTCGAGTACCGTTGCGAAGATGGAGAGCAGGTCTTCGTGACCTTCTCCTCAGAAGCCGAGATCCCCCCGGTTTGGGTTTCCAAGACCGGCAAGGAAGCACTCCTGGTTGATGGCGAGCGTCCCGTGGATGCCAACGAGAAAGCTGTCCGCACGCACTGGGACATGCTCCTTGAGCGCCGCAGCCTTCCCGAGCTGGAGCAGATCCTCGAGGATCGTTTGAACATTCTGCGTGAGCGCCGTGGAGAACGCCGCTCCGCATAGCAATCCAGGTACACCAAAGGCCGGCTCCGATTCCCTGAGGGGAATCGGAGCCGGCCTTTTTGGTGTGTTGCGGCGGTTACTTGGCGACCGCCGGCGACTTCCGGGTGAGTTTTGCCCAGCGTGCGGCCAGGCCCCACCTGGTGACGTTGATCATGGCCTCGACAACGATGTTGCCACTCATCTTCGAGGCACCGAGTTCGCGCTCCACGAACGTGATGGGGCGCTCCTCGATGCGCAGGCCCAGCTTGGCTACCCGCCAGGCAAGGTCGACTTGGAAGCCGTAACCAACCGACTCGACTTCGTCCAGGTTCAGCGCTTCCAGCGTGCTGCGACGGAATGCGCGGTAGCCGCCGGTGACATCCTTGATCTTGACGCCCAGCATGATGCGCGCATATGTGCTGCCGATCCGGGAGATGGCCTGACGGTAGAGCGGCCAGTTGACGACGCTGCCGCCTTCCACCCAACGGGAACCCATGGCGAGGTCTGCTCCGTCCTTGACTGCATCCAGGAGGAGGGGAAGTTGCTCCGGCTGGTGCGAACCGTCGGCGTCCATTTCGACCAGGATGTCGTACCCAGCGGCGAGACCCCATTTGAAGCCTGCGATGTAGGCGGCCCCCAGGCCTTCCTTGCCCTTCCGATGCAGGACATGGACGTTGCTGTCCTCCGCGGCGAAGCCGTCGGCCAACTGTCCCGTGCCATCAGGGCTGTTGTCGTCAACCACCAGGACATCGGAATCGGGAACTGCTGCGCGGAGGCGCCCGAGGGTCTTGGGGAGCGATTCGAGCTCGTTGTAGGTGGGAATGATCGTCAGGACACGCAAGAAGAGGCCTTTCCTTGATGGAGCGGTCAGTGTGCCGGACCAGCCAGTCGGCTGGCATTCTGGCGCAACTCTCCATTATAGGACGACGCCGCGACCTCCTCGGGCGGCTGTGGCGCCGAACACATGTGCGGGCAGCTCCGCAGGCCCAGGGCCAGTAGTGCCGGGAAGCGAAGTCCAGGACAAACTGTTTTCTGGGTCACCGAGGATCTGCCCACTCATGTGCCGCCAACATGGAAAACCGGCCACGGCTGGACCGTTAGGCTCCGTGTGCTGCCTCTAAGTTGATCATCCGTTGAGCCTCAATGCTACGGACTCACAGCATGCTGTCAACCAGTCAATGACCTGCGGATCCGTCTGTCTTCCCAGCTCAGAGCACTCGCTCTCCGCGGAAAATTCGCCAGCTAGGACCTGAGTGCCTCATGGGCGAATAGCTCCTGTCCTTCCCGGACAGTCTGGAGGCAACGCGGATCGGTGCCAGTGTCCAGGGCAGGCAGCAGGGGTGTCCGCGCACGGGGGTCCGTGCTCCAGGACTGGACCCTGCTATCGGCAACCTGGACCATGAGTTCGTCGACTTCCCACACCGCGAAACTGGCCGGGGCGCCGGGCACGAGCTGGCCCATCAGGGGGTTCCGATGCTTGGTGGCCCGCCAGCCGGCCCGGGTGTGGCCGAGGAACGCAGCCCTGGCTGAGATCCGCTGCTCGGGGTTGCCGTGCTCCAAACAGGCGCGGACGCTGGACCAGGGGCGCAACGGTGTGACCGGACTGTCACTGCCGAAGGTAATGGGGACTCCGCTGGCGTAGAAGGAGGCGAAGGGATTCATGGATTGGCTTCGCGCGCCGAGGCGTTGCGAATACAGGCCGCCAGCTGCACCCCACGCGGAATCGAAGCCCGGCTGCACACTGACGGTAATGGAGTACTTGGCCAGTCTGTCGATGGCGGCCTGGTCAGCCATCTCGACATGTTCCAGGCGGTGGCTGGCTGCACGGATGCGCTGCTCCCCCACCTCGGCGGCGGCCACGTCCAGCGCGTCCAGTACCGCGGCCAGCCCGGCGTCGCCGATAACGTGGAAGCCTGCCTGGATGCCCAGCAAGGACGTAGCTGCGATGTGCTTCGCTGCGTCATCCACCCCGAGGTACAGGCTGCCGCGTTGACCGGGTGCGTCAGAGTAATCATCCAGCAACGCGGCCGTCCTTGAGCCCAGGGACCCATCCATGTTGAGATCCCCGGCGAGTCCCCTCACATCGGTACCCAGGCCTGCCAGGATGCTCCGGGCATGCTCTTCGGAGGTAGCCAGCTCACCCCAGTACGGAAGTACCTCGGGACTGCCCGGCTGCCCATTCCATGATGCCGCCAAGCGAAGGTCTTCCGGGCCGCAGATGTGGGGTGCGGACATCTCTGCCAACGCCACATACCCGTTGGCGGATGCTTCCTTCAAGGCCCGCTCCTGATATGCGCGCCGCTGGTCTTCCGGGAATTTTCGGGCTGCCAGCCGGGCTGCCGTGTGTGCCGCCCGCACTGCCTGCGCGGTTCCTGACCACCCGTCCAGGCCCGCTGCGTTGGCCTCGGCAGCCAGCGAAGCCGTGATCAGTGCTGAGTGGACATCGATGCGTGAGAGGTACACATGGCGGCCCCCCGATGCCCGTTCCAGTTCTTCGAGGGTAGGAAGCGTGGGATCATCCCACAGCGTCTCGTCCCAACCGTGGCCCAGGATTGTTCCCGTACCACCCGAAGAAGCAACGGCGTCGAGCAGTTCCCTGGCCGAACGCACAGCGCCCAGCTGCAGCCCCGACAGGGCCAGCCCGGTTTCTGTCAGGTGCACATGCGAGTCGACAAAGCCTGGTGCGAGCAAGGCTCCGCGAAGGTCAATGATGTCCATTGATGAATCCGCAATGGAGGTTGCGGCCTGCTCAGAGCCCACCCAGGCAACGGTATCGCCGTCGACCACCATGGCTGTTGCGAACGGATCCGCAGCTGTATAGATCGAACCATTGCGGTACATGGTGACCTTCTTGCCGGTCCCTGCGTGGTGATGGCCGGCAGGCACGCCTGGCTGGTTCATGCGTTGAGCTCCTTGAGCGGTTGAAGACGGTAATTCATGGAGGTGGCGTCAGGCCACGGTGGAATAGGCCACGACGCCGCGCCGGACCAGGTCGATGGACTCGCGGCAGATCCTGGACAGGCGGGGGTCCAGTTGGGGAATTTTGGCCAGTTGGTCCAGGAGATCCACTACCTGCTTCGCCCAACGGACGAAGTCGCCGGCCGCGAGGTCGGTGCCGTTGAGGACATCCTGGAGGTGGCGTCCCTTGGCCCACTTGTACATGGGCCACATCAGTCCAAGTTCGGGCTCCCCGGTCAGCGGGAGCCTGTGGTGTTCTTCTGTGTCCTCCAGCTGTGACCACTCACGCACCACGATGTCCACGGCCGACTCGAGCGAAACCGAGGGCATCTTCGGCCTGAGCCCTCGGTCCTCGCGCTTGGCCTGGTACACCAAGGTACTGGCCAGGGAAGCGAGCTCTGCGGCATCAAGGTCGTTGATGGCGCCCTGCCGGACCGACTGGGAGATAAGGAGGTCCTTTTCTCCGTAGATGCGGCGGAGACGCTGGCCATCAGCGCTGATCCTCACATGACCGGCGTCGTCGGTCTCCAGGTAACCATAGGCCGAGAGGACATCGCAGACACGGTCGAACGTCTTGGCGATCGTGTTGGTCCGGCCTTGGATCTGGCGAACCAGTCCGTCGGTTTCCTTGCGCAGTTTCCACCAGCGCTCCGACCAGCGGGCGTGGTCCTCGCGTTCGCTGCATCCGTGGCAGGGGTGGGCGCGCAATGCACGGCGCAGATCCGCAATCTTTTTTTCCTGGTCCGGGAGCCGGGCACCCAAACCGAAGTCCTCGTGCCTGCTGTTGCGACGGCTATGGGGTACGTCCTCACTGATGGCATGACGCATGGCCGCGGCAAGGTCCCGCCTGGCCTTGGGTACTTTGGAATTGAAGGATTTGGGGATCCTGATGCGGGTAACCGGTGACACGGGCCCCTCCAGGTCGTGGACACCGATGCGCCGGAGCTGGTTATCGGATGTCAGCACGGAGGGCCGCGGTTCGCGGGCATTCCGATCCACCTCGAGGACCACTGCGTGCCCAGCCAATCTGCCGCTGTAGATGCTGATGACATCCCCAGGGATCAACCGTGTCAACGAGTCGGTTACATGGGAGCGGCGGGCACGCTGGTTATCCCGGGCCGCGAAGTTCTCGGCATCGCTGAGGTCGCGGCGGAGCTTGGAGTACTCGGTGAAGTCCCCCAAATGGCATTGCATGGACTTTGCATACCCAGCCAGTGACTCTTCGCGGCCGCGCACCTGCCGGGCGAGGCCAACGACGGATCGGTCCGCCTGGAACTGCGCGAAGGATGATTCAAGGATTTCGCGCGCCCGCACACGGCCAAACTGGGCGATCAGGTTGATGCTCATGTTGTACGTGGGGCGGAAGCTGGAGTTCAAGGGATAGGTGCGCCGCGAAGCAAGGCCTGCGACGGCGGTGGGATCAGTTCCGGGCTGCCACAGCACCACCGCATGGCCCTCGACGTCGATGCCGCGTCGTCCAGCGCGACCCGTGAGCTGGGTGTACTCCCCCGCGGTGATGTTGACGTGCGCTTCGCCGTTAAACTTCTCGAGCTTTTCCAGGACCACGCAGCGCGCCGGCATGTTGACGCCCAAAGCGAGTGTTTCTGTTGCGAACACGGCTTTGACCAGACCGTCTGCGAAGAGCTTTTCCACTACCTCCTTGAAGGTAGGGAGCATGCCGGCATGATGGGCGGCGAAGCCCCTGACCAGGCCGTCCCGCCAGCTCCAAAAGCCAAGGACATCGAGGTCGTCTGCAGGAATTTCGTGGCTTGCTTCGTCCACGCGCTGGGCAATGATCTGTTGCTCGCGCTCGGTTGTGAGCCACAACCCCGATGCCGCGCACTGGGCAACCGCGGCGTCACAGCCCGCCCTGGAGAAGATGAAGGTGATGGCAGGCAGCAGATCCTGGCGACGCAGGCTTTCGATCACCTGGGGGCGGCTGGCTTTGCGGACCGGGCTGCGTTGCTCGGACTGCTGCCGCTCCTCCCTGTAGCGGTCCTGGCGGCGCCGGCTCCGGCCCCCGTGCCCGTATCGGCCGGCTGAGTTCATCCTGCTTTCCGAGCGTGCCATGGCCAGGAGGTCGGGGTTCACTTCAAATTCCCGGCTAACGAGGCTTTGGCTCGCCTTGGTCGATGCGGAGCGCGCGGAAGACACTTTGCGGCGTTGGGGGCCGCTTGGCTCGACAGGGATCTCGGCGTTCTCGGAGAGATCAGGCACCTCGGGGTCCAGTGGGCCCGGCACGGCTGGAGCTATTTCATCGAACGTAGTGTCCCCGGCAAAAAGATCAACGATCTCGCGGCCCACCATTACGTGCTGCCAGAGTGGAACGGGCCGGTGCTCCGAGACAATGACGTCGGTGTCGCCCCTGACGGTGTCCAGCCACGCGCCAAATTCCTCGGCGTTGGAGACTGTAGCGCTCAAGGAAGCAACCTGTACCTCGCTGGGCAAGTGGATGATGACTTCTTCCCACACCGCCCCGCGGAAGCGATCCGCCAGGTAGTGGACCTCATCCATCACCACGAAGCCCAAATCACCGAGCGTCTCCGAATCGGCGTACAACATGTTCCTAAGGACCTCGGTGGTCATGACCACCACAGGAGCGTCGCCGTTAATGGTGGTGTCACCGGTCAGCAGTCCCACATTGGCCGCACCGTACTTGGCCGCCAATTCGGAGAACTTCTGGTTGCTCAACGCCTTAATGGGGGTGGTGTAGAAAGCCTTAAGGCCGCGTTCCAAGGCAAGGTAGATGGCAAACTCGCCAACGATTGTCTTGCCGGCACCGGTCGGGGCGGCCACCAGGACTCCCCGCCCCTCCTGAAGGGAGCGACACGCGTCCCGTTGGAAGTCGTCGAGTTCGAAATCAAGCGAACGGGCAAAGGATCCGAGATACGTTTTCGACTCGGCCGCCCGCTGGGCTGCGGCCTGGTAACGGTCGGACGGTGATGGAGACCCGGAAGTGGAGGACATGCCTCAAGCCTAGTAGGCCGAGGTCTACAGATTCTCCAGATCCGCGGCAGAGGTGGCGATGTCCGCAGTGGCTTCAGTCTCAGCAGCACGCTTCAGGGAGCGTCGTTCCCGGCGCCTGTCGTTGACGAGGCACAGTCCAACGGCTGCGAAGAACAGCAGCAACATGGGGGCGGCCAGGTAGAACATACTCATTGCGTCGGCACCCGGAGCGGCCATGGCCGCGAAAAGGCACACCAGGAAGATGGTGATGCGCCAACTCTTGACGAGTTGCTTACCTTTGATGATTCCCGCGAGGTTCAAGCCAACCAGCACCACCGGAACAAGGAAGGCGATACCGAAAGCCAGCAACAGCCGGAGGACGAACGCCAAGTAGATCTCGGCGCTGATGAAGTTTGAACCGCCGATCGGGGTGAAGTCGGTCAGCACGCGCACTGCGTTGGGCAGCACTAACCACGCGAGGAGGACACCACCAATGAACAGGGGAACTGCCGCCGCCACAAACGACAGCGCCAGGCGGCGCTCCTTTTTGTGAAGCCCGGGGACAATGAACGCCCACAGTTGATAGATCCAGACGGGGCTGGAAACTATCACGCCAAGAAACACCGACACCTGGACCATGAGGTCAAAGGAACTGGCCACACCGTCAAAGTTTAGGGTGGCCGCCCTGCCCTCTTTGGCGTTGAGGTCCTTGATCGGTTTGATCAGCGCTTCAAGGAGCGGCTGGTAGACGATGAAGCCCACCACGGTTCCGACAATGACGCCGATAGCAGCCTTGAAGAGCCGGTTCCTGAGCTCCTTGAGGTGGTCAAGGAGCGCCATCCGGGCTTCGGGGTTGGCCTTGCGCCCCTTCGTTTCTACCACTTCTTCTTAGACGCGGTTAGCGGGCGGAACGTCGGTTTCGCCGTTGTTCTGTGCCTTCACATCCGGGTGCCCTACCACTTTGCCTTCAACGGCGTCGGAAGGTTGCTGCGTATCCTTCGTTTCGGAAGAACCGTCCTTCTTCATTTCCCGGACTTCAGACTTGAAAATGCGCATCGACTGTCCAATGCTGCGCGCCATGGACGGCAGCTTCGGTGCGGCAAAAAGCACCAGAGCCAGGACGATGATGATGATGAGATGCCAGCCTTCGAGCCTCATGTGGGGAGGTCCTTTCCTTTTGGATACATCCTACGTCTATCTGAATTCTATGTCGTGCAGGGATTGTGGCTGACCCCGCTCGGCTTTGCGTTTGACGCGTTTTTGACGCCGAACTTCCTGTCGGGAGGCTTTGGCCGTCAGGTAATCATGACGCATCTGCTCCGGGGAGGCAAAAATGGCGGAACCCGGTTCAGGGCGGTCCGCGGGCGTTTCAACATCGGAGGTTTTCGGGACCGGTGGAAGGTTGCTGAAACGTTTACCTGCGTCAGCCAATTCATGAACAGTTGTCATGAATTTCCTGAACAACCGATACCCCAGCGTCACGTGGAGGAGCAACGAAAGGGCAATGAGCGCGATCCACAACAGGATCCAGAACCACCAAGGCATCTGAGTAGTCTAGCCAGCCCGGCCGGCCGACGAAGAGTCGTACCCGGCCAGGGCCTCGTTGATCCATGCGCGGGTTGCCTGCCGCAAGGCCCCAGGGGTGAGAATTCGCACTGATCCGCCGTGCTGGGAAACAAACATGGGAAGCCACTCCGCGCTGCCGAACCGGACCTCGGCCAGGAGGCCGCCGTCGGGCAATTGCGCCGTGCGCTCGGCGTAGTAGTCGTCAGCCAGCCCCACGCCCTGCCGGGTAAGCTGCAGCACTACCAGCACGTCGTCATCACTGGGTGTGTAGAGCCGCGCCGGGAAGGCGTCCGGAGCCGTCACCGTCCCGGATACCGGACGGCCGTTCGGCTCCAGGGACTCAACCCTGTCCAGCCGGAAATTCCGGAGCCCTTCCTTGCTGTGGCAATACGCTTCGAAGTACCAGGTGTTGTCGAGGGAAAAGAGCCGCAAGGGGTCGACATCCCGCTCTGAAACTTCGTCCCGCTGGAGCGACAAGTACCTCAGCCGGAGCTGCTCCCCGTCCCGGATGGCCTTGGTAATGGTGGCGAAGGCCTGGGACTGTTCGGGTGCCACCGATTGGCCTGCGACCGACCCCGCCAGGCGACCAGCCTGCCCCGCAGCGCCGGTCAACTTGATGGTGACGGACTCCAGTGCGCTCCCGGGTTCGTCCTCAGGCATGCCCGCCAGCGCCGGCAGGTCCCCCAGCATGGCCAGCCCGGTCAGTAGGGCCGCTGCTTCGTCTTCGCTGAAGCGTACGGGGCGGTTCAGGTCCAGGTGCTCGGAAATGTAGACATGGTCGTTTTCCCATTGGATGTCCAGGAGGTCGTCCGGATAGCCTTCGGGCAAGCCGGAACAGATCAGGATCTTGAGATCGTCTATCAGCGCTTTGCGGCTGATGCCGAAGTGGTCTGCGACTTCCTGGATGTGCAGGCCCTGGTGGTGGACCAGGAACGGGACCAGCTGCAGCATCCTGGCCAGCTGGTCCTCCGATGTACGCTTGCGCGCCCGCGGCGTCGGCCCGGCTTCGGGGAAGATCACCGGTGGCTCCGGCGCGGCGTCGAAGTCCAAGGCAGCCTTAAGGCGGCGGACGACGGCGGACCGCAACTCTGCGGGTTCGATCACCGTGGCGTGTGGTCCATAGGATGCCAGCTCTTCGGCGAGCTGCTCAGGGTCCCTGAACTCCACCACGATGCGGTCACGGTCACCGTCAGGGTCGCTGGTGGCGGGAGTCGAGCCGGGCCGGACAGCCCTCTTGCGGAGCGCGAGGAGCCGGCCCCTGTCAACGTCGAGGATAGCTTGTTGGATGGGCAGTTCGTTGAGGGCGTCGAGCTCGGCCCGGGCGTTGAATCCCGCCGGGGGCTCGAAACTGCCTCCGGTTACGACCGTTACCGCCGTCGTCATGCGCGAGAGCCTGAAGAGCCTCTTCGCTTCCCTCCCCCGGTCGAAGCCCACGAGGTACCACTGGGCGAACCGGCTCCCGAGACCCCACGGCTCCACTTCACGCACTTCCTCGCGTCCGGTGCTGACCGCAAGGTAGCCGAAACGGACCGGATGCCTGCCGTGCATGGCCGCCACGACGTCGTCGAACGCTTGTCCGGCGGGCTTGATGCGGGGTTGAACCCCGGCAGGCAGGTCGACGTCCGTGAAACCACCGGCAGCCTGCAGCTTCCGGACGGCGTTTGCTGCTGCGGTACCCAAAGCAGCGCGTTCCCACAACTGCGCAGCGAGAAGGAGCACCGTGCTCTCTGCCGGTGTCAGGTTCACCTCGGGAAGCCGGTTGGAGTCCTTGCCGATCCGGTATCGGGTGGATGCGGGGTCGTCGGCCCCAAAGCTGCGGGGATCGGTCAATGTTTCGATTTCGAAGCCGAACTGCTTCAGGTCCACTTTGTCGCGCTCGAACATGCGCCCAAAAGCGACGTCGTTCTCGGCTGAATCGTGGTAGACCTTTTCGCGAAGGACGGAACGCGGAAGCCCCACCTTGGTATTGAGCAAAGCCAGGAGGAGGTTCAGGAGTCGTTCGGTGCGGGATGCAGACACGGTTGCTACGTTACTAAAGTCCGGCGGGAAAGCAGCAAGGCGCGTCACCGACCGGTAAAACCGGAGGGCAACGCGCCTTGCGCAGAACGCGGGTCCTAGCGGACAGCGACGAGGTCAACCACGAAGATCAGTGCTTCGTTGGGCTTGATCGCTCCGCCGGCACCACGGGTGCCGTAAGCCAGCTCCGACGGGATCTCCAGTCGACGGCGACCGCCAACCTTCATGCCCAGGAGGCCCTGGTCCCAGCCCTGGATGACCTGGCCGACGCCGACACGGAAGTCGAGCGGAGCGCCGCGGCCCCAGGAAGCGTCAAACTCTTCGCCCGTGGACCAGGCGACACCAACGTAGTGGGTGGAGACGGTGTCTCCGGCTTTTGCCTCCGCGCCCGTGCCCTCAATAAGGTCCGTGATGACGAGGTCCGTGGGGACGTCACCTTCCGGGAAGTCGATTTCAGGCTTGGTGCGGTCGAAGTCACGCTGACCAAATGACATGGTTGCTCCTTTTGCAGGATGTACGAATGGTTGTCGGATACCAGCCTAAGCCAGCACGCGGCAGGGATGTCGACGTGCGTCGGTGATTACTTGACGCCGAGGATGTCTACGACGAAGACGAGGTCGCCCTTGGCTTCGCCCTGGCCGGCAGCGCCGTAGGCCAGGTCCTGCGGAATGACCAGCAGGACGCGGGAGCCTACGGTCTTGCCGGTAAGGCCTTGGGTCCAGCCCTTGATGACTCCGCTGAGGGGGAAACTGGTGGACTGTCCGCGGTCGTAGCTGGAATCGAACTTGGTTCCGCCGACGAGGGTGACGCCTACGTAGTTCACCGTGAGTGTGTCAGTGGCTTTGACTTCAGCACCGCTGCCCTTGATCAGGTCCTGGGAGATGAGTTCCTTCGGAGCGGCAACCCCGTCCACGGAAATCTGCGGAATGCCCTTGTCGTCTTCCTTCACGGTGGGAAGCCCTGCCGGCGGCGTCACGGTCTCGCCCTCAGGCTTGTCCAGAACAGGTGCCGCGTCCTGGGCTCCGACCACCTTGAAAACGATCAGCTTGGCAGAAGTTGCAGGTGAAGCCGTCGCGTTGCCCGGAGCGGCGATGGCAATGTAGCTTCCCACCTTGGCGCCGACGATGGCGTTGTACATGGCGGCGTTGGAAGACTTCAACTGATCGTTGATGTCCAGCTTTTCGGGGTCGCTGGCGTAGGTGTCCTCCAGCGAAGAGCCGTCATTGCCATCCATCACGACATAGGCGAGTTGTACCGTCTGTCCGGCCTTGACAGCATCACCCGTGCCGGCACTGACCAATTTCACGGTGGGCTCGGCGACCGTGAGCGGCTTGGCGAACTCAACGCCCGGCGTCTTCTTTTCGCCGTTGTCCGTCACTTTGAGGGAGTCGAGCTTGGAGAGGTCTCCCGTCGACTGGCTGGTGGGCTCGCTGGCTGGAGTTGTTCCTCCTCCGCACGCGGTCATCAGCAGCAGGGCAGGAAGGAGAATTGCTAGGAGTCGGCGCACAAAAAAGACACTTTCGTCGGGGCAAGGGAGACTTGGAATGACGCATTGCGCATCCAAGCAGGTGGCCCCTCTAGAGGAGACCACTACTCAGGATAGCCCGTGAAGCTGGGAGTCAGCTCATAGAGTCCAGGAGGGCGTCCACCCGCTCGTCGACACTGCGGAACGGGTCCTTGCACAGGATCGTCTGGTGCGCGCGGTCATTGAGCTTCAAGTGCACCCAGTCCACGGTGTAATCACGGCCAAGCTCCTGGGCCCTCCGGACGAAGTCCCCACGCAACTTGGCGCGGGTGGTCTGGGGCGGCGCGTCCACAGCGTCCTTCACGTCCGTCTCGGTCACGAGGCGGCGGGCTGCTCCACGGGCCTGCAGCAGGAAGAAGATGCCGCGCTGCCGGGAGATATCGTGATAGGTGAGATCGAGCTGGGCGATGCGGGGCGAGTCCAGGCCGAGGTTATGCCGGCGCATGTAGCCGTCCATGAGCTTCTTCTTGATGGCCCAGTCAACTTCGGTGTCGATGGTGCTGGTATCGCCGCTTTCGATGGCATCCAGAGTCCGCTTCCACAGATCAAGGATGAGCGGTACATGGGCGTTGTGCGCCCCGTTGCTGGCCACGAAGTCTGTGACCTTTGCCAGGTACTCCCGCTGGATGTCCAGCGCCGTCAGTTGCCGGCCATTGGCAAGCCGTACCAGTGCACGCCCGGTCAGGTCATGGGAAATTTCCCTGATGCTGCGGATGGGGTTCTCCATCCGCATGTCACGCATAATGACGCCGGCCTCGATCATGCGCAGGATGAGGTCGACGGTTCCGACTTTGAGCAGCGCGGTGGTCTCGGACATGTTGGAGTCGCCCACGATCACGTGAAGGCGGCGGTAGAACTCGGCATCGGCGTGCGGCTCATCACGGGTGTTGATGATGGGACGCGAACGGGTGGTGGCCGACGACACGCCTTCCCAGATGTGATCGGCGCGCTGGGAGAACGCGAACGTGGCGCCGTGCGGGGTCTTCAGGACCTTGCCCGCACCGGCGATCAATTGCCGGGTCACCAGGAAGGGAATGAGGATCTCAGCGAGGCGGGAAAACTCCCCGCGCCTCGGGATGAGGTAGTTTTCGTGGCTGCCGTAGGAGTTGCCTGCGGAGTCGGTGTTGTTCTTGAAGAGATAAACCGTGCCGTTGAAGCCCTCCGCAGCAAGCCTCGACTGGGCTTCGTCCACGAGGTCGTCCAGGATAAGTTCGCCGGCCCGGTCATGGGCGATGAGCTGGGCGAGGTCGTCGCATTCAGCCGTGGCATATTCAGGGTGCGAACCAACGTCCAAGTACAGGCGGGAGCCGTTGGTCAGGAACACGTTCGACGACCTGCCCCAGCTGACCACCTTGCGGAAGAGGTATCGTGCGACTTCCTCCGGTGCTAGCGGGCGCGAATCCGGGCTGGAATAGGAGATTCCAAACTCCGTTTCAATGCCAAATATTCGCTTGTCCATCTCAGGTCTCCTCTGTGAGCAACCGGGTCATATCCTCGGGCAGCAACCGCCGGAAAGCCCTGCGCGAGCCGCGGTGGCTTTCGGAGGCGCGGTACAGCACTGCTGCCTCGACGGCGGTGGCGGGCAGTTCATCCGCTTCCTTGTCTGTCGCCAAGGCGCGCAATGCCAAACGCATGGCCCCGGCCAGGGTGATTTCCGGCTCCCAAGCCCCACGGACGACGTCGGAGATCTGGTCAGCCAAACCGCCCATGACGACAAAGCCGTTTTCATCAGCGATCGATCCATCAAAAGTAAGCCGGTAGAGGTGGTCCTGCTCCCGGGTGGCGCCAACCTCGGCCACTGCCAGTTCCACCTCGAATGGCTTCTGTTCGGCGGTGAACACGGCACCCAGGCTCTGGGCGTAGACGCTCGCCAGTCCGCGGGCAGTCACGTCTTCGCGATCGTACGAATAGCCGCGGACGTCAGCGTACCTGACGCCGGCCTGTCGAAGGCTTTCGAATTCGTTGTACTTTCCCACTGCGGCGAAGGCGATCTTGTCATAGATCTCGCCGATCTTGTGCAGGGAGGGTGACGGGTTTTCGGCTATCAAGGCGATGCCATCCGCGCAACTGATGACCACAACGGAACGGCCACGTGCGATGCCTTTCCGTGCGAAGTCCGCACGGTCCTTCATCAGTTGCTCGGGCGATACATAGAACTGCTGCGTCATCTCAGGCCTCCCGTCCGGCGATGGCCCGCGACTCAACAATGGCCCCGGCGATGGCCGCCAGGTCCCTTTCGGGAACCCGTCGGTGACCAGCGCGATTAACTGTGTACACCACCGGCCAGAGTTGCCGGACAGGGTCCGGTCCACCCGTGGCGGAGTCGTCGTCGGCGGCGTCGTAGAGGGCCTCGACAGCCACGGCGACGGCGGCCTCTTCCGGGAGGTTCGGCTTCCAGAGCTTCTTCAGGGCGCCGCGGGCGAACACGGATCCGGAACCCACGGAGTGATGTTCCTGCTCTTCATAGCGGCCCCCGGTGACGTCGTAGGAGAACAGGCGGCCGACTCCGGATGAATGGTCGAATCCGGCGAAGAGTGGGATGACGGCCATCCCCTGCATGGCCATGGGCAGGTTTCCGCGGATCATGGCCCCGAGGCGGTTGGCCTTGCCCACGAGGCTGAGCAGTGTTCCCTCGATCTTCTCGTAGTGTTCCAGTTCAACCTGGAACAGGCGCGTGATATCGATGGCCAGGCCTGCCGTCCCGGCGATACCAAGGACAGAGTACTGGTCGGCCGGGAACACCTTCTCGATGTGCCTGCTGGCAATGACGTTGCCCATGGTGGCCCTGCGGTCACCGGCCATCAGCACCCCGCCGGCATATGTCAGCGCGACGATTGTGGTGGCATGTGGGGACGACGGCACGGTGCCTGCGGGTAACGACTGATTGAACGGCAGGAGCTCGGGACGGGATCGTTGGAGATGCTCCGTAAAGGAAGACGTTGCCTGGTTGGCCAGGGGGCCGGTTGATGGGTCCTGCATTGCTGCACTCCTTCGACTCTGCGTTCCGATGCCCGGCGGCCTCACGCGGCCGGGCCGTACAACCTGTGGGGGCTCCGGTTACTGGCCACCCTTTTGAACGAACGCCCTGACGAATTCCTCGGCGTTGGATTCCAACACGCCGTCAATTTCGTCCAGGAGGTCATCCACGCCCTGCGTCGCCTCCGAGGCTTTCGCTTCGGGTGCTGCCGGCGGAGCCTCCGGGACGTCCACTTCAGTCTCGGTTTCCCGCGACTGCGGTTGTTGCTGCTCCTGAGCTGCCATTTTCTTCTCCCTACTGTCCGTCTCCGGGGGCGGAGACTTCCTACTGCAATATTGCCACGCTGCGGGCCGTTGCGGACGGCTTTGGCCAGCTGCCAAGCCGCCTGTGGCGAACCGGATCAGGCCTTTGCCGGTGGCTGGCCTTGCCCCATCAATTCGGCAAGGAATGGGCCGGCCTCCTGATGGCGGTCAAACAGCGCGCCGGTCAGGGAACGGGTCCCCCTCAAAGGCTCCCGGGTGGGCACCCGTTGGAGCTTCCCGAGCCCGGGAACGTCGAAAATCACCGAGTCCCAACTGGCACCGACGACGTCCTTGCCGTACTTGGTGACGCAGCGGCCGCGGAAGTAGGCCCTGGTGTCCGACGGCGGTTCGCTCACCGCCCGGGCGATGTCGCCGTCGTCGACTATGCGTGCCATGCGGTCCCTGGACAGCAGCCGGTAATAGAGGCCTTTCTCCGGCCTGATATCAGCCCACTGCAGGTCCACCAGTCCCAGCCGGGCGTCGTCCCAGGCGAGTCCGTCCCGGTTGCGGTACCCCTCCAGCAGTGATTTCTTGGCCACCCATTCCACGGAGGAAGCCGCGGCGTCGAGGTCAGTCCCGAGCGTGGTGAGCGTGGACTCCCACTGGGACAACACGCCGTGGGTGTGTCCGTCGCCCGAGACCGAATCCGACACCCCTGTTTCCTGTGCCAGTTTCGACGCTGCTTCGTAGTACATCCATTGGAGGTCGAGGGCGGTCACCCTCCGTCCGTCGACGAGTCGCACGGTGGCCGTAAGCGTGGTGTCATGGCTGACGGACTGAAGGGCTTGGACTGGCTCATGGACTTCGATCCTTGGAGCCTGCCCGGCCTCGATGAGGCTCAGAACCATGGCCGTAGTACCGAATTTGAGGTAGTTGGACGCCTGGCTGAGGTTCGCGTCCCCAATGATCACATGGAGTCGCCGGTACTTGTCCGCGGTGGCGTGGGGCTCGTCCCGGGTGTTGATGATGGGCCGGCGGATAGTGGTTTCCAGCCCCACCTCCGCCTCGAAGAAGTCGGCACGTTGGCTGATCTGGTACCCGGGCGTCGAACTGTCCTGGCCAAGGCCGACCCGTCCCGCGCCGCATATTGCCTGGCGGGAAACAAAGAACGGGGTCAGTCCCCGGATGATGTCACCGAAGGGCACCGAACGGGGCATGAGGTAGTTCTCATGGGATCCGTAGGAGACGGATTTGTTGTCGGTGTTGTTTTTGTACAGGTTGATGGGAGGAAGGCTGGTATCAGCCGCGACCTTCCGGACCGTGGCCAGGGCGACGAGGTCCCCGGCGGCGTCCCACGCAACGGCGTCACGGGGGTTGGTGACTTCCGGGCTCGAGTATTCGGGATGGGCGTGGTCCACGTAGAGGCGCGCACCATTTCCCAGGACCATGTTCATCAGCAGGGAGCCGGACTCGTCCGCGCCGTCCAGCTCCAACTCCTGGCGGCCGTAAGCCAAGGCCACGGCCTCGGCGTCGAGCACCGGCGGCTGATCCGTCAACTGGCTGGGGTCCGCTGCCGCCCGGTCCAGGGTCCACCCGCGTGCGTCATGCAAGGGTTCCTCGTCGGTGTAATCCCAGCGGGTCTCCGCACCGCCGGCAGCGCGTTGGCGGGTCACCGTGGCATAAGCCTGGATGATCCTGGCAGACATCATGGTCGCGTTCGCGCCCGGGGCCGACGGGGCGTGGATCCCGTATTCGGTTTCCGAGCCCATGACGCGCATTGCGCCGCCTTCGGGTAACTGCGCGGACGGTGTTCCTTCGACTCTTGCTGTCACAGGTACTGGCCCGTGTTGGCGGTAGTCTCGATCGACTTGCCCGGCTCCTGCCCGGCCTTACCCTGCACGATCGTGCGGATGTAGGTGATCCGTTCGCCCTTCTTGCCCGATATCCTGGCCCAGTCGTCCGGGTTGGTGGTGTTCGGCATGTCCTCGTGCTCACGGAACTCGTCCACCACGGCCCGCAGCAGGTGCTCGATGCGCAGGCCTTTTTGGTGGTTCGTCAGGAGGTCCTTGATGGCGTACTTCTTGGCGCGGTCCACCACGTTCTGGACCACTGCGCCGGAGTTGAAGTCCTTGAAGTACAGCATCTCCGTATCGCCGTTGGCATAGGTGACTTCGAGGTATTCGTTGGACTTCTCCGTCGAATACATGGCCTCCACCGTTCGCTGGACCATGGCGTCCACCGTGGCTTGCACGTCTCCTCCGTACTCAGCGAGGTCCTGGGCGTGGAAGGGCAAGTCCGTGGTGATGTACTTCCCGAAAATGTCCGCTGCAGCCTCGGCATCGGGCCGCTGGATCTTGACCTTGACATCGAGCCGACCCGGGCGAAGGATCGCGGGATCGATCATGTCCTCACGGTTTGAAGCACCGATGACGATCACGTTATCGAGCCGTTCCACGCCGTCGATCTCGCTGAGCAACTGCGGAACGATGGTCGTTTCGACGTCGGACGACACGCCGGTGCCGCGGGTACGGAACAGCGAATCCATTTCATCGAAGAAGACCACCACCGGGCTGCCATCGGAAGCCTTCTCACGGGCACGCGAAAAGATCAGGCGGATGTGTCGTTCCGTTTCACCCACGTATTTGTCGAGCAGCTCCGGGCCCTTGATATTGAGGAAGTAGCTCTTGACCTCCGTGTTGCCGGCGCGCTCGGCGGCGCGGGCCGCCAGCGAATTGGCCACGGCTTTGGCGATCAGCGTCTTGCCGCAGCCCGGAGGACCGTACAGCAGGATGCCCTTCGGAGCCTTGAGTCCGTGCTCACGGTAAAGGTCCGGGTGCAGGAACGGCAGTTCGACGGCGTCGCGGATCTGTTCAATCTGCGGGCCGAGGCCGCCGATGTCCTGGTAAGTGATGTCAGGTACTTCTTCGAGGACAAGGTTTTCCACCTCGGCGCGCGGGACCTTTTCCAGGGCGTAGCCCGTGCGTGAATCCAGTGACAACGCATCGCCCACCTTCAGGTGGATGTTCTGCAGGGCTCCAGAAAGCCGCACAACGCGTTCCTCATCCGCCCGGCCCACCACCAGCGCCCGGTCCTTGCCGAGCATCTCCTTCAGCGTGACCAGTTCGCCGGCGCGCTCGTAACCGAGCCCGGCAACCACCAGGAGTGCCTCGTTGAGCAGGACTTCCTGTCCGACGGCAAGCTGGTTGATGTTGACCAAGGGACTGACACCCACGCGCATCTTGCGGCCGGCGTTGAAGATATCCACCGACTCTTCGGTTGCGGCCTGGCCGGAGCTCCCAGCCGAGGGTTGCTTCCGGGGGTTGACCTGCACCACGGTCCCAAAGCTGTAGGGCGGCTGCCCCTCCTGCTCCAAAGCACCCTTCAAGCGCAGGATCTCGGACTTCGCTGCTTCCAGCATGCTGACGAGCTTGCCGTTGTTCTGCGTAGCGGCGGCCAGCTGGCGGTCGATGTGGCGGAGCTTGTCCCGGAGGATGTTGATCTGCCGCTCGGCAACAGTCAGTTCACTCGAGGCCTCCGACGGTTGCGCGGGGGCCAGCCCCCGGCTTGCTGCCTCTTCCGGTGCGGCGTGTCCTTCTTCCGGCGTCTGCCGTCCAAGGTCGTTGTTTGACGTGTCCACGAATCATCAGCCCCTTCCTGCGCTTAACAAGACCTTAGTCCCGAAAAGCTCAGGGTGCTGGGTGACATTCGGAATGCGGACCCTATTGTGACCTTTGTCAGTTTGTGACCGTGGGGTCATCCTGGACGTTGGTTCCGGCGATGGCATCACGTGCGGCGCGCCGGAGTTTCTTGTCCGAAACTGCCCGCTCCCCTACTGCGCCGGGCGTCCAGGCGTTGAGGTCCTCTTCGCTGAATTCGGTCTTGGAAGGGCGGCGCTTTACCGAGATTCCGGTGACGCCTTCGGCGAGGCGGCGGGTGACCAGCAGGAAGCCGGTGTGCGCCACCATGCGGTGATCCGGCCGGACAGCCAGGCCCTCAAGGTGCCAGCCACGTACCATCGACTCCCAGGCATCCGGCTCGGTGAAACGCCCGTCAGCGCGGATGGCTTCGGCAGTGCGGGACAGCTGGGTGACCGTCGCTACATAGTTGATCCACACGCCGCCAGGCGCCAGCACGGTAGCCACCGCGTCCACGCACTCCCAGGGAGCCAGCATGTCAAGCACTACGCGGTCGACGGATCCGGGGGCCTCTGCCTTGACGACCTCTTCCTGGAAGTCACCCAACGAGATCTGCCAGGCCGGGTGCGGACCACCGAAGATTGTCTCGACGTTCCCGCGGGCGATGTCGGCGAATTCTTCGCGGCGCTCGAAGGAGTGCAGGTAACCGCCGTCGCCGACAGCCCGCAGCAGGGAAATGGACAGGGCACCGGAACCCACGCCGGCTTCCACGACACGTGCGCCCGGGAAAATGTCAGCCATGGTGACGATCTGGCCGGCGTCCTTCGGATAAACAACGGCGGCACCGCGAGGCATGGACAAAACGAAGTCGGACAGCAGCGGCCTCAGCGTCTGGTACTGCTGGCCGACGTTGTTGCTGACCACGGAGCCATCCACCTTGCCGATGATCTCATCGTGGTTCAGGAAGCCCCGGTGCGTGTGGAATGCCCCGCCGACTTCCAGCGTCACAGTGTTCATGCGGCCACGTTCGTCCGTGAGTTGCACCCGTTCGCCCACGCGGAAAGGGCCACGGCGGCGGGCTGCGCCCGTCGGCTGCACGGCGGTTCCGGTAGCTGCCGCGTCAGGGCCTGCGCTGGCCTCGGGGGCGGCGTTTTCGCTGCTCATGTGGTGTTCCTCGCTGTTGTACGGCTGGGCCGCGACGTGTTGCTGGCTGGTGGGCGCCAAAAAAGGCCGCGGAGTTGTTTGCTAAGACGGCCGGCATGTAACTCTACCGGTCGCTGGGTCAGGGGCGACCGCTCCGGCGGGCTTCCTTACCTGTAATGGCTGTCACGACAGCCTGCTGGCGCAGCAGTCCAGTGACGATTCCGTTGTGGTCCACCACAGCGTATTCGCCCCCTTCCAAGCGCGCCAAGTACTGGATGAGTTCCTGTCCCTTGGACCATTCGGGGACATAGGCCCCGGCCCCCAGTGCGTGCGCCACTGCGGTAACCGGCGTCGTCGTAGCTGCCTTTAGCGGCACCGAAGCGACGGCACCCGGGTCCACGACGCCTTGCGGCTTACCGTCCGGTCCACAGATGACGACGGCGGGGATTCCGTTAGGAGCGATGGCCAGGACATCGGCCACGGAAGCCGAGTTCGGCACCCCGACGGCGCGATCCGCGAGTCCCGCCGCGCTGACCATGTACAGGCGGCTGCGGAGCTTTGCGTGGTGGATGGAACTGGAGGCACCCATCCAGAGGAATCCGCAGACAAGGACGGTGATCAACATCAGGCTGATATCCAGCGGAGCACCGGTCAGGAGTGGCAACGCAATGAACCAGATGACCAAGGCCGCGACGATGATGCGGCCGGACCAGCCGGCAGCAATTGTTCCCTTGTCCTGGCTTCCGGTGGCTTTCCACACTGCGGATTCCACCAAACGACCACCGTCGAGCGGCAAACCCGGAAGCACGTTGAACAGGCCGATCAGGAGATTGGCCCACATGAGGATGTTGGCCAGGATTTCGGATACGCCGCTCAGCACATCGGCGGAGAGGACACCCCACATGGCGGCTGCCAGGACGAAGTTCGAAGCAGGTCCGGCCAGGGCCACCACGACTGAGCGGCCAGGTGAGGCCGTGAAGTTCTCAAACTGCGTGTGTCCGCCCCAGAGATTCAGGACAATCTTCTCGGTGGGCCATTTGAAGGCCTTGGCGCTGAGCGCATGTGCCAGTTCGTGGAGCAGCACGGAGATGGCCAGCAGCAAGGCGTAGCCTAATGCTACGAAGTAGGCGCCCAGGCCCAGGCGCGGCATCTGCACCAGCAGGGCCGGCCCGTAGACAATGACGGTGAACCCTGCAATAACAAACCACGAGTACGCAAGGTAGACCGGAATGCCGGCGATCTTCCCCAGCGGGATACCCTCCTTCTTGGCGGAGGCGTGGTGCGGTGTGGTGGGACTGCTCACCTAGTTGGCCCTTTCAAGAACGTTTCCAGCCGGGAAGCGATCGACGACGAGTTGCCTCACGTCTTCGACGGTCCGGCCTGTGAGCGTGTCCCACAGGACCATGCGTGGGTCTTCGGGCAGCGGCACCTGGTGGGGTATGCCCACCGTCACGACGCCTGAAGCAATGGCGGCCGTGGCACCGGGAACGGAATCCTCCAGCGCAACGCAGTGGTGGATGGTCAGTGCCGGATCATCCAGGCGGAGTCTTTCAACCGCAGTCAGGTAGGCCTCGGGGTGCGGCTTTCCGTTGGTGACGGTGTCTCCGGTGACCATGAACTCGAAGTACGGTTTGGCCAAGCTCTCCACTACCACTCCGGCCAGGGGACCTTCGGACATGGTGACCAGCGCGCACCGGACGCCGGCCTGGTGGAGTTCATCGAGGAGCTCCCGCGCGCCCGGCCGCCATGGAACGTTCCGGCGCACCTGCGCGATCACCTGGGCACTAAGGGTGTCGACGATCTGGCGGGCCTCAAGCTTGACCCCCGCGTCCTGCAGGATGGCTGCCGAGTGCAGCAGGGACTGGCCCACCAACTGCATCGCCTGCTGGTGCGACCACGTGCCGCCATGGGACTCCACCAGGGCGCGTTCAGCCGCGATCCAGTAGGGCTCAGTGTCCACCAGGGTGCCGTCCATATCCCAGAGCACTGCTTTGAGGAGGGGCTGGCTGGGTAAGGAATGCATGGCTTCAAGTCTACGTGGAACCGGGCGGGCGCCTGTGCGCGCATTGCGCTGTGGGCGAAGAGGGGACACGCACCGGCGTGAAATGCCATGCATCCCGGAGGGTCTTGGACGTAGGGTGAGTGGATGAACAGTGTGGACGGGACCCCCGAAGGACAGGACATCACCGCGGAGCCCGAGCGTTTCCTCAAGGAACCCGCGGAAGGCCAACGTGTCACCGTGATGCTCGCCGCGTTCGAAGGCTGGAACGACGCCGGAGAGGCAGCCAGCGACGCCCTGCACTACTTGAACAAGCTCTGGGACGGCAAGAAGGTTGCCACTGTGGACGCCGAGGAGTATTACGACTTCCAGTTCACCAGGCCCACTGTGCGCCGCACGTCGTCAGGTGCCCGGAAGGTCAAGTGGCCATCCACCAGGATCTACAAGGCGGCAGTTCCGGACAGCAATGTGGACGTGGTGTTCGTGTTGGGCACCGAGCCTTCCTACCGTTGGCGTGCATACACTACGGAATTGCTGGTCCACGCCGAGGCGCTCAAGGTGGACTCCGTCATTTTGGTGGGTGCCCTGCTGGCCGATGTGCCGCACAGCCGCCCCATTCCCGTGAGCACCAGCACTGAGGACAGTTCGCTGCGTGAGCGCCTCAACCTGGAGGCGTCCCAGTACGAGGGGCCGGTGGGGATCGTAGGCGTCCTGGCTGAATTTGCGATGCTTGCAGGGCTGCCGACGGTTTCACTGTGGGCCGCGGTGCCGCACTATGTGGCCCAGCCCCCCTCCCCCAAGGCTCAGCTCGCGATCCTGCACAAAGTGGAAGACCTGCTCCAGGTCCCGCTGGACAGCCAGGCACTTGCCGAAGAGTCCGAGGCGTGGGAACGCGGCGTTGACGAGCTCGCCACCGAGGACCCCGAGATCGCGGCGTACGTGCGGCAACTCGAGGAAGCCAAGGACACGGCCGACCTCCCGGAAGCTTCCGGCGAATCCATTGCCCGCGAGTTTGAGCGCTACCTCAAGCGCCGTGGCAAAGACCGTCCCTGACCGCTCCCACTATCGGTAAACGCCAACGGCCCCGACAGGAATGTCAGGGCCGTTGGCGTTTGAACATCAACAGGTCCGGTTACAGCTCCACGCCGAGCAAGGCGTTGACGGCATCCGAGATGACGGCCCTCTCCGTGGCCGAGCCTTCGGCGGCGGAGCGCAGTGCCTCTTGGGCCCACTGATCGACGGCGGCAAGGGCTGCGGGAGCGTTGAGGTCATCGGCCAGTCCAGCACGCATGGCCGCAAGCAAGGGGGCCGAGGAACCTGCCGGAGCATGGTTCAGGGCGGCCCGCCACTTCGCCAGGCGCTCCTTGGCCGCAGCGAAGCCTTCATTAGTCCACGACCAGTCCGAGCGGTAGTGGTTGGCGAGGATGGCCAGGCGAATGGCTGCGGGTTCCTCGCCTGCTGCGCGAAGTTTGGACACAAGGACCAGGTTTCCCTTGGACTTGCTCATCTTCTCGCCGTCCAGGCCCACCATGCCCGCGTGGGAGTAGTGCCGTGCCAGGGGAACTCCAGACAGCGAATAAGCATGGCCGGCTCCCATCTCATGATGCGGGAAGACCAGGTCCGAGCCGCCGCCTTGAACCGTGAAGGGTGCCGGAAGGTATTTCTGGGCGATCACCGTACATTCGATGTGCCAACCTGGGCGGCCGGAGCCAAGGCTTGCACCGGGCCAACTGGGTTCACCTTCGCGGGCCACACGCCAGAGCAGGGGGTCGAGCGCGTGGCGTTTGCCGGGCCGTGCCGGGTCGCCGCCGCGCTCCGCGAAGAGGGCGAGCATATCCTTTTCGCCGAGCCCCGACACATCGCCCAAAGTCCACGCATCCGTGGCATCCGAGCGTTTCCCGGCCATTTCGACGTCGTAATAGACATCACCGTCGGGTTCACCGTCGGTACCGGGAACCCTGTAGGCCACGCCGTCAGCTATGAGTTTCTCGATGGCCGGCACGATGTCCGGGATGGCTTCAACCGCGCCGATGTAGTGATCAGGTGCAAGGACGTTCAGCGCATCCATGTCGGTGTGGAACAGTTCGATCTGGCTCTGGGCCAGGTCTTGCCAGTCAACGCCCGTGGCATTGGCCCGCTCAAGCAGGGGGTCGTCGATGTCCGTGACGTTTTGCACGTAGGAGACCCGGATCCCTGCATCGCGCCAGGCGCGGTTCAGCAGATCGAAGGCAACGTAGCTTGAGGCGTGCCCCATGTGGGTGGCGTCGTAGGGCGTGATGCCGCAGACGTACATCGATTGCTCCGGTTGCCGCTCAACCTCCACGACACGGCCCAGGGCAGTGTCGAACAGGCGTAGTTGCGGCATGCTGCCGGGCAGCTCAGGAACAGGGCGGGAAGTCCACGATTTCACGACTCAACCTTAGTGCTAGGCACTGATGACACCGAAACCGAGCAGGACATACAAGGCCAGTCCGAGGAGGATGCGGTACCAAACGAAGAGGCGGTAGCTCCTGGTCGAGACGAATTTCAAGAACCACCCAATGATGACGTAGCCCACCACGAAGGCGATGACCGTGGCCAGGGCTGTCTCGGGAAGGCCGTACGGTCCGGTGAGGCCCTCGTGGGAAACCGTCTTGTAGAGCTGGTAAAGCCCGCTGCCGAACACGGCCGGAATGGCCAGCAGGAAGGAATACCGGGCTGCGGCTTCACGCGTGTAGCCCATGAGCAGGCCGGCAGTGATGGTGCCGCCGGACCGCGAAACTCCCGGAATCAGGGCCATTGCCTGAGCGAAGCCATAGAGGATGCCGTGCTTGTAGCTCAGCTGGGTGAGGTCCCGCTCCTGCCGCCCGGTGGCGTCGGCGACGGCCAGGATCATGCCGAAGACGATCAACATGGTGGCTACGATCCACATGCTGCGAAGTACCGATTCGATCTGGTCCTGGAACAGCAGGCCCAGGATGATGATCGGCAGGCTGCCCAGGATCACCAACCAGCCCATGCGGGCATCGGGATCGTTGCGCTCGACTTTGCCCCTCAAGGAGCCGAACCAGGCACGGACAATCCGGACGATGTCGCGCCAGAAGTACACAATGACGGCGGTTTCGGTTCCCAGCTGCGTGATCGCAGTGAAAGCGGCGCCCGGGTCGGCGGCGCCGGGAAGGAATGATCCGACGATCCTCAAGTGCGCGCTTGAGGAGATCGGGAGGAATTCGGTGAGGCCCTGCACGAGGCCCAGCAAGGCTGCTTCTATCCAGTTCACGTGAATAGACCCTACGTCATGAAGACTGGGAACTGCCCGTAAGCTAGCAGCTATGCAGCAGCGTTATGTCGGAAACAGCGGGTTTCGCGTGTCCTCCTTGTCCCTCGGAACCATGTCCTGGGCCCAGGAAACTGATGAGCAGGACGCTGCCGAGGTCCTTCACGCGTTCGTAGCTGCAGGCGGCACCGTCATAGACACTGCCGCGTCCTACGGGCAGGGGCGGGCTGAGGCCATGATCGGCTCCATGCTTGGTGACGTCGTGGCACGGTCCGAGGTGGTTTTGTCCACGAAGGCAGGCGTGTCGTCCACGGAGTCCAGGCGCAGCGTCAATGCTTCACGCGGCGCAATGCTTTCGGCACTTGACGCCAGCCTTGCCAGGCTCGGAACCGACTACGTCGACATCTGGTTCGCCCATGAGTGGGACCACAACGTGCCCTTGGAGGAGACCCTTTCCGCTTTGGAACTGGCGCAGCGGACCGGGCGTGCGCGTTACGTGGGCATCTCCAACTACAACGGTTGGCAGACGGCGAAGGCCGCGGCCATCGCCGGTTTCACCTTGGTGGCCAACCAGTCCGAATATTCCTTGGTCCAGCGCAAGGCGGAGGACGAGCTCATTCCCGCGGTGGAGGACGCCGGGCTGGGGATCATGGCGTGGGCGCCGCTGGGCCGGGGTGTCCTGAGCGGCAAATACCGCGGACAAATTCCCGCAGACTCCCGTGCCGCCCAAAGCCGCCTCGCGGCGTATGTTGAGCCGTACCTGGAGCCGCGGGCTTCCAGGGTGGTTGAAGCTGTGGCCATGGCCGCACGCGGCCTGGGCAGATCTTCCCTGGATGTTTCCCTGAGCTGGCTGCTGTCCCGGCCCGGCGTTGCCACGGCCGTCGTGGGCGCCAGGAACGCCGTCCAGCTCAAAGAGCTCCTGGACGCCGCGCTGACTGACCTGCCCGCAGAGATATCACGCGCCCTTGAGGACGTTTCGGCGTCGTAGCCAGGGCTGCCGCGGATTGCCTAATGGCGATCCAGAATATCCAGCAGGTAGCTTCCGTAACCGCTTTTGGCCAACTTCGCGGCCTGTTGACGCAGTCCGTCGTCGTTCAGGTAACCCATCCGCCAGGCCACTTCCTCCGGGGCTCCGATTTTCAGGCCCTGCCGGTTCTCGGTGGTGCGCACGTAGTTCGACGCGTCATTCAAGTCGCTGAAGGTTCCGGTATCCAACCAGGCGGTTCCCCGGGGGAATTTCTGCACATGCAGCTTTCCGAGCTCCATGTATTTGCGGTTGATGTCCGTGATTTCCAATTCGCCGCGGGGCGAGGGTCTTAGGTCTTTTGCCATGGCAACTACGTCGTTGTCGTAAAAGTAGAGGCCCGGAACTGCGTAATTGCTCTTGGGTTTGGCCGGCTTCTCTTCGATGGATACCGCCAGCCCTTCGTCGTCGAATTCCACCACGCCATAAGCGCTCGGGTCCTTGACCCAATACCCGAAGATGGCGCCGCCATCGACGTCGGCGTAGTGGCGGAACTGGTTGCCCATTCCGGGGCCGTTAAAGATGTTGTCTCCAAGGATCAGGGCCACTTTGCCGGCCCCGATATGTTCCTCCCCCAGGATGAACGCCTGGGCCAGGCCATCCGGCGTCGGCTGCCGGGCGTATGTCAGGTTGATCCCGAACTGGGAACCGTCGCCCAGAAGGTTCTCGAATTGCGGGCCGTCGGCAGGTGTGGTGATGATGAGGATGTCGCGGATGCCGGCAAGCATCAGAGTGCACAGCGGGTAGTAGATCATGGGTTTGTCGAAGACGGGAACCAACTGCTTGCTGATGGCGAGCGTAATTGGATGAAGCCGGGAACCTGTGCCACCGGCAAGAATAATTCCGCGCATCTACTGTCCTCTCCCGCTGCGCACCGCAGTATCCTGCGGTTACGCTATGGCCATGCAGAGAATCCTTGTCACCGGCGGGGCCGGATTCATCGGATGCAATTTTGTTCACTTCATCATGGAGCACACCCGCCTCCATGTCACTGTCCTGGACAAACTGACCTACGCCGGCACTATTGATTCGCTTTCGGGGCTGCCGTCCGGCCGCCTTGAATTTGTTAAAGGCGATATCTGTGATGCCGCCTTGGTGGACTCCCTGACCCCCACGGTTGATGCGGTGGTCCATTTTGCTGCAGAGTCGCACAACGACAACTCGTTGGAGGATCCACGTCCGTTCCTTGACACCAACCTGGGGGGGACTTTCACCCTCATCGAAGCGGCGAGGAAGCACGGCACCCGGTTCCATCACATCTCCACGGACGAGGTGTACGGGGACCTGGCCCTGGAGGATCCGGACAGGTTCACGGAAAGCTCCGCCTACCGCCCCACCAGCCCGTACTCCGCCACGAAGGCGGGTTCGGACCTGTTGGTCCGGGCGTGGGTCCGATCGTTCGGACTTCAGGCGACCATCAGTAATTGCTCCAACAACTACGGCCCGTACCAGCACGTGGAAAAGTTCATTCCGCGCCAGATCACCAACATCCTGGACGGCGTACGTCCCAGGCTGTACGGCCAGGGGCGCAACGTGCGGGACTGGATCCACGTGGCAGACCATTCCTCGGCGGTGCTGAGAATCCTCGAGGCCGGGCGGATCGGTGAAACCTACCTGATTGGTGCCGACGGCGAACGGTCCAACCGTGAGGTTGTGGAGATGTTGCTGGAGATTGCGGGTAAACCCCGTGACGCCTACGACCTCGTCCATGACCGCCCTGGCCATGACCTGCGCTACGCCATTGATTCCAGCAAGCTTCGCCGCGAACTTGGCTGGGTGCCGGGTTACCGGGATTTCGACGCCGGGTTATCGGACACCATGCAGTGGTACAGGGACAACGAGGACTGGTGGCGTCTCCAGAAGGCGGTAACGGAGTCCAAGTACGCAGGCCAAGGTCACTGATGGACGGGGCACACCGGCTGCAGTCCCTGGCCACGTCCATTCCGGGACTGACCCTGTTCCGTCTTCCGGTTCACGCCGATAGCCGCGGATGGTTCAAGGAGAACTGGCATCGTCGCAAGATGATGGATATCGGGCTCCCGGATTTCGGTCCAGTTCAGAACAACATCTCCTTCAACGCCGAACGCGGCACCACCCGCGGTATACACGCTGAGCCGTGGGACAAATTTGTCTCCTTGGCCGCAGGGCGGATCTTCGGTGCCTGGGTGGATCTGCGCGAAGGACCGACCTTCGGTGTGTTGTTCACGGCCGAACTGACTCCGGGTGACGCGATCTTCGTCCCGCGCGGCGTGGGCAACGCCTTCCAAACGCTTGAGGACCGCACCGTGTACTCCTATCTCGTCAACGATCATTGGAGCCCGGAAGCCCAGGAGGAGTACACCTTCCTGAACCTTGCGGACGAGCAGGTCGCCGTGCCCTGGCCTATTCCCGTGGAGCAGGCAACAGTGTCTCCGCAGGACAGGAAGCATCCGCGGCTGGCGGACGTCCGTCCGATGCAGAAAAAGCGCACTCTGGTAGTGGGGGCCGATGGCCAGTTGGGTTCGGCGCTCCGGAAGGCTTTTGCGGGCGACGCGACAGTTGATTTCGCTGGGCATCCCCAGTTCGACATCACCTCGGTGGAGTCGTTCGAGTCGGTCGATTGGCCCCATTACTCCACGGTCATCAACGCGGCAGCGTTTACAGCCGTGGACGCCGCAGAAACCACTGAAGGCCGGACCGCTGCCTGGCTGATCAACGCCGGTGCCGTGGCTGCCTTGGCGCGTACCGCCGTCGAGCATTCCCTGACGCTTGTCCATCTGTCCAGCGAGTACGTCTTTGACGGCTCGGCGGAGGTTCACAGCGAGGACGAGGCGCTGACTCCCCTGGGGGTGTACGGCCAAAGCAAGGCGGCAGGCGACCTGGCGGCGTCAACGGTGCCGCGGCACTACCTCGTGCGGACAAGCTGGGTGGTAGGCGACGGCCGTAACTTTGTCCGGACCATGGCCGCCCTGGCTGAACGCGGAGCGTCGCCGAACGTCGTGGATGACCAGTTTGGCAGGCTGACCTTCGCCGACGACCTCGCCGCCGGGATCAAGCATCTGCTGGATACGCAGGCTCCCTACGGGACTTACAACATCAGCAACAGCGGCTTGCCGGTTTCGTGGGCCCAGGTGGCCAGGGATGTGTATCGGCTGAGCGGAGTGGATCCCCTCAAGGTGACCGCTGTCAGCACCGCGGCCTACGCGGGGCCGGGCAGCGCCCCCAGACCACGGAACAGTGTGCTGGACCTGGCAAAAATCAAGGGTGCCGGGTTCTCTCCCCCGGACGCGTCGCAGCGCCTCGTTGAGTACCTCCTTGCGCGGGAAACCCTAGCGAAGGGGTGACATTCGTCCTAGAGTTGGCGTACGGCAGCCCGTCCGGGCGGGCCGGGAGACACCTTAAGTAAACAAACTGGCAGGCCGGCACCACGCTGGCCACGGCGACCCAGGGCTGTGCAGCGGCCCAGGATCGCCGGCCATGAGTTGTGCCTTGAGCTGGACCCCGAAGCCTGGAGAGCCAAGAATGTTGCTGCCGAAGATCGCCCCGCAGAGGACCGTCCTCCCCCACCGCGGTACCGCCGTCGATGCCCGCTCCCTCCTGCTCGGCGGCGCACCGGTAGAGCTGATGGGATTCGAGGACGCCCTGCGCGACATCGTTGATCGTGCCTCTGCGGATGGGTCCAAACCCCTGGGCGTCTGCTCGGCCAACCTCGATCACCTCCGGCACTTCGGTGCCGGCAGCCGTTGGGCGGGCATCTTGAACCCGCCCGTGCCGGTGGACTGGCTGACGCTGCTTGACGGGGCACCACTGGTGGCTCATGCCCGGAGGCTCACCCGTCGTGACTGGCCCCGATTGGCCGGCAGTGACCTCATAGGGCCGTTGCTTGACCAGGCTGAGCAGCGTGGGCTCCGCGTAGGTTTCCTGGGAGGCTCACCCGAAGCCCAGGCCCTCATCCGCGAGCGGTTCGCCGTCGAGCGTCCCAGGTTGGTGGTCGCAGGATGGTGGGCTCCCGAGCGTTCAGTCCTGAGCGACGTCGACGCGTCCTCCCGCCTGGCCGCCGACATAGCTGCCAGCCGAACGGACATCCTGGTGGTGGGCTTGGGCAAGCCGCGTCAGGAACTCTGGATCGCTGAATATGGGCCATTGACCGGGGCCAGGGTCCTCCTGGCTTTCGGGGCGGTTGTCGACTTCCTGTCCGGCCGGATCCGGCGGGCACCGGCATGGGTCAGCGCCCATGGCCTTGAGTGGGCGTGGCGACTGATGCTTGAGCCCACGAGGCTCGCCCACCGCTACCTTGTGGATGGGCCGGGGGCCTATCTCAAGCTGCGGATGCGCAGCGATGCCACGCCCCTTCCAGCTGCCGGCACAGTGCCGAATGCTGCTGCCGCCTTCGTCCCAGCCGACCCGGAGCATGAGCCCAGCCGTGCTCCGGGATCGTTTGTCCCGGTGGAGTCCAGAGCCGACGTTGCCGTAGTGGTGGTCACCTACAACAACGCCGACGACGTCGGACCCCTGCTTGCGGGGTTGCGGCAGGAAACCGCTGCGCAAAGCATCAAGGTGGTGGTGGCCGACAACTCCCCGGACGATCGCACCATGCTGGAACTGTCACGGCATCGGGATGTCGTGGCCGTGCCGACAGGTGGCAACCTCGGATACGCGGGCGGAATCAATGCCGCCATGCGCATCGCGGGGGCCGCGGATGCCTACCTCGTGCTCAACCCCGACTTGCGGGTCGAGGAAGGCGCGATCCTGGCCATGCGTCGCCGGATGGCCGAATCTGGGGCGGCAATGGTGGTGCCGGTCCTGCTGGACAACGATGGCACTGTCTATCCGTCGCTGCGACGGGAGCCCGGTGTTCTGCGAGCGCTGGGCGATGCGGTGTTCGGGAGCCGGGTGCAGGGCAGGCCTGGTTGGTTGTCGGAGATGGACTACGACCCGGAAAGCTACCGGCACGCACACCTGGTGGATTGGGCTACGGGTGCTGCGCTTTTGATCAGCGGCGACACCGCGCGGGCCGTGGGTGATTGGGATGAACAGTTCTTCCTCTACTCGGAGGAGACGGATTATTGCCGGCGTGTCCGGGAGTCCGGTGGTTCCATGTGGTTTGAGCCGTTGGCCCGGATGTGGCATGAACGAGGGGGTTCGGGTTCTTCGCCGCAGTTGACGGCGTTGATGGCGGTCAATCGTGTGCGTTACGCGTCGAAGTATTTGCCGCCGGCCCGTTTGGGGGCCTTTACGGCCGTCGTGCTTGCCGGGGAGCTTGTACGCATGGGTAAGCCGGGGCATCGTGAGGCTGCGTTTGCGGTGGGCAGCCGGAGACGGTGGGAAGGGCTACCGCACGCCACCAGGGCCACCACGGCAGCGTTGGGTGGTGGGCCGCCTCCGGCGGGTGCTGTGATCATTCCTGCACACAACGAAGCGGCGGTGATCGGCCGGACGCTTGAATCACTGGGTGGTGTCCTCGGTTGGGGCACGGTGGAGGTCATTGTTGCCTGTAATGGGTGCACGGACGAGACGGAGGATATCGCGTCGACGTTCCATGGGGTGCGTGTGCTTCACGTTGAGGCTGCTTCGAAGTCTGCGGCGTTGAATGCCGCCGACCAGGTTGCGGGCCTTTGGCCGAGGCTGTATCTGGACGCGGACATCGAGGTCAGCATGGAAGCAGTGGCGGAAGTTTTGCGGTCCCTTGCCGAGGGGCCGTTGCTTGCTGCCCGCCCGGCGTTCCGCTACGACACCAGTGGCGCTTCTTGGTTGGTGCGCTGTTATTACCGGGCCCGGGGCCGGGTGCCGGCCAATGCGCGGGGCCTGTGGGGTGCGGGGGCGTACGCCCTGAGCCGCGCGGGGCACGATCGTTTGGGCGAATTTCCTTCATTGACCGGGGACGACTATTACGTGGATCGTCTGTTCAGTGGTTCGGAGAAGGCAGTGGTGGCGACGGTACCTGTGGTGGTGCGGACGCCACGGACCGCGGCTTCCTTGCTGGCCGTTCTTCGGCGGACGTATCGCGGGAACGCGCAGCAGGATGAACGATTCGCGGGGCAGTCGGCCTCCCGTACCCTGCGTGAGCTGCTTTCGTCCGTGCGGGGGCCGCTGACTGCTGTTGACGCCGCCGTGTACGCCGCCTTCGCCGTCGCGGGCCGTCGTCGTCCGCTGGTGGGCCGTAGGCCCGCAACGGCCTGGGAGCGGGACGAGAGCAGCCGCTAGTCAGAAGCCGCAGTTCCCGCCCCCTTCGATGCGGTACAGGTGGACGGCGTTGCCGTCCTGGAAGGTATCGGCGAAGCGGCCGTCGAGGATGGGAATGGTCCGGTTTTCGTCGATCACGACGGCGGAGCTGCCGCCGCACTTGAGGGTGAAGGTCGCCTGACCGCCGGCTGGCTTGGTGGCACCGGCGAAGATGTAGGCCGTATGGTTGTACATTTTGGTGCTGAGGTCCACCGGGCCGGTTGCCGTGGTGGCGCCGTCCAGGAAGGGTGCGTTGAGGACAGGCGCGAGCTTAGTGATCTGTTGGTTCAGTGCCGTCACTGTTGGTCGGACTTGCGTGCCGCAGTCCCGCAGGACGTGCTGGGAAATGCAGTCACCCCCGAAGTTGTGGTTGAAGTAGATCACTCCCCTTGCGCCGTGGATCAGGCTGCTCCATACGGCAGCGCGGATCTGGGGGGCGGTGATGGTTGTGGCGTCGGCCGAATCCTTGAAGGGATGCCCGGCTTCCACGAAGGCCCAGATGGGGGTGGCCTTTCCGGCCGGTTGCAGCTTTCGGATCCGCTCTATGGTCCAGCCGTAGTTGGCTGCGAGCCGGCATTCGCCAGGGGTGAGGTCCCGTGTATAGCCCACGATGGCGCCCCCTTCGCCTTTGGCGCAGATGCTGGGGTCGGTAAACCAGTAAGTGTCGGCTGAGACGACGTCCTGGACGCCTTTGAAGAATTCGACGGATTCTTCATCTGAGAGCCAGAAGGCCACGCCTTTGCCGTAGTTGGCGTAGAGCATGGCACCTGTCGGGGCAACGGCGCGGCGTTCTTTCTGTACCGTGTACCCGCACTTGCTCTCTTCGGGAATGCAGAGTGGCCCCTCCCCGGGGTACTTTCCTGTCCAGGGAGTGCTGCCCGGTCCAGCCCACATGTCCACTTCATCACTGAGTGCGAAACCGGAGGCATAGGCAGAGTCGAAGGTGGGGATGGCGTACATGTTCGAGGCCCGCACCAGTTGGAGGTCGGAGTTGGCGGTCAGTTCGACATAGGTATTGAGGCCGGCTTGGGTGTCCAGCGCGATGTTGCCCTTGTCCAGGACACTCTCGAACCAGACGGCAAGGGGGAAATAGGCGGGATCAGCGGGGAGCCCGTTCCTGAATTGTCCGTAGTAGTCCGCGCCCCCGTCGACGGGTCGCAGCTCGACGCCCTCATAGGACGGTGGCGGGGTCGCTGTGGTCCCGGGCTGGCTGCTGGCCGGTGCAGGAGGGCCGATGAAGGGAGGGACTCCGCTGGCGGCCGCTACGGCAACGGCGACGCTGGCCAAAGCAGTGCCTGCCAGGACGCCGATTGTCCTTCGTTTCACGGACTACCTTTCAGGCCGACGTTTCCTTGACGGGCGTTTTCCCGTTGCTGCTGGTTTTCAAGGTCTTGGCCAAGGGGGCGTTGGCGGCGAAGAACTGATCAGCCTCAGCGGGATTCAGCACGTCCTGGATGGTCAGTTCGTCAAGGTTTCCGCCCACCGATAGGTCATCGTGGTCTTTCTCATGCCGGCGGCGTGCTTTCTTCCGCCGATCCCCGTCAGGGGCGGCTGAACGGATCCGCGACCTGGATGATTCCAAGCCCCGGGCAATAGACACGGCACCGAAGGTGAGGACCACCCCGGCAACCAGGACGACGATGAGTGACCTCAGCCGGCTGGAGAACTGTTCAGTGGCGTTGTCCGGTGCGGCGATCATCAGGGATGTGTACAGGTACCGTGCGTCGGCACCGTTGACAGTCTGGATCGCCAAAAGGTCGGACTCCAGCCGCGCTCCGAGCGCCTTGACCGTGGCGATTGCTTTGTCCTTGCTGCTCGAGACTGCCGAAATCTCGATCAGGAAAGATGCCGGTGGGCGCTGCACCGTGAAATCGGTGCTGAGTCCGTCCCGGAGCAGCGCGTCGCCGGTGGCGTCGTCACTCAAGCGTGTGCCCACTACCTGCGCGATCAGGGAAGAGTCCGCCGATCGGAGGTAGGGGTTGTCCGAGTTGAGGTTGCTGAGCTGAGGGTTCTTCTCCAGTTCTGCTGCGGTGGGGATCTTGGGGTTGACGATCGCGTAGGTTGCCTTGGCCTCGTAGGACCGTGGGGCCAAGGTGTAGACATAGAGTGCTGCCAGGGCCGTGACCAGCAGGACCGGCAACACGATGAGTTTGTGGTGCCATAACGTTCTGATGACTGCTACCGGGTCCATGTGTCTGCCTTTGCGTTCGGTGTTGACGGTTGGCTTGGAGGTCCCCCCAGGGGTGGCCCGCTGTTGTGGTGATCCGGTGCTTTGTTGTTCCGAAGCTCGATTTCGCGGCGGATCATGACCCAGGTCCCTCCTCCGAGCCCGACGATGAGGGGGTAGGACAGTGCGAAAACAGGAAACGCCATGGAGTCGAATGTCAGTGAGCAGCCTGCAGCCACCGCGCCGCCCGCAGCTATCGCGCCGGCAAGGCAGCGGAGCGGAGCGATCCGGGATGCCCGCGCTGCGATGAACGATGAAACGGCCGGCAAGGCCAAGTACGCCAAAGTACCGACGAAGCCCACCAGGCCCAGGGTGACCAGGGAGTTGAGGTACTGGTTGTCCAGGATGTAGAGGGCGTTGTCGGGCATGTAGTTCCCGGGTCCAAGCCCCAGGTATGGCAGCTCGCCGAACATCTCCGCGACGCGGGGATAGTTGTTTGTCCGCGTTGTCAGGGACGGGTCACTGTTTCCGGCGGTGAAGGATGACGTCAAAGTGCCCACGAGTCCGGGGATGGCGACAAACAGTGCAGCCATGGCTGCTGGGGCGGCTATCACCGCCCATCGGCGGGCCACCCGGGGCATGAAGGGGATAAAGACCGCAAGCCCGAGGAACAATCCGAGAACACCGGACCGTGACACGGTGGATGCGATGGCGACGACCAGCAGGGCTGTCCCCGTCCAGTGGAACCATTTATGGCCCGAGCGGTCATAGAGCCCGCGCCAAATGGATAACGGCAGCAACATGGCGCAGACGACGGCCAGCTCAATCGAGTGGAAGGTGCTGCCGGCAACGCGTGTCATGAATCCGCGCACCTGGAAGGCCGTGTTGCCGCCGTTGTCCGTGAACCCCACCATTGCTTCCTGAATCCACACCATGGGGTTGACGCGGAAAAGGAACTGGATCAGCGCAACGATGCAGCAGAAGAACGCGCCGGCAAGGATGGCTCTCACCAGTGACATGGCGTTGTCGAGGGTGCGCACAGCCTCGCTGGTCACCAGGGCTATTCCGCCGCAGGCAAGAATAAGGATCAGCCAGCGGTCGGCCGCGGCCTGCGCCGACACGTTGGTGTTACCCGTAAAGCCCGAAAACAAGGCCGCGTAGGAGGCGCATGAACCCACCCACAGCAGTCCGAGGCCCAGACGGCCTGGATTACTGGATTTCAGCGGATTGTGCAGTCCAAAAAGCGCCGACGACAGCCAGACCGCCAGTAGCAGGACAGCCAGGATGATCGGAACCGTGCCTGCAGCACCGATGGGCTTGATGACCATGTTGGACGGGAAGAAAAAGATGCCGAAAACGGCGAATTTCAGCAACAGTCCCACGTGGCCACCCTTGCCGGTGAACTCCGACAGCTCGCTGGGCTGCACCTCGCGTGGGGCCGGGAAGATGAGGGTCCTCCGAAAGGACTTCATGGCCTGGCTCCCCGCAAAGAGCTGCCCGGAACGTCAAAGGGTTGGCCCGCGCACCATGATTCGATCAGCTGCGCGAACGTCTGGCGGGAGTCGGCCCAGTCCAGCCGTTTCCTGCCCGCGATGGCTGCTGCGCGTGCCTCTACGCCCGGGGTGCCGACCACATCTGCGAGCGCCATGGCCAGGCCAGCGGGTGTTGCCGGGGCCCAGACGGCGTCAGGGTCCGTCAGCAGCCCCGACGCGAAGGCCGCTTCGTTGAGCACCGGAACGCATCCTGCCGAGAGCAATTCGTCGGGAACCAGGGAGATGTTGGTGAACGAAATGGCCAGGCCCGCGATTGTTTGGTTGTACAGGACGTTCAAGTCTGTGGGGCTGAGGTTGCCGTGGTTGGTCACAGGTATCGGCCAACCCGTGACAGTGTCCCCGTAAATGTGGATTTCCTGTTCGGGCCGGAGGGAGTGGAACCGTTCCAACGTGAGTTTGGCCAGGAGGTAGCCGCGCCTGTCCACCTTTTTCTTGGCGTAGTAGACAACGCCCGTTCGGGTGGCGGCTGGGGCTGGACTGAGCAGCCGGTACGTTGCGGTGTCGGTGCCATAAGGAATGACGGCCTGGGCGGGCTGGCCAAGTTCGTTGCGCATCACGTCGGAGATCATCGGGCCGAGGGCGATGGTGGTCAGTCCCAGCCGGTAGCTCTCTTCGGCCAGGGCGTAGAGGAATCCGCGGGGGTAGAAGTATGGCTCGTAGTCCTGGATGAAATAGAAGAGGCGGACGCCGGCCGGGGCCCTGCGCGCGGCAACATGTGCCGTGGGCCATGAGCTGGCCACTATGGCGTCCACCCCTTCCATCCCTTGTGTGGCGCTGCGAACCCCGGCACGCAGCGCCGGCCAGTGGCTGTGGATGGTGTCTTCGTGACGGCGTACCTCGTCATCATTGGTGTCGTAGAGGAACAGGGTGCAGTGGTGGCCGCGTTGTTCCATTTCTTCGACCATCCGGAAGAACGTGGTGTGCCCCCCTGAGCCCGGTGCCGGGGGCGTACAAATCCAGCCGACGTTGAGGGAGCCAGCCGTCTTCGGTTCAGGGGAATTCCGGAGGCTGGAACGGGAGTCCATGATGTCCTCTTCCCGCAAGGGAAGGGTCGGTTCGGTGAGGTTCCACCTGTCGGTGGCGACGGTTGCTGCTTTCGCCGCCACTGTTCTGGCCAGTGCCCGCCAGCCGTCCCTGCGCAGACGGTCGGCAGCAAGCCGGGTTGTTGCCGGAAGCCGTGTTGTCATGGCCGTGCCGCCTCTCCGGGAGGGGCGGAGCCGGCCGGATCGAAGGCGGCGGCCCTGGGCCTCAGTAACGCTCGAATGTCCGCGAACAGGAGTTTGCCTTGGCGGAAAGTCAGGAGGGCATACAGTGCCGTACCGAGAACGGTCCCGACGGCGAGCGCTGCTGCCGGGTTTTCCATCCCCCGGGTGGCCAGCCATGCGGCGAGCCCGGCCACCGTTGCGCCCAGCAGCGGAACGGTACTGCCGCGCAGGAGCTGCCATGCTGAAACGTGCAGTACCGTCGTCAGGGACTTTACGTACAGCGGAATAACCACCAGGCAGGCCACTGTCGCGTGGGCTACCCCCGCACCCGCTATCCCCCACCACGCGATGCCGAAGAAGAGCGCAGGCGTGAGGGTGAGGAGCCAGGCAACCTGCACCCAGAACAGCCAACCGGTCCGGCCTGCCCCGACGCTCAGGTCAGCGAAGAGTTCCGCCAGGATCCTTGTGGCGCCGAAGACCCCCAGTGTTGCCAGTGCGACGCTCGCCGGCGCCCATGGCCCACCGTAGGCGGTCACGATCAACGGGTGTGCCAGCGCTACGACCATGGCCGAGATCGGAAAGGCGCAATAGGACACCCCGCTCACAAACTTCGCTGCAAGCGGGCCCAAGGTGCCTTCAGCGAAAAGCCTGCCGAAAGTTGGCACCGCCGTAGCCCGGATCACGGAAGTGATCACCGAACTTGGCAGCCCTGCGAGGTTGAACGCGAGCAGGTACAGGCCCAACGCCGTCGGATCCAGCATCCGACCCACCAGCAAATAGTCCACATTCAGGGTGACAAACACCACCAAATTGGCCATCGCGAGCGGCATGCCCAAGGTCAAAATCCCGGCAGCCACCTGGGGGTCGAAACCCGGTCCATACCTTTTCGGCGTAATGATCCAGTACCCGGCCATCGCAACCAGTTGCCCGCCCACCCTGGACCAGGCGAGCGCCATGGCACCCCAGCCGTCCAGCGCCATCGGAACCACCAGGACCAGCACTGTCACCAGGCTGCAAAGATCGACGACGACACGCGGCTTCTGCAGGAACTCCCGCCACACCATGGTGGAAGGCACGGCACCAAGGCCCTGCAGGAGGATGGTGATCGAGAGTACCTGGATGACCGGTGTCGCGGCGGGGTCGTCAAAGGCCGCTGCCAGGGCCGGGGCAAGGATCACCGCAGCGGCCGTCATGATCCCGCTGGTCAGGAGGGCAATGGAGAACACCGTTGGAGCGATCCTGTCAGGATCGCCCTCTCCCCTGGCCAGTGCCGCCGTCGCGCCGAGTTCAGCCATGTTCGTCGCGATCGTCTGTACCACGATGGCGACTGCGAGTGCCCCAAAGTGTTCAGGTGCCAGCAGCCGGGCCACGATGATGGTGGTCGCGAACTGGACGACCCTGCCCAGGGCCATGTTGACCCCGCCCCAGAGCGTCGCGCTCGCAGCCCGGTGACCCAGGAGGCGGTCCTGCCCGCCGGCGGTGGTCATGAGATGCCCGTCATGGCCCAGAAACGCCAACGGGCCCTGTCCAACTGGGTATGGACGAATTGTGCAGCGACCCGACCCGTGCCTGGTCCCCTGCCCTGCGAGAGGCGGGAAATCCGGGCTTGGAGGACATTGGCCCGGTGGACGTTGCCTGGAACATCCTGGAGGCGCTCAATGAACTTTCGCAGCTCAATGGCCGCTTCCACCGACCCACCCCGGGCGGTCTCCTTCGAACCAAGCCGCACAGCTTCCTTGCTCAAGGCCCGCTTCGCCCGCTCCAACTGCCTGAACCGCTTGTCCGTAGGGCACGGAAACCGGGGGTCCTCCAGGACACGGAAAGCATCCAACCGATGCTGAAGGTCCACCGCAGCGGCAGCGAACTGTGTTTGGTGCATGTTCGCCCCGTGAACACGGTAGAAAGCCTGGACGGGCCCGTTGATCCGTCCCACGTCCCAGGAAGCAGCAGCCCGCAACCAGTACTCCAGGTCCCCGGAGTGCGGCAGGGTGGAACTGTAGGCCCCAATGCTAAGGACAGCCTCCGTCCGCATCACTACCTCTGGTGACAGGATGAAATTCCTGCCACGGGCGCACGCCAACGCAATCCAGCTCCTGCCACCCCACACGGTCCATGTACAGCGTTCGTGCTGGGCCACGGCAGGTGGCTGATCCGTGAAGTCCTTCGGCAAGCCGTACACCATGCCCACCCGCGGGTTGGCCTCCATGAGGGCAGCTGCCCGGGCCAGGGCGCCCGGCGCGAGCAGGTCGTCTGCGGAGAGCAGGGTCACATAGCGGCCCCCGGCCCGGGCAAGACCGTCGTTGTAGGTGGCGATATGCCCTTGGTTGGTGGCGTGATGCACCACGCTGATGCGAGGATCCGAGGAAGCCAGCCGCCAAGCCACCGCGGCACTGCCGTCCGTAGACGCATCGTCCACCACAATGACCTCGACGTCCACGCCCTCCTGGGCCAGTGCACTCCCCACGGCCTGGGGCAGGTAGTGGCCGTAGTTGTAGCAGGGAACCACCACACTCACAGTGGGCGGGGCCGAGGCCGGGACTGGACGCATCACCCTCATTGAGCCCCCTCCAGCGCCGGAGAGTTGCCGCGCCTTATCACCCGGGCCGGGACACCGGCCCACGTCTCGTCATCGGGTACGTCGTTCAGGACCGCCGCGCCCATCCCGATGGTCGCTTTCGCGCCAATGGACCGGCGCTCGCGGACACTGGCGTTCATGCCAATGTAGGCGGCACGGCCGACGCGGACGTTACCCCCCAGTGAGACCCCGGAAGCGAAGGTCGCGAAATCGCCGATGATGTCGTCGTGGGTGAACGTGACCCCTGGCATGGCGACAACATGGTTGCCGATGGTGACGGAGGCCGTCATGCTGACGTGGGCCAGGAGGATGCTGCCGGTGCCGATCACGCACCCTTCGGGGACATTGACTGTGGGATCGATGGCGGTTGCGTAGCGGTTCTCTGCAAGCCCAAGGGCGCGCAACCGCATCACGACGCTCTCCCGGCCCGCCCCTGAACCGATGCAGACCAACAACAAGGCGTGTGGGAAGAGGAGCGCGTCCTTGATGGGACCGAGCACGTGGGCGCCATCGACCACGCGCCCGAGTTTGTCTTCGTCGTCGTCGAGGATGCCGATGACGTCGAACGGGCCGCTGCTGCGGACCATCGCCAGGACTTCGCGGGCGAGTCCGCTGGCTGCGATAAGGAGTAGCTCGGTCATCGTCCTTGTCCTGCCGCGCGGAGTACGGAATCGATGACGCGGACTTGGTCGTGGAGAGCCAATTGGTGGTACACCGGGAGGATCAGGGTGTGATCGGTCAGCCATTCCGTGGCCCGAAGTTCGGCTCCGCCTGTGTCCTTCCCGGCGTAGGCGGGCTGGCGGTGGGCCGCCATGATGCCGCGCCGCGCGGAGATGCCGTCTTCGGCGAGGCGGATCATCAGGGCATCCCTCCCCAACGGAAATGCAGCACCGATTTCCACCCAGCAGGATTGGAAGTTGCTGGTGCCGTATCCGGGGTCGCTGACCAGCCGGAGGCCTTCGACGCCGGCAAACGCGTTCGCGTAGGTGGCGGCCAGTTCACGACGCCGCTGGACAGCCTCATGGAGGCGCCCCAGTTGGACCAGTCCGACGGCGGCCTGAAGGTCGGTCATGCGGTAGTTGAAACCGACTTCGAGGTACTCTTCCGCGGGAGCGAGGATGCTGGCGTGCCGGTCCGTGGCTGAAACGCTCATGGCGTGTTCCCGGAGGCGCCGTGCCCGGTCCGCGAAGTCCTGGCGCGGAGTGGAGAGCATTCCACCTTCACCGGTGGTGAGGATCTTGCGGGGATGGAAGGACCACGCGGCCACCTCTGCCCCGGCGCCTACCGGACGGCTGCGGTAGCGGGAGCCGATGGCGCAGGCCGCGTCTTCGACCACGATGATGCCGCGGCCATCGCAGAGGGACCTGATGGGGTCCAAGTCAACCGGAACCCCGCCCTGGTCTACGGCGATGACGGCCTTGGTGGCCGGTGTGAGGGCCTTCTCGACCGTCTCTGCGGTCAGGCAGCCCGTCTGGATATCGACGTCGGCGAACACGGGACGCGCCCCCATGTAGGTGGGTGCGTTGGCGGTGGCAATGAAAGAGAAAGACGGGACCACCACATCGTCTCCCGGGCCGACGCCGGCGACGGCGAGCGCCAGGTGAAGGGCCGAGGTGCAGCTGGAGGTTGCCACCGCATGACGGGATTCCTGTTCCGCTGCGAACGCTTCTTCGAACTGGCGGACCTTGGGGCCTTGCGCGACCCAACCCGAAGCGATCACTTCGGCCACGGCTTGGGCTTCCTCTTCGCCCAGCCAGGGTTTCATGACGTCGATGCGGCCCAAGCGTGTCCCGGAGATGGTCATCGCGCACCAACTGCCGGGGCTCCGGGCCCATCCACCAGCCTGGCCGCTGCAATCTCGTCGCGGAGGGGACGCCACCAGGAGACCAGCGACCGCAGCCCGTCTTCCAGGCCGACCGCTGCTTCGAAGCCGAGGTCTTCCCGGGCAGCGGTGACGTCCGCCAGGCGCCGGGCAACCCCATTCACTGCGCGTTCCGGGCCGTGTTCAAGGTGCAGTGAGGATTCCATGACCGTCAGCAGGGTTTGAGCCAGTTCGGCCAGGCTGGTTTCGGTGCCGCTGGCCACGTTGTAGGCCCCTTCGCGCACGTCGCTGACGGCTGCCAGGACGTTGGCCCTGGCCACGTCCGCGGTGTGGACGAAGTCCATTGTTTGCTCTCCGCTGCCGAAGATCATAGGTGGCTTGCCATCGACGATCCGTTCCATCCAGCGCACCAGCACTTCGGTGTAGAGCCCGTGCACGTCCATGCGGGGCCCGTAGACGTTGAAGTAGCGCAGGATGACGTAGTCCAGGCCTGACATGGCGCGGAAGCTCCTGGCCATCCCCTCGTTGAAGGATTTTGCGGCTCCGTAGAAGGTGTCGTTGTTGTGGTGGTGGTGGCTTTCCTTGGTGGGGAATTGCTCGGCCATCCCGTAAACAGAGGCACTGGACGCCGAGATGAGCTTGTCCACTTTGTGTTCAACGGCTGCCTCGTACACGTTGAACGTCCCATCCACCAACACTTCGAGGGCGAGCCGGGGTTCTTCCGCACATTGGGTGATGCGGATGGCCGCCTGGTGGAAGACCAGGTCCTTGCCGTGGGTGAGGTCGTGGACGAGATCCCTGTCCCGCAGGTCGCCTTCGACGAGTTGGACGCGTTCGGTGGCCAGTGCGCCGTCCAGGTTGGCCCGGCGTCCCCGCACCAGGTTGTCCAGGACGTCCACATGCGCCGCACCGGCGTCGAGCAGTTGGTCCACCAGGGTGGATCCGATGGTTCCGGCGCCTCCGGTGACCAGCACGTTGGCGCCCAGTAGCTTCTTCATCGTGCGACCTGGAGATTTACCTCGTTGCCGGCTACCACTGTTGCCTGGCCATCGGTACCCAGGCTCTGGGTCACGGCCTCAAGGACGGACAGGACCCGCAGCCCGGATTCGCCGCTGGTGCGGGGCCGGGTGTGGTTCCGGATGGAGGTGGCCAGTTCCGCTACTACTTGGCCGAGGGGTTCGCGTTCCTGCAGCGCCGGGGACCACGTGTCGCCCAAGCGGTAGGAGATCGCTGAGGCCTTCTTGTCGGCCGCTGATCTGGGTTGCTGGTCCAGGCTGACTCCGCGGTCGTAGACGCTGAGCCGTTGCTGCGGGTTCAGGTCGTCCCACACAAGGGTCCGCTTTGACCCTCCGATGATCATTTGGCGGATTTTGGTGGGACTGAGCCAGTTCACGTGGATGTGCACGATCGCATCGTTGGGCAGGCCGAAGGTCAGATGTCCCACGCAGTCCCGGCCGGTGCCGAGGGGATCTGCGCCGTGGGCCGAGATTTCCGTGGGATGCAGTCCGCCGGGGAGCACGAAGTCGAGGATTGAGAGGTCGTGGGGTGCCAGATCCCAGAAGACATTGACGTCCGGTTGGACGAGTCCCAGGTTGATGCGGACTGAGTCAACGTACAGGATGTCGCCCAGCACTCCGCTGGAGACCAGTTCCTGGATCTTCAGGACTGCCGGGGTGAAGCAGTAGGTGTGGTCGGCCATCAGGACCAGCCCGCGGGCGTTGGCTTCTTCCACCATTTCCAGTCCCTTGGCTCGGCTGTCCGCGAGCGGCTTTTCCACGAGCACGTGCTTTCCTGCGCGCAGGGCCGTCATCACCACGCCGTGATGGGTGTGCGCCGGTGTGGCGACGGCGATCGCGTCCAGGTTGTAGGTGTCCAGCAGTTCGTCCAAGGACTCGACGACGGCCACCCCGCCCACGGTTCCGGCGAGCTTCAGTCCGCGCTCGATGTCCAGGTCGCAGATGGCAACCAGGTCCCAATCGGGGCTTGCTTTGAGGTTCCTTGCGAGGTTTGGACCCCAGTAGCCTGCCCCTACCACCGCCGCGCGAAGCTTCGGCCTGAGGTCATGTCCGTTCAATGGTCCTGCTGGAACAGTGCGTATGCTCATTTCCCACTCAACTTCTGTGCTGGTAGCCCGGTACTCGGTCTGTACTGCAGTTCGCCGCTAATAGGCGCCGGATGGCCGGGTCATCGCCCGGAAAGTTCGCCACATGATCATTAGGTCACCGGCCAGGGACCAGTTCTCCACGTAGTAGAGATCCAGCCGGACCGCTTCATCCCAGGGAAGGTCGGAACGTCCGTTGATTTGCCACAGGCCGGTAATGCCCGGTTTGATCAGCAGGCGCCGGTGCGTGTGTTGTTCGTAGGCGCTGACCTCGCGGGACAACGGTGGGCGGGGGCCAACGAGGCTCATATCGCCCATGAGGACATTCCAGAATTGGGGCAGTTCGTCGAGGGAGTATTTGCGCATCCATCGACCACATCGCGTGATCCGGGGGTCGCCCCGGATCTTGAACAGGACACCCGCACCTTCGTCCTGGCTGCCCAGGGCTTCCACTTGGGATTCGGCATCTACCACCATGGAGCGGAACTTCAGCATCCTGAAGGTCGTCCCCTGCTTGCCGATCCGCTCTTGCCGGAAAAGGATCGGGCCTGGACTGTCGGCGTGGACTATCGCGGCCAACAGCATCAACACCGGTGCCAGGGCGATCAGCGCGGCCGCTGAGATGACGATGTCCATCAGGCGTTTCAGTGTGTGCTTGCCGCCGGAGTAATGCGGGATATCGACATGCATCAGCGGAAGCCCCTCGACCGGCCGCCAGTGGATGCGCGGACCGGCGACGTTGGTGAGGGTTGCCGCGAGGACGAGTTCTGCGGCGTTCTCCTCCAATCGCCATCCGAGTTCCTGGATGAACTGGTTGCCACCGGGAACAGGCCCCGCCACAATGACTGCGTTCGCTCCTGTCTGCCGTACAGTGTGCGCGATCCCGTAGATTGATGACAGGACCGGGACGCGCTGGTGGTCTACAGCCAGGACCGCTCCCCGCCGGGCACCCGGCAGGCAGGCGCCCACAATCTCGTAGACCGCCCCTGATCTCCTGTTGATTTGCTTGATCACGTACCGGACGTCCTGCGGCTCCCCGACTACCAGGGCGCGCGAGAGGCAGCGCCCCCGCGATTTTTCCTGGCTCAGCCACCGGCGGAACCCCCACCTGCTGCCTGTCAGCGATATCAGGCCAAGCGGCAGGGAAACCAGGACGAAGGAACTGACAGTTTCAAGGCGGAAGACTACAGCCACGATGGCAAGGAAACCGAAGACGCGGATGCTCGCTGAGAAGATCCGCTTGTATTCCTCCGGGCCCACGCCCAGGACTTTGGGATCCCGGGTCCTGTAGACCTCCAATGCTGCCAGCCAAACGAAGCCCAGTATCCCGCCCAGCACCAGGTGGTTTGCCTGCGCCGGGGGGTCGGCGGTGAACGGCCATCCCGCCGTATCCACCAGGAACCCGACGGTGACGGCCGCCGCTACCAACATGGTGTCAGCCAGTCGGAGGCTGGTGGTCAGCCGGTGCGTCCATGTCAGGCGGTCCTTGGGCGGTGCGGCGACCCGGGAGCGCCGGTGGGTGACTGGCGGCACAAGGTCCAGGGTGACATCCGGCCTCGGCGCCGCCAGTCCCGCCTTTTCAGTCCGTTGTGCAGCAACGGACTTGTCAATCCAGGGAGACGCCGGCGGATTGACATCGGCAGTGGAAGGTTCCGTTGGAAAGACTGATCCCACGGTGGCATGGTTTGGACCCGTGGGTGCCGCTACCTTGCCTAGACGCAAGACTGGAACTTTCACCATGTCAGCCTTCTTCGCAGACCTGCCATTGCCTACATATCAGTGAAGCCTCGGCTGTCAGGGGGCGCACCAGTAGTGTGTACTCAAGTTTGCGCAGCATTACCCAATCCCCCTACGTGCAAGTACCTAGCCGGCACCGCTGGGACTACGTGTCCCGGGCCCTGCACGCCGGGCAAAAAAGCCCGGAATCATGGGTCATCAACGGCAATGCCGTGACGGCAATGGGCACAAAAAACCGGCCACCCGAAGGCAGCCGGTGCAAAGCGGAGAGTCTTAGTCCTCTACTATTTCGAGGTCCTCATCGAGTGCCTCGTCGTCGTCCTCATCCTCGTCGTCGAAGACCTGAAGCGGAGTGACCTCGGAGAATGCCTCGTAAAGTGCGTCCTCGTAAACTTCGAAAGCGTCGGCAACCGCGAAGAACGCGGCCTCGACATTGGGGTCCCCCTCGCCCCTTCGGGCGGATGCGGCAACCAGATGCTCTTCCAAGGCGGCGGTCAGTGATTGAAGCGCGACACGCGGATCGATGCTCATGACTTCACGTTAGCCGGAAAAAGACGAAAATGGAGAGGGATGAGAGAACAATTTCCGGGCAGCTCCGTGGAGCGCCAACGAGACTATGCACGTCAGTACGAGTACCTCGTATTGACGGTGGGCCCTGACGATTCACTGCCTGAGGCCCGCCGCCGGCTGGCCGAGCATTCCGAGTACGGCAAATGGGAACTCGAACGCAGCGTCCTGTACCTGGGCGGTGGGCGCCGTTTCTGGCTGCGGCGAAAAGTGTATTCCGTCCAGCGCACCGTCTAGGCGCCACCGCCCGGCCACACTACTTCTCCAAGGGTCCAAGCCATGCGTTGGCGACAGTGTTGTGCGCGGATTCGTCGTTGGAGGGATGGAAGATGCCCGCCAGCACATCCCGGTACAGCCGTTCCATCTCAGAACCCCTGAAGTAGCTCGAACCGCCCGTTACCCGGATTGCCAGGTCCACCACGTGGCGCGCATTCTCGGTGGCCCTGGACTTGATGCCCACCAGCTTGGGGAACCACTGCGCGCCGTGATCTACGAGGTTGTCGACGTCCCGGGCAACGGTGGCTATTTGAGGTTGGATCCCGTCCATGGCCAAGGCGGCATCTGCTACCTTCCAACGGATGTCGGGGTCCTGGGCGAGGCTGCGGCCGCCATTCTTGGCCGAAACACGGCGTTTGACGTTCTCGACGCCCAGGAAGAACGCACGCTCTGCCACGCCTGTGTACACGGCGGCGAGAAGCGTTTCAAAACAGGCGAAGATGGAGAAAATCAGCAGGTCCTGGTTAGGGCCCACCGGCAGTTTGCGGAAGATCCGGTCCGGAGGAACTACGGCACCATGCAGCAAGGTGGTGTTCGAGGCACTGGCCCGCATTCCCAAAGTGTCCCAATCACTTAGCGTTTCGTGGCCGGGTTCGTCGCGGCGGATGAAGCCGAACACCAGCTCCCCTGCCCCGTCCCTGGCGGCGGCGTCCTTACCGAACGTCCCCAGGCGTGTCCAACCGCGGGAAAGGCTGGTGAAGATTTTCCGGCCCGTAAATCGATAACCACCATCGGGCAGGGATTCGGCTACCGTGCCTGAATCGAAAAGCATGGAGTCGTTGCCCGCCTCCGAAATGCCGAACGCAAAGACTTCCCCCTTACCGGCCTCCTTCAGCACGAAGTCCAAAGAATTGTCGCCCCTGGCCGCCATGACACGCGCGACGCCGGTCCACACCAGGTGCATGTTGACGGCCAGCGCCGTGGCCGGGGCCGCCGTGGCGAGACGCTGCTGCAACGCCGCCACCGCTTCAAGACCAAGCCCCAGTCCGCCGTCGGCCTCCGGTACGAAAAGCTTGAGGTACCCGGCGGCGGCCAACTCCTCAAGGTCCTCGTGGAAGAAGCGGTTGTCGCGGTCGTACCCTGCGGCACGGCCGCGCAGGCGCTCGAGCAGGACATCCGGCAGGATTTCTTCGGAATTCATCGACGTGCCTTCTTCTGGTGGTGGCGTCTAGTAGTTGCTCAGCAGCCTGTTCAGGACACGGGCGCCGAACTGGAGGGACTCGGCCGGAACCCGCTCATCCACCCCGTGGAACATGCCGGTGAAGTCGAGCTCATCGGGCAGCATCAACGGCGCGAATCCGTAGCCGGTGATGCCGATCTTGCTCAGCGACTTGTTATCGGTGCCGCCGGAGAGTGTGTATGGGAGGACCTTTGCCCCGGGATCCTCCGAATGCAGGGCGTCGATCATGGAGTCCACCAGGTTCCCGGCGAAGGGCACCTCAAGGGACACATCCTTGTTGACGTAACTGATCTCGATGCCGTCCCCCGCGAGCTCCTTGATCGTCTCGAAAACCAGTTCCTGCTGGCCAGGAAGAGTGCGGCAGTCAACGAAAGCTTCCGCCGACTCCGGGATGACGTTGTGCTTGTAGCCGGAACGAAGCAGCGTGGGATTCGAGGTGTTCTGCAGCGTCGCACCCACGAAACGGGCCACTGTGCCGAGCTCCTTCAGGAGGATGTCCGGGTTGTCGGCGTCAAACTCGACGCCGGTCAGTTCCGTCACGCCGTCCAGGAACTGGCGGGTGGTGGGGGTCAGTTCCACTGGCCATTTGTACTCCCCAATCCTCGTTACCGCAGCAGCCAGCCGGGTGACCGCGTTGTCGGTGTTGATTTGGGAGCCGTGGCCCGCACGTCCATGGGCCACCAACCGCAGCCAGGAGAGACCCTTTTCAGCGGTCTGGAGCAGGTAGGTCCGCTGCCCACCGATCGTGGCGGAGAAGCCACCCACTTCGGAGATGGCCTCCGTGGCGCCATCGAAAAGCTCGCGCCGGTGTTCCACGGCGTAGCGGGCACCGTACGTGCCGCCAGCTTCCTCATCGGCAAAAAAGGCGAAGATGATGTCCCGCTTGGGCTTACGGCCGGTCCGGGCAAAATCGCGCATGACTGAGAGGATCATGGCGTCCATGTCCTTCATGTCCACGGCACCCCGACCCCATACCAGCCCGTCCTTCAACTCCCCGCTGAAGGGATCAACGCTCCACTGGTCCTTCAATGCAGGAACCACATCCAAGTGCCCATGCACCACCAAAGCGTCCGCCGAGGGATCTTCTCCTGCCAGGCGGGTCACCACATTGGCGCGGCCCGGGGCGGACTCGAAGATTTCAGCCTCAAGGCCTACCTCGGTGATGAGTCCGGCAGTGTATTCGGCCGCCGCGCGCTCCCCCGGGCCGGTGTCGTCGCCGAAGTTCGAGGAGTCAATGCGGATGAGCTCCTGGCAGATCCGGACTACTTCGTCTTCGGGGCGGATGACAGACATGGAAACTCTCCTTGCGTGGCTGGGCTGCAGGTTCCGGCGACGCGCTCTGCGGCTTCCGCAGCCCGTCCCGTGTCCCCTCAGCCTACTCACCAGCAGCGGTACGAGTCAGGAATTCGTTGCGCCATGGGTCGCCGGACAACCAAGGAAGGGGCCCTGGCCAGCCCCGATTTTTCCGTAACCCCAAACCGTGTTAGAGTTTTTCTCGCTGCTTCGGAGGAAAGCAAAGCACCGCAAGGTCCTTAATCACTTCTCTGAACACCACCTGCGCGGGTGGCGGAATGGCAGACGCGCTAGCTTGAGGTGCTAGTCCTCGAAAGGGGGTGGGGGTTCAAGTCCCCCTCCGCGCACCAACACAAGGCCTGGAATCCAAAGGATTCCGGGCCTTGTTTGTTTTGTCGGGAGTTCGCCGGCCCATACAATGCGAGTTTGATCACACGTATCACTTCCCAGCTCACATAAGGAAACGATGGACAGCTCAGAAGTCATCCTCGGCGCCGAGTACACGGTACGGACGCTGGCACTCCAGCCCGATGACGAGGGTGAAGTAATAGCTACCCTCCTGTCGCGGAAAGCCACGGTGCCGGCCGGGCGGGCGGTGCTGTACGTTCACGGCTTCGTGGACTACTTCTTCCAAGGGCACCTGGCTGATGAGTGGATCAAGGCCGGGTACGACTTCTATGCCCTGGACCTCCGAAAATACGGACGCTCGCTCCTGCCACACCAGACGCCCAACTACATCGAGTCACTCCAAAGCTACGACGAAGAGCTGGACGAGGCCGCGCGGATCATCAAGGACGAGCACGGACACGACGTACTGGTTGTCCTTGGCCACTCGACGGGCGGTTTGGTGACCAGCCTGTGGGCGCATCGGCGGCGTTTCGATGGCATCGTGGACGCGTTGGTCCTCAATAGCCCGTGGTTCGACCTGAACAAGCCCTTCTTCCAGCGCACGGTGGGTACCGCCGTCGTCGAACGCCTTGCCAACTACCAGCCGAGACGCCAGGTGGGCGTGCTGGGTCAGCGGTACGGCCAGAGCCTGCACGTAACCACCGGGGGTGCCTGGGATTTCAACCTCGCCTGGAAGCCGCTCGAAGGCTTTCCGGTGCTGGCGGGCTGGCTTCGTGCGATCCGGCGCGGTCACGCCGAACTCGCCAAAGGGCTGGACATCCGCTGCCCGGTCCTGGTGTGCGCGTCGACGGCCAGCGCCGCAGAGACAGCACCGCTGGAGACCATCAGTTCCGCGGACATCGTCCTGGACGTGCGGCACATCGCTGACCGCAGTACACGGCTCGGCCGCCTGGTGACTTTGGCAAGGATCGACGGCGGCATCCACGACCTGGCGCTCTCGGCCGAACCGGCGAGGAGCCGGTTTTTCCAGGAAGTCTTCCGCTGGGCGGGTGCGTACGTGCCGGAGAGTGCTGCCAGCAACAACCAGTAACCAAGGCCGCAGAGCCAGATGCACAACACAGGGACGAAAAAGGCGGCGGTCCCCCGAAGGTGACCGCCGCCGTCGTCCGCGTTGGCTTAGGCCAGGGCGGAGACTGTGCCTGTGAAATGCCGACGCCCGCTTCGGGGATTCCAAGCGACGTAATCCGAGCGCTCCCAGCCACCGGACTCCGACGGGACCGTGGTGATGTCCAACGCGACCCGTGCCGGAAGGAACACTGGAGCCTCGAACGCCACCTCCCAGGCGAACGAATCCGCCTTCACCGCTCCAACGTCCGCCAACGCTCGGGATGCCAGGTACATTCCGTGGGCAATTGAACCACGCAAGCCGAGCGCCTTGGCCGACAGGACGCTCAGGTGGATCGGATTGAAGTCGCCGGAAACCGTGGCGTAGTTCCGCCCGGTATCGAGGCCAAGTTGCCAGAGCGCCGTAGGGTTGGGCGGGGAGAAATCCCCGGTCCCAGCGGCGCCATTCGGGGCCCCCGGCTTGTCGATGCCAGGAAGGAAGCTTCCTTTGGCGAGGTAGGTAGAGACGCCCCGCCAGAGCAATTCACCGGTTGAATGTGAACGGACCTCGGCCACAATGTCCACCTGGGTCCCTGCCCTGTGCCCGGACAGGTTCTCTGCCCAGGAAAGGATGTCCAGGGACTCGGAGAATACGATGGGAACCCTTTGCTCCACCTTGTTCTTCAAGTGGATCATCCCCAGGAGGGGCAGGGGAAAATCGTCCCGGTTCATGACGCTCATGGAGATGGGAAACGCCAGTGCATGCACGTACCCGGCGGGCAGGGTGTCGCTGGCGGTCTCGCCGACCAGGTGCTGGTAGGCGGTGAGGTTTCCGACGTCGGCATGGACGTTCCGTACCTCATGGCTGACGGCCGGCAATTGCCCTGTCCCACCCGCCGCACCAAGGACCCGGCGCCGTGCTGCCGTGGCCGCCGCATTCACATACAGCTTGGAAAGCGACGGAAGTTCGCCAAGAAGGACCGGCTGCAGGGTGCTCATGCTCCCACCAGTTGTTGGCCGCACACCCGCAGCACCCCTCCGGTGATTCCGCCTGCAGCGTCGCTGGCCAGGAACGCAATGGCCTCCGCGACGTCCTGGGGCTGGCCGCCCTGCTTGAGGGAGTTGAGCCTGCGGGCCGCCTCGCGGATGGCGAGCGGCATCTTGGCTGTCATCTCCGTTTCTATGAAGCCCGGGGCAACCGCGTTAATGGTGCCACCGAATGGTTCCATGTGGTCGGCAGTGGAACGCACCATGCCGATGACACCGCCCTTTGACGCTCCGTAGTTTGTCTGTCCCCGGTTGCCGGCGATGCCGCTGGTGGAGGCAACCGAAACTATGCGGGGAGAGTCTTTGAAGTGTTCGGAAGCGAGCAAAGCTTCGTTGATCCGGAGCTGGGCCGCGATGTTCACTGCGATGACGGAGCGCCAACGCCCCTCATCCATATTTGCCAGGAGCCTGTCCCGGGTGATGCCGGCGTTGTGGACCACGATGTCGAGGCGTCCGTGGCGTTCCACTGCGTGCTCGATGATGCGGTGCCCGGCGTCGTCGCGGCTGATGTCCAGCTGCAGGGCGGTCCCCCGGACCTCGTTGGCGACCCTCGCCAGGTGGTCACCGGCGGCGGGAATGTCCACAGCGACTACGGTGGCACCGTCACGGTGAAGCGTCCGGGCAATAGCTGCCCCGATGCCACGCGCCGCGCCGGTCACCACGGCGACCTTTCCGGCCAGTGGCTTCTCCGGATCGCCCGGCAGGATGCCCTTGGTGGAGCTGACCGTCAGGAACTGTCCGTCAACATAGGCAGAACGTCCCGACAGGAAGAAGCGCAGGGCTCCCAGTGCCGAGGGACTGGTGGTTGCAAGGTCGTCGGCCAGGAGAATGCCATTGGCCGTTGCCCCTGCCCGAAGCTCCTTGGCCAAGGACCGCAAAAAGCCATCAATGCCCTGCCGCGCGGCGGCGGAGGCCGGAGACTGGGCGGAGTCCGCAGTGCGCGAGATGGTGACTACCCTGGCGTTGACGGCGAGGTCACGCAACGAGGACCCCGCTGTGAGGACGGGTTTTGCGAGGTCGTCGGGGTGCTGCACGGCATCCAGGACCAGTACGATCGCGCCGAGTTTTTCCTTGGGCAGGGCGTTCCGCCGGACATCCAGGCCCCACCCCAGCAGGGTTGTGGCGATGTCGTCGGCGCCCGGGCTGTCCCCGCTGACGAGGACAGGGCCGGTGACCAGCGGTGCACCGGCGCTGTAACGCCGAAGTTCCACCGGCTGGGGAAGGCCGAGCCTTTTGGCGAGGTCCTTGCCGAGCCCTTGGCTCACCAATTGTGTGTATTTATCTGCCAAGACTCCCCCTAAGCTGCTTCCAGTATGGCGACGACGCCCTGCCCGCCGGCGGCGCACACGGAGATCAGGCCCCGCGCGGGCCGCCCGTTGACGGTGCCCTTCTCATGCAGCATCTTGGCAAGCGATGCCACGATCCTCCCACCCGTTGCGGCGAAAGGGTGTCCTGCCGCGAGCGACGATCCGTTGACGTTGAGCTTTGCGCGGTCCACCTTGCCCAGTGCACCGTCCAGGCCCAGGCGGGTGCGGCCGAATTCCTCGTCTTCCCATGCGGCCAGCGTGCTCAGGACGGTTCCGGCAAAGGCTTCATGGATCTCGAAGAAGTCGATGTCCTCAAAGGTCAGTCCATGGCGGGCCAGCAGGCGCGGGACAGCGAAGACGGGAGCCATCAGCAGGCCGTCCTTGCCGTGGACGAAGTCGACGGCGGCCGCCTCACCATCCAGGACCGTGGCCAGCTTCGGCAGGCCGTGGGTATCGGCCCATTCCGTGCTTGCCAGCAGGACGGTGGAGGCGCCGTCAGTCAATGGGGTGGAGTTGCCGGCCGTCATTGTTGCCTCGGCGCCAAGGTTCCTGCCGAAGACCGGCTTCAGTGTGGACAGCTTCTCCAGCGTGGTATCGGGGCGGAGGTTGGAGTCGCGGTTGAGTCCGCGGTAGGGAGTGATGAGGTCATCGAAGAAGCCCCGCTCGTAGGCGGCTGCCAGGTTGCGGTGGCTGTTGAAAGCCAGTTCATCCTGGGCCTCACGGGTGATCTTCCACTGTGCGGTGGTGAGGGCCTGGTGCTCCCCCATGGAGAGGCCTGTCCGCGGTTCGCCGGTGTTCGGGGCATCGGGTGCCAGATCCTTGGGCCTGATGCGGCTGAGGATCTTCACTTTCTGCACCGGGGTCTTGGCGCGGTTCAGGTCCAGCAGTATCTCGCGGAGGCCCTCGCTCACTGCGATGGGCGCATCCGAGGCTGAATCAACGCCGCCGGCGATCGCCGAGTCGATCTGGCCCAGCTTGATCTTGTTGGCCAGCCCCAGGACTGTCTCCAGTCCGGTCGCGCAGGCCTGCTGAAGGTCGTAGGCCGGTGTCTCGGGTGAAAGGGCCGAGCCGAGGACGGCTTCGCGGGTGAGGTTGAAGTCCCTTGAGTGCTTGAGCACCGCTCCGGCCGCGACTTCGCCGATGCGTTCGTCCTGCAGGCCAAACCGGGCAATGAGCCCCTCAAGTGAGGCGGTCAGCATGTCCTGGTTGGAGGATTTGGCGTAGGCGCCGCCGGTCCGGGCGAAGGGGATGCGGTTGCCGCCGACAATAACGGCGGCGCGGTTCGCCGTGGGCCTAGCGGTGTGTTCCCGGGAAGCGTTCGGGTTCAGATCTGATGCAGCCATGCTGGTCTCCTTCGATCAATGCGGGTTACTGATACCCAGCGTACCTGATACGCTGGGTATCGTGAACAACAGCCACGATGAATCCGCCGTCTCAACAGCGACCCCGCAAGCCGGTGCCGTTGGGGTGGTTGACGGCCGGGCCGCCCGCTGGCAGTCGCACCGGGAAGAACGCCGGCGGGAACTCATCAAGGCGGCCCGCAAGGCCGTGCATAAGCTGGGCAGCGACTCCTCCATGGAGGACATCGCAAGCGCAGCGGGCACATCGAAGTCGGTTTTCTACCGCTATTTCGGTGACAAGGCAGGGCTGCAGCAGGCCATGGGTGAGGTAGTCCTCGGACAAATGCAACGCCGCATGCAGGAAGCAGCCCAACAGGCCCAAACGCCCCGGGAAGGTTTGCTGGCCATGGTGTCCGCTTATCTTCAAATGGCCGAATCAAGTCCCAATGTCTACGCCTTTATTACCCGGCTCTCGCCAGGCGAGGCATCCGCCCAGGACGCCATCGCGGCATCCGGTGCGCTGGGCAATTTTTTCGAACAGATCACCGGGATGATCGCCACGCCCATGCGTGAATACCTCGGCGACCACCACGAGTCGGTAATCGTCTATTGGCCCACGGCCGCAATCGGGCTGGTCAGGAATGCCGGCGAGATGTGGTTGGGAAGCCCCGCGGACAGCGCAAAGCCCGATCAGGCAACCATGGCCGGGCAGATTACCGATTGGCTGTGCCTGGGCATCGCTCCGGCCCTCAAGACCACCACCTGACACCAGCAATGACTCATCAGTTGTCGGAACCAAAGAAGGAAGCAACATGACTGAAGTAGTGGACAAGGCCTCATCGGCCCAGAAATCCTCCGGCCGCGACGACGCCGCCACCGCTGCCACTGAACCCGTCGTGGATGTGGCCGCGCTCGGGGAGCAACTCCTCGGCAAGTGGGCCCATATCCGTCACGAGGCCCGCAAGGTGGCAGGCAACCCGGCCGTGCAAAAGATCGAAGGGTTGCACCACACCGAGCACCGCGCCCGCGTCTTCGAGCAGTTGAAATTCCTGGTGGACAACAACACCGTCCACCGCGCCTTCCCGACCCGCCTGGGCGGTTCCGACGATCACGGCGGCAACATCGCAGGCTTCGAGGAGATCGTCACCGCAGATCCCTCCCTGCAGATCAAAGCCGGTGTGCAGTGGGGCCTATTCGGCTCCGCCGTGATGCACCTGGGCACCGCTGAACACCAGGACAAGTGGCTCCCCGGCATCATGAGCCTGGAGATACCCGGCTGCTTTGCGATGACAGAAACAGGGCATGGCTCAGATGTGGCCAGCATTGCCACCACCGCCACGTATGACGAAGCCAGCCAGGAATTCGTCATCAACACGCCCTTCCGTGCTGCCTGGAAGGACTACATCGGCAACGCTGCCACTGACGGCCTTGCCGCCGTCGTATTCGCGCAGCTGATTACCAAGAATGTCACTCACGGCGTCCACGCCTTCTACGTCGAACTCCGCGACCCCGCCACCAAGGAATTCCTGCCCGGCATCGGCGGCGAGGACGACGGCATCAAGGGTGGCCTGAACGGCATCGACAACGGCCGGCTGCACTTCACCAATGTCCGTATCCCCCGGACCAACCTGCTGAACCGGTATGGCGACGTGGCTGCGGACGGCACCTACACCTCCACCATCGAGAGCCCGGGGCGCCGCTTCTTCACCATGTTGGGAACCCTGGTCCAGGGGCGGGTTTCTCTGGACGGCGCCGCGGTTGCGGCGAGCAAGCTCGCGCTCAAGACGGCCATCCAGTACGCCACCGAACGCCGGCAGTTCAATGCCTCGTCCGCCACGGATGAGGAAGTGCTATTGGATTACCAGCGGCACCAGCGGCGCCTGTTCACCAGGCTGGCCACGACCTACGCAGCCAGCTTCGCGCACGAACAGCTGCTGCAGAAATTCGACGACGTCTTCTCGGGCGCGCACGACACTGACGCCGACCGGCAGGACCTGGAAACGCTCGCTGCCGCGCTCAAGCCGCTCAGCACCTGGCATGCCCTGGATACGCTGCAGGAATGCCGCGAAGCATGCGGCGGTGCCGGCTTCCTGATCGAGAACCGCTTCGCCTCCCTGCGTGCGGACCTGGACGTGTATGTGACGTTCGAGGGCGACAACACCGTCCTGCTGCAGCTGGTGGCAAAGCGATTGCTGGCCGATTACGCCAAGGAATTCCGCAGCGCCGACTTCGGCGTCCTTGCCCGCTACGTCGTGGATCAGGCCGCCGGGGTGGCCTTGCACAGGACGGGCCTGCGGCAGGTTGCACAGTTCGTTGCCGACACCGGCTCGGTCCAAAAAGCGGCTCTCGCGCTGCGGGACGAAGAAGGCCAGCGGACCTTGCTCGCTGACCGGGTCCAGTCCATGGTCGCTGAGGTGGGTGCGGCACTCAAGGGTGCCAACAAGCTTCCCCAGCACCAGGCCGCAGCATTGTTCAACCAGCACCAACACGAACTCATCGAAGCTGCACAGGCCCACGCGGAACTCCTGCAGTGGGAGGCTTTCACCGAGGCACTCCCCCACGTTGCCGATGAGGGAACCAAGCGTGTCCTGACCTGGCTGCGTGATCTGTTCGGCTTGTCGCTGATCGAGAAGCACCTCTCCTGGTACCTCATGAACGGCAGGTTGTCCATGCAGCGTGGCCGGACCGTGGGCACCTACATCAACCGCCTGCTGGTCAAGATCCGGCCGCACGCACTGGACCTCGTCGATGCCTTTGGATACGGCCCGGAACACCTGCGCGCTGCCATCGCGACCGGGGCTGAAGCCACCCGGCAGGACCAGGCCCGCGAACATTTCCGTGGGCAGCGCGCCAGTGGCACCGCTCCTGCCGACGAGAAAGCCCTGCTTGCCTTGAAGGCCGCCAAGTCCCGTTAGCAGTACTCCGCTGACAGGCGGTGAACAGTTGCGGAACCTTTGTTAACGCCCGACGGCGCCGTCCCCACCGAAGTGGGGCGGCGCCGTCGTACTTTGTTTTTGCTTGTCGGACGCTGCGCGTCAGCGCAGGACCGAGCGGTACACCTCAAGGGTCGTTTCGGTGATGGACTCCCAGGAGAAGTGCTCCTCCGCCCTGCGCCGTCCCGCAATACCCATTTCACGGGCACGGGCCGGGTCAGCGACCACCTGGTTCAAGGCTGCAGCGAAATCGCTGACGAACTTTTCCGGATCCAGCGGAGTGCCGGTGCCGTCGGTGACCTGTTCCAGCTGGACCAGCAGGCCGGTTTCCCCGTGCTGGACCACCTCGGGGATGCCGCCGGTTGCGCTGGCCACCACGGCTGCGCCGCAGGCCATGGCCTCAAGGTTCACGATGCCCAGGGGCTCGTAGATCGACGGGCATGCGAAGGCGGTGGCATGGCTGAGGACCTGGATCAGTTCCCGCCGCGGGAGCATCCGCTCAATCAGGACCACGCCTTCGCGTTTGGTCTGCAGTTCCTCGATGAGGCGGGCAGTTTCCGCAGCCAGCTCCTGGGTGTCCGCGGCGCCGAGGCACAGCACCAGCTGGACATCGTCCGGCAAGCTCGAAGCCGCGCGAAGCAGGTAGGGAACGCCCTTCTGGCGCGTGTTGCGCCCCACGAACACCACGCTCGGCTTGGCGGGATCGATCCCCAACGCCCGGATCGCGTCGTCCTCTTCATCACGCTCCCACAGCGAGACGTCGATGCCGTTGTGGACCACGCGGACCTTGTCCGGATCCACGCTGGGGTAGCTGCGGAGGATGTCCTGGCGCATGCCGTCGGATACGGCGATGATGGCAGCGGCAGCCTCATAAGCGGTCTTTTCCACCCAGGAGGACAGGGCATAGCCGCCTCCAAGCTGTTCAGCCTTCCACGGGCGCAGGGGCTCAAGGCTGTGGGCGCTGAGGACATGCGGAATGCCGTGCAGCAGCGAAGCGAGGTGGCCGGCCATGTTGGCGTACCAGGTGTGCGAGTGGACGAGGTCCGCTCCCGCAATGTCCGGAACGATCCTCAGGTCCACGCCCAGCGTTTGGATTGCGGCGTTGGCATCGCCGAGGTCTTCGGGCGTGGCGTATGACGCCACAGTAGCCCCGTGGTAGTCGGCATCACGGGGCGCACCGAACGCCCGGACGTGAAGGTCGACGTGCTTTGCCAGCACCCGGCTGAGCTCGGCAACGTGGACACCGGCACCGCCATAAATTTCCGGAGGGAATTCTTTAGTCACAATGTCTATTCGCACGCTAACCAACGTAGTCGTTCCGGCGTATGTGTTCTAGTGTGAAAGAGTCCGGAAAATCGGACTTTTGGGGGCTACGAAGACGTACGGGGAGCAGTGACCATGGCGTTGAAGAAAGTTTTGGCAATTGTATTGGCTGGCGGCGAGGGCAACCGACTCATGCCGCTGACGGCGGACCGGGCCAAGCCCGCGGTTCCGTTTGCCGGCGGCTACCGGCTCATCGACTTTGCATTATCCAATCTCGTTAACTCGGGATACTTGAAAATAGTTGTGCTGACGCAATACAAGTCGCATAGCCTTGACCGCCACATCTCTGAAACCTGGCGCATGTCCACGCAGTTGGGCCGTTACGTGGCGTCGGTTCCGGCGCAGCAGCGCGTAGGCAAGAGCTGGTTCCTTGGCAGTGCAAACGCCATCTACCAATCGCTGAACCTCATCCATGACGACGCCCCGGACATCGTGGTAGTGGTCGGCGCCGATCACGTGTACCGCATGGACTTCTCGCAGATGGTTGAGCAGCACATCGCCAGCGGCGCCAAGGCCACCGTGGCCGCAGTCCGCCAGCCGCTGAACATGGCCAACCAGTTCGGCGTGATCGAGGTAGACCAGAACGATCCCCAGAAGATTGCCGCCTTTGTGGAGAAGCCTGCCAGCACCCCCGGGCTCGCAGCCGACCCCACGCAGTTCCTTGCCTCCATGGGCAACTACGTCTTCGACGCCGATGCGTTGGTTGAGGCACTGCACGTTGACGCGGAACGGCTCGACACCAAGCACGACATGGGTGGCGACATCATCCCCTATTTCGTTGACCAAGGCGAAGCCGGCGTGTACGACTTCACGCTCAATGACATCCCCGGCGCTACGGACCGGGATCGTACTTACTGGCGGGACGTAGGGACCATCGACTCGTTCTATGACGCACACATGGACCTCATCTCTCCCGTCCCTGTCTTTAACCTCTACAACTCCGAATGGCCCATCTACACCCGCCAAAGCATTTCCCCGCCGGCAAAGTTTGTTCGCGGCGAAAACAACACGGTGGGCACTGCCCTCGATTCCATCGTGGCCAGCGGCGTGGTGATTTCCGGAGGCATCGTTGAAGGATCCGTCCTTTCCAACGATGCGTACGTGGCGGCTGGGAGCCGTGTCCAGGACTCCGTCCTCATGGACAAGGTCCGTGTGGGTGAAGGCGCCGTGATCAAGCGCGCCATCCTGGATAAAAACGTCAAGGTCCCCGCGGGGGCTGCCATCGGCTTGGACCCGGAGCTGGACAGGGCACGTGGATACAAGGTCACGGAGTCCGGAATCACTGTCCTCGCGAAGGGCCAGGTGGTCCCGGAGCCAGGCGAAGCCGAGCTCGCTCTGTCAGCCCAGCATCGCCGCAGCCTTCCGGAAGCGGTCAAGGCAGCCACACACCACGATCCCGACATCCGTGACTCCGCCGAAAAGGTAGCCGCTGGAATCCAGGCCCGAGTGGCGGACGCTGCATCCCAGGGCGCCGCGCACTAACCCGCAGTCCACTGACAGAACCCGAGGCAGGCCGGAGGCTCCCAAGGCTGTAAAATCAGGTCAATGAGCTCCACCGATCTGACGCCTGAAGAGATCCAGGCCTGCCTCAAGGTTCTGAAAACGATCCACGTCTATGACGAAGAGCACCCGGACTATGTTGCCGTCCGGCGTGCCACCGGCAAGATGTTCAAGGCCGTCAAGCGCCACCGCCGCGTCACCAAACGCGACTCCATCGCCGAGGCCGACCGTGCTGTTATTGCCCTGACAGCAACAGCAGCCCCGGACCGGATTGATGACGAGACCCGCGGCAACAAGCTTGCCCCGTCGGCCACAGGCGAGATCGCCGGGCACCTGATCCGTTCCCGCCCCTGCTACATCTGCAAAACGCATTACACCCAGGTGGATGCTTTCTACCACCAGTTGTGTCCGGAATGCGCGGCCTTCAGCCACAGCAAGCGTGATGCCCGCACCGACCTCACTGGCCGGAGGGCGTTGTTGACCGGCGGACGCGCCAAGATTGGCATGTACATTGCCCTGCGCCTGCTCCGGGACGGCGCCCACACCACCATCACCACCCGTTTCCCCAAGGACGCCGCCCGTCGTTTTGCCGCGATGGAAGACAGCTCGGAATGGCTGCACCGCCTACGTATCGTTGGCATCGACCTTCGCGACCCGGCCCAGGTCATGGCGCTCACGGATTCGCTCAACGAGGCCGGACCGTTGGACATCATCATCAACAATGCAGCCCAGACTGTGCGGCGTTCAGGCAATGCCTACAAACCGCTGGTGGATGCCGAAGACGAACCGTTGCCTGCCGCCCTGGAAGCGGCCAACGGCGGACCCGAGCTGGTGACGTTCGGCCATGCGCATGACAAGCACCCCTTGGCTCTGGCCAGCAGCGTCACCGAACACCCGGTGCTGGCTGGTGATGCGATCACGTCCTTGGCGCTCTCGACGGGTTCTGCGTCCCTGGAGCGTATCGAATCGGGGACAGCCATTGATGCCGGCGGACTGGTCCCGGACCTGGCCTCGATCAACAGCTGGACCCAGGTGGTGGACGAAGTGGATCCCCTGGAGATGCTCGAGGTCCAGCTGTGCAATGTCACCGCACCCTTCCTGCTGGTCAGCCGGCTGCGTGGGGCGATGAAGCGTTCCACGGCACATCGCAAGTACATCGTGAACGTCTCAGCGATGGAAGGGCAGTTCTCGCGCGCCTACAAGGGCCCCGGGCACCCCCACACCAACATGGCCAAGGCTGCGTTGAATATGATGACCCGGACCAGCGCCCAGGAGATGCTGGACTCCGACGGCATCCTCATGACCGCCGTGGACACGGGCTGGATCACCGATGAACGTCCGCACTACACCAAGGTCAGGCTGATGGAAGAAGGTTTCCATGCTCCCTTGGACTTGGTGGACGGTGCCGCGCGCGTCTACGACCCCATCGTGATGGGCGAAAAGGGCGAGGACCAGTACGGCGTGTTTCTCAAGGACTACAAGCCGTCCCCCTGGTAAAAAAATATATTGAGTACAGCCAAGGCCCTTAAGAGTTCTTCTTAAGGGCCTTGGCTATAAGGGGCTTCTACGCGAGACGGGTGATCTCCACCGAAACGGAGAGCCCAGAGCCTCCGCCGCCGGAAAGGATTCCCTTCAGCGGAGGAACGTCTCGGTAGTCGCGGCCCCTCGCGACAGTGACGTGATAGTCGCCGGCCGGTTTGTGGTTGGTGGGGTCCCAGCTGCGCCATTCGCCGTCCCACCATTCCAACCAGGCGTGCGACTGTCCGGCTACTGTTTCCCCGATGTCAGCCGAGGACCGCGGGTGGATGTAACCGGACACGTAGCGGGCCGGGATGCCGCTGCAGCGCAGGGCTCCAATGGCAAGGTGGGCCAGGTCCTGGCACACACCCTGGCGCTGCGACCACGCCTGCTCGGCATTCGTCGTCACGCCGGTGGTGCCCTTCATGTAGGTCATCTCGCCAGCCATCCACTCGAACACCGCCAACGCCGCCTCATGGGGGTTCTTTCCTTCGACAATGCCGGGAACAATGTCGAGTACCTCTTCACCGGGGCCGCTCAACCGGGACTGGGGCAGCCAGTCGCTGAATTCGTCCTGGATCTTGTCCGAGGCGATGACGTCCCAACCAACAATGTCGTCCTCCGTTGCCACGCGCTCACTGCGGTGGACCTCCACAGTGGCCGTTGCAAGCACTTCCAGGCTTTCGTGCGGCATCTGCATATCGAAGGCCGTGACCCGGGTGCCCCAATAGTCGCGGTAGGTGCTCACGGAAGCCTGGTTCGGTGAGACCTTCAGGGACGCTTCCAGGACCACCTGCTGTCCGTCCGTCAACGGGGTCATCCGGGCCTCGTTGTAGGACAGGGTCACGCGGCGGTTGTACTTGTAGGCCGTCTTGTGGACGATGCTCAGCCGGGTCATGAAACTTCTCCCACCCAGGCGTGTTCATCAGCCTGATTGAAGTACTTACGGGAAATGGCATCAGAAGCCTGTGTCACGGCCTTCTGCACACGTTCCATGTGCTCGGGCAGTTCAGACATGAGGTCATCGGTGCGGTGGAACTCAAGGAAGGTCCGGGCCTGGCCCACGATCCGCCGGGCGTCGTTGATGAAACCAACGCGCTGCGCCGAGGGGTCCAGCTTGGCAAGGCACTCATCGGCGTCGCGCAACGCGTACACGATCGAGCGGGGAAACAAGCGGTCCAGGAGCAGGAATTCGGCTGCATGCTGGTCGCCGAAGGCTGCCCGGCGGGTGCGGATGAAGGATTCGTAGGCACCGGCACAGCGCAGCATGTTGACCCAGGACATACCAGCCGACTGGACATCACGGGTGGACAGCATGCGGGCGGTCATGTCGGCACGCTCAAGGGAGCGCCCCAGCACCATGAACAGCCAGCTTTCGTCGTGGCTGACGGTCGTATCAGCCAGTCCTCGAACCATCGCGGTCCGTTCAAGCACCCAGTTGCAGAAACGGTATGTCCCAACGACGTCCTTGCGGTGCTGGTTGAGGCCGTAGTACGTCGTGTTGAGGCTTTCCCACAGGGATTGCGAGACGGTCTCCCGGGCACGCCGCGCGTTTTCCCGGGCTGCCCCGAGGGAACCGGCGATCGAGGAGGCGCTCTGCTTGTCGTAGGCCAGGGCATGGAGCAGTTCAGGCAGGCCGAAGTCCTCGCTCTGGGGTTTGGCGCCCATGACGGCGAGCAGTTCCCGCGCCACGCTGCGCTGCTCCTCGAGGGGAAGGTGGTTCAGGCGCTCCAGGTGCACGTCAAGGATCCGGGCAGTACCGTCGGCGCGTTCTACGTAGCGTCCGATCCAAAAGAGTGACTCAGCAATACGGCTCAGCATGGAACTGTGCCTCCTTCACGTGGTGCCTGTCGTAGTTCAAGTAGTTGGTGGAGGGGTTTCACTGCTGTTGCTCCGTCTGCCGGTCGCGCCAGTTGCTTTCGACAGGCCACACAGAAACCTGCTCACGCACGGTCACGGACTGGCGCGGGATGAACTCGGCAGGCAACTCCGGTGAATTGGCCAGCACCCAGGTGTCCTTGGAACCACCGCCTTGGCTGGAGTTCACAATCAGGGACCCTTCCTTCAGCGCAACCCGGGTCAGGCCACCGGGCAGGACCCAGACGTCGTCGCCGTCGTTCACGGCAAACGGACGCAGGTCCACGTGGCGGGGACCGAACTTGTCGCCCGAAAGGGTCGGCACCGTGGAGAGCTGCAGGACAGGCTGGGCGATCCACCCGCGGGGATCGGCGATCACGCGCTTGCGCAAGGCATCCAGTTCGTCCTTGGAGGCGTCCGGGCCAATAACAAGTCCCTTGCCGCCCGAGCCGTCAACCGGCTTGACCACCAGTTCATCGAGGCGGTCCAGAACATGCTCCCTGGCTTCCTTTTCCTCGAGTCGGAAAGTGTCGACGTTGGCGATGATCGGCTCTTCGTGGAGGTAGTACCGGATCAGGTCAGGCACGTAACTGTACACGAGCTTGTCATCGGCTACGCCGTTGCCTACTGCGTTGGCGATGGTGACTCCGCCCGCGCGGGCAGCGTTGACCAATCCGGGGCAACCCAGCATCGAATCGGAGCGGAATTGGAGGGGATCGAGGAAGTCGTCATCGATGCGCTTGTAGATCACGTCCACACGCTGTTCACCGGCGGTGGTCCGCATGTAGACGCGGTTGCCACGGCAGATGAGGTCGCGCCCTTCCACCAGTTCCACACCCATCAGGCCTGCGAGGAGGGTGTGCTCAAAGTAGGCGCTGTTGAAGACGCCCGGAGTCAGGACAACAACCGTCGGATCGTCGACGCCGGCCGGTGCTGTTTTGCGCAGGGCCGAAAGCAGCCGCCGGGGGTATTCCTCCACGGGCCTGATGTGCTGCTGGCCGAACGCTTCAGGTAGGCCCTTTGCCATGGCCCGGCGGTTTTCCAGGACGTAGCTTACGCCCGACGGGACACGGACGTTGTCCTCCAGCACGCGGAATGTTCCGGCAGCATCGCGGACGACGTCGATACCCGAGACGTGCACACGGACCCCGCCGGACGGTTCGAAGCCGTGGACCGCCCGGTGGAAGTGCGCGCTGGTGGTGACGAGCTGCCGTGGGATCACGCCATCGGCCACCACCGCCATGCGTCCGTAGACGTCGTTGAGGAATGCTTCAAGGGCCTTTACACGCTGGGCGACACCGCGTTCCAGGACGTCCCATTCGTCGGCCGGGATGACGCGGGGAACAATATCGAGCGGGAAGGGCCGCTCCTCCCCCGCATAGTCGAAGGTCACTCCGCGGTCCAGGAAGGTGCGGGCCATGGAGTCCGCCCTGGCGGTGACATCCGCCAGGGAAAGCTCGCGCAAGGCACCGGAAACCTGACCGTAGGATTTTCTGGCTACGTGGCCCGGGGCAAACATCTCGTCGTAGGCGCCACTGCGGGCGGCGGCCTCGGAGTAATCCTGGAATAGGTCAGACATGGGAATTAGACAATCACCTTTTCGAGTCGAGCGCATTTCGCGTTGATTGTGTCGCTGTTTCCGGGAACCCCCGGTTCGCCTTTCCGTGCCCCCATCCGGCAGGGTTGAGGCATGCCCTTCAAGAGTCCCGCTTCCCAGCTGTCCCGGTTGGGGCCGGGATTGGTCCTGTGCTTCGCCGCAACGGGCCTTGCCTTCACCATCCACGCGGTCTTGCCAGCTGTTCCAGCAATGACTCTCGCTGTTGCCTTGGGCTTGCTCTCAGCAAATATACCGGGCACCTCTGTCCTCACTGCAGGGCGCGCCCGCCCGGGCCTGGACTTCGCCGGAAAGCACCTCATGCGGGCCGGAATCGTGCTGCTGGGCCTCAAGGTCAGCATTCAGGATGTGCTGGGACTGGGCTGGTTGTCCCTGGTCCTCATAGCCGGTGTGGTGCTGGTCAGCTTTGTGGGCACCTATGGGTTGGCCCGCTTACTGCGGCTGCCTGGCGAGACCGCCCTGCTGATCGCCACGGGCTTCTCCATCTGCGGCGCCTCGGCTATCGGCGCGATGGCTGCTGTGCGGCGCATCAGGCATCAGGACACTGTGCTCCCGGTGGCGCTCGTAACGCTATGCGGCACCCTTGCCATTGGCGTGTTGCCCCTCCTCATGCACCCCCTGAACCTGAACCCGGAACAGTTTGGGGCATGGACCGGCGCTTCCGTGCACGATGTGGGCCAGGTGGTGGCCACGGCGCAAACTGCGGGGACGGCGGCCCTGGCGATCGCCGTCGTCGTGAAATTGACGCGGGTTGTCCTGCTGGCTCCGGTAGTGGCGGCGGCGGGACTGCATCAGCGCGTCGACCATGTGCGGAAGCGGGCCAATGGTGCCGGCCAGGATGACGGGACCGACGGTAAGTTCCCGCCTATCGTTCCGCTTTTTGTGCTCGGCTTCCTTGCCATGGTCGCTGTGCGATCCGTGGGCTGGGCTCCCCCGGCGGTCCTGGAAGGAGCCGCCCTGGTCCAGGACATCCTGCTCGCATCGGCGCTTTTCGGACTGGGATCCGCCGTGCGCGTCCGCACGCTGATCCACACGGGTGGACGCGCGGTGATGGTGGCCCTGGGCTCTTGGCTGCTCATCGCATCGCTGGGCCTGGTTGCTGCCTGGATCATGATTAGATAGCCGTGTGTCGAATCACAATCTGTCGCGCGACGAAGCCGCAACCCGCTCAGCCCTGATCACCACCCACAGCTACGACGTCATCCTCGATGTCCGCGACGCGGCAGATCCCGCAGTCGCCGGCTATCCGAGCACCAGCACCATCACTTTCTCCGCCGAGCCCGGCTCTGCGACGTTCCTGGACTTCATCAGCGGCGGCGTGCAGTCGGTGGTGCTGAACGGCCAGGCCCTGGACGTCGATGCGGTGGTGGACCGGGACCGGGTCATCCTCGAAAACCTCGCTGCGGACAACCAGGTGACGGTATCCGGAACGGCACTCTACAGCCGATCCGGGGAAGGCATGCACCGCTTCGTGGACCCTGCTGACGGGCAGTGCTACCTCTACACCCAGTACGAACCGGCAGACAGCCGCCGCGTCTTCGCCAACTTCGAACAGCCGGACCTCAAAGCCGAGTTCACCTTCCACGTGATCGCGCCTGCTGGCTGGGAGGTCGCGTCCAATGGCGTGGAGGCCGCGCGGACACCCTTGGTGGATGACCCCAAAGCGGCCCAATGGGACTTCGAAACCAGCAAGCGGATGTCCACGTACATCACCACGGTGCTGGCCGGGCCATACTTCAAAGCGACGGACCACTGGGGAGCAACGCTCGACGGCGACACCCGGCTTGAGGTGCCGCTGGCACTTTACTGCCGCGCCTCATTGGCAGACGCTTTCGACGCCGACGAGCTGTTCCGCTTGACCAAGAACGGGCTGGAGTTCTTTAACGCCCTCTTCGACTATCCCTACCCATGGGGCAAGTACGATCAGGCATTCGTGCCCGAATACAACCTCGGGGCCATGGAAAATCCCGGACTGGTCACCTTCACGGAAAAGTATGTCTACGCCTCGCGGGCCACCGACGCCCAGTACCAGGGACGCGCCAACACCCTGATGCACGAGATGGCCCACATGTGGTTCGGTGACCTCGTCACAATGAACTGGTGGGACGACCTCTGGCTCAAGGAGTCGTTCGCTGACTACATGGGAACCCTTGGTGTGGATCGTGCCACTGACTGGGAATCCGCATGGGTGAACTTCGCCAGCAAACGCAAGGCTTGGGCGTACCTGCAGGACCAGTTGCCCACCACCCACCCGATCGTGGCTGACATTCCGGACCTAGAGGCGGCCAAGCAGAACTTCGACGGCATCACCTACGCCAAGGGCGCTTCGGTCCTGAAACAGTTGGTTGCCTACGTCGGTTTTGACGCCTTCATCGCCGGATCACGCCAGTATTTCCGCGACCACGCCTACGGCAACACCTCCCTGAAGGACCTGCTGGAAGCGCTAAGTGCCTCCTCTGGCCGGGACCTGTCCGGTTGGGCGCGCCAATGGCTGCAGACTTCCGGAATCTCCACCATTTCAGCCGGGATTGTCGAAGACGACGGGACGCTGGGCGCGGTGACGCTCCAACAGGACGCCATCGACCCCATCACAGGGCACCAGGAACTCCGCCCCCACCGCATGCGGCTTGGCTTGTATGACCCCAACGCAGACGGTGCCCTTGTCAGGACCGAAAGTATCGAAATTGATGTGGAGGGTCCCAGCACCCTGGTGGCCGAGCTGAACGGCAAGCTCCGGCCTGCCCTGCTGTTGGTCAACGATGACGACCTGAGCTATGCAAAGATCAGGCTCGATCCCGGATCCGAACACACGGTGAGGTCTTCGCTGGACAAGATCCAGGACCCCATGGCCCGGGCACTGTGCTGGACGGCGCTTTGGGATTCGGCCCGCGACGGCGTCACCCCTGCAGCCCGGTATGTCGCCGCGGTGGAACAGTTCGCTCCGGCCGAAACCGGCATTGGAGTCCTGCTCAATGTCCTGGGCAACGCCTCCACCGCCATTGAGCGATTCGTGCCTGCTAAGACGCGGGACGGTGTCCGCAAGGACTTCCTGGCCGTTGCTGCCGCACAGTTGAAGGCTGCCCCAGCGGGGTCGGACCAGCAACTCGCCTGGGCCAGGACACTCTCGGATGTCTCGCGGCATGGCGACTCTGAGCTCTCCCTGCTGCGCAGCATCCTTGACGGCAGCGTTGTCATTGACGGACTCGCAGTCGACGCAGAACTGCGCTGGAGCCTGTGGCAGGCCCTGGCAGCCCACGGACAGGCGTCGCAAGCTGAGCTCGACCGGGAACTGGAAGCGGACAAGACGGCCTCAGGACGTGAGGGCCACGCTCTTGCCTCGGCGGCCCGCCCAGACCCTTCGGTGAAGGCCGCGGCATGGGATTCGGCGGTCCTGGGTACCGGACTCTCCAATGAAATCCTGAGCGCGACCATTGCAGGCTTCGCCACGGCCCCGGCTGCCCTGTTGCAACCCTACGTGGAACCGTATTTCGATTGCCTTGAAAAGGTGTGGGCAGAGCGAAGCATTGAAATTGCCGGAAGGATTGTCCGCGGACTGTTCCCGGCCGCCCAGGACCTTGGCGACGGCATGGAACCTGCCCGGCACCCGGTGGTGCTCCGCACCGACGAATGGCTGGCCGAACATGGTGACGCTCCGCGTGCGTTGCGGCGCATCATTATCGAGCAGCGCAGCCACCTGTTGCGTGCCCTGACTGCGCAGGCCGCCAAGGGCTAGGACGGCGGAATAGAACCCGTCAGGGAACCCGGTTCAGCCATTCGTCCGTGCCGAACTTCGCGTCAACCCGTTTTCGGGCTTCATCGAGCTCCGCTTCACTGAGCCGGGACTCGACTGCGCCATAGCGCTCGGTAAAGACTTCCTGCATGGCCTTGAGGATGGCGGACCGGGCCAGGCCGGTCTGCCGACGCAAGGGATCCACGCGCTTCTTGGCACTCCGGGTTCCCTTGTCGGACAACTTCTCCATGCCGATGCGCAGAACCTCCACCATCTTGTCGGCGTCGATGTCGTAGCTCATGGTGACGTGATGGAGCATGCCCCCGTTGGCAAGCCGCTTCTGTGCTGCTCCGCCGATTTTGCCCTGCTCCGTTGCAATGTCGTTGAGCGGGACATAGAAAGCGTTGATGCCGAGCTTCTCCAACGCGGCCATGACCCAGGAGTCAAGGAAGGCATAGGAGTCCGCGAAACTGATGCCGTCCACCAGTGTCTGCGGCAGGTACAGCGAATACGTGATGCAGTTTCCTGCCTCCATGAACATCGCTCCCCCGCCGCTGATCCTGCGCACCACGGTGATGCCGTGCCGGGACACGCCGTCGGGGTCCACTTCGTTACGCACTGACTGAAAGCTGCCAATCACCACGGAGGGCTCTTCCCAGTCCCAGAACCGCAGCGTCGGGTTCCGCAGCCCGGCACCGACCTCCTCAGTGAGGACTTCGTCCAGGGCCACGTTGACCTCGGTTGGCAGGACCGTCGGTGGGATGACTTCCCATTGGTGGTCTGACCAGCCGGTGGCCTTGGACAAGGCCCGCCGGACTGTTATGGCCACGGCTTCTGCGGAGAAGCCGAACAGTACGGCACCTTCAGGCAAGCCCGCGGTTACGGCCGCGGCAATGTCCGCTGCCGTTGACGTGCCCGGCAGTCCTGTCAGTGCCTTGTTGATGTCCTGCAGGGCCTCGTCGGGCTCCAAAAAGAAGTCTCCGCTCAGGGAGACATTGGCGAAGTGGCCGTTCGCCACCTCAAGGTCAACCACCACCAGTTTTCCGCCGGGAACCTTATATTCGCCGTGAAGGCGGGTGTCGTCGTCGTGGTTCCGGGTTTCAGGCGTGGGCTGGGAAGTCATGCTCTCCATCTTGCCGGAAAACGCAAAAGCCCGCATTGCCGGAATTCCAGCAATGCGGGCCTCTGTAAAGACTCGGGGTGAAGTGGTTACTTCTTGCCGCCGAAGCCCTTGAAGCGAGCGTTGAAGCGCTCGACGCGGCCAGCGGAGTCCATGATGCGCTGCTTGCCCGTGTAGAACGGGTGGGACTCCGAAGAGATTTCGACGTCGATAACCGGGTAGGTGTTTCCGTCTTCCCACTCGATGGTCTTCGAGGAAGACACGGTGGACTTGGTCAGGAACTGCGTACCGGAGGCCAGGTCGTTGAAGACAACAGCTTCGTACTTCGGGTGGATATCAGACTTCATAATGGGACCTTTTGTTCACGCAACTGGATTTTGCCAGCTGCCAGGTATGAATGGAGGTGGTCCGTCACTGGAAAGTGGATATTCCAGCGGCTGGGCCAACAACCAATCATAGCGGAAACGTCCATGCCATACGAACCGGCTTCAGTCCCGCGGACGGAGTTCCCAGAACGCCACTGCCGAGGCAGCGGCCACGTTGAGTGAATCGACGCCAGCGCGCATCGGGATTTTGACGGCGAGATCGACGGCGGCGAGCGTTTCCTCGCTCATGCCCGCGCCTTCGGTACCAAGGACCAGGGCAAGTTTGGGGATCTGCCGGGCGGCCAGATCGTCGAGGTCTACCGCATCCTCCGTCAGCTCCATGGCGGCCACGGTGAAGCCCTGTTCCTTCAGACGGGACAAGTCATCCGGCCAGCTTTCCAAGCGCGCCCACGGGACCTGGAAGACCGTGCCCATGCTCACGCGGACGCTGCGCCTGTACAGCGGATCACCGCACCGTGGCGAGACCAGGACTGCGTCGACACCCAGCGCTGCCGCCGACCGGAAGATTGCGCCCACGTTGGTGTGGTCCACGATGTCCTCCAGCACGGCCACCCGCCGGGCTTTCGCGAGGAGTTCTTCCAAGGGAACAGGCGCTGGCCGGTGCATGGCTGCCATCGCTCCGCGGTGGAGGTGGAACCCGGTGATCTGCTCCAGCAGGTCGGCCTTGCCAATGAAAACCGGTACGTCGGGGTATTGCCGGAAAACGTCGTCGAGGTCCGCCAACCACTTTTCGGCAAGGAAGAAAGAACGAGGCTGGTGTCCCGCAGCCAGCGCCCGGCGGAGTACCCGGGAGGATTCGGCGATGTACATGCCCTCCTCCGGCTCGCGGAGTTTGCGAAGGTGGACGTCGGTGAGGGTGGTGTAGTCCGTGACGCGTGGATCATCTGCGGACTCTAGGTAGTGAAAGGTCACAGGGGATTACTTCAGCAGGTTGGCGATCATGAAGCCCAGTGCAACGAGGCCGAGCGCGAAAATGACGGCCCGCAGGACTTTCGGGGAGAGCTTCCGCCCCACTTTCGAACCGATGAGTCCGCCGATGGTGGAACTCACGGCAATGATCAGGACAAAGAACCATTCGATGCGGTCAAAGGCGAAAATCAAGTAGGAAACGGCGGCGACCATGTTGACGCCAAGGACCAAGATGTTCTTCATGGCATTCGCGTTCTGCATGGTTCCCGAGAGGAAGACCCCCAGGATTCCCACCAGGAGAATCCCCTGGGCTGCGACGAAGTAGCCACCATAAACACCGGCAAGGTACACGAGGACCACCAGCAGTACGCCGTGGCTTCGATCGCGGATCGCATGCTCGGGGTTTTGTTCCCTGCTGCGCACCCAGCCCTGCAGCTTGGGCTGGAAGACCACCATCAGCAGTGCCACCACCAGCAGCACAGGGGCGACGTAGTGGAACACCTTCTCCGGCAGGTGCAGCAGCAGCCAAGCCCCGGTTATACCGCCCAGCAACGAGGCCGGCAACAGTTTCATCAACTGCCTGCCGCGACCGGCAAGCTCGCGCCGATAGCCCCATGCACCGGCGGCGTTGCCCGCTACCAGGCCCATGGCATTGCTCATGGAGGCAACCACCGGCGTCACACCAATGGCAATAAGTACAGGGAAGGTCACCAACGTGCCGGAGCCGACCACCGCATTGATGGTTCCGGCCCACAAGCCCGCGAAGAAGACCAGGATGTCGTTAAGGATTTCCATTGTGGTTTCGGGTCTGCCTATCGGCGGGCGACGGCCGTGTAGCGGCCGGCGTTTTCGGTAACGTTCAGGGGCAGGCCGAAGGTGTTGCTCAGGTGTTCGTCAGTCAACACTTCCTTGATGGGACCCGCGGCCACGACACCGCCTTCGCGCAGGAGCATGGCGTGGGTGAAGCCCGGGGGCACTTCTTCAAGGTGGTGGGTCACCAGGACCATGGCAGGGGCGTCCTCGTCGCTGGCGAGCTCGCCGAGCTTGTGGACGAGTTCTTCGCGGCCCCCCACATCCAGGCCGGCTGCAGGTTCGTCGAGGAGAAGCAGTTCAGGATCGGTCATGAGTGCCCGGGCAATCTGGACGCGCTTGCGCTCCCCTTCGGACAGGGTGGCAAAGGTGCGGTTAAGCAGCGGGCCCATTCCCCAGTCGTTGAGCAGGCGGAAAGCACGACGTTCGTCGTCGCGTTCGTAGCCTTCCCGCCAGCGGCCGGTTACGCCATAGGCTGCCGTGACCACCACATTGAGCACGTTCTCGTGTTCCGGGATTTGGGTCGCAAGTGCTGCGGACGACAGTCCGATCCTGGGACGCAGTTCAAAGACGTCGACGCGTCCAAGAACTTCGTCGAGAATCCCTGCCTGGCCGCTGCTGGGGTGCAGTCGCGCTGCGGCAATCTGGAGGAGGGTCGTCTTGCCGGCGCCGTTGGGGCCCAGGATGACCCAGCGTTCGCCTTCGTTGACCTGCCAGTCAACCTTGTCCAGCAGGGTCTTTTTGCCTCGGACAACGCTGACGGAAGCCAATTCCAGAACATCACTCATAGCAGTAGACACTAGGACAAAAATCCACATGACTGATAACCGGTTGCGGCGCATGCCCGGTGACATGAAATGAATTCGGGCGGGTGCGGCGCCCTCAGTAGGATTGGGGCCATGACTTCGAACTTGGCTGCGGTCAGCTATGGCGTGAACTTGACCGCCGAATCCCTGGAAAATATCCGCTTTGCCCTGGCTGGCGCCGGCGTCACAGTGTCGTCCGAATCACACTCCGCAGATGAGCGCTTCGCCGTTCACACAGTGGAACTCACGCCTCTGGAGGATGCGGCCTCGGACCTCGCCGGCGTGCGACGCAAGGTAGCTGAGGTGGCAGGCCCTGGAGTTGATACGGCCATTGTTCCCCAGGGGCTGCGGCAGGCAGCGCGGAAGCTGCTCATCATGGATGTCGACTCAACTTTGATCCAACAGGAAGTCATCGAGCTTTTGGCCGCCCATGCAGGTAAACGGGAGGAAGTCGCTGCTGTCACAGAGGCAGCCATGCGGGGCGAGCTCGACTTCGCACAGAGCCTCCACGCGCGGGTTGCAGTGCTCGCCGGGCTGCCTGCCGCCGTCGTCGATTCCGTCCGGGAAGAAGTTCGCCTCAGCCTCGGTGCGGCTGAACTGGTTGCGGCGTTCAAGGCCGCCGGCCACACCGTGGCCGTTGTGTCAGGTGGGTTCAACCAGATCCTTGAACCGATTGCGGGCGGGCTGGGCCTGGATTACTGGATCGCCAACGAGCTGGAAATTGTCGACGGCGCGTTGACCGGCAAGGTACTCGGCGCGGTTATTGACCGCGCTGCCAAGGAGAAATACCTGCGCGAATGGGCCGCTGCCGAGGGCATCAGCCTGGAGCACACCATTGCGGTGGGTGATGGCGCCAACGACCTGGACATGCTGGGTGCAGCCGGGATCGGCATTGCCTTCAATGCCAAACCGGCCGTTCGCGCCGTGGCGGACGCCGCCATCAACATGCCGTATCTGGACGCAGTCCGGCACATCGCCAACGTCTAGGTCGCCGGAGTCTTCCCTGGCTACTGCCCTATTTGCCATGAGATTGAAAGCGCATAAGTGTAGGCGCCTTGCATTTCATGACGGTGAATTCGCACTAATTTATTCGATTGTCACCCGATCGCATTAAATGTCCAGGGGAATATGCTGCGCCCAATTCCGTATGTGAGGATGGAAACTTCAAAAGGACATCCGTTATGCAATAACGGTCCGGGATGAAGGAAGTGCAGGGCAGGTGGTGGACCGTTCGGGACGCACATGGAAGTGGTGGAAGCGTAATGACGGTCTGGACGCCGGCGAATTGACGTCCTTTGCCGCAGAAGAAAGTCCGACACCACTTCATGAATTCCTCGGGGTCGAACCTCAAGGGGACGAACTGCCGGCAGCGGAGGTGTTCGAGCCTGGATCTTCCAGCGGAACGCCTCTATACCAGGAGACCCGAACCATGTACTTCACGGATTCCGGCCATGACGAAACAGAACAGGAAGAATCCATTATGAGCTCACTTGATGACGCCATGAAGCAACTGCTGTCCATAGAGGGCGCTACAGGGGCAGCCATCGTTGACTACTCCAGCGGAATGGCCCTGGCGCAGGGCGGAAACCCCGGCTTCGACCTCGGGGTGGCCGCGGCCGGCAACTCCAACGTGGTCAGTTCAAAACTGCGAACCATGGCGGATCTGAAGCTGGACAGCAACATCGAAGACATCCTCATCACCCTGGGCACCCAGTACCACCTGATCAACGTCCTGAACTCTGAAGGCTCCAAAGGCCTTTTCGTGTATTTGGTGCTTGATCGCACGTACGCGAACCTGGCCCTGGCACGCCACAAACTCAGCAGCATATCCAAGGGCGTCAGTATCTAGCGCCTGCGTTTTGAACGGGAGAGGACGGCCGCGTACACCGCGACCGTCCTTTTTCGCCATCAGTAACCTATTCCGGATAACCGGCTGCGGATCAGGTCATGACCCGCCGCGCGTCTCTGGTCCCCGACTCGAACTTCACGCCCAGCATGTGGTGGACCAGGACGTCCTCGTTCGTGTTGGCATTGGCCTCAATGGTGACCAGCTCGCCCTCGCGCATCACCCCGATCCGGTGGCACCAGCCAACCAACTCCGACAAATCCGACGACAACAGAATGATCGCGACCCCGAGCTCGCTGAGTTCGCTCAGCATCTCGTAGACGACTTCCTTGGCGCCAATGTCGATGCCGCGGCTGGGGTGGCTGAGAATCAGCACATCGCAGCCGGCACTCATCCATTTGGCCAGCTGCACCTTTTGCCGGTCACCTCCGGAAAGAGTGTCCAAGGCACCGTGGATGTTGGTGGTGTTGATGCGCATGCGTCGAACCACCTCAACCACGCTCCTCAACGTGGCGATCTCCTCCTCCAGGTCCCCGCTCGGGCTGCCGCTGCTCTGAAGGCCTTCCGTTATGCTGGCATCGGTCGGCGCCGATTCGGCCGTATCTGAGAGGTAACCGATCTTTAGCCTCGCTGCGTCGTGGATCCCGCGGATCTCCACGCGCTCACCCCGGATGCGGATCTCGCCGGAGGTGCTTGGATGTACGCCTGCCAATGCCTCGACCAGCTGATAGACGCCGGAGCGATGTGTTCCCACAAGGCCGAAAAACTCTCCCTTGGAGACGTCAAAGGAGACTCCCCGCACGGCGTCATCGACGCTAAGGTCGACCACGCGCAAGGCCTCCCCTGTGTCTGATCGCCCGGTGGGCCTGACGTTGCCCTCCAACTCGTGATTGAGGAGCAGGAACGCCAGTTCGTCTACGTTGGTCTGGCTGGCTTCCAGGACTTTATGGACCCTGCCATCCCTGAGCACAGCGATGCGGTGGGCGATGGAACGGACCTCATCCAGGCGATGGGTGATGTAGATAATTGCGCGGCCTTGCCTGGTCAGCATGCGCAGGACCTGATGAAGGACGGCAACATCGTGGTCCGGAAGTGACGCGGCAACCTCGTCCATGATGACCAACTGGGCTTCTTCGGCAACCATCCTGAGAACTTCCACAAGAGCCTGCTCGGCGCGGATCAGGGTGCCCACCTTGGCGTCCGGATCCATGGTGACGCCGATGTCCCGGATGAGTTCGGCGGCCCGGCCACGGAGTTCTTCATGGCGCTTGCCGCCCTGGAATGTTCCTCGAAAGATTGCCTTGGCGATGGTCAATTCAGGGTCCAGCCGGAAGTTCTGCGGGATGAGCCCGACGCCGCAAGCTCGCGCTTCCTCTGCGGACTCGGGCCGATACTTCTCGCCCGCCAGCATGATGTGGCCGGCCTGGTGTTGATGGGTCCCTGCGAGGACGCCCATGAGCGTTGTTTTTCCGGCACCGTTGGTTCCGATCATGCCGAGAATTTCGCCGCGATTCAGCGAAAGGCTGACCCCATTGAGGATTTGCCGTTGTTCATAGGACGCATGGATATCATCCGCATGCAGTAGTAAGTCCAAAGAAACTCCTGTGTGACAGGCCTCGAAGGAGGCGCTTTTCAGAGTCAATCAGACGCCCGGAACAAATGCAAAAGGAAAAGCGCAAAACAGATTTTTGAAATTCGTGACGCGGTTTTTGGTGATATTTATCTAATTGTCATCGAGCATTCTTCTACCTCGAAATGCAGCCGGAGACTTAAAGCGGAACGGCCCGGGACGCTGTCCCGGGCCGTTCCGTATGTGGCGATCTACTGCTGCTACTCGCCTGACTTGTTGAAGTAGTCAGAGCCGCCAACGTATTCGGTGTGTCCCGATTCCACGTCGGCGGTAACCATTTTGGCAACCTCCGCGGCAAACTCCTGTACGGAGTAGAGCTTTCCGGCTTCGGCGCGGCGTGCTTCGATGGCACCTGGATTTGAACGGTCCAGGAGGGTGGCAGTCACTGTTCCTTCGATCATGTCACCGGAAACGACCACCAAGGAGATGCCCTTGTCGGCCAGGTTCGGCAGGAGGGCGCGCAGTGCGTCCTCGCCGGCACGCTTGCTCTTGGCAACGGGCTCGTATTCGGGCATCGTGGGCACGGTTTCCACAAAGTGGGCCTGGTGGCTGGTGACGAAGACAACCCGCGAGCCCTCCGGCATCAGCGGCACAGCGGCATTGAGCATGTTGACCTGGGCGTCGCGGTTCAATTTGAGCGCGTAGCCTTCCTCCATGCCGGATTCCATGCCGCCCGAAGCATTGAGCACCAGGATGTCCAAGGAGCCGAATTCCTCCATCGCGGTGCTGGCCAAGGCGTGTACGCCTTCGTCCGTGGTGAGGTCCGCTCCCACGGCCGCAGCCCGGCCGCCAGCCGCCTGGATGTCAGCTACAACCTTGTTGGCGCGGGGCGCCTTTTGGCGGTAGTTGACGACGACGGCGGCACCCTCGCCAGCGAGGATCTTGGCAACTTCCGCGCCGATACCACGGGAGGACCCCGTGACGATCGCGGTCTTGTTATCCAGCATTCCCATTCGTGCTCCTTTTGTTCACTTCATCCAAATTCCGTGGACTCGGTTTCCATCTTGCCAGTGGCACGGACCAAAGCCTTTGTCGCCCCCGGACAAAAAACTGCCGTAGTGGCTAGTGGCCCATTCCCAGTCCGCCGTCCACGGGGATGACAGCGCCTGAAATGTAGGCAGCCTCGTCGCTGGCTACCCAGCGGACGACGTCGGCTACTTCAGCTGCCTCCGCGAAGCGGCCGGCCGGAACGTTGGCCAGATACGACTTCTGCGTTTCTTCGGGCAGTTCCGCAGTCATGTCGGTATTGATGAAGCCCGGAGCTACGACGTTCGCGGTGATCCCGCGGCTACCGAGTTCGCGGGTCAGCGACCGCGCGATACCCACCATGCCGGCCTTGGACGCGGAGTAGTTGATCTGGCCAGGAGCGCCGTAGAGGCCCGACACGGACGAAATCAGGACCACGCGGCCCTTCCGCAAACGGATCATCCCCTTGGAGGCCCTCTTGATGACGCGGAATGCGCCGGTCAGGTTGGTGTCCAGAACCGACGTGAAGTCCTCTTCGCTCATGCGGAGCAGCAGGGTGTCCTTGGTGATCCCCGCATTCGCCACCAGCACCTCGACGGGGCCGTGCGCTTCCTCGATGATCTTGAATGCTGCATCAATCGAAGCTTCATCGGTCACGTCGGCTTTGACGCCCAGGATTCCCTCAGGCAGTTCTGTTTCACTGCGGTAAGTGACAGCGACCTTGTCGCCGTTGGCGAGGAAAGATTGGGCGATGGCGAGGCCGATGCCGCGGTTGCCACCGGTAATGAGGACGCTGCGGGGGGCCGATACTGCTTCAGACATACATATGCTCCAGGTTCCGCGGCATTCGGTGCCGCTGCGGCAGGGATTTTCCTTTGTCGATCTTATCCGCCATGCGCAGCAACCTGCGGGCATGAAGGGCCCTGCGCGGTTTGGGCGGCTACCGGCTTGGTGAGAGAATTGGAAGAGGCCTTTGGAGCGTGATGATTCAACTGTGACCCCAGGAAGCAGTCCCCTGCAGCAAGTGCCCGGAGATCCGGACGCTGTTTCCGGCGACCCCGAAGTCCACAGCATCACCGATGCGGCAGCTGCCCATTCCGAGGACATGCGCCAGCGCATGGCCAAGTATGCGATCGCCATGGGAATCCGCATGGTCTGCATCATCCTGATCTTTGTGGTGGACGGCTGGTTTAAGATCATCGCCATTGCAGGTGCTGTCTTCCTTCCTTGGATTGCCGTCGTCATCGCCAATGGCAGCGACAAGGCCGAGGTGCACAGCGAGTCCCTGCTGGATTACGTGGCGGTGCCGGAAATCGAAAGGCCATACCAAGCTGCGGACGATGGATCCGCAGACACGCCAACGGTGCTCCAAGGCGAGCTGGTGGATGATGATCCGCCGTCCCGCAGTGCCGAACACACCAGTGGCGAAGCAAGCGAGGCCGGGGAACCCGGCGATGAACAGGCGACTTCATGAATATCTTTAGCCTCGGCGGACCTGGTCTGTCGGACCAGGAATCCCGACAGGCCCAGGGACCGGCGACATGCTCGAGGAAGGGATGCCGTGCCGGTGCTGAGTGGCAGCTTCTGTGGAACAACCCACGCATCCATACTCCGGAGCGGCGGAAAGTGTGGCTCTCCTGCGGGGAACACCGGGAGTGGCTGGAAGACTACCTTCAGACCCGCGGCCTGTGGAAGGAAACCGTGCCCTTCGTGGCCCACCAGGACCCTGCGAACGAGGCCGGCTGAATGTACCGTTTCCTTTTCTCCAGCAAATGGCTGGGGTATTTTGTCCTGGCCGTGATTTTTGCCACCGCATGCGTCTTCCTGGGGCGTTGGCAAATGGACCGCCGGGCCGAGACCCTTGCCGAAATCAACCGCGTGGTCAGCAATTACTCAGCGACCCCCATCCCTTTCTCTGAGATCAGTGACCAGTTCCGTGCCCTGGACCCCGAACGCGAGTGGACACAGGTCCAGCTACGGGGCAGCTACGACCTCGACGGGCAGCGCGTTGTCCGTAACCGTCCGCTGAATGGCCAGCCGGGCTACGACGTCGTGGTTCCCTTCCGGCTTACCACCGGCGAGACCGTGGTGATTGACCGTGGCTGGTTGCCTATCGGCAACAATACGCCCGGCCGACCCGACGTCGTGCCGGCTCCTCCGGCAGGCGAAGTCACCGTAGTCGCCCGGCTGAAACCTGCCGAGCCGAAGCTTGACCGCGGTGCCGTGGATGGGCAGCTCGCCTCAATCGACCTTGCCGGCTTCGCCAAAGAACTCCCGTACCCCATCGCCACGGGAGCCTACGGGCAGTTGGCCAGTGAGGACCCTGCGGTGCAACCGATGCCCACGCCGTTCCCGAAGCCGGCCACGGAAGAGGGTACGCACCTTTCCTACTCCTTGCAGTGGTTCGCTTTCGGTGTGCTGATGTTCATCGGTTTCGGCTATGCCGCACGCCAGCAGGCACGCAACGCGGCAATCGACGCCGAAGAGGAAGAGGACGACGGGATCATTGCCGCCGGCGGGACACCCAAGCCCCGCACCCCGGCGGCGCGAAAGAACAAGAGGCCCACGTCCGAAGAAGAGGAAGACGCCATCCTTGATGCCCAAGGCTACTGAATGATTCCGGATACTGTACTGAACGTAAAGGCGGCGTTGACCGCGGCGGGGGCCCAGGACACTATCCGCATCTTTGCGGACAAGGTTCCCACGGCGGCCGCCGCTGCTTCCGTGTTGGGCTGCGACGTCGCCGCAATCACCAACAGCCTGATCTTCGAGCTCGACGGCGCTCCCCTGCTGATCCTTGCCAGCGGCGCCGCCAAGGTTGATACAGCATTGGTTGCAGCACAGTTGGGTACGGGTAAGATCCGCCGCGCCACACCGGAATTCGTGCTGGAGCACACCGGCCAGGAAGTAGGAGGTGTAGCCCCAGTGGGCCACCCTAAGAAACTCCGAACCATCCTGGACAGTTCGCTGCGGGAATACCCACTGCTCTGGGCAGGAGCCGGAGACCACAACTCCATGTTCTCCATCAGCTACCAAGAGCTGGCGCGCGTCACCGACGCCGAACCCTTGCAGGTCCGCTAGGCGACGCTTACGCCAGCGTGATCAAGTCCAGGTAGTCCTCGTTCCAGTGGTCCTCAACGCCGTCCGGAAGCAGCACTACGCGTTCCGGGTTCAGCGCCGATACGGCACCTTCGTCGTGGCTGACCATGACGACGGCGCCGCTGTAGTTCTTGAGCGCGCCCAGGATTTCGGCGCGGCTGGCGGGGTCGAGGTTGTTGGTGGGTTCGTCCAGCAGCAGAACGTTGGCGCTGGAGGCAACGATGGTGGCCAGGGCCAGGCGCGTCTTTTCTCCACCCGAGAGCACACCGGCGGGCTTGTCGACGTCGTCGCCCGAGAAGAGGAATGAACCCAGGATGCCGCGGACTTCGGCGTCCTTCATGTCCGGCGCCGATGAGCGCATGTTCTCGAGAACGGTGCGATCAACATCCAGGGTTTCGTGCTCCTGGGCGTAGTAGCCCACCTTGAGGCCGTGCCCGGGGATGATGTCACCTGTGTCGGGCTTGTCGACTCCGGCGAGCATGCGCAGCAGGGTGGTCTTGCCGGCACCGTTGAGGCCCAGGATAACCACCTTGGAGCCGCGGTCGATGGCCAGGTCCACATCAGTGAAGATTTCCAGCGAGCCGTAGGACTTGCTGAGTCCTTCGGCCGTGAGAGGGGTCTTGCCGCACGGTGAAGGATCCGGGAAGCGCAGTGCTGCTACGCGATCGTTCTCACGGACAGCTTCCAGGCCGCTGAGGAGCCGCTCGGCACGCTTGGCCATGTTCTGGGCTGCTACTGCCTTGGTGGCCTTGGCCCGCATCTTGTTCGCCTGGTCGATCAGGACCTGGGCCTTCTTTTCGGCGTTGGCACGTTCGCGCTTGCGGGCGCGTTCATCCGTTTCACGCTGGAGCAGGTAACGCTTCCAGTCCATGTTGTAGTAATCGATCTGGGCGCGGTTGGCATCAAGGAGGTAGACCTTATTGACGGTGGCCTCGAGCAGGTCCGTGTCGTGGCTGATCACGATCAGGCCGCCCTGGTGGTTCTTCAGGAAGTCCCGGAGCCAGGTGATGGAGTCGGCATCCAGGTGGTTGGTGGGTTCGTCCAGGAGCAGGGTTTCTGCGTCGGAGTATAGGATTCGTGCCAGTTCCACGCGGCGGCGCTGTCCACCGGAGAGGGTTTTCAACGGTTGGTTCAGGAGGCGGTCCGGCAACGCCAGGTTAGAGGAGATCGCCGCGGCTTCGGCTTCGGCAGCGTAACCTCCGCCTGCCAGGAATTCTGCTTCGAGACGGTCGTAACGGCCCATGGCTTTACGCTGGACGGCGGCGTCCTCGCTGGCCATGTCCTCGTGTGCCTTCTTGAGTTTGCCCACCACGACATCCAAGCCACGGGCGGAGAGGATGCGGTCGCGGGCGAGCTGCTCCATGTCAGGCGTCCGCGGATCCTGCGGCAGGTAGCCGATCTCGCCGCTGCGGGTTACCTTGCCGCCAGCAGGGAGCCCTTCGCCTGCGAGGACGCGGGTCAGAGTGGTTTTGCCGGCACCGTTGCGCCCAACGAGGCCAATCTTGTCCCCTTTGTCCACCCGGAAGTTAACCTGGTCCATGAGCAGGCGTGCGCCGGCGCGGAGTTCGAGGTCCTGGACGGTAATCAATTCGGGTGATGCCTTTCAATGGGGAACGCCTGCGGGGACCGGTGGGCCCGGTCAGGTGCGGAGCCTGACAGCTGCGGCGGGGTGGGCTGTGAGAACAGCCTGTTCAAGTCTACCGGTACCCCGGCCGGGGACTGGCATTTGCCCGCCCAGCGAAATTTTGGGGCACCCTTCAAAGAATCCGCGGCGTGCGTTGTGGGAAGGCTCCAAAATGAGGGTCCCGTGGCGTCCGTACCCTCGAATGCAGGGGGAAGTTCCGCACACACCGCATCGCATCACACCTGATTGGACCCTTCATGAGCCAGACCGACTCTGCCACAGCGCAGCTCACTACTGCACCCGCCCGTCGGCGATGGACCGCTACTGACATCGGCCTTATCGCTGTCTTCGCAGCGCTCGTCGCAGCCTCCTCGATCGTCCCCGGAATCCCGATAGGAGCATTGGGAGTCCCGATCACCTTGGTGACCCTCACCGTGATGCTTAGCGGACTGGTGTTGGGTGCTGGACGCGGGTTCGCCGCCGTCGGGCTTTATGTCCTGCTCGGCCTGGCAGGGTTGCCCATCTTCAGTGGTGGACGCAGCGGCTTGGGGATCCTGGCGACGCCTTCCGCAGGCTACATTGTGGCCTTCCCCTTGGCCGCTGCCGCTACCGGCTACCTGGCCGCCGTCGTGATCCGCCGGACGGTGAAGTACCGGGGGCTGTGGCTTTTCGCCGCCGCCATGGTCAGCAGCGTCGTCATCATCCACGGTCTCGGTGTACTGGGCATGATGGTGAACGGCAAACTCGACTTTGGCAAGGCTTTCGTTGCCGACCTTGCCTTCTACCCGGGAGACATCCTCAAGAACGTGCTGGCCGTGGTCATTGCACTTGCTATCCACAAGGCCTTTCCTGATGTCCTGGTCCGTCGGGTCAAGTAGGCCAGGAACTATCACCGCATGAATTCCATCCATTTCGACGGCGTCTCGGTACGCGTTTCGGTTGACGGCAGCGACACTGCCAAGACCCTGCTGCATGACATTTCGCTGGAGCTCACTGAGCGGCGCATTGGCGTCATAGGGGCCAACGGTTCCGGCAAGTCCACACTGCTGCGCCTGCTCAATGGCTTGGTTGCACCCAGCGAGGGCAGGATCGTAGTCCACGGCGATGACACCGTGGCAAACGTTCGAAGGGTTCGGCGAAACGTGGGTTTCGTGTTTACCGATCCCCTGTCGCAGCTGGTCATGCCGACGGGCCGTGAAGACGTAGAGCTTTCACTCCGCCGTTCCGTCAAGAACTCCAAAGAACGCGCTGCCTGGGCCGAAACAGTCCTTACCCGTTTCGGCCTCCTGGGCCTGGCCGACCAGAGCATTTACGAACTTTCCGGCGGAGAACGGCAGTTGTTGGCGTTGGCGGCCGTGCTGGCGGTTGACCCCAAGGTGCTGGTCCTCGACGAACCATCCACGCTGCTGGACCTGCGCAACCGGGAGCTCCTTCGCCGCACCATCGCAGGCCTGGACCAGCAGGTCATCATGTCCACCCACGATTTGGACCTGGCGATGGATATGGACCGTGTCCTGGTTGTCGAGTCGGGCCGGATAGTGTTCGACGGCGATGCGGAAGAAGGCGTCGCACGGTACCGGATGCTTTGCGCGGCGGCGTTGGACGAGCTTCCGACCGGAAGCAGGACAGGCGACGTGCCGAGGTGAGGGGCCATGGTTTCCTGATCGCCAACTACGTTCCCGGGAAGTCCGTGATCCATCGCGCACCCCTGTTGCTGAAATTCCTGGTGGTGGCCGCCTGCGGGGCAGCATCCTTCCTGGTGGTCGACTGGGCCGTTTCCCTGGTGGTCTTCTGCATCATGTGTGGCCTGTTCCTGCTCAGCGGAGCAGGCCTGCGGCGACTTGCCGGAGCCATCCGGATGGTGGCGCCCATCGTGCTGGTCATTGGATTGTTCCAGTGGTGGCAACTCGGAGGATCCACGGCGGCCCGGATCGTCCTCAATATCCTGGTGTGCGTGGTGGCAGCATCCGTGCTCACGGCCACCACTCCGGTGCAGGACCTCCTGGATGGCGTTGTCTCACTGGCCAAGCCGTTCCGGCGCTTTGGAGCCGACCCCGAACGCTTTGCCCTGACCATCGCCGTGATGCTTCGGAGCATCCCGTTCATCGCCGGAGCTTTCGCCGATGTGCGCGACTCAGCCCGGGCCCGTGGCCTGGAGCGCAACCCCCGGGCTTTAGTGCTCCCTGTCTTCATCACTACCGTGGCGTACGCCCGGCAGACGGGCGATGCGTTGGCTGCCCGCGGCCTGGGTGAGCCGGAAGACCCGCTAGAGCCTTGAGTACCGCATAAGTGCCGCTGTTCCCATGCCGCCGGCGATGCTGATCATTGCCAGCCCCAAGGGCGACTCCCTCGACTGAAGGTACCGGCGGCGCGCCTGGGCCAGGAGGCGGGTCACCAGGACCGCCCCCGACGCACCGTAGGCGTGGCCCAGCGCCAAGGCTCCACCGTCCAGGTTCGCCCGTTGCGGCGCGATCCCCAGGTGGTCCAGGCAAGCAATAGTCTGGGCGGCAAACGCTTCATTGAATTCGATGAGGTCGACGTCGTCCGGTGCCACTCTGAGTTCCGACAGGAGCTTTTCGGCCGCGTAGGCAGCACCGACGCCCAGCAGTTCCGGATCTACACCGCTGGTATCGCAGCCCAAAACCAGCAAGCCGTCCTTCGCGCCCATGGCCCGTGCGCGCTTGAGGGAGGTAACGACGACGGCGGAGGCACCGTCCGCGTCGAAACACGAATTCCCTGCGGTGACTGTTCCTCCGGGCACGAAGGCTGCAGGGAACCTCGCCATCATCGGCGCGCGAAGCGAGGGGCGGGGACCATCATCGCGGGTCACCGACGTTTCCTGGCCCGCCAGGGAGACCATCTCGCTCACGAACCTGCCGTCTTCGGCGGCGCTGACCGCCCTCCGATGGCTGCGGAGTGCGTAGTCGTCCTGCCGTTCCCGTGACACGCCGCATTCCCGTGCCACGTTTTCGGCGGCCACCCCCATATCCGGGTCGCCGTACTGCATTGGCACAAAGGTGGCGCGCGAGTAGAAGTCCAGGCCGCCGTCGTCGTTCCTGTTGGCCCGGGCGGGAGCGGTACTGATGCTTTCGACGCCACCGGCAATATAGAGGGGGCCGCCGCCGGCTGCCACCAGCCGGGACGCCAACGCGATGGCGTCCAGTCCCGAGCCGCACTGCCGGTCCACCGTGAGTCCAGGAACCGAGATTGGCAACCCGGCCTGCAGCGCCGCGAAGCGCGCCACATTTCCTCCGCCGCCCACCGCGTTTCCGATGATGACGTCGTCAACCGCGGCGGCATCCACGCCCGCCGATTCAACCAATGAACGGATCACCGGTGCCAGGAGATCCGGCGCGCGGAAGTGCTTCACTTGGCCATTGGCGCGGCAAATGGGGGTACGGAGCGCCGCTATGATCACCGGTTGGAGGGACTCGTCCGCGTGCACGTTCATGGGTGCTGCGTCAGCCAAGGGGCTGCGCCCGCGGGTCGTGGTTCTTGATCCAGTCCAAAAGGACACCCCTGCTGATTTTGCCCCGGTCCGTCATGGGCAGCTCCGCGAGCACGAAGAACTGCAGCGGCCATTTGTCCCTTGCAAGCAGTCCGTCCAATCCGGTACGCAGCTGCGTCGCGGTGACGGCGCCGTAGGCAGGTACGACGCCGGCAATCACCTTTTGCCCGCGGATATCGTCAGGCGCCCCGGCAGCAACAGCCACTTCTATCCCCGGAACCGAGGCGAGGGCAAGCTCCACCTCGTGGGGGTAGACGTTCTTGCCGGCAGTAAGGATCATGTCTGAGCGCCGCCCCAGAATGTGGAGGATCCCGTCCTCCACATAGCCTTGGTCACCCACGGTGTACCAACCGTCCAGGCATCGCAGGGCCTGCCCGTCATCACCCCACAGGTAGCCGTTGCTGACCATTGCACTGCGCACGCTGATATTTCCGTGCCGGCCGTCGGGAAGGGACCGGCCCTTGTCATCCAGGATGCGCAGTTCCACGCCTGGAAACGGCTTGCCAATGCCGGTGCCGCCAGCGTCGAGCCGTTCGCCCGCAGGGAGCCGGGTACCGGACACGAAACTCAACTCCGAGGCGCCGTAGTACTCGTAAATTGCGGCATGCGGGGCCCATCGCCGGGCCGCTTCCAAGGTGCGGGCGTCCAACTTTGAACCAGCGCAAATGATGCTTCGAAGGCCCGATGCGTCAACGTCCCCCGCAAGGCCACGTTCGCTGAGCAGCCGCAGCATGGTGGGTGCAAGGACCAGGCGCGTGATGCCGTCATGGCTGATGGCGGAGTGTGCTTCACCCACGTCGAAGGAGTCAAGCGTGTGGAAGGCAGCTCCCGCGTACAGGCACTCCGAGAGGGCGTACAGGTTAAGGCTGGCTGACAATGGTCCCGGGGCCAATGTCCGGTCCGATGTTGTGAGGCCGAAGAACTCTATGGATGCTTCGAAGGACGCCTGCCACGAGCTGCGCGAACGCGTGAAGGCCTTCGGGATGGACGTGGTACCCGAAGTGAGGCCGATGAGGAACGTGCTGGAAGGATCGCCGTCTTCCAACCCCGTACCTTCCGCCGGGCCCGAATCCAGGATGCGCGCCGAGACTTCCTCGACCATGTGGGCCGGCCATTGCGGATCCAGGACAGCACACCGCCGTTTCCCGGCCACGGCCGCCGCATAACGTTCCACGAACCGCAATGAGTTGGGTTCGGCAAGAACAGTGGTGGCTCCCGCAGTGCCGAGCAGCGCTGCTGCGGCATCGCGGAGTCCGGCCCAGGTGAGCCCGGCATTTCCCACGACGACGGCGGTGTCGTGTGGGCGCTCATCGGCCCAGAGCTGAAGTTTGTCCAGGAAAGGCATCCAGCCAATTTTACGGCAGTGTCCAGCACCAAGCACCAAAAGTGACGTCTATTCTGACTGTATGAGTTTCAATGACGGTGCGCAGCTTGACCCTTCCCAGGTGGAAGACCGACGTGGCAGCGGGATGGGCCGCGGAACCAAGATCGGTGGTGGAATCGGTGGCGGCATTGTGGTGCTGCTCCTGGCCCTTTTCGGGATCAACCCCAGTATCCTGGGAGACCTGACGGGCGGCGGTACCCAACCGCCTGCCATCGAAAGCGGTACCGCGGGCGCGGGCGGCCTCCAGGAGTGCCAGACAGGCGCAGACGCCGACAAGCGACTGGATTGCCGGATCACGGGCACGGTGAACAGCCTCAATGCATTTTGGCCAACATATCTGGCCCAGTACAACGTGAAGTATTCCCGCCCCGGGACTGTCATTTTCAGCCAAGCAACCAACACTGGCTGCGGCCCCGCGACAACGGATGTGGGCCCTTTCTACTGCCCCACGGACGTGAAAGCCTATTTCGATCCCGGCTTCTTCGATGAACTGGTGACACGCTTCGGCTCCTCCGGCGGACCCTTGGCGCAGGAGTATGTGGTGGCCCACGAATTTGGACACCATGTGCAGAACCTCCTGGGCAACCTCGATAAGGCACAGCAGGACCCGCAGGGTCCCCAGTCCGGTGGTGTCAGGGTGGAACTGCAAGCCGACTGCTACGCAGGATTGTGGGTCCGGCACGCCACAACGCAAACCGATGCAAGCGGCAAGCCGTTCCTGGATCCCCTGACCGAGCAGGACCTGCAGGACGCCCTGTCGGCCGCCTCCGCCGTCGGCGATGACCGTATTCAAAAAGCGGCCACCGGGCGGGTATCCCCGGAATCGTGGACGCACGGTTCCAGTGCACAACGCCAGAAGTGGTTCTATCAGGGCTACACCACGGGTGACATCAACAAATGCGACACCTTCGGAGTTGCCGCTCCCTAGGACTTTCGCTGCTAACAAAAGAATGGTTCCGGGCACATTGCCCGGAACCATTCTTTTCCCGCTGCGAGCGGGTGAAACATGCTGATCAGATGTTGAAGCCGAGGGCCCGCATCTGGTCCTTGCCGTCGTCGGTGATCCGCTCGGGACCCCATGGCGGCATCCATACCCAGTTCAGGCGCCAGTCATCAACGACGCCGTCGAGCGACTTGCCTACCTGTTCTTCAAGCACGTCCGTCAGCGGGCATGCCGCCGTTGTCAGTGTCATGTCGATCAGGAGCGCGCCGTCTTCGTCTGAATACTTGAGCCCGTACAGAAGCCCCAGGTCCACTACATTGACGCCAAGTTCCGGGTCAATGACGTCCTTGAGCGCTTCCTCGACGTCCTCGAGGCTGGTGCGCGCCGCGTTGATTTCGGTCATGGAATGATCCTAACTAGGCCTGCACGGCAGGGGCAACGGCTACGCCGGCGCCGGGAGCGTAGCGGTCGTAGCCCTCTTCTTCGAGACGGTCGGCGAGCTCGGGGCCGCCTTCCTCAACAACCTTGCCGTCTACGAAAACGTGGACGAATTCAGGCTTGATGTAGCGCAGGATACGCGTGTAGTGGGTGATGAGCAGCGTGCCCATGTTGCCCTCTTCGTGCGCGCGGTTAACGCCCTCGGACACTACCTTGAGGGCGTCGACGTCAAGGCCGGAGTCGGTCTCGTCGAGGATGGCGAACTTCGGCTTGAAGAGTTCCAACTGGAGGATCTCGACGCGCTTCTTCTCGCCACCGGAGAAGCCTTCGTTGACGTTGCGCTGGGCAAAGTCAGCGTCGATGCGCAACTGCTGCATCGCTGCCTTGACGTCCTTGGTCCAGGTGCGAAGGGCCGGCGCTTCGCCGTCGATGGCTGTCTTGGCGGTGCGCAGGAAGTTGGTCATGGTCACACCGGGAACCTCTACCGGGTACTGCATGGCCAGGAAAACGCCTGCACGTGCACGCTCGTCGACGCTCATCTCCAGGACGTCTTCGCCGTCCAGGGTGATGGTGCCGCTCGTGACCGTGTAACGCGGGTGGCCGGCGATGGTGGAGGCGAGGGTGGACTTGCCCGAACCGTTGGGACCCATGATGGCGTGGGTTTCACCGGTCTTGATGGTCAGGCTGACGCCCTTCAGGATCTCCTTGGTGCCCTGCTCCGTCTCAATGCTGACGTGCAGGTCCTTGATCTCAAGAGTTGACATGCTCTTCTTTCTTTTCGTTCGTAAGTCTGGCGGTACTGGGTGCTCAGTAGTTATCTACCGATGCACCGTTCACAACGTTGGTCACGTCCACATAGACGTCGTCGCCATCGATGGTGACGGCGAAAACCGGGACGGGGTCATAGGCAGGCAGCTGGAGGGGCTGGCCGCTGCGCAGGTCGAACTGGGAACCATGTCCCCAGCACTCGATCGCACAGCCTTCAACCTCACCTTCGGACAGTGAGATGTCTGCGTGCGAGCAGGTATCGCCGATGGCGTGGATTTCGCCCATCGAGTCCCTCACGATGGCTACGGGGTAGTCACCGATCAGGACGCGCAGCGCCTGCTTGACCTGGATGTCATTGGCGTTGCATACCAGTTCGCCCTTGGTTTCTTCACTCATGGTTGTCCTGCCTGGCCTGTCTTAGTTGTCGGTCGCGGCGAGTTCGCGCTCAACAGCCGCGGTCAGGCGCTCTTCGATTGCCGGGACCTTGATCTGCTGGATGATCTCGTTGAGGAAGCCCCGGACCACCAGGCGGCGGGCAACCTTTTCGGGAATGCCACGGGCCATCAGGTAGAACAAGTGCTCGTCATCGAAACGGCCGGTGGCGCTGGCGTGGCCGGCCCCCTCGATCAAACCGGTTTCGATTTCCAGGTTTGGCACGGAGTCTGCGCGGGCGCCATCGGTGAGGACCAGGTTGCGGTTGGCCTCGTAGGTGTCAGTGCCTTCTGCTTCCTTGCGGATGAGGACGTCGCCGACCCACACGCTGTGGGCATTCCGACCCTGCAGTGCGCCCTTGTAGAGGACCCTCGACTTGCAGTTGGCCACGGCGTGGTCAACGAACAGGCGCTGCTCCAGGTGCTGCCCGGCATCGGCGAAGTAGAGACCGAACATCTCGACGTCGGCGCCAGGTGCGGTGAAGCGGGTGGACGGCGTGACACGCACGAGGTCGCCGCCAAGGCTGACCACGATGTGCTTGAACTTGGCATCGCGGCCGATTTTCGCCTGCTGCGATGACGCGTGGACAGCGGTGTCAGCCCATTCCTGGAGTGAGATCACTGTCAGTTCAGCACCGTCTTCGACGATGATCTCGACGTTCTCGGACACCACGGCAGTGCCCTGGTGGTCAAGGACAACGACAGCCTTGGAGAAGCGCTCCGCCACAATCACGATGTGCTGGGCTGACGGTGCCTCTCCGGCGCCGGTGACCAGGACCGAAACTTCGCTTTCGGCCTGCAGTTCGGCGGGGACAGTGACAACCGTTGCTTCGGCAAAGTTCTCCCATGCATTGGCGGACACGAGGTCCTCCGGGATGGCTGCCTGGCCAATGCGCTTGTCGTCGCGGCCCACGGTCTCAACAACGACGCCGGCAGGCGCCGTGACGCTGACAGTGGGAGCTGCACCGTTGAGCACCTCGGTGTGGAGGCCGCGCAGGCGCTTCAGCGGGGTGAAGCGCCAGTCTTCCTCAAGGCCGTTCAACGGCTTGAAGTCAGCCAGCTTGTATGAGGTGAGACGGCCTGCACGGGAGCTGTCGGGGATGCCCACGCCGCCACCATGCGAGTGGCTCTTGGCCGAAGCGCCGCCGAGCGGACCAGCGGAAGGCTGCTCCGACGTCGTGCTGGTGTTCGTTCCGGTGTTGACGGGCGAAAGGTTCTCGCCTTCCTCGGTGAAGCCGTTGATAAACGGCTGGGCCGAGGGCGCGCCGATGCGCGCCTTTTCTGTTGTGATATCAGTCATTGTTAACCGACGGACCCTTCCATCTGCAGTTCAATCAAGCGGTTCAGCTCAAGGGCGTACTCCATGGGGAGTTCACGGGCGATCGGCTCAATAAAGCCGCGCACGATCATGGCCATGGCCTCGTCTTCGGGCATGCCGCGGGACATCAGATAGAAGAGCTGCTCTTCGCTGACGCGGGAAACGGTGGCCTCGTGGCCCATGACAACGTCATCCTCGCGGATGTCGATGTACGGGTACGTATCCGAGCGGGAAATCGTGTCCACCAGGAGGGCATCGCAACGGACCGTGTTGGCCGAGTGCTTGGCGCCCTCGCGGACCTGGACCAGGCCGCGGTAAGCTGCACGGCCGCCACCGCGGGCCACGGACTTGGAAATGATGGAGCTCTTGGTGTTCGGAGCGATGTGAACCATCTTGGACCCGGTGTCCTGGTGCTGGCCCTCGCCTGCGAAGGCGATCGACAGCGTCTCACCCTTGGCGTGCTCGCCAACGAGGTAGACGGCCGGGTACTTCATGGTCACCTTGGAACCGATGTTGCCATCGATCCACTCCATGGTGGCGCCCTCTTCGCAGATGGCGCGCTTGGTGACCAGGTTGTACACGTTGGTGGACCAGTTCTGGATGGTCGTGTAGCGGACGCGGGCGCCCTTCTTCACGATGATCTCCACGACAGCCGAGTGCAGGGAATCCGAGGTATAGATCGGCGCCGTGCAACCTTCGATGTAGTGAACGTAGGAGTCTTCATCGGCGATGATGAGCGTGCGCTCGAACTGGCCCATGTTTTCCGTGTTGATGCGGAAGTAGGCCTGCAGCGGGATGTCCACGTGAACGCCCTTGGGCACGTACACGAAGGAACCGCCGGACCACACGGCCGTGTTAAGCGAAGCGAACTTGTTGTCGCCCACGGGGATGATGGTTCCGAAGTACTCCTGGAAGATCTCCGGGTGCTCGCGCAGCGCGGTGTCGGTGTCCAGGAAGATGACGCCCTGGGCTTCCAGGTCCTCACGGATCTGGTGGTACACGACCTCGGATTCGTACTGTGCCGCGACACCGGATACCAAGCGGCTGCGCTCAGCTTCGGGGATGCCGAGCTTCTCGTAGGTGTTCCGGATGTCTTCCGGAAGGTCTTCCCACGTTGCCGCCTGCTTCTCGGTGGAACGCACAAAGTACTTGATGTTGTCGAAGTCGATGCCGGAGAGGTCTGCACCCCAGGTGGGCATGGGCTTACGGTCGAAGTACTTCAGGCCTTTAAGGCGCAGATCGAGCATCCATTCGGGCTCGTTCTTCTTCGAGGAGATGTCGCGGACGACCTCCTCGTTGAGGCCACGACGGGCGTTGGCGCCTACGTCGTTCTTGTCGGCCCAGCCGTACTCGTAGTTTCCGATACCGTGCAGTTCGGGATTCTTCTCCAGAATCTCCGAGATCACAGTGCCGTCGGCTACCGCTTTCTCTGCTATTTGGTCCGTCATCACGGCCTTTCTTGCTGGTTGTTTGATTCCTGGTACGGACTCACGGACTGCTCTTCGGCACCTGTAGGCACCGTGGCAGCCAAGCGCCCGGTAGGTATGTGGGTAGTGCAAACATGTCCGCCCTGCGCGAGCGTAGACAGCCGCCGGACGTCGACGCCGACCAGACGGGAAAAGACCTTGGTTTCGGTGTCGCAAAAAACGGGGAATTCAGCAGCGAGGCGCTGGATTGGGCAATGTCCCTGGCAGAGTTGCACGCTGGACAATGCCGCCGGCAGGGGTGCCTTGGCTTCGATGGAATGTGCTGAGGCAACAAATCCGTCGCGGCTCAGGGCCGTTGACAAAGCCAGGGCCCGGGCTGTGATGTCGTCCCCTGCTGCTTCCACTTCCGGGGCGTACCGGCGTTCCATATCCGAGAAGCGCTCTTCTGCGTACTCGCGGACCGCGTCTTCACCGGCCAGCTCCTGGAGGCGCCGGAGCGCGGAACTGGCGATGTTCAGGTAGTCGTCGCCGAGCTTGGACTGTCCTTGGGAGCTGAGCACGTACCGGCGTGCGGGGCGGCCGGCGCCGGACCCGGCCTTCGCTACCCGCTTGACCTCGATGACGCCGGAGCGTTCCAAGTGGTCAAGGTGCCTGCGAACAGCGGCGGGGGTAAAACCGAGGAGGTCGCCGAGCTCGGCGGCACTCACGGGTCCGTTCTCAAGCACGGCGCTGAGGACACGGTCACGGGTGCGGTCATCCGCGTCCGGCAACGCAGGCGCGGCAACGGGTGCCCCTGCTGCTGCAGCATGCCGCTTTAGGGGCATGGAAACTGGACTGCTCATGGAATACACAAAACAATCATGTCGTAATTTGTTTCATGCATCCAGTAAGGCAAGACTGACCTACGCCTGCCCGCCAAGTGTGACCGTACTACTTCCCGTAGAATACTCTGGTGCGATCACCCGATTCCCCTGTCCTCGCCATAGACGGACTAATTAAGGATGTAGGCCCCCTGGCCTCCCTTGACGGCAAGATGCTCCGGGTAGTCAGCGGGCTGTCCCTGGTGGCTGAGCGCGGTCAGGTGACTGCCCTGCTTGGGGCCAATGGTGCCGGCAAGACCACCACGCTTGAGTGTGCCCAGGGCCTGCAGAGGCGGACCGGTGGCAGTATTTCCCTGCTCGGTGAGGACCCGGATACAGCGGGGGCCCAGCTGAGGTCCCGCGTAGGCGTGATGCTCCAGGATGGTGGCCTGCCGCCGTCGGCCCGTCCCATCGCGTTGCTCCGGCACATTGCCGGCATGTACCAAAACCCCATGGATATCGACGCGCTGGTGCAGCGCCTCGGAATCGACCAGTTCAGCCGCACCACCGTGCGTCGGCTCTCCGGCGGCCAAAAGCAGCGACTGGCGTTGGCAGCGGCTTTGGTGGGAAATCCGGAGATCCTGTTCCTGGATGAGCCAAGCGCGGGTCTGGATCCGCAGTCGCGGCAGGTGGTCTTCGACCTGATTGCGGAACTTCGCGACGCCGGTATGGGGATCGTCCTGACGACGCACCTCATGGACGACGCCGAACGCCTTGCGGATTATGTCTACATCATCGACGGCGGCCATAACGTCGTGGAGGGTACTGTTGCCGATCTCCTCCGGCACGACCACGGCACTGAGGCCAGCATTGCTGAGCGGACCCTGTACTTCGACGCTCCCGCCGGCCTGGACTTCACAGGCGTCCTTGGCGGGGCGTTGCTAGTCAGCGAGAGCCGGGCAGGCAGTTACTCGGTAACCGGCGAACTTACTCCCAAGGACCTCGCTGCCTTGACGGCCTGGTGGGCAGAGCGGAACATCATGCCTGCCTCGCTGCGCTTGGAAGCCCGTAGCCTGGAAGACGTGTTCCTTGACATCTCCGGAAGGGACGTCCGATGAGCAAACTGCTTACACCCAACGCCGGGCCGGCGTCGTTGCCCCGCAGGATCATGCAGCAAGGGCGCTACGAAACCATCACCATGCTCCGCAATGGCGAGCAACTGATCCTCGCGATCGTCCTGCCGCTGATGGCGCTGGTAGGACTGGTTGTTACCCCCTTGCTCGACGGCCTTGGCGGTTCCCGGGTAGATGTTGCCACTCCAGGAATCCTGGCCCTATGCGCCATGTCCACGGCCTTCACCGGCCAGGGCATCGCAACGGGCTTTGACCGCCGGTACGGCGTCCTCCGTTTCCTGTCCACCACTCCCCTCGGCCGAACCGGGTTGATTGCCGGAAAGGTCCTGGCAGTCCTGGTGGTCCTGGTACTCCAGGTCCTGGTGGTGGGGGCCGTTGCGGGCTTGCTGGGATGGCAGCCCAGGCCCGAAGCCTGGCTTCCTGGACTTGGCTTGCTGGTGCTTGGCGCTGCGTCCTTCACTGCATTGGGTCTGCTGGTGGCCGGCACAGTTCGCCCCGAGGCTACCCTGGCCATCACCAACCTGGTGTGGATACTCTTCGGCGCCCTGGGTGGAATCGTTGTACCGGCCCAGCGCCTCCCCGCCCTGGTGCAGAGCATTGTGCATTACCTTCCATCCGGAGCGTTGGGCGAGGCCATGCGGGAAGCGTTCCTGCACGGTACCGTCGCCCTGCCCGCCGTCCTGGTCCTCCTCCTGTGGACGGTACTGGCCGGTGCCGCCGCCATCCGCTGGTTCAAGTGGAACTGACCCGGCCCGGAATCAACCAACCAAGCAGAACTGAGAAGTGAGAAAACTGTGAGCACGGCTTCGCGCCTTCCGAAAACCGTCCAGCGCCTGACGTCCAAGTTGCCGACCGAGGTCAACACGACTGTCCGCCGTCTGGCCCTGTTCTCGCTTATCGGGCAGACCGTCCTGGTTGTCACCGGCGGCGCTGTCCGCCTCACTGCCTCCGGCCTGGGTTGCCCCACATGGCCGCGGTGCACCAGCGACTCGCTGGTGAACACTCCTGAAATGGGAGTTCACGGATTCATCGAGTTCGGCAACCGACTCCTGACATTCGCCCTCGCGGCCGTCGCCGCGCTCATGTTGGTGTACTTGTGGAACCTCCGCAAGGAACGGCGCGATCTCTTCCTTTTGGCGTTGGGCCTGCTGGCAAGCATCCCGGCGCAGGCCATCATCGGCGGAGTCACTGTCCTTTCCGGGCTTAACCCCTGGGTGGTGGGTCTGCACTTCCTGGTGTCCATGGCACTGGTTGTCTTTGCGACACTCCTGGTGAACCGGGCCTACGGCCGGACGGGCCGTTTCATGAACCGCACCTTGCCGGCGCTGCCAAGCGTGGCCCGTCCGCTCATGCTTGCCGTTGCTGTGTTCTCTGCTCTCTCCGTCATGCTGGGCGTCGTGGTCACAGGTGCCGGGCCGCACGCCGGCGACGCAGACGCGCCACGCAACGACCTTGACTGGGATCTTTTCTCGCATATCCACGCCGTGCCTGCATACCTCATTACCGGCGGCACCCTCTTCGCCATCTACCTGGTAATCCGCCACCGCATACCGGGGCTTTTCCGCACTGCAGCGTACTTGCTGCTCGGGGTGACACTGCTCCAGGCCGTGATCGGCTTCACGCAGTACTACAACGGTATTCCGGCCCTGCTTGTGGGTGCGCACATGTTCGGTGCGGCCGTCCTGATGAGCGCCGCCACCAATGCTGCCGACATTGCGACGTCCAGCCCGGTGCGCTAGCTTCGGATCAATTGGGCCGGGTTGGCCCGTGAGGCGATCACTGCAGGGTAGACCGCAGAGAGAATCCCGCTGAGCAGTCCGGCCAGGATTCCCCAACTTGCCGTGTAATCGGGGAGGATCGGCACCCAACCTTCGCTGGAGGCATAGGCCAACGCCGCGAAGATACCAACGGTTGCCCCTGCAGCACCCCCGAGGACGCCCACTACTGCCCCCTCCACCAGGAACATGGCCGCTACGGTGCTTCTCCGCATCCCCAGGGCGAGCCTGAGGGCAATCTCGGCCGACCTTGCAAGAACGCCCACGTACATCGTTGTTCCTGCGCTGAGGCTGGCGATGGCAAGCAGGATCACCGAAACTATCGCCACCAGTCGTCCGAGGTCCGTGTTGATGCCGTGCTTGAGGTCCCTCAGGTCGGCCACGGTCTGTACTTCGACAGTATCTGTCGCTGCGGGATCCAGGACTTTCGGCAGCGCTTCAGCTATGGCAGCAGGCGCTCCGGGCTGGGTACGCACCACCACCTGCGCTGCCATTTTCGACGTCATCGGGTAGGAACCAACGCCCACCACCACGGCACCCGAGAGCACAGGATCGCGGCCCGGTTCTTCGATGAGTCCCACCACGGGCACGGGTTGGCCATACAGCCAGAGCACGACGCCGGGTCCTGGCCTTCCGACGCCCAGTTGACGGGCAGCATCCAGGCCAATGAGGGCCACGGGCCTTCCGAACGATTGGTCAAGCAACGCTGTGTCACCGTACCGGACAGCTACTCCTTGTGTCCGCAGATAGGCGGAATCCGCCACACGGACGGCACCGTTGAAAGCACCCGGTGCCGGCAGGGACCCCGGACGGAACGTCGATGGCTGCACCTCGCTGGCTGGAAGGTCTGCCACCACACCAGCGTCAACCACCCCCGGCAACGCCAGCACCGACGACACGTCGCTCCGCACAGCTTCCCAAGATGAATACCCGGTTTTCCTGGAGACTTTGACCTCGTCGTGGGCTTCGACGTCCAGGCGGGTCGAAACCTTGATGGCGGCGCTTTCACTGAGTCCTACGGCCGCCCCAAGACCACCACTTCCCAACAGGAACGCCAGAACCAGGAGGAGGGCTTTGGCAGGGCGAAGTGTCAGCGCTGAGAGTGCATCCGCCGTAAGGTCGACGATTTCATGACGACGGCGCCTCACCAGACCGGGCCGGTGGCCGGCCGGGGCAGGATCCGTGCCTGCAGCGGTCCTTGCTGGTTCGCAACTGCCGGTATCACCGACGATCCAGCCATCCTGCATGGTCACGATCCTGTCCGCCGAGGCAGCAAGGCCCGGATCGTGCGTGACCAGGATGACGGTCGTGCCGCACCGATGAAGCTCTCGGAGGTGGTCCACAACGATCTGCCCATTGGCAGAGTCGAGGCTGCCCGTGGGTTCATCAGCCAACACCACCTCGGGAGCTCCAATGACGGCCCTCGCCATGGCAAGGCGTTGACGTTCGCCCCCGGAGAGCATGGAAGCCGGTGTGTTCCTGCGGCGCTCCAACCCGAACCTGCGCAAGGCCGGCACCAGCAGCTGTGCCTGTGTCTTCGGAGCAATGCCCCGCGCCCTGAGTCCAAGTACTGCGTTACGGGCCGTTGAGTCCCGGCCCACCATGTTCGACTCCTGGAAGACGAAACCAAAGACTCTCCCCCGCAGCTCGGCCCGCTGCTTGGTCCGGACTGCTGCAATGTCCTCGCCGTGGAGGAGATAGGTGCCTGAACTGGGGGTATCAAGGAGTCCAAGGATGTTCAGGAGCGTGGATTTTCCGGAACCCGATGGGCCCACGATCGCAAGGAATTCACCTGGGTGGACATCGAGGTCCACCTCCTGCAGGACTTTGGCGCCCGGGAATGCACGGCCCACATTTCGCAGGGAAAGGAGCGGCCTTCCGTCGTGCGGCTGTAGCTGATGTTCTCCTTCGCTCATGGCAGCAGGACCGAATCTCCCACGGCGAGGCCGCCGCCGTCGTCTATGGCGGCCCAACCGTCGGCTTGTGCCGTAACGGTCACGTCGATCCGGCGTGGGCCATCAGGGCCGCTGAGCTGGACGTATGCTATGCCGTTCTCCTGTCGGATCGCGATAAGCGGTACCGCCAGCGATTCAGGAGGAACACTTCCCGAGGTCACGGTCACAGACTGTTCAGGACTGAGTCCCTGGGCTCCGGCGGGTATGGGCAGGGTGATGTCCACTCCCGGGACTTCGTTCTTGCTCTCATCTCCTTCTACGAAGGCACTGACCGCGGCTACCGAGGAATCCATGCTTGCGGAGCCTGCCCTGACGGTGGCCGGCGCGCCCACTGCGAAATCCTTGGCTTGAAGAAGATTCGCCCTCGCCACGATCGTGTCCTCAGCAATGGCAATATGGGCCACGACACCATCCTCCGGCAGTAGCGTTCCGACGGCGGCCATGGAGGCGATCCTGCCTGTGTCACCAGGAACCTGCACAAATTCCCGCCAGGAAAACATGACGGTCGAAGCTTCCAAGGATTTGCCGCCGCCGTTCGTGGCCGCGGAAACAGATTCCAGCGGTGAAGGGGCCTCGAAGCCTGCGTTGCCGTACCAGGTCTTCAAGGCGCTTTGCGTGGGCTGATCAAAGATGCCACTGATTTTCACATCAAGACCGAGCCCGACCAAGGCCCGCTGCAGCGCTTGGACGTCAATGCCCGCATCGCCGGGCTTGATGTCGCGGTATAGCGGCACGCTGGCCTGGATCATCAGGAGCGGGCGGCCGGATACGACGGCGAGCAGTTCCCCGGGAGCTACGCTGTCCCCTGCGGCTTTCGGCGTTGATGTGAGAATCAGCCTGTCTGTACCCTCAGGCAGGCTGGCCCGGACAGCGGACGTTGCCCCGGCGACCACCCTGCCGGTAAGGATGGCCTGCTGGTTCACCGCCCGCTTCTGGACAGTTGCAGAGACGGGAATCTCCGCAGGGGGCTCGTAGTGTGGCCCCGCGGACGCCGCTGCAGCCGATCCGGCCCAGTAAGCTGCGACCAAGCCTGCGACCACCAGCGCGACACAGGACAGAAGCAACCACCATCGTGGCACGCGCGTCATGGCACGGCGGCTGAGTGCCGTCTCAGAGTCGGGCATCAGCCACGCCATGATCGCGGAGGACTTGCCTGGCCCTCTCCACCGCAGCGCTCTTTTGTTCCGCCAAAGCGTTCAGTTCTGCCTGGTGATCCTTCATTTGGGCTGCCTGGTACTGCGCAAAGATGTCGTACGGCTTGCGTGCGCCCCCGCTGGATTCCTTGCATTCAACGTCAAGCAGTGCAACGCGGATTTCATCCTCCGTTAACCCGCTCGACTCGACGGTCCAGGTATCACCGGCCCTGAGCTTCAATCCTTTCGAGGCGAGGCATCGCTGCCAGGCCTCGCGATATTCGACGTACTCAGCATCACGCTCTGTGAGCCCGACAGCATTTTGAGTTATCTGTTGCTGGACAGACAGGTCACCGGCCAGCCCCTCAAGGAGCTCCGGAAACCCGGCCCGTCCTACAGCGTTCATGCACGTGGTTTCTGCCCGCTGATGCTCCGGGCTCAAGGCAGGTCTGGCCGGCTGTTCCGGCATCACGCCGGGGATCTTACGGATCTCGGGCTTTTGACCGTTCTTAGCGGCCAGCATCTTGGACCACTGCCCGTAACGGCGGTCTTGAAGTCCTTTCCCGTCGCCGCCCCATGGTGCCACGGTGTATCCGGCGTGCTCGACGCAGTCGTAGACAAGGAATGCCACCGCGGAATTGACCAGGATATTCTCCCGGTCGGAGTACCAGTAGGCACTCATCGGGAGCGCTACCTCTCCAGTGGCGTCATTGAGGACCGCCCGCGCACCTGCTCCTGCTGCGCGATTCACAACAGGAAGGCTCGGCGTTGACGTTGGCGCGGGCGGGACGTGGTCCACGGGCGAACAGGCTGTGACGATGCCTGAAACCACCAGCATCGTCACAGCGCCGCATACGGCTTGAGGCAGGGTCGTTGCATTGCGCAATCGGTCAGCCCCAGACACTCGTGATTTCGTCGTCCCAGTTCCTGCCGGCCACCATGGCACTGCCCCTCAGGTCGTTCATGGCGTTCCCGCCCCGGAAGATGATGCTGTATCCCGAGAAGTTGTCATCAACGTAGAAATAGACATACGGAGAAGCCGGATCGGCCGCTGGCCCTACCACCAGGGAACTTGCCTTGTCGTTGGCTGCCGTTCCGACGTTGGAGGTCACCCAGCCGAAGGTTCGCTGCGTTCCCGTAAACCAATAGTCGTCGTAGAGGCAGACCCTTGCCGTGGAGCAAGCCGGTGCGGCCTGGGCGGCGGAAACGCCCGTCAGGACCGAAGCCCCTGCAATGGTCATCACTCCGGCAGTACGCAATAGCTTCTTCATCGCTTCCCCAAGTCTTCGTCGGAAATGGAACAGCTTTGTTCCGCTTCGAACGGTAGGGGGTGTATTGCGACACCTAGTCGCCATCCAACCCAACTAGGTGTTGTTTGCGCAGAAAATGAGTGCTTGGAGCCCTGAACTAGGTGCTGAAGGAAGCCGTGTAGGTGGTGCGGGCAGAGTCGGCTTAGCCGCCGATAAGCGGTGAACCAATGAAGGGATCGACTGCCAGCGCGATGAACAGCAGTGTCAGGTAGCTGATGGAGCCGTGGAAGACCTTCATGGCGCCCTTGTTGGAGACGTCGCCGCCCTGTGCACGCTTGTAGAGGGCGTGGCTCTCGTAGAGGAACCAGGCGCCGGCAGCAACCGCGACGATGGTGTAAACCCAGCCGGCACCGCCAACAGGAACCATGAGGAGCGAGCAGGCAACCATGGCCCAGGCATAGAGGACGACCTGCACCGAAACCACTTTGGCTCCGGCGATTGCTCCGAGCATGGGTACGTTGGCGTTGCGGTAATCCTCGCCGTAGCGCATGGACAACGGCCAGTAGTGCGGAGGCGTCCAGAGGAAAATCACCATGAAGAGGACAATCGCCGGCCACTCAACGGTGTTGGTCACAGCGGCCCAGGCGATAAGGACCGGGAAGCAACCGGCGGCGCCGCCCCACACGATGTTCTGGGCTGTTCGGCGCTTGAGGATCATGGTGTAGATCACCACGTAGAAGACAATTGCCCCCAGGCCAAGCCATGCGGACAACGGATTCGCGCCGAACCAAAGGATCGCGATGGAAGCGGCACCAAGGATCCAGGCGAAGACCAGTGCTTCCCGCGGAGTCACTTCACCGGTAACCAGCGGACGCTTCTCCGTGCGGTGCATCAGTTTGTCAATGTCGCGGTCGATGTAGCAGTTGAAAACGCCCGCACTGCCGGCAGCGAATGCGCCACCGACCAAAGTTGCCAGAATCAGCCCGATGGAAGGGAATCCCCGCTGCGCAAAGATCATGGTGGGCAGCGTGCTGACCAGCAGGAGTTCGATGACACGGGGTTTGGTCAGAGCCAGATACGCCTTGAATTTACGGGACATTCCAATGCTTCCCCGGGCCGGGGACGCGTTGACGGGCGTATCAGTTGTGCTCACGGCGGCAGTCACTCTGTTCTATGCTCTGGGGTTCTCGCAGCGGCTGCCGTCCCGGTTTTCGAAAGCAAACACGGGCGCATGAACCGCTGGTGGCCTCCAAATATCATACCGTGGCCGGAAGTGGCCCAATGTCCGCAAAATTCGTCAATGTTTCCGAATCTTCACTCCCGCGCCGGGCCATCGTGATTCATATAAGGGAATTTCTGTCCAGTTATTGGGATTCCCTGAGTTCCATGACACGTTTGGGGCTAAGCTGGTGAGCAGATCAGCACACGTTGAGCATCCGGGAAACCGTATTCTCGGATATCCGTGCGTCTGGATGAGAGATCAACGTTTCAATGGTGAACGGCTGGTAGACACATTGCAGCGGGCGCCATCCTGTGCTTCCTGCGTGCTGTCCGTACGCCTGCCGTCAGCACAGAGAGGGGCTCGGTTTTCGTGCCACATTTGGAAGAGCAAGAACTGTCATGGACCGATCTGGACAAGAAGGCTGTTGACACCGTTCGCGTGTTGGCCGCCGACGCCGTGGAGAAGGTCGGCAATGGCCACCCTGGTACGGCAATGAGCTTGGCTCCGGCAGCGTACCTGCTGTTCCAGAAGCTGATGCGCCACGACCCGAAGAACCCGGACTGGATCGGCCGTGACCGTTTCGTCCTGTCCCCCGGCCACACATCGCTGACGCTCTACATCCAGCTTTTCCTCTCCGGCTATGGCTTGGAGTTGAAGGACCTTGAGGCACTGCGTACCTGGGGTTCGCTGACCCCGGGCCACCCCGAGTACAAGCACACCGCCGGTGTGGAGATCACCACTGGCCCGCTCGGCCAGGGCCTCGCATCCGCCGTTGGGTTCGCTTACTCGCAGCGCCGCCAGCGCGGCCTGTTCGACGCCGATGCTCCCGCCGGCGAATCGCCGTTCGACCACACCATCTGGGTGATCGCATCCGACGGCGACCTGCAGGAAGGTGTCACGTCCGAGGCGTCCTCGCTGGCCGGGCACCAGGAACTGGGCAACCTCGTAGTGATCTACGACGAGAACCACATCTCCATCGAAGACGACACCGACATCGCGTTCACAGAGGACGTCCTCAAGCGCTACGAAGCCTACGGCTGGCACACCCAGCGCGTGGACTGGACCAAGACCGGCGACTACGTCGAAGACGTCCAGGAACTGTACTCGGCCCTGCAGGCTGCGAAGGCTGAAACGAACAAGCCGTCCATCATTTCGCTGCGCACCATCATCGGCTACCCGGCCCCGAAGAAGCAGAACACCGGCAAGATCCACGGCTCCGCACTGGGCGCCGAGGAAGTCGCAGCGCTCAAGACGGTGCTCGGTTTCGACCCGGCCAAGTCCTTCGACGTTGACGAAGAAGTCCTGGCCCACGCCCGCAAGGTCCTGGACCGCGGCGCTGAGTCGCGTGCTGCCTGGCAGACCTCGTTCGAGGCATGGCAGGCCGCCAACCCGGACGCTGCTGCCCTGCTTGAGCGCGTTGAAGCCAAGAAGCTTCCCGTTGGCATTGACGCCGCACTTCCGGTGTTCGAAGCCGGCAAGGATGTATCCACCCGTGCCGCCTCCGGCAAGGTCCTGAACGCCATTGGCCCGGTCCTTCCCGAACTCTGGGGCGGCTCCGCCGACCTCGCCGAGTCCAACAACACCACGATCGAAGATTCGCCGTCGTTCATCCCGACGTCGCGTTCCACGGACGCCTGGAAGGGCAACCCGTACGGACGTGTCCTGCACTTCGGTATCCGTGAGCACGCTGCCGCGTCGATCGTGAACGGTATCTCCCTGCACGGCCGCACCCGGGCATTCTCCGGCACGTTCCTGATCTTCAGCGACTACCAGCGCCCGGCCATCCGCCTCGGCGCACTCATGGGTGTTCCGTCCCTGTACGTCTGGACCCACGATTCCATCGGCCTGGGCGAAGACGGACCTACCCACCAGCCTGTCGAGCAGCTCGCGTCACTGCGCGCCATCCCGGGCCTGGACGTTGTCCGCCCCGGCGACGCCAACGAGGTCTCTGCCGCATGGAAGGCCATGCTGGAGAACCACGAAAACCCTGCCGGCATCGTGCTCACCCGCCAGAACATCCCCACCTACGCCCGCGGCGAAGGCGAGGCTGCCGGTGACACCTTCGGTTCCACCGCAGGTGTTGCCAAGGGTGGCTACGTCCTGGCCGAAGCCTCCAAGGACGGCGAGACGGTCGACCCGCAGGTGATCCTGATCGGCACCGGTTCAGAGGTCCAGCTCGCGGTCGCTGCCCGCGAAGCCCTCCAGGCCGAAGGCATCGCTGCCCGCGTGGTTTCCATGCCCTGCGTTGAATGGTTCAACAAGCAGGACGAGGCCTACCGCGAGTCTGTCCTTCCCGCGTCCGTAAAGGCCCGCGTTTCCGTTGAGGCCGGCCTGGCCCTGGGTTGGAAGGAATTCGTCGGCGACGCCGGCCGTTCCATCTCCCTGGAACACTTCGGCGCCTCCGCCGACTACAAGCGGCTCTTCAACGAGTTCGGCATCACCGCCGAAGCCGTTGCCGCCGCAGCCAAAGACTCCCTCGCGGACACCAACGCGTAACAGTCTGAACCCCAAAACAGGAGAAATACACATGTCTACTACTCCCACCCAGCAACTCTCCGACGCCGGCGTTTCGATCTGGCTCGATGACCTCTCCCGTACACGCCTTGAGACCGGCACCCTGCAGAAGTTGATCGACGAGAAGAACGTGGTTGGCGTGACAACCAACCCGTCCATCTTCCACGCCGCCATCACCGCCGGTACCGACTACGACGCCACCATCGCCGCCAAGGCCGCTGCCGGCGCCAGCGTCGAAGAGACCATCTTCGAAATCACCACAACGGATGTTGCGGACGCCTGCGATCTGTTCGCACCGATCGCCGCTGCCACCAACGGTGTCGATGGCCGGGTCTCCATCGAGGTGGATCCCCGCCTCGCCTGGGACACCGAGGGAACCATCGCTGAAGCCAAGAACCTCTACGCCAAGGTCAACAAGGACAACGTCCACATCAAGATCCCGGCAACACTGGAAGGCCTGGAAGCCATCACGGCAACCTTGGCCGAGGGAATCAGCGTCAACGTGACCCTGATCTTCTCCCTGGAGCGCTACCGCGCCGTCATCAACGCTTTCCAGTCCGGCCTGGAGCAGGCCAAGGAGAACGGCCACGACCTCTCCAAGATCCACTCCGTGGCTTCCTTCTTCGTCTCCCGCGTTGACTCCGAGATCGACAAGCGCCTCGACGCCATTGGCACCGAAGAGGCCAAGGCACTCAAGGGCAAGGCAGGCGTAGCCAACGCACGCTTGGCCTACCAGGTCTACGAAGAGCTCTTCTCCACTGAGCGCTGGGCAGTACTGGCCGAGGCCGGGGCCCTGCCCCAGCGGCCGCTGTGGGCGTCCACAGGCGTAAAGGACCCGGCGTACCCGGACACTCTTTACGTCACCGAGCTCGTTGCCGCCGGAGTGGTCAACACCATGCCGGAGAAAACGCTCGACGCCACGTTCGACCACGGTGTCGTCACCGGGGACACCATCACGGGGACCTACGACGAAGCGAACGAGACCCTCAACGCCCTCGAAGCACTGGGAGTCTCCTACAACGACGTCGTCACCCTCCTGGAGACCGAAGGCCTCGAGAAGTTTGTTGGCTCCTGGAAGGAACTCCTCGCCGACGTCGAAGGCGCACTCGTCACCGCACGGAAGGCTTCCTAACCCACTATGAGCACAATCAGCTACGACGCCAGCGGTGCCGCCCAGCAGGCCATCGCCCAGCACATCGACGGCCTGGTCGAGGAAAAGATCGCCACGCGGATTTTCGCCAAGGACCACACACTGTGGGGCCCTGATGCGGAGTCCGAGTCGGCGATCCGCCTCGGCTGGGTAGAAGCCGCCACAGTGTCCCAGGCCTTGGTCGCGGACATCCTGGAACTTCGTGATTCCCTCCGTGCCGAAGGAGTCTCACGCATTGTCCTCTGTGGCATGGGTGGCTCGTCCTTGGCTCCCGAGGTTATTGCCGGCACCGCCGGCGTCGAGCTGACCGTGCTGGACAGCACCGACCCCGAACAGGTAGGTGCTGCCCTGGCTGACCGGCTGGAGGAAACGGCCATCGTCGTTTCCTCCAAGTCGGGCTCCACCGTGGAAACCGACTCGCAGCGGCGCGTATTCGAGAAGGCGTTCACAGACGCCGGTATCGATGCCAAGAGTCGCATCGTCATCGTCACCGATCCTGGTTCCCCCTTGGACAAGGCATCCCGCGAGGCAGGCTACCGGGCGGTGTTCAACGCCGATCCCAACGTTGGCGGCCGGTTCTCTGCACTCACTGCTTTTGGCTTGGTTCCTTGTGGCCTTGCCGGAGTGGACATCCAGGCGTTCCTGGATGAAGCCGAGGAAGCGGCCGAGATCCTCAACGAGGACTCGGCAGACAACATCGGCCTGGCTTTGGGCAGCGCCCTGGGCGGCACCAACCCCCTTCGCAACAAGATCGTCATTGCAGAGGACGGCTCCGGCATTGTTGGCTTTGCCGACTGGGCTGAACAGCTCATTGCGGAATCCACGGGCAAGCTGGGAACCGGCCTCCTGCCGGTCGTGGCCGGTCCTGAATCCCCGGAGGCCCTCAACGGAGCCGAGGATGTCCTGGTGGTTCGGCTGGTAGGTGCCGACGCCGACGTCGAACTTCGCGAAAACGAGGTTGCAATCGCCGGCGGACTGCCTACCCAGATGTTCGTCTGGGAGTTTGCCACCGCGGTCGCGGGCCGTCTTTTGGGCATCAACCCCTTTGACCAGCCCGACGTCGAAGCCGCCAAAGTGGCCGCCCGCGGCCTGCTTGATGCACGCCCGGAGCCCACACCGGCCGCTTTCACGGACGGTGTGGTGGAAGTGCGCGGTGGTGACTGGCTCGGTTCTGCTGCGACCGTGGCCGAAGCCGTGCAGGCGCTCCTCGACCAGCTCGGCGCGGACGGCTACCTGAGCGTCCAGGCGTACCTGGATCGCATTTCCTACGCCCCCCTTGAGGGGATCCGGGATGAGCTTGCCGCTGCGAGCGGCCGCCCGGTCACGTTTGGCTGGGGTCCCCGGTTCCTTCATTCCACCGGCCAGTTCCACAAGGGCGGACCGGCCATCGGCGTTTTCCTGCAGGTCACTGCCGCCGCTTCCACCGATCTCGAAATCCCGGAGCGCCCGTTCACGTTCGGGCAGCTCATCGCCGCGCAGGCATCGGGTGACGCCCAGGTCCTTGAAGGACACGGCCGTCCTGTGCTGCGCCTGCACCTCACCGAGCGCGCCGCAGGTGTAGCGCAGCTCCAGGACGTCGTCGCTGCGCTTGCCGGCCAGGCCAGCGCACTCGAAAGCTAAGGCACAAAACACAACATGCCAGAAACTGAAAACGGCAGGAAGAACGCCGGCCTGCGGAACCCCTTGCGGGATCCGCGGGACCGGCGCCTGAACCGCATCGCCGGGCCTTCGTCGTTGGTGTTCTTCGGAGTCACCGGCGACCTCGCCCGTAAGAAACTCATGCCCGCGGTCTACGACCTCGCAAACCGTGGCCTGCTGCCTCCCAGCTTCGCTTTGGTGGGCTTCGGCCGGCGCGAGTGGGACAACGCCGACTTCGCCGCCGAGGTGAAGGAAAACGTCAAGGCCAACGCCCGGACAAAGTTCGATGAAGGGGTCTGGGAGCAGCTTGCGTCCGGTATCCGCTTTGTCCAAGGCGAGTTCGACGACGACGACGCTTTCGAGCGCCTTGGCGACGTCCTGGACGAACTTGACGAGACGCGCGGTACCCGCGGCAACCATGGTTTCTACCTGTCCATCCCGCCCAAGGCTTTTGAACAGGTGTGCCGCCAGCTGTCCAAGCATGGCTTGGCCCAGGCCAAGCCCGGCCAGTGGCGTCGTGTGGTCATTGAGAAACCGTTCGGCCACGACCTGGAATCCGCGCGTCAGTTGAACGACATTGTCGAATCGGTGTTCCCGCCGGACGCCGTGTTCCGGATCGACCATTATCTGGGCAAGGAGACGGTGCAGAACATTCTCGCCCTGCGCTTCGCGAACCAGTTGTTCGAGCCGCTCTGGAACGCCAACTACGTTGACCACGTGCAAATCACCATGGCCGAAGACATCGGCACCGGGGGCCGTGCAGGCTACTACGACGGCGTGGGCGCAGCCCGCGATGTCATCCAGAACCACCTGTTGCAGCTTCTGGCCCTGACGGCCATGGAAGAACCCATCTCCTTCAACGCCGATGACCTGCGCGCTGAGAAGGAAAAGGTCCTCGCCGCCGTCAAGCTGCCCGAAGACCTGTCCACCCATTCGGCGCGTGGGCAGTTCACCGGCGGCTGGCAGGGCGGCGAGGAAGTCCTCGGATACCTGGACGAGGACGGTATCCCCGCCGACTCCAAGACCGAGACCTACGCTGCGATCCGGGTGGACATCAACACCCGCCGTTGGAACGGTGTTCCGTTCTACCTGCGTGCGGGCAAGCGCCTCGGCCGCCGCGTCACCGAGATTGCCGTGGTGTTCAAGCGTGCACCAAACCTGCTTTTCCGTGACCACGGTGAGGACGACTTCGGCCAGAACGCTGTGGTGATCCGCGTCCAGCCCGATGAGGGCGCCACGATCCGTTTCGGGTCAAAGGTACCGGGCACCCAAATGGAAGTCCGCGATGTCACCATGGACTTCGGGTACGGGCATTCGTTCACGGAGTCCAGCCCCGAAGCTTACGAACGCCTCATCCTGGACGTGCTGCTGGGCGAGCCGCCACTGTTCCCCCGGCACCAGGAAGTCGAACTGTCCTGGAAGATCCTCGACCCGTTCGAGGATTACTGGGCCGGGCTCGACGAACAACCGCAACCTTACGCCCCCGGCAGTTGGGGGCCGGCCTCGGCCGACGCCCTGCTGGCACGTGACGGACGAACCTGGAGAAGGCCATGATCGTAGATCTTCCCGATACCACCACTTCCAAGATCTCCAAGAAGATCATGTCGCTCCGCGAACAGGGCGGCGTGATCGCCCTGGGCCGCGTCCTTACCTTGGTGGTCGTCACCAAGTCCGGGCAGGAAGAGGAAGCCATCGAGGCGGCCAACGAAGCCAGCCGGGAACACCCCTGCCGGATTATCGTGCTCGCTGACGCCGGCGCTGAAGGCCCTGACCGCCTGGACGCGCAGATCCGCGTCGGTGGCGACGCCGGCGCGTCCGAGGTCATTGTCCTGCGCGGCCACGGCCATATGGCCCACGAAAGCGAATCCCTGGTTGCCGCTTTGCTGCTTCCGGATGCTCCCATCGTTGCCTGGTGGCCGCACGGTGCACCGGAAAGCGCGTGTGAGACGTCGATCGGCCGCATAGCGCACCGCCGGATCACGGATTCGGCCAACGAACCCGATCCGCGCCTGGCGCTGGAGAACATCCGGTCCACGTACAAGGCCGGCGACACCGACCTCGCGTGGACGCGCCTGACCAACTGGCGCATGCAACTGGCCGCTGTCTTCGACCAGGTGGACGGAGACCCCGTTTCGGCCATTGCGGTCGAGGGTGCCTCGGATTCTCCCAGTACGTTGCTGCTCGCTGCGTGGTTGAGCCTTGCCCTGCAGGCCCCCGTCACGATTGTGGCTGATCCGGCAGGCACTGGCATTCGCCGGGTCCGCCTGACGCGTGCCAGCGGTGACGTGCAGTTGTTCCGCCCCGGCCTGTCCGTGGCGGAACTGACCCAGCCCGGTCAACCGGCCCAGCGCATCACGCTTCCCCGCCGGAGCCTCAAGGACTGCCTGGCCGAGGAACTGCGTCGACTCGATCCCGACGAAGTCTTCGGAGAAGTGATTACGATGGGACTGCCACTTACCAGCCAGAGGAGAGTCCAGACCAGTGCACGCTGAGCCAAGAGTAAGCATCCACCCCGACTCCAAGGTGCTGATGGCCGCCATTGCGGCCCGCCTGATCACCAAGCTCGTGGACGTCCAGGACAAACACGGTGAAGCCACGGTAGTCCTGACCGGCGGCACTGTTGGCATTGGAACATTGAAGGCAGTGGCCGACTCGGCTGCGGCTCCCGCGGTGGACTGGTCCAAGGTCAACTTCTGGTGGGGCGATGAGCGTTTCGTTTCTGCGGACAGCGATGAAAGGAACACCCGCCAGGCGCACCAGGCTCTGTTGTCCCACCTGGATGTGGATCCGGCCCGTGTCCACGAACCCGGTTCGACCGACCAGTTCGCTTCCTCCGAGGAAGCAGCTGCTGCCTACGCCGATGAGCTTAAGGCTGCCGCAGAAGCGGAACACGCAGCAGACATGTCCGATGACAGGCCGGAGCACCCGGGCGTACTCCCCCGATTCGACATCCTTCTTCTCGGCGTTGGCCCGGACGCGCATGTGGCGTCCCTGTTCCCTGAACAGGCGGGCATCCGGGAGAAGACCCGCACGGTGGTAGGCGTAGAGAACTCGCCGAAGCCGCCGTCGTCGCGCATCTCGCTGACTCTTCCAGCCATCAACACCGCCCAGGAAATCTGGATGGTGGTTGCCGGTGAGGATAAGGCCGGTGCTGTTGGGTTGGCCCTTGCCGGCGCCAACCCGGTACAAGTCCCGGCAGCGGGCCCTGTGGGCCGTTCGAGGACTCTGTGGCTTATCGACGAGAACGCAGCGTCACGAGTCCCCCAGCAACTTGTCCGGAAGGACCCCGCGGGCGCGTAACCGCTCCAACGCTCCAGCCAGGACCACTTCAGCGTCCTGGCTGGAGCGTCGCTCTTTAACGTAGTCCAAGTGCGATTTGAAGATCTCGTCCTCCGGCCGCGATGAGGCAGGATGGCTGGGGTCCCTGGAAGCAGGCAGGCCGCATTTGGGGCAATCCCAGGACTTGGGTATCTGCTCTTCCGGAAGTTTCAGGAATACCAGTTGCGTTTCGTGGCCCTTGGCGCACCAATACGGCACGCGGATGCGGGGCAGCTGTTGCCCTTCGCCATGGTCGCTGTGATTTCTGGGTGCGGATCCTTGGGCGACCCCTACTCGGGTGCCCCGGTAACCGGGCGTGCCATGAACCATTTTCGAACCCCTAGCGAGTCGGTGGTCGGCCGTCACGGCCCTGCAGGCCTTGCGGCCGACACGCCAATTCTAATCCGGGGAGCCCGACGGCGGCACTGCTGTTTGGTGCGGGGCAAGAAAAAAGGGGAGGTTCCCGTGAAGGAACCTCCCCTAGCCAGGAACGACTAGGAGTCGCCGCCCGAAGCAAAACGCATGATCAGGCCCAAGCCAATGATGACTACGCCCCAGGTAATTCCGAGAATGATGGTGAAGCGGTTCAGGTTGCGCTCGGCAACACCTGAGGAGCTCAGACCTGAACTCATTCCACCACCGAACATGTCGGACAGACCGCCGCCACGTCCCTTATGCAGGAGGATGAGCAGCGTCAGCAGGAGGCTGGTGATGCCCAGCAGGATCTGCAGAATGACTTGAAGAACGTCCACGACGGCCTTTCGAAGAAGCGGAAATCGGGAGCCGGACTAGTCAGTGACCAGGTGGTTCTCGAACCTGACAATGTTAGCAAACTCCGCGGGGTCCAGGCTGGCGCCACCCACAAGCAAACCGTCGACGTCGCTTTCTGCCATGATTGCCGCGGCGTTGTTGGCCTTGACGGAACCGCCATACAGCAACCGTGTCTTGGACGCGACCGTTTCGTCAAAGAGCACGGCAAGTTCGGCACGGATGGCAGCACACATTTCCTGGGCATCCTCAGGACCGGCTACTTCCCCGGTTCCAATGGCCCAGACGGGCTCGTATGCCACTACAAGCTCAGCCGCCTGCTCGGCCGTAAGACCCTCAACACCGGCCCTCAACTGGGCCAGCGTGTGCTCAACGTGTGTTCCGGCCTGGCGGACTTCCAGGCCCTCTCCCACGCACAGCACCGGGGTGACGCTGTGGCGGAAGCCTGCCTTGACCTTGGCGTTCGCGACTTCGTCGGACTCGTTGTGGATGGTGCGGCGCTCACTGTGGCCCACCAGGACGTAGGCGCAGCCCAGCTTGTTGAGGAACTGACCGGAGATATCGCCGGTGTAAGCGCCGGAGTCGAACTGGGACAGGTCCTGGCCGCCGTAAACGATTTCCAGGTCGTCGCCCTGAACCAGGGTCTGGACGCCGCGGAGATCGGTGAACGGAGGGAAGACGGCTACCTCTACCCGGTTGTAGTCGTGCTTGGCGTCGGACAGGGTCCAGGCGAGCTTCTGCAGCAAGGTGATGCCCTGGACATGGTCCATGTTCATCTTCCAGTTGCCGGCGATGAAGGGTTTGCGAACGAAGTTGCCGTTGGCAGAGGTAGTCACATGAACTCCAAAGATTACGTTGTGATGTGGAACGGCCGGCAGGACGCATAGGCGTCCTGCCGGCCGGTTTGGTGCTTAGCGGTCCAGGACGCTGAGCCCCGGAAGTTCCTTGCCTTCAAGGTATTCCAGGCTTGCGCCGCCGCCGGTCGAGATGTGGCCGAACTGCGAATCGTCAAAGCCGAGGGTGCGAACCGCGGCCGCTGAGTCGCCGCCGCCCACCACTGTGAAGGCCACAGTGTCGGTGAGCGCCTGCGCGATGGCACGGGTGCCGGCAGAGAAGGCCTCAAATTCGAAGACGCCCATGGGGCCGTTCCAGAAGACGGTCTTGGCTCCCTCGATTTGTGCTGCGAAAGCCGAGGCCGTTTCGGGTCCGATGTCCAGGCCGATGCCGGAAGCACCGAAAGAGCTTTCCTCAATGGCATCCGCCCTGACAACCTCGTGGTCGGCATCCGCTGCGAAGCGGCTGGCTACCACCACGTCAGTTGGAATGACAAACGACGTTCCGGCGTCGGCGGCACGGTTGAGGTAGTCCTGGACGACAGGGATCTGGTCTTCCTCCAGGAGGCTTGCTCCAACCTTGTGCCCGGCAGCAGCCAGGAAGGTGAACAGCATGCCGCCGCCAACCAGGATGGTGTCAGCCTTGCCCAGCAGGTTGTCGATGACAGCCAACTTGTCGGAGACCTTGGAACCGCCGAGGACCACGACGTAAGGGCGCTGCGTGTCGCTGGTCAGTTTCCGAAGAACTTCAACCTCGGTGTGGACGAGGTCGCCCAGGTAAGAGGGCAGCCGCGTGGCGACGTCGTAAACGCTGGCGTGCTTGCGGTGTACCGCACCGAAAGCATCGTCCACGAACGCACCGTTGCCACCTGTCAGTGCAACGAGTTCGTCAGCGAACGCGCCGCGCTCGGCATCGTCCTTGCTGGTTTCCCGGGCGTCAAAGCGAACGTTTTCGAGGACCAGCACGTTCCCGTCCTGCAAGCCACTGGCAAGCTCCTTGGCGGAGGCGCCAACGGTATCCTTGGCGAGCTGCACGGAGAAGTCCGCGAGTTCAGCCAGGCGGTCCGCTGCGGGCTTCAGGGAGTACTTTTCCTCGGGGGCACCCTTGGGGCGGCCGAGATGGGCGGTTACGAGCACACGGGCACCGGCGTCCGAGAGCTTCTTGATGACCGGCAGGGACGCTTTGATGCGGCCGTCGTCGGTCACTGTAGAGCCGTCGAGCGGCACATTCAGGTCACTTCTGACCAGAATGTACCGCCCGCGGACACCTTCAGCGATGAGTTCGTTGAGGGTGTGAGATGTCATGTGTCTACCCTAGCCCAGCTTGGATGCGACGAGCTCCGTGAGGTCGACGAGGCGGTTGGAGTAACCCCACTCGTTGTCATACCAGGAAACAACCTTGACCTGGTTGCCGATGACTTTGGTGAGGCCGGAGTCGAAGATGGACGACGCCGGGTCGCCAACGATGTCCGAGGACACGATCGGAGCGTCCGTGTAGGAGAGGATGCCAGCCCACTGTTCGGACTCTGCTGCGGCCTTCACTGCGGCGTTGACTTCCTCGACCGTGACTTCGCGGGAAACCGTCACCGTGAGGTCCGTTGCGGAACCGGTGGGGACGGGAACGCGAATGGCGTAGCCGTCGAGCTTGCCCTTGAGTTCGGGCAGGACGAGGCCGATTGCCTTGGCCGCACCGGTGGAGGTGGGAACCATGTTGATGGCTGCTGCACGGGCACGGCGGAGGTCGCCGTGCGGGCCGTCCTGCAGGTTCTGGTCGGCCGTGTAGGCGTGGACCGTGGTCATGAGGCCACGCTCGATGCCGAAGGCGTCGTTGACGACCTTGGCCAGCGGGCCGAGGCAGTTGGTGGTGCAGGACGCGTTGGAGATGATGTTGTGCGCTGCCGGGTCGTAGAGCTCGTGGTTCACGCCCATCACGATCGTGATGTCTTCGTCGCTGGCAGGTGCCGAGATGAGGACCTTCTTGGCTCCGGCGTCGATGTGCTTCTGCGCTGCGGCGGCCTTGGTGAAGAAACCGGTGGACTCGATAACGATGTCCACGCCCAGCTCGCCCCACGGAAGGTTCGCGGGATCGCGCTCTGCCAGGACCTTGATCGACTTACCGTCGACAACCAGGTTTCCATCGACAACTTCCACGGTCTGGGCGAGGCGTCCACCGACGGAGTCGTACTTCAGGAGGTGGGCGAGGGTCTCGGGGCTGGTGAGGTCGTTGACTGCGACGATCTCAAGGTCTGCGCCCTGGGCCAGTGCTGCGCGGAAGTAGTTACGGCCGATGCGGCCGAAGCCGTTGATACCAATACGGGTGGTCACTATGTGTCAATCTCCTTGGTGCTCTTGCAAGCACGCCTAGTGAGTCGGATCAGATATTTCCAACTAACAGACCCCGCACGCCGTTGGGCAGAGGTGATTATCAGATCGGAGGGCGACCAGCCACGTTGCTGAAGGCTAACCGCCTTCCGTGATCCATCTTACGTTTAACTAAGCCTGCCCCCGCAACTGCGGAGGCAGGCTTTTCAGCATTTAGCCGGAATTCACGCTAAAAGTGACTTTTGTTACATCTCCGTGAACCCTTGCTCACCACTAGAGGACGATGAGGCCCGTGGCGTTGGTGCGTGCGGCTTCGAAGCGCTTGGCGACGTCTGCCCAGTTTGCGATGTTCCAGAAAGCCTTGACGTAGTCAGCCTTGACGTTGACGTAGTCCAGGTAGAAGGCGTGCTCCCACATGTCCAGCATCAGCAGCGGGGTGGTGCCGAGCGCAACGTTGCCCTGCTGATCGTAAAGCTGCTCGATGACCAGGTTTCCGCCGATGGGCTCGTAGGCAAGGAATGCCCAGCCCGAACCCTGCAGGGCCAGTGCAGCAGCGCTGAACTGTGCGCGGAAGGCATCGAAGGAACCGAAAGCGTCGTCGATGGCTGCTGCAAGTTCACCTTCGGGCTTGTCGCCGCCGTCCGGGGAGATGTTGTTCCAGAATACGGAGTGGTTGATGTGGCCACCGGTGTGGAACGCGAGGTCCTTGGAGAGGCGGTTGATGTTGGCGAAGTCGCCCTTGTCGCGTGCCTCTGCGAGCTGGGAGAGCGCGTTGTTCGCGCCTGCGACGTAGGCCGCATGGTGCTTGCTGTGGTGCAGTTCCATGATCTTTGCCGAAATGTGCGGCTCGAGTGCTGCGTAGTCGTAGCCGAGCTCGGGCAGAACGTACTCTGTCACGAAATCCTCCAATGTAATGGACTGACGTCCGGGTTGGTAACTCGTTATTTCATCCGGCCAGCGGACCGGCCGGAAATCCTTGGCGAAGAAGCCTGCTCCTGCGTCCATCGGGAACAACCCGCCGCGCCCTCACAGTATTTCCTCCGCACTTTTTCGATTCTATGGGTGTGGCCTACTCGTCCATCATTTCGGGAGTCACATTTGCCTCGGTGCCCGGGATGCCCAGGTCCAGGGCGCGCTTGTCAGCCATGGCCAACAGGCGGCGAATACGACCCGCGATGGCGTCCTTGGTCATGGGCGGATCAGCGAGCCGGCCCAGTTCATCCAGGCTTGCCTGTTTATGGGCGACGCGGAGCTCCCCCGCGTACTTGAGGTGGTCCGGAACGTCGTCACCAAGGATCTCCAGGGCACGGTCCACCCTTGCGCCGGCCGCAACGGCAGCCTGGGCCGAGCGGCGCAGGTTGGCGTCATCAAAGTTGGCAAGCCTGTTGGCCGTGGCCCTGACTTCCTTGCGCATCCGCCGTTCCTCCCAAACCATGAGTGCGTCGTGGGCACCCATACGGGTCAGGAGGGTGGCGATGGTGTCCCCATCACGGATGACGACGCGGTCCACGCCGCGCACTTCGCGGGCCTTGGCTTGGATTCCCAGGCGCCGGGCCGCACCCACCAGGGCAAGGGCCGACTCTGGCCCGGGGCAGGTGACTTCAAGGGATGACGAACGTCCCGGCTCCGTCAGGGACCCGTGCGCGAGGAAAGCGCCCCGCCAGACAGCCTCGGCGTCAGCTGCTGAACCGTTGACGACAACCGATGGAAGCCCCCGGACCGGGCGGCCACGCCCATCCAGGAGGCCCGTCTGACGGGCCAGTGCCTCACCGTCCCGGACTACCCGGACAACGTAGCGGCTCCCGCGGCGCAGGCCGCCCCCGGAAACAACGATGATTTCGCTTTGGTGGCCGTAAACCTCGGCGATCGCGGCGCGCAGGCGCCGCGCCGTGGAGGCGAGGTCCACTTCGGCCTCAATGACGATGCGCCCGGAGATGATGTGCAAGCCGCCCGCAAAGCGCAGCATTGCCGAAACCTCGGCCTTGCGCACCGAAGATTTCTTGATGTCAAGCCGGGACAGTTCGTCCTTGACCGACGCAGTAAGTGCCATCGTGTGTTCCTAACTGTTCCCGAAAATATCGTGGTAGGCCGCTGCCAGCAGCAATGGATCATGGACGGGGCGCCGCCTCGACGCCCCTACTCTACCCAACACCACTTCCGCACCGAGCATCCCGGCAGCCTTCTCGAAGGCCTTCAGGTCCTGGATTGCAGCGGGGTCGGCGAGAACCACATCCACGCTGAACTCCGGTGCGTACCGGCGCAGGACATCCAAATGGTCCGCTGCCGTCATACCCGAGGTTTCCTTGGTCTCGACGTCCAGATTCATGGTCAGGCAGCGCTTGGCCGCGGTGTCCCCCAGCGCCTGGCGGAGCTCAGGGAGCAACAGGTGCGGGAGCACCGAGGTGTACCAAGAGCCGGGCCCGAGGATCACCCAGTCGGCGAGTTCGATGGCGGTGAGCGCCTCCGTGCAGGCCGGAGCGGCTTCGGGAAGGAGGGTAACGTCTTCCAGCTTCCCGGCTACGGCGCACTTCGCCTGGCCACGGACGGTCTGCAGTTCGTAGCCGCCGTCGGGGAGTTCCACTCTGGCCCTCCCCTCAATGGTGAGGGGAACACTGGACATGGGCAGTACTTGCCCGCGGGCACCGAGCAGTGCTCCTGCCCATTTCAGTCCGGCGACGGTGTCCCCGAGCAACTCCCACAGGGTGACGATGAGCAGGTTGCCCATGGCATGGTTGTCCAGCGACCCGCCCTTGGCCGAGCCTGCGTCAAAACGATGCTGCATGACGTCCCGCCAGGTGCGTCCCCAGTCGGTATCGTCGCAGAGCGCACTCAAGGCCATCCGCAGGTCCCCGGGCGGGAGGACGCCGTACTCGTCACGGAGACGCCCGGAAGAGCCGCCGTCGTCCGCTACTGTCACGATTGCCGTCAGCTCGGACGTCAGCAGCCGCAGCGCCGACAGTGACGCTGCCAGTCCATGACCACCTCCCAATGCGACCACCGACGGGCTTTTCTTCTGTTGGCTGCCGGGGACACCTTTCGGTGGAATGAGCGGCAGCGGGCCGGTCAGGACCCCCACTACTCGCGCCCCAGGTCGCGGTGGGTGGTGGTGACAGTAACGCGTGGATACTGCGCCAGGCGCTTGGACAGCTCGACGGCGACGGCCACCGAACGGTGTTTGCCTCCGGTGCAGCCAACGGCCAGGGTGGCGTAATGCTTGTTCTCCTGGCGGTAGCCGTCCAGTACCGGTTCGAGGGCGCTGACGTAGCGGTCCACGAATTCGTGGACGCCATCGGCCGCGAGGACATAGTTGCTGACGTCCTCATCCAAGCCGGTGTGCGGCCGGAGTTGCGGAACCCAGTGCGGGTTGGGAATGAAGCGTGCGTCGGCAACGAAGTTGGCGTCCACGGGAAGCCCGTACTTGAAGCCGAAGCTCATGACGTTCAGACGCAGGGTGACGGGTCCGGTGTCGCTGAACAGTTCGGTGATGGCCGTGGCAAGCCCGTGGACGTTGTACTCCGTGGTGTCCAGGACGACGTCAGCATGCTCGCGCAGTTCCCGCAGGACCTCGCGCTCGATGCCGATGCCATCGAGGATCCTGCCGCCGCCCTGAAGCGGGTGGGGCCTGCGGCCTTGCTCGAACCGGCGGACCAATACTTCGTCACTGGCATCCAGGAAAAGCACGCGGAAGGTGATGCCCGTGGCGCTCAAGGCTCCCAGTGCCGTTTGGATGTCAGTAAAGAGGTCCTTGCTGCGGACATCGACCACAACGGCCAGCTTGGGAATCGATTTGGGGGCGTGCGAAACAATTTCAGCCAACGTACCCAGCATTTGCGGGGGCAGGTTGTCCACGACGTACCAGCCATGGTCTTCCAAGGCGTCCGAGGCCGTGCTGCGCCCTGCCCCTGACATGCCAGTCACTACCAGCAGTTCCGCCTCCGGTGGTTTGACCGGCGTGAGGCCGTCCTGCTCCGTGCCGGACCCTGTTGCCTCATCCATCAAGTGTTCCCCGTTCAGTTCGGAATGGTCGTTGCAGCAACTTCTTACCCTAGCTAAGATTCAAGGATTTCGCCGGTGGTCATGTTGATCGCCGGAGTTGCCTCCTCGGAGTCCGCAGTGGAGCCCAGGTGCTGGACAACGGCGGCTGCCAGTGCCGGGCCGATGCCCTTGGCGGAGGTGAGCTCCTCGACGGACGCGGCCCGAATTTTCTTCAGCGAGCCGAAGTGTGCCACCAGCGCCTTGCGTTTTGCTTCACCGAGGCCAGGAACCCCGTCCAGCGCGGAGACCGTCATGGCCTTGCCACGCTTTTGCCGGTGGAAGGTAATGGCAAAGCGGTGGGCTTCGTCCCGGATCCGCTGGAGAAGGTACAGGCCTTGGGAGGTTCGGGGCAGGATGACCGGGAAGTCGCTGTCGGGCAGCCAGACTTCCTCGAGCCGCTTGGCCAGTCCTACGACGTAGACGTCGTCGACTCCCAGATCCGCCAGGGCGCGCGAAGCCGCGTTGACCTGAGGTTGACCGCCGTCCACCACCACCAGGTTGGGTGGGTAGGCGAACTTGGCTTTCGGTGCCGGCATGGTGGGGTCCGACGGCGGCGCCTCACCTGCGCGGGCACTTCCGGGCCGGGCGGGGTTGCTGATTTCGCCGGAGACCACAGGGACCTGTGCCACCTTGTCCGCCAGGTAATGCCGGAACCTGCGCGTCAGGACGTCATGCATGGCTGCGGTGTCGTCCGCCGCGGCGGCACCGGTGATGGAAAACTTGCGGTAGTCGGCTTTCTTGGGAAGGCCATCCTCCACGACCACCATGGACGCCACCACGTTGGTCCCTTGCACATGCGAGATGTCGAAGCACTCGATCCTAAGCAACGGCACAGGAATGTCCAAGGCTTCCTGGAGTTCCTGGAGGGCCAAGGACCGGACGGTGATATCGCCGGCACGCCGTGTCTTGTGCAACTTGAGTGCCTGCTCCGCGTTCTCGCGGACCGTGGACATCAACGCAGCCTTGTCCCCACGCTGCGGAACCCTGATGTCCACTTTGGCACCGCGAAGGCCTCCCAGCCATTCAGTCAGTTCAGCGTGGTTGCTGGGGTTCTCGGGGACCAGGACTTCCCGCGGAATGCGGCCCTGGACTTCGCTGTCCTCGCCATAGACCTGCTGCAGCAGATGTTCGATGAGCTCGGGCGTGGTGGCATCCTCGACCTTCTCCACCACCCATCCGCGCTGGCCCCGGACGCGGCCTCCGCGCACGTGGAAGACCTGCACCGAGGCCTCCAGCTCGTCGTCATGCAAAGCGAAGACATCGGCGTCGGTGTCCTCGGCAAGCACTACGGCATTGCGTTCAAAGACCTTGCGCAGGGCGATGATGTCATCCCTGAGCCCCGCCGCGCGCTCGTAATCAAGGTCGGCTACCGCTGAGGCCATCTCTTTCTCGAGCCGGCTGATGAAGCGCTTGGCTTCACCTCCCATGAACGAACAAAAGTCCTCTGCGAGCACCCGGTGCTCATCGGCAGTGACCCTGCCGACACATGGCGCAGAACATTTGTCGATGTAGCCAAGGAGGCACGGCCTTCCGCTGGACTCGGCCCGCTTGAACACACCGGCACTGCAGCTGCGGACCGGGAATACCCTCAGCAGCGTGTCCATGGTTTCCCGGATGGCACCGGCTGTGTAGGGCCCAAAGTACCTGGTCCCTTTTCTCCGCTCTCCCCGCATGACCTGTACCCGGGGGTATTTCTCGCCCATGGTCACAGCAAGGTACGGATACGTCTTGTCGTCACGGAAGACGACGTTGAAGCGGGGCTTGAATTCCTTGATCCATGTGTATTCGAGTTGCAACGACTCGAGTTCACTGCCAACCACGGTCCATTCAACGCTGCTGGCAGCATGGACCATGGCATGGGTCTTGGGGAGCAAGCCTGCCGGGTTGGCGAAGTACGAATTCAGCCGCGAACGGAGGTTCTTGGCCTTGCCTACATAAATGACCCGGCCGTGGGGGTCGCGGAAACGGTAGACGCCCGGCGTGGTGGGAATTTCACCTGTTTGGGGTCGGTAACTTGCTGGATCTGCCACATGTCCAGTCTAGTGAACCGGACCGACACCAGATGCCACGGCCAAGCCAGGGCCCGGGTGGCTAGTCCACGGATTTGCTCTGGTTGTAGCTCGTGGAGCGTTCCTGTCCGCTGAGCAGCGCAATGGCGTCCATGATCTTGTCCGTGACCTCGCGGCGGGCGGGCAGCGAATGATCCGGACCCGTCTTATCGAAGTAGAGCGGTTCCCCAACCTTCATGGTGAAGTGCTGGGGACGGACGGCATTCTTATCCGCCGGCTGGAGCTTCTCTGTGCCGATCAGCCCCACGGGGATGACAGGTGCACCCGTAGTCAGGGCAAGCCAGCCCACTCCGGTGCGACCACGGTAGAGGATTCCATCGCGGGACCTGGTGCCCTCGGGGTAGATGCCGATGCCCTTGCCCGATTCAAGGATATCCAGCAGGGTCTTCAACGCCTGGACGCTGGCCGCCTGCTCGCCCCGCTCTACGGGTATGGAACCAACAGCTTCAAAGAAGGACTTCATCACAGCGCCCTTGACGCCCTTGGTGGTGAAGTATTCCGCTTTGGCAAAGAACGCGACCGGTCGTGGCATCAGTGCCTGAACGATCACGCTGTCAAGGAAGGAGAGGTGATTGGGGGCCACAATGAACGGGCCGTCGGTGGGTACGTTCTCAAGTCCAATGACCGTAGGGCGGCAGGTGGACGAAATGAGCCCGCGGGTAGTCCACCGGATCGCATCAAATACTGCCATCGTTTTGTACCTCGCTCAGGGCTGCCGCGCGGACAGCGTCAAGTTCTTCGATTGTGCTTTTCAGTTCGAGCGCGGTGCCCACCACGGCCACTGCCCCGGCCTGCTCGAGTTCGCCGTCGGGGGCAAAACCCCAACCGACGCCGATGCAGTCCAGCCCGTTGGCCATGGCACCTGCTACGTCCTGGTGCCTGTCCCCCACCATGACTGCGGGCTGCGAGTGCAGGTCGGCCAGGGCTGCGCCCACGATTTCAACCTTGCCGGAAGCAGTGTTGGCGCCCAAGTACTCGTCGTCGGCCGCGCCCCTTATGGAGACGAAGAAACCGGCAATGCCGTGATGCTCCAGGACAAGGCGGGCAATGGACTGTGGTTTCTGGGTAGCTACTGCCACCGGACGGCCGGACTCAGCAAAGTCCTGCAGAAGATCCTGGATACCCGGATAAAGCTTGCTCTGGGCAATTCCGGTTTCCTTGTAGTGGCGCCGATAACGATCAATGACCTCGTCCACCAATTCTGTGGGGACATTGGCCAAATGCAAGAGCGAATCACTGAGCTTCGGGCCGACCATGGAATTAAGGACCGCCTGCCCTGGAACAGGAAGGTCCATTTCCCTGAGGGCGGCAGAGATTCCCCCGGTTATGCCGCCGGCAGGATCGACAAGGGTGCCGTCCAGATCGAATATTACGGGCACCTTTGTTTGAGTCACCGGGTTAGTTTCTCACGAGTAGCGGCATGCCTGAAACTCGCATGCCGCTACCGGAATACTTCTATCCCAGAATCTCGGCCAGGAATGTCGCGGTGTGACTCTCCGTGGATTTAGCCACTTGCTCGGGTGTTCCCGTGGCAATAATCCGGCCACCGCCGGATCCACCGTTGGGGCCAAGGTCCACAATCCAGTCAGCAGACTTGATGACGTCCAGGTTGTGTTCAATGGTGATAACGGTGTTGCCCTTGTCCACCAGCCCTTGGAGAACCATCAGGAGCTTCCGGATGTCCTCGAAGTGGAGCCCGGTGGTGGGCTCATCCAGGACGTAGATGCTCCTGCCGTTGGAGCGCTTCTGGAGTTCGGCTGCCAGCTTGACGCGTTGTGCCTCGCCCCCGGACAACGTGGTGGCAGGCTGGCCGAGCCGTACATAGCCCAGGCCAACGTCCACCAGGGTCCTCAGGTGCCGCGCGATGGGGGTGAAGGCCGCAAAGAATTCCGCGCCTTCCTCGATGGGCATGTTGAGGACGTCGGCGATCGTCTTGCCCTTGTAGTGGACCTCAAGGGTTTCCCGGTTGTAGCGGGCTCCATGGCACACTTCGCAGGGAACGTAAACGTCCGGCAGGAAGTTCATTTCGATCTTCAGGGTGCCGTCACCGGAGCAGGCTTCACAGCGCCCACCCTTGACGTTGAAGGAGAACCGTCCCGGCTGGTAGCCCCGGACCTTGGCTTCGGTGGTCTCGGCGAACAGCTTGCGGATGTTGTCGAACACACCGGTATACGTTGCCGGGTTGGACCGGGGCGTGCGGCCGATGGGACTCTGGTCGACGTGGACCACCTTGTCCAGGTGCTCCAGCCCCGTCACGGTCTTGTGGCGACCGGCGACCTGCTTGGCGCCGTTGAGCTTATTGGCCAGCACCTTATAGAGGATCTCGTTCACCAGCGTGGACTTGCCGGAACCGCTGACACCTGTGACGGCAGTGAAGAGTCCCAGGGGGAACGTCGCGTCAACGTTGTTGAGGTTGTTCTCCCGGGCGCCAACAACCTTCAATTCGCGCTTTTTGTCGTATTTACGACGCTTCTTGGGGATGTCGATGGTGCGGCGGCCAGACAGGTAATCGCCAGTCAGCGACTCGGTGTTCGCCAGGAGCTCTTTGTAGGTTCCGGAGTGCACAACCTGGCCGCCGTGCTCGCCGGCGCCCGGTCCGATGTCCACCACCCAGTCGGCCTCGTGGATGGTGTCTTCGTCGTGCTCCACGACAATCAGCGTGTTACCGAGGTCCCGGAGGCGCGTCAGCGTCTCGATGAGCCTGCGGTTGTCCCGCTGGTGGAGTCCGATCGATGGCTCGTCGAGGACATACAGCACACCCACAAGGCCAGAGCCGATCTGGGTTGCCAGCCTGATCCGCTGCGCTTCGCCACCGGACAAGGTGCCGGAGGGCCGTTCGAGGTTGAGGTACTCCAAACCGACATCCAGGAGGAAGGTCAGCCGGGCCTGGATTTCCTTCAGCACCTGGTTGGCAATCTGCGCCTCCCTGCTGGTCAGGGTCAGGCTGCCCAGGAACTCCGCGCACTCCCGCATTGGCAGGGCTGCGACTGCGGCGATCGACTTGCCGTTGATCAATACCGACAGAGACGCCGGGTTCAGGCGCGCGCCATTGCACTCAGGGCAGGGGATTTGGCGCATGTATTCTTCGTAGCGGTCGCGGGCCCAATCCGAGTCCGTTTCCCCGTGCTTCCGGTGGACATACTGGATGGCGCCTTCGAAGCCGGTACTGTACTTGCGCTCCCGGCCGAAACGGTTCTTGTACTGGACAACGACCTTGTGGTCCTTGCCGTGGAGCACGGTGTTGCGGACGTCCTTCGGGAGTTTCTCCCACGAGGTCTTCATGGAGAAGCCCAGTTCGTGGGCCAGGCCCTCCAGGAGGCGGTTCCAGTATTCGGTGGTCGCCGTACCCAGCGACCATGGGGCGATGGCGCCCTCGCCAAGCGACAGTTCCGGGTTGGGAACTATCAATTCCTCGTCGACTTCAAGCTTGGTGCCAATACCACTGCAGGCGGAACACGCACCGAAGGGATTGTTGAACGAGAAAGAACGTGGCTCGATCTCATCGATGGCCAGGGGATGTTCGTTGGGGCAGGCCAGGTTCTCGGAAAACGCCCGGATGCGTCCAGGATCTTCGGCATCGAGGTCGACGAATTCGACCAGGACGCGCCCCTCGGCCAAGCCCAGGGCTGTTTCGACAGAGTCGGTGAGCCGTTGGCTGATGTCTTCCTTGACCACCAGGCGGTCCACCACAACTTCGATGGTGTGTTTGAACTGCTTGCCCAGCTTGGGAGGATCGCTCAGCTGTACCAGCTCACCATCCACGCGGGCACGGGAGTAGCCCTTGGCGGTCAGTTCTTTGAAAAGGTCAACGAATTCTCCCTTGCGTCCGCGCACCACGGGTGCGAGGACCTGGAAGCGCGTACCCGTCTCCAGCTCCAGGAGCTGGTCCACGATTTGCTGGGGAGTCTGGCGGGTGATCGGCTCGCCGCACACTGGGCAGTGCGGGCGGCCGACGCGGGCCCACAGGAGCCGCATGTAGTCGTAAATCTCAGTGATGGTGCCCACGGTGGAGCGCGGATTCTTGCTGGTGGACTTCTGGTCGATGGACACCGCAGGTGACAGGCCCTCGATGAAATCGACATCGGGTTTGTCCACCTGGCCGAGGAATTGGCGCGCGTAGGCGGACAGCGATTCCACGTACCGGCGCTGGCCTTCAGCGAAGATAGTGTCAAAAGCCAGCGATGACTTGCCGGAACCCGAGAGTCCCGTAAACACGATCATGGCGTCCCGCGGCAGGTCCAGGTCCACGTTGCGAAGGTTGTGTTCCCGGGCGCCCTTGACCACCAGGCGCGACAGGTCCGGCCTGGCGGGCTTGGTTTCAAGAACGGCTGGGATGCTGTTCGGCGATTCGATGGCGGTATCTTCAGCTAAGGCTTTGGGCACCTACCAATGCTAATCGAAAACTTCTTCGAATTTCCATGTCGTGCCTCACACCCTACTGATCGGTATCAGTCGGCGTCGTAGGCGGCCGCAAGAAGCTGCACCGCTTCAGCGAAGGAAGCCCCCTGTGCTTTCGCGGCAGCCGCATATTCGGCAGCTACGCCGGCCAGCGCTCCCCATCGGTCATCCCGCGCGCAGACGACCGTGCCGTTCCTCCCCCGGGTAGCCACAACGCCGGCCGCTTCCAGCTCCTTGTACGCGCGGGCCACTGTATGGGGTGCAACATCCAGCGCACCCGCAAGATTGCGGACCGGAGGAAGCTTCGCCCCGACCGCAAGGGCTCCGGAGTCAACCAGTTCGATGATCCGGAGGCGCAACTGTTCAAAGAGCGCTACGGCGCTCCCGGTGTGGGGCCGCCAAGTGCCGGGGAACTCGCCTGTGGGAGTCATCAGTAACTCCGGCCGGTCACCGGCGTCGTGCGCGGCGTGAGGGGTTCGAAACGTCCATGGTCCATGTCGAAAATTAGACCAGCGACGCCGGTACGGGACAAGCCGGTCCGGCGGGGGAAACTGTCGGCTGCTGGAATTGGCGGCAATCCGGGGTTCAATTCTTGCGCGCGACCGCAAAGATCCGCCGGAAAGGAAAAACTGTGCCGTGTTTCGTGGCCGGATAAGCTTCCCGCAGCATCGCGGCGTATTCCTGCTCGAAGTCTGCGGCTTCCTCCGCGGACAAAGCCGCCAGCACAGGTCGCAAGCCCGTGCCGCGGACCCACTCCAGAACAGGGTCTTCGCCGGTCAGTACCTGCTGGTAGGTGGTCTCCCAAGCGTCAGCCGTACAACCGGCGTCGAGCATGATGCCCAGGTAATCCGCAGGACTGCTTACAGCGCCATCGTGCCGAAGGACTCCAGCCAACCGGGGCGACCACCGCGGCGACTCTGCCAGTCCGCGCATCAGGGCGTGGGACGGAGAGGTGAAATTTCCCGGTACCTGCATGGCGAACCAGGCGCCGGGTTTGAGGTCGCGCAGCCAAGCAGCCACCATTTCCTGGTGGCCCGGTACCCATTGGAGCGCCGCGTTCGTGACAACCACATCGGTATCCGTATCCGGTTCCCAGCGGGCGATGTCGCCCAGCTCGAACTCCAGCCGCGCGGTCTGCTTCGCCAGCGACTCCGCTTTGCGGAGCATCTCCGCCGAGGAGTCAACGCCTACCACGCGGGCCTCGGGCCATCGATCGGTCAGCGTCGCCGTCAGGTTTCCGGGGCCGCAACCGAGGTCCACCACCTTCCGCGGGTCGTTGGCCTGGATCCTCCCCACGAGGTCATGGAACGGCCTGTCCCGATGATTACCGAACTCGGCGTACTTGGACGGGTCCCACTTCATTAGAGCCTCCTCGCGTCTGGCATCACTGCTGGGCCGAGCCTAAACCGTGCGGGCACTAAGCTGGAAACCAATGAAACTTCTTGAGCAGCTTCCCGGTTCCGCCGACACCGGTCCCCTGGACCCGGACGAAATTTACACACGGTTCGTGGAGTGGACGGAGAGTCGCGGGCTTCAGCTGTACCCGGCGCAGGACGAAGCGATCATGGAGCTCGCCTCGGGCGCCAACGTCATCCTTGCCACTCCCACGGGCTCCGGAAAGTCCCTGGTGGCGATCGCTGCGCACTTCGAAGCCATGGCGCGCGGCCAACGGAGCTACTACACCGCCCCCATCAAGGCGCTGGTGTCGGAAAAGTTCTTCGCCCTGTGCGACATTTTCGGCGCAGAGAACGTTGGCATGATCACCGGTGACTCCGGGGTGAACCAGGATGCGCCGATCATTTGCTGTACAGCTGAGATCCTCGCGAACATCGCCCTCCGCGAGGGTGCTTCCGCCGAGTTGGGCTCCGTCATCATGGACGAGTTCCACTTTTACTCCGACCCGCAGCGGGGGTGGGCCTGGCAGGTGCCACTGCTGGAACTCCCCCAGGCCCAGTTCCTCCTCATGTCCGCGACGTTGGGCGATGTGACGCGCTTCGAGGCCGGCCTGTCTGATCTCACCGGCCGCTCCACCACCACTGTGAGCTCGGCCGAACGCCCCATCCCGCTGCACTACTACTACCAGGTGACGCCTGTCCACGAGACCCTTGAGGAGCTGCTCGCCACCAAGCAGGTTCCGGTGTATGTGGTCCATTTCAGCCAAGCCGAAGCCATTGAGCGCGCCCAGAACCTCATGAGCATCAACATGTGCAGCCGTGACGAGAAGGACCGGATCGCTGAACTCATCGCGGGCTTCAGGTTTGCCGCCGGATTCGGAAAGACCCTCAACAGGCTGGTCCGGCATGGCATTGGCGTTCACCACGCTGGAATGCTCCCCAAATACCGCCGCCTGGTGGAGCAACTCGCCCAAGCAGGACTCCTGAAAGTTATTTGCGGCACTGACACGTTGGGCGTTGGCATCAACGTGCCCATCCGCACTGTGCTGTTGACGGCCCTAAGTAAATACGACGGCGTTCGAACCCGCCCCCTGAACTCCCGTGAGTTCCACCAGATCGCCGGCCGCGCAGGCCGTGCCGGCTACGACACTGCAGGCACGGTGGTCGTCCAGGCTCCCGAACACGTGGTGGAGAACACCAAAGCCATGGCCAAGGCCACGGCCAAGTTCGGCGACGACCAAAAGAAGCTGCGCCAGGTGGTCAAGAAGAAACCGCCGGAGGGATTTGTTTCCTGGGGCGAGCCGACGTTCAACAAACTGGTGGAATCCATTCCGGAGCCGCTGACGTCCAGCTTCACCGTCACCCACGCGATGCTCCTGAATCTCATGGAACGTCCTGGCGACCCCTTCCAGGCAACCCGCAGGCTTCTGAGCGAAAACCATGAGAGCCGGCCCGCACAGCTGAAACTGATGAAGAAAGCCTTGGGAATCTATCGTGAGCTCCTGGCAGCAGGAGTTGTTGAACGGATCCCTGAGGACCAGCAGGAAGCCGAGGGGCGCTCGGTTCGTCTCACAGTGCACCTGCAGGCAAACTTTGCCCTGAACCAGCCGCTGTCCCCCTTCGCCCTTGCCGCGTTGGAACTGCTCGACCCGGAGTCGCCGTCATATGCCCTTGACGTTGTTTCCGTGATCGAGTCAACGCTTGAGAAGCCACGAAAGATACTCTCCGCCCAGCAGAAGAAGGCACGCGGCGAGGCGGTTGCGGCCATGAAGGCTGACGGCATCGAGTACGACCAGCGCATGGCCATGCTCGACGAAGTAACCTACCCCATGCCGTTGGCCGAAATCCTGGGCGAAGCCTTCGAGGTCTACCGCAAGGCAGCCCCATGGGTTGGCGACTTCGAACTCGCGCCGAAGTCGATTGTCCGCGACATGTATGAGCGGGCCATGAACTTCGGGGAGTTCGTCCAGTTCTACGGCTTGGCCCGTTCGGAGGGCATTGTCCTCCGCTATCTGGCGGACGGTTTCCGGGCCCTCCGGCAGACCGTTCCCCAGGACCTGCTCCGCGAGGATCTCGAAGACCTGATCGCATGGCTGGGGGAACTGGTGCGCCAGGTGGACTCCAGCTTGCTGGATGAATGGGAGGAACTCACCTCCGGGGCTGCCCCGACGCCGCACGATGCGCCACCGCCCCCGCCTCCGTCGCTGACGTCCAATATCCGGGCCTTCCGGGTGATGGTCCGTAACGAGATGTTCCGCAGGGTTGAACTTTTCGCCGACGAGGATTCCAATGCCTTGGGCGAACTCGATGCCGATGCCGGCTGGGATGCCGGGCGTTGGGAAGACGTGTTGGACGATTACTTTGACGAACACGACGACATCGGCACCGGACCCGACGCGCGCGGACCGGGCTTGCTCATCATCACCGAAGAGCCCGGCACGTGGAAGGTCCGGCAAATCTTCGATGACCCGGCAGGCAACCACGACTGGGGCATATCGGCCGAAGTGGACTTGGCAGCCTCCGACGAGTCCGGCACTGCAGTGGTCCGCGTGACGGACGTCAACAGGCTCTGAGCGGGAATCCCATGGGAACCATCCCCGACCTCGGTGCAGGCCTGCGGAAACTTGAGGCATTGGTTGAAGTGCCTCCCGCTGCCTGCGACGGTCCGCGCCGGTGGTGGGGTGGTGCATTGGACGTCGAAGGCCTCGCGCTCGGCTCAGTCCAAGCGGTGGCAACTGCGCTCAACGCACTCACCGGATCTCCCGGCAGGTATTCCACCTCAGCCGCTCATGCGGCGGCTGCATTCGATTCACTGGGGCACCTGAGAATCGCTGGGCAGAAACCAGTGGGCTTCGCTCCGATGTCAGGCTTCAGGCCCACGAAGGATGGCTGGATCCGCCTTCACGCCAACTATCCCCACCATGCTGCCCGTTTGCTGGAAGCCCTTTCAGCGACCAGCCCACAGGACGTGGACCGTACGCTCTTGTCGATGACCTCCCTGGAGGCCGAGGCCGCGATCGTGGCCAACAAGGGCGTGGCTGCGGCCGTCCGGAGCCGCACCGAATGGCTCGCCTCGCCGATGCATCATGCGGCGGCCTCCGGCGGCTGGATCGACATCGAATCTTCGGCTGAGCATGCTGCCGCTTCGCACCGGACGGCGTGGTTTCCTGCCACAAACCCGCGGCTGCCGCTGGACGGATTACGGGTCCTGGACCTGACCCGTGTCATTGCCGGCCCCACCGCAACTCGGCTCCTGGGGGCCCTCGGCGCGGACGTACTACGCATCGACCCGCCCCAGCTTCCGGAATTAACGGACGCTTTCGTCGATTCAGGTTTCGATAAGCGAAGCGCCGAGGCGGATCTTGGCCGGACCGCGGACTTGGGCGTCATCAACGGGCTGGTTGCTTCGGCCGACGTTGTGGTCACGGGATACCACGACGGCGGCCTGGACCGTTTCGGTCTGGGGCCCGGTGCGCTGTTGGCGAGCAGGCCCGGCCTCGTCGTTGCCACCTTGACCGCGTGGGGCCGCAGCGGACCGTGGAAGGGGCAGCGTGGATTCGACAGTCTGGTGCAGGCGGCCACCGGGATCGCCGAACGGTATGGACAGCCCGACGACGCAGGGTGGAAGCCCGGGGCGTTGCCTGTCCAGGCTCTTGACCATGCCACAGGGTACGGACTGGCTGCTGCCGTCATCGCCTTGCTGGGCGAACGGCTCCATACAGGACGTGGTGGTTTGGCCAGGATGTCATTGGCGCGGACCGCCGAGGAACTTTTTGCCCTCCCCCGGGACTACGGGGATGTTGCAGCCAGTCCGCTGCCGGAACCTGATGTCGTTGTCGCGGACAGCCCCTACGGGACGCTCGAGTTCGTGGCGCCGCCCCTCCTGGTGGGAGGCATACAGCTGATGTACCGGGAGCCGCCCGTACAGTACGGATCGTCAGTGTTGGCTTGGCGGCGGCAGGCCGATCTGCCCTAGTAAGCTCGATGCCATGAGTGTAATCCGACCCGCCACAGTTGAAGACGTTCCCGCAATCCTTCGTATGATCCACGATCTTGCGATCTACGAGAAGGAACCGGACGCCGTCAAGAACACTCCTGAGATGCTTTCGGACGTCCTCTTTGGGGACAACCCCCGGGTATACGCCACCATCGCCGAGAATGCCGCGGGCACGGTGCAGGGCTTTGCTTTGTGGTTCCTGAACTATTCCACGTGGGAAGGGGTCCACGGTATCTACCTTGAGGACCTTTATGTGGAACCGGATGCGCGCGGCGAGGGCCACGGCAAGGCGCTGTTGCAGCACCTGGCCGCAACGGCCGTCGAACGTGGATATGCGCGTGTCGAGTGGAGTGTCCTGAACTGGAACGAGCCCTCGATCAACTTCTATAAGAACCTTGGAGCCTTCCCCATGGCGGAGTGGTCAACATTCCGTCTGACAGGTGACGCGCTTGAAGCCTTTGGCGCGACTTCCGACCCCGCCAGCCAGGCACTCACCCGTGGCTGAAACCGTGCTGCCCAACAACGGCCACAGTATCCGCGGCCGCCACGAGTTCCGTGGGATCCGAACCGTGGAGCACTACTTCACAGTCCCCCTGGACCACGCAGCGGAGAGCCCGAGCGGTTCCGGGGAAACCATCTCGGTATTCGCCCGTGAATACTCCTCCACTGCGCACACCCCCGAAGCTGCCAGCCGCTTGCCCTGGCTCCTGTACCTCCAGGGCGGCCCGGGTGGCCGGGGCAACAGAGTCACTTCCCTCTCCGGGTGGATGAAAGCCGCCGCGAAGGATTTCCGGATCCTCATGCTCGACCAACGCGGCACGGGGTTGTCCACCCCCGTCGAGCCCATGAGTCTGGAACGACGGGGAGATGCGGAGGCGCAGGCGGATTACCTGACGCATTTCCGCGCGGATTCCATCGTTGCCGACGCTGAGCACATCCGATCGGTCCTGGACTCGGGACCCTGGTCCGTCCTGGGCCAAAGCTTCGGCGGGTTCTGTGCCTTGACGTATCTCTCCTTTGCGCCCGAAGGACTGCGGGAAGTGCTGATTACGGGCGGGCTGGCCCCACTCCAGGGTGCGGCCGACCGCGTGTACCAGGCCACCTTCCGCCGTGTCGCGGCCCGTAACGCCGAGTACTTTTCCTGGTATCCCGAGGACCGGGAACTTGTAACCCGGATTGTGCGCCATCTGGAGGAGCAGCCGGAGTTCCTGGCCAGTGGCGAGCGGCTGACGCCTGAGCGGTTCCAAATGGTGGGATCATTCCTGGGAGGCAACGGCAGGGTGGATGCACTGCATTACCTCCTGGAGGACGCGTTCATCGAGACCAGTAACGGCCCGCGGCTCTCTGAGTTGTTCCTCGAACAAGTGCGGGCGCTGGTGAGCAGGGGAACCAATCCCCTCTACGCCGTGATGCACGAGTCGATCTACGGCCAGGACGAGGCTACGGATTGGGCCGCTTGGAGGGTCCTGCGGGAATACCCCGAGTTCGAGCCCGGTGCTGAAGCGCCGCTGCTCACCGGCGAAATGGTGTATCCGTGGTACTTCGAGCAGGACCCATCCCTCGCCCCAATGCGCGAGGTGGCCGGCCTGCTGGCCAGCAAGAAGGACTGGAAGCCCTTGTACGACACCGAGCGGTTGGCAACCAACACTGTGCCTGTTGCGGCTGCGGTGTACAAGGACGACATTTACGTTGACCATGACCTTTCACTGGAGACGGCAGCCGCCGTGCGTGGGCTCCAGCCGTGGGTCACCGCCGATTTCCACCACGATGGCATTGGCGAGGACGGTGAAGGCATCTTCGGACGGTTGTTGGGCATGGTCCGGACTGCCCGCTAGGCCACGAATCACCGCACCGCTGCCAGCACTGGGTCGAACCGGGGTCACTGCGGTGTCTGCTGGCGGGGCTGCCCTGCGTGGCGGACGGGTCCCCGAAAGGCCGCAACGCCGGCGAGTGCCAGCACTGCCGCCGCCACCATGCTCGAAGCGATGTTGAGGCCTTGGTAGCCGATCCAGGCCAGGAGCAACCCCGAGGTGGCACCGCCTACCGCTCCGGCTGCGCCCATCAGCGTGTCCGATACACCCTGCACAGTGACGCGTTGGCCTGGTGCGACGCTCTCTGCCAGCAGGGTTGAGCCGGCAATCGTGGCTGCGGACCAGCCCAGTCCGAGCAGGATCAGTCCGCTGGTGACCAGGATGGGTTCGTGCTGGCCGACGCCGGCGATGAACACGGCCAGCAGCAAGAGGCCGTGCCCCAGAGCGATGGTCTGCAGCCGCCCGGCCCTGTCCGTCAACCAGCCCCACAAGGGCGACAAGGCGTACATTCCCGCAATGTGCAGCGAAATGGTCACGCCTATGATCACCAAGGCGTCCGTGCTCTCGGTGGTGCCTCCGTGGTGCCCCTGATGCGATCCACCCAGCAGCTGCTGCAAATGCAATGGCGTCATGGACATGACAGCCACCATCACGCCGTGGGCGCCCACCACCGCCGTGAGGGCCAGCATCGCCTGCGGCGACGAGCGGACAGCCCGCAGTCCGGACCCGACAGTGCCCCTGATGGGTTTTTCCCCCGCCTCGGCAGGCCCATCGGCGGCGGCCAGACGACGGGCCAGCAGCAAGGGATCCGGCCGTAGGCCGACGAAAAGCAGAACGGCTGCCAGCAGCAGCCCAGCCGCGGAAAACACGAACGGTCCAACGATCGGAGGCAGGCCCAAAGCGGCTCCGACGACAGCGCCGGGCTGGATCAGGTTCGGCCCTGCGACCGCGCCGATGGTGATCGCCCAGACCACCGTCGAGAGCGACCGGCCACGGTGCTCGGGTTGGGCAAGGTCGACGGCGGCAAACCTCGCCTGGAGGTTCGCCGCGGTACCAAGCCCCAGGAACGCCGCACCCAACAGCAGGACGACGAAGAGTTGACTCATCACGGAAACGATGATGAGAAGCGCCCCCGCCATGGCTGCCACTAAACCGGTCACAAGACCGACACGGCGCCCCCGCGACTCCGCCAACCGTGCCAACGGTAGGGCCGCGATCGCTGCGGCCAGGGTCAGGACCGTTGTAATGGAACCCGCCCAGGCCTCAGAACCGGTCAGGTCCACGGCCAGGAGTGACCCGATAGACAACGTGGCTCCGTTGCCGACTCCGCTAAGGAGCTGGGCTGAGCTGAGCAGGAAGACGGAACGGCGCTGGACCCGTTGAGGGTCCAGCGCCGTCGTCGAAGTGGTGTTCACTTCATGAGACTACAACGATCCAAGCCTGTTATTCGGCTTCGCTCAGGCTCTTTCGTGCGTCCTCTTCCAGCCTGGCATCCATCTTGGCTTTGCGGGCTGCCGGGCTCAGGAGGCTGGCCACGACTGCCACAATGATGGTTCCGACGATGACCGCGAGCGAGACGTACGTGGGGATCTCCGGAGCCCACTCGATGTGGTGGCCACCGTTGATGAAGGGCAGTTCGTTGACGTGCATGGCGTGGAGGACCAGCTTGACGCCAATGAACGCCAGGATCACGGACAGTGCGTGCTTCAGGTAAACCAGGCGTGTCATCAGGCCACCGAGCAGGAAGTACAACTGGCGCAGGCCCATCAGCGCGAAGATGTTCGCGGTGAAGACGATGAACGCGCTCTGGGTCAGCCCGAAGATCGCCGGGATGGAGTCGACAGCAAACAGGAGGTCTGTCAGGCCGATGGTCACGAAGACGATCAGCATGGGGGTGAAGACCTTCTTGCCGTTTACGGTGGTCCGCAACTTGCCGCCGTCGAACTTCTCCGACATGGGCAGGACCTTGCGGAGGCGCGCAATAAGCGGGTTCTCGGCGCCTTCTTCCTCATCTTCACCGGAGTCCTTGGCCTGCTTCCAGGCAGTCCACAGCAGGAACGCGCCAAAGATGTAGAACACCCAGCTGAACTGCTCGATGACTACAGCGCCGAGTGCAATGAAGATTCCCCGAAGGACCAAGGCGATGATGATTCCCACCATCAGCACTTCCTGTTGGTACTTACGGGGCACCGCGAACCGGGCCATGATGATGATGAAGACGAACAGGTTGTCGATGCTCAGGCTGTACTCGGTAACCCAGCCCGCGATGAATTGGCTGCCGTACTCCGGACCGGTGAAATAGAACATTGCTCCGGCGAAGACCATGGCCAAGGCCACATAGAAGGCGACCCACAGGCCGGCTTCCTTCATTGAGGGTTCGTGGGGGCGTTTGACGACCAGCAAGAGGTCAATCAGCAGAATAATTCCAAGGACGACGAACGAGCCGACCTCGAACCAGACAGGGAGCTCCATTTAGGGGCCTTTCGCAGGGTACGTGAAAGCGGTGTAAGTCTCTCCGGCCGCCCTGGAGACTTAGTGCTCTGACATGGCGACCCGCTAGGCCCGGCGAGGCAACCATGCCTTGCGTGCTGACGGACTTAGCGCTTGGGATACTCCCCTACGTGCTTCCAACCTTACCTTAGGCGTGGCCCGCGGTCTGCATCTGCCTTAGTTCGCGCTTCAACTCCTTGACCTCATCACGGATCCGGGCAGCCACTTCGAACTGCAACTCGGCCGCCGCCCCGTGCATCTGTTCCGTGAGTTGCTCAATGAGTCCCACAAGGTCCTCAGCGGGAGCTGCAGCGAGCCCGTCCTGCCGGACCGTCGCGGCACCCTTCGCGGCTGACTTACCCCGCTTGGCACCTTTGGCCAGTCGGTTGTTGTTCAGCAGCTCCTGGGTGTCGGCGTCCTCCTTGGCCAGCTGATCGGTGATATCGGCGATCTTCTTGCGCAGCGGCTGGGGGTCGATGCCATGGTCGGTGTTGTACTGGACCTGGATGGCACGGCGACGGTTGGTCTCCTCAATGGCGTGGGCCATGGAGTCCGTGATCTTGTCGGCGTACATGTGCACCTGGCCCGAAACGTTGCGTGCAGCACGGCCGATGGTCTGGATCAGGGACGTCGAGGAACGCAGGAAGCCTTCCTTGTCCGCGTCAAGGATGCTGACGAGGGAGACTTCGGGCAGGTCGAGGCCTTCACGGAGCAGGTTGATGCCCACCAGGACATCGAAGACGCCCATGCGGAGCTCGCGGAGCAACTCGACGCGCCGCAGGGTGTCGACGTCGGAGTGGAGGTATTCCACTTTGACGCCGTGGCCCACCAGGTAGTCGGTGAGGTCTTCCGCCATCCTCTTTGTCAGGGTGGTGACAAGGACGCGTTCGTTCTTTTCGGTCCGTGTCCTGATCTCCCCCAAAAGGTCGTCAATCTGGCCCTTGGTGGGCTTGACCACGACCTCGGGATCGATGAGGCCCGTGGGACGAATGATCTGCTGGACATAGCCATCGGCCTTGCCCAGCTCATATTTGCCAGGGGTGGCGGAGAGGTAGACGGTCTGGCCGATCCGTTCCAGGAACTCATCCCATTTCAGGGGCCTGTTGTCCATGGCGGAGGGCAGCCGGAACCCGAAGTCCACCAGGTTTCGCTTGCGGGACATGTCGCCCTCGTACATGGCACCGATCTGGGGAATGGTGACGTGCGACTCGTCGACGACCAGGAGGAAGTCGTCGGGGAAGTAATCCAGCAGGCAGTGGGGTGCCGTCCCGGGGGCGCGGCCGTCAATGTGTACCGAATAGTTCTCGATGCCGTTGCAGAAGCCCATCTGCTGCATCATCTCAAGGTCGTACGTGGTGCGCATCCGAAGCCGTTGTGCTTCCACCAGCTTGTTCTGCCCCTCGAGCACTTTCAAGCGGTCGGCAAGTTCGTCCTCAATCCGCTTGATGGCACGTGCCATCCGTTCCGGTCCGGCCACATAGTGGGAGGCCGGGAACACGTACATTTCTTCTTCCTCCCGGAGGACTTCTCCGGTCAGCGGATGCAGGGTCTGGATATTCTCGATTTCATCGCCAAAGAATTCGATCCTGATGGCCAGTTCTTCATACATCGGGATGATCTCCACGGTGTCGCCGCGGACCCGGAACGTTCCCCGGTGGAAGTCCATGTCGTTGCGGGTGTACTGCATGGAAACGAACCTGCGCAGCAGGTGGTCCCGGTTCATCTCCGCTCCCTTGCGGAGGGTGACCATTCCGGCAATGTATTCTTCCGGCGTGCCCAGGCCGTAGATGCAGGACACCGTTGCCACCACGATGACGTCGCGGCGGGTGAGCAGCGCGTTGGTGGCGGAGTGGCGCAGCCTCTCGACTTCCTCGTTAATGGAGGAGTCCTTCTCGATGAAGGTGTCCGTCTGCGCTACATATGCTTCCGGCTGGTAGTAGTCGTAGTAGGAGACGAAGTACTCCACCGCGTTGTTGGGCAGCAATTCGCGGAATTCATTGGCCAACTGCGCAGCGAGGGTTTTGTTCTGGACCATCACCAGTGTGGGTCGCTGGACCTGCTCGATGAGCCACGCCGTCGTTGCGCTTTTGCCTGTACCTGTGGCGCCGAGGAGGACGACGTCTTTTTCGCCGTTGTTGATGCGTTCTGTCAGCTCAGCAATGGCGGTCGGCTGGTCACCGGCGGGTTTGAACTCGCTGATCACTTCGAACGGTGCGACGACACGGTTGATTTCCTGGGCAAGGCTCATGAATCAAATCTACCCCCGTCCGAGGACAGCTACTGTCCGCGTTTGCCATCAGCGGAAGACGAATACGACGGCGGCAGCCAGCCTGTGCGGGCAGCCCACTCATCCATGAGCGGCCACGCCACAGCGGCGAACCACGGTTCCTTGGCGTTCGCGTAGGCAGCGGTGTCCAGGTCTTCGGAGTGGTGGGCCACGAGCTCCCGCTTGTGCTCTTCGTAGAGACGCGCAGCAGAGGGTTCGGCCCGCAGCCAGTCGCGGAACTGCAGGGCATAGCGCCACCCGGCTGACCCTGCCGCCCGAACGTGCAGGTTCACCGGCCGGCCCGGGTCCGCGTTGGCATGGAACCTCTTTTCCCACTGCCGGGCATCCGGAAGGGAGGGTTTTGGCGTGTCATGGGTGATGCCTGGGACAGCGGGATAGCCGGCAGCGGCCAGCAGCGGCGCTATCCGGTCCGCCGTCCCCGGATCAGCTACCGTGACCTGGAGATCGATAACGTCCTTGGCGGCCAAACCGGGCACGGACGTCGAGCCTATATGGTCAACGGCAAGGATCTCCCCCGGTGCGGATGCAGCGATGCGGGCCGCGAGCCGCCCGGCCTGCAGGCTCCACGTGGGGTCGGCGGGGACCATGACGGCCGCACCCCGCCTTGGAGCGCGTTTGCCTTGCCGCAGGTTCTCCACGAACGGCACCAGGCGTTGCTCCCAGAGGACGTCGACGCGGGCCAGCAGTTCCTCCCGCGTGCCTACGTTGGCCAGCACTGCGTCTGCGGCGGCATTGCGGGTTTCGCGCGTCGCCTGGGCAGCGATACGTGAGCGGGCATCCTCCGGTGACATGCCGCGAAACTCCACCATTCGTTGCAGGCGCACGTCGTCCGGCGCATCCACCACCAGCACCAGGTGGAAGTTACTGCCCTGCCCTGTCTCAACCAACAGCGGAATGTCCTGCACTACGATGTCATCGGCGCCGGCAGCTGCTACGACCGCCGCGGCGGCTTCACGGACCAGCGGGTGGATGATGCCGTTGAGCACTTCCCGCTGCCCGGCGTTGCGAAACACGATGGAGCCCAGCTGGGGCCGGTCCAGCCTGCCGTCCTGGTCGAGGATGCCCTGACCGAACGCCTCCACCACACGCTCCAGGCCGGGAGTGCCGGGTTCCACCACCTGCCGTGCAAGCGCGTCAGCGTCGACGAGGACAGCGCCCAGTTCCTGCAGCCGTGACGCGACCAGTGATTTTCCTGAGGCGATGCCGCCCGTCAGCCCAATCTTCAACACCACTCAACACTAGACTGAAGCGGTGGAAATTGAGGACGACAGCCGCGCAACAACCTACACAACGCTGGCCGCGGGACCTGATGTCCGCCACGAACTGGAAATCCGCCGATCCCGGTTCATTACCGTGCTGCGTCGTTCGCCTGACGAGGAGACCGCCCGTTCGCTCGTGTCGGACTTACGGCGGGAATTCCATGACGCCCGCCACCATTGCTCTGCGTTCGTCATCGGGCCGGACCGCATGGTCCAACGTTCCAGTGATGATGGTGAGCCCTCGGGAACGGCCGGCATTCCCATGCTCGAAGCCCTCATCAAACGCGAAACAGCACCGCAGGTGACCGACCTGAGCGACGTAAGTGTCGTCGTCGTGCGCTATTTCGGTGGGATCCTGCTGGGTGCGGGAGGGCTGGTGCGTGCCTATTCGGAGTCCGTCTCGTCAGCCTTGGAGTCCGCTCCCCTGGTGAACCGCCGACGGTTGCGGCTCTGTGCAGTGGAAGTCCCGCACGCAGAAGCGGGTCGCCTCGAAAATGAACTCCGGGGCGCCGGGTACGTCATGGCCGAAACCGGTTACGAGGCCAGGCACACCATCCTCCGGCTGGCCCTCGCGGACAACCCCGCAGAGATAGCCAAGGCCCAGGGCAGGTTGGCGTCCCTGACGGCAGGGTCCGTCGAGTTGCGGCCCGAAGGAACTGAATGGATCGACATGCCCCTGTGATAAACCCGCTCCCGCCCCGATCCGACGAACGCAAAAGGACCCCTGCCCGGAGGCAGGGGTCCTTTTTGGCTATTCAGCACATCCCGTGAGGGAGGCGGAATTAGTTGCCGGTGAGCTTCTCGCGCAGAGCGGCGAGTGCTTCGTCGGACGCCAGGGTGCCGGCGTTGGACTCAGCAGCAGCCGGCTCCGAGGAGTAGCTGGTGGTGCCGGAGTCGCTCTCGCCGGACGTTGCAGCTGCAGCGTCGTCGGCAGCGTGCTGGGCAACCTGCTTCTTGTGGGCTTCCCAGCGGGTCTGGGCGTCAGCGTACTGCTGCTCCCAGGCTGCACGCTGGTTCTCGTAGCCTTCGAGCCATTCGTTCGACTCGGGGTCGAAGCCCTCGGGGTACTTGTAGTTGCCCTCTTCGTCGTACTCAGCGGCCATGCCGTACAGAGCGGGATCGAACTCGGTGCTGTCAGCGTCCACACCCTCGTTGGCCTGCTTGAGGGAGAGGGAGATGCGGCGACGCTCGAGGTCGATGTCGATGACCTTGACGAACAGTTCGTCGCCAACGGAGACAACCTGCTCGGCCAGCTCCACGTGGCGGACAGCCAGTTCGGAGATGTGCACGAGGCCTTCGATGCCGTCTTCGACGCGAACGAACGCACCGAACGGAACCAGCTTGGTGACCTTACCCGGAACAACCTGGCCGAGGGCGTGGGTGCGGGCGAAGGTCTGCCACGGATCTTCCTGCGTAGCCTTGAGCGACAGGGAGACACGCTCGCGGTCCAGATCCACTTCGAGGACCTCGACGGTGACTTCCTGGCCAACCTCGACAACCTCGGACGGGTGGTCGATGTGCTTCCAGGACAGCTCGGAAACGTGAACGAGGCCGTCTACGCCGCCAAGGTCCACGAATGCACCGAAGTTGACGATGGAGGAAACAACGCCGGGACGAACCTGGCCCTTTTCCAGCTTGTTGAGGAACGTGGAGCGAACCTCGGACTGGGTCTGCTCGAGCCATGCACGGCGGGAGAGGACAACGTTGTTGCGGTTCTTGTCCAGTTCGATGATCTTGGCTTCGATCTGCTGACCGATGTACGGAGCCAGGTCGCGGACACGACGCATTTCGACGAGGGATGCGGGCAGGAAGCCGCGCAGGCCGATGTCCAGGATGAGGCCACCCTTGACAACCTCGATGACGGTACCGGTAACGACACCGTCTTCTTCCTTGACCTTCTCGATGTCGCCCCAGGCACGCTCGTACTGAGCACGCTTCTTGGAGAGGATCAGACGGCCTTCTTTGTCTTCCTTGGTGAGGACCAAAGCTTCGACCTGATCGCCAACAGCGACAACGTCGCCGGGATCAACATCGTGCTTGATGGACAGCTCGCGGGAAGGGATGACACCTTCGGTCTTGTAACCGATGTCGAGCAGAACTTCGTCGCGGTCGACCTTGACGACGGTACCTTCGACGAGGTCACCGTCGTTGAAGTACTTGATGGTGGCGTCGACAGCTGCGAGGAAGTCCTCAGCGGTACCGATGTCGTTAATGGCGACTACGGGGGTACCGGGCTTCTCGGTGGAGGTGATGGTCATGTAGTAGGGGCTCCGTTGTGGATAGTTAGTCGGTCAGGCGAACCGCTGCCGCCCGGGTCCGGACGGCAGAACACGGCAAATTACCGGGTCATCCTGATTTGTGGATTAATACAAAATGGATGCATGCACGTAGTACACGCCCGTTTATTCTAGTCGCATTGGCAAAGCAGGGTCAAAAGGAGTCCTACGGGGTGAGCACGTCGCTGAGCCGCCCGAACCCGATGCCCCGGTCCAGCAGCCTCGGTAGGACAAGCGCATAGCCTTCCGCCGTGCCCCCGGCCGGCCGGTTGAAGTGTGAAATGACGATGTCACCGGCGGCTACCCGACCCACCTCGGCGGCGACGGTTGCCGCCGGATAGGTGGCTCCGCCGTCGCCGTTTACGGAGAAGTTGACGGGCACCAGGCCCACCCGGTGCGTCATGGCAGCAGCCACGTCGTCGTAGTAGGCAGTCCCTGGGCGGAAGAAGCGTGGCCTTGTCCCGGTCAGTTCGTGCACCACTTCCTGGTTGCCCATGAGCTCGTCGTAAGCCGCCGAAGCGGTAGCGGTTCCGGCGATTCCGTATGCCGACTTACCATTCACGGACAAGGGAAGGTGCGCAGTTCCGTGGTTGGCCAGCTCGAACAGCGGGTCGGCGGCCAGCTCCGCAGACAGCCCCTGGTTGGCACGGATCCAGCGGCTGTTCAAGAAGAGGGTGGCGGGGATGTTGAGCCGGCGCAGCGTTTCCAGCAGCTTCTGGTCGCATGCTGCCCCTCCCGGTCCGCCGCAAGCATCAAAGGTGAGGGCTACTTGCCGGGACTGCGAGTTGTTCACCACCCCGGTCACGTGGAGGCCCCATTCCTTGGGGCGGCGTTCGGCGAACTCCGCCAGGATCTGCTGCTTGTCCGGCACCGCCGGGGCCAGGGCAGCAGCGGCCTGCTCACGGGACCTTGCAGCGATGGACGGCGGCGGAGTAGCGGGGCCTGTTGCCGGGCCTGACGCCGGAAGCGTCGCCTCTCCCGTTGCGTCGGCATCCGTGCCGGAAGCGTTTGCTGTCTCCGAGCATGCTGCCAGGGCCGCTGACGCGAAGCCCGCTATTCCGAGCAACACTGATCGACGGCGGACCAACGGCCGCCGCGTGGAATCCCCCATGGATGTCCCCGTCTTGTTGTGGCTATCTGATGATGTTTGGTTCGGGCTAAGGCTTAGAAGTGGGTCATGCAGTGTGCGGACCGCTCAACTGCGAAGAGCTGCTGGGCTTGGAGCGCAGCGCCTGGACGCTTCTCCTTGATGCGTCCCGCGGCGGCCAACGTCACCGGTGACACGGCGCCCAAATAGATCGACGCGAGGTCCGCCACTTCCAGCCTGAGGTCGGGCGTCTCCCCCGCAGCGTCCCGCACGACGGCGGTGCTGCCGCCGTCGGACTCCACGACCCAGGCACCATCCGCCATTCCCAACGGATCTGCTACTTCCATGACCAGCGTCCCTGCTGACGCGTAGTGGCGGGCCTGCAGGGCTGCCGGAGTATCCAGGATCCGGAGCCACAGCATGTCGCGGATTTCCGAAGCATCGATGCACCTCGGATCTTCAAGGGCCCATGCCAGGGGGTCATCCACGGGAGCCTCGGCCCATGTGATCTCGTCAATGAGGTCGATGCTGCCCAAGAAGCGCCAGAGATCAAGATACCCGGCGTTGGTCGCCGCCACCAGGTCAACGATTTCCATGGTGTACGGCTTGTGCTCCCACCCTTTGAAGCGGTAAGAGACGTAGCCGTCCAACGCTCCGGAAAGATCATAGTGCAGGGCGCAGCGAACGCTGGTGTCGGGCTTGCCGTCGGGGCCAATGGAGCCGGACGCGATCAGCCGGTAATACTCCTGCCGGTCCACGGAACCCGGCGATAGCCGGTGGACGCGCTCAAATACCTTCGGCGCCACGTCCAGGAGCACCGCAGGATCGGCGACCTCGACGGTGCCCTCCGACTCGCCCATCAGGCGGAAGCGTGGCCCGGTGTCAACTTTGATGCTCCGTTCGAACGTAGCCACCCCGAAGCCAAAGCGGCCATAAATGGAGCCTTCGGACGCCGTGAGGGCAGCCATGGCCAAGCCATCGTCCTTGGCAGACTCCAGGTCGGCCGTGATCATTCCGCGAAGGATTCCGTTCCTGCGGTGGGTGCCACGGACCGTCACTGACGTAACCAAATTGGTTTCGAGGTGGCGTCCGAAGCCGATGTTCAGGGACTTGCGCATCGTGGCGTATGTCGCCACGGGCACGTCGGCACCCAAGGAATGGTCCGGCACGGTGCCGTTGACGTAAACGCCGGTCAGCTGTCGCTGGTCAGTCTCGTAAGCAGCGAGCGTCTTGGCCAGGAATTCGTCATCGCGCCGTTGCTGGTGGAAGCCATGTGAGACTGCCTGCACCCACGTGGCGCATCGGCCGTAATCGGCATCTTCCGGGTTTCCTACGGCAGGAAATCGCCGGGCGGAGTATTTTTCAAGGTTTGGTTCATTGGGATCAGCCACGCTCCCGAGCCTAACCAGACGCCGGAGGGCGCGCCACCATCTCGGCGGCGCGCCCTCCGGCGATCCATTGAATGCCTGCCCGGGTTAGTGTCCGGCCTCGTACCAGCTTGAACCCACGCCGATCTGCACATCCAGCGGGACTGAAAGGTCAGCTGCCGAGCCCATCTGTTCGATGACCAGTTTCTCCACTGCCTCGCGCTCCCCTGGTGCCACCTCGAGAACCAGTTCGTCGTGGACCTGCAGCAGCAGGCGGGATTTCAGGCCCTGGGTGGCCAGCTCCGCGGAAACGCCCAACATGGCGCGCTTGATAAGGTCCGCCGCCGAGCCCTGGATGGGTGAGTTCAATGCGATGCGTTCTGCTGCCTCGCGGGCCTGCCGGTTGGTGCTGGTCAGGTCCGGCAGGTAGCGCCGGCGGCCTTCGATGGTGGCCGTGTAGCCATCCGTGCGGGCCTGGTCCACGACGCCGCGCAGGTAGTCGCGAACTCCACCGAAACGGTCGAAGTAATCCTTCATAAGGGTGCGCGCCTCATCGACGGAGATCTCCAACTGCTTTGAAAGGCCAAAGGACGTCAGGCCATACGCCAGGCCGTACGACATCGCCTTGACCTTGGAGCGCATGGCACTGGTGACCTCAGCCGGCTCAACGTTGAAGATCCGTGAGCCCACGAAGCGGTGCAGGTCCTCGCCGTCGCGGTAAGCCTGGATCAAGGCTTCGTCGCCGGACAAATGCGCCATGATGCGCATCTCGATCTGTGAGTAGTCCGCGGACAGCAAGCACTCGTAGCCCTCGCTGACGACAAAGATGCCCCGAACACGCCGTCCTTCCTCGCTGCGGACGGGGATGTTCTGCAGGTTGGGGTTGTTGGAGGAGATACGGCCGGTTGCTGCGATGTTCTGCGCATACGTGGTGTGGATGCGGCCATCGTCGGCAACGGACTTCTTGAGGGTCTCCACCATCTGGGCCAGCTTGGAGGACTCCCGGTGCGCCATGAGCTGGACCAGGAACTCGTGTCCGGTCTTCTCCAGCAGCCCCTTCAAAGACGCAGCATCCGTGGTGTAGCCGGACTTGATCTTCTTGGTCTTGGGGAGCCCAAGTTCGTCAAAGAGGACGGTCTGGAGCTGCTTCGGCGATCCGAGGTTTACCTCGTGGCCGATCGCAGCGAACGCCTGTTCCTGGGCATTGCCGATCACCTTGGTGAGGTCGGCAAGTTGCTCATCCATTCGGTCCGTGGAGACGTAGATACCCGTCAGCTCCATCTGCGCCAGGACGCGCGCGACGGGAAGTTCAAGCGTCGTCAGCAGGGCATCGGCCTTGATGTCGGCAAGTTCGGTTTCGAAGTGCTTGCTGAGTGCGTGCACGACGGCGGCATGCTGGACGAGCGCTGTTGCGGCAACTTCGTCGGTTTCCCCGGAAAGGTCCAGCTCCAGCTGGCCGGAGGGGGCTGCAGCCGCCGCGAGCGAAATTTTCAAGTGCACCTGGGCGAGCTCGGCGAGGTCGTAGCTGCGACGGTCGGGCTGGATCAGGTAACCGGAAATTGAGGTGTCATCCACCACGCCCTCAAGTCCAAGGCCCCGGTTGTGCAAGGCCTTGAGCGCCGATTTGAACTCGTGCAGCACTTTGGCTTCTTCGGGGTCCCGAAGCCAGCGAAGCAGCACGGACTCTGCCGCGGCATCCAGGTCCGCGAGTTCAATGTACGCAGCACCGTTGTTGCGGACTACTGCCAGGGCACTCGCGTCGTCGCCGATGCGCCCGGGAACCAATTGCACCGCGAGGGCTGAGCGCATGCCGGCCCCTGCGCCGAAGAACGCCTCCAGCGACTCAGCGTCCGTGATCCTGGAAAACTCCGGAGCGTCGATGGTGTCCGGTGCGGCACCGGCCGTGTCGTCGCCGTAAAGGTCGAAGAGCCGGGTGCGGAGTGTCCTGAATTCGAGCTCTTCAAAGAGCTCCTCAATGGCTTGGCGGTCAGGGCGTGGTTCGTGCAGGTCCGCCAGTGTGAGGGGCAGGTCAAGATCGGACAGCAGTTGGTTCAGCCTGCGGTTGCGCTTGACGTTCTCCAGGTTCTCCTTGAGGGCACCGCCGACCTTGCCGCCGATGGAATCGAGGTTTTCCAGGATGCCTTCAAGGCCGCCGTAAAGGTTGATCCATTTGGCAGCGGTCTTGGGGCCAACGCCCGGTACACCAGGGAGGTTGTCCGCCGATTCGCCGACCAGCGCGGCGAGGTCCGAGTAAAGGCTCGGTTTGACGAAGTACTTCTCTTCGATGGCAGCAGCGTCCATCTTGGGGATGTTGCTGACGCCCTGCTTCGGGTAGAGCACAAAAACGTTGTCGTTGATGAGCTGGAAGGCGTCCCTGTCACCGGAGACAAGGAGGACCTCGAAGCCCGCCGCGTCGCCCTGTGCTGCCAGCGTAGCCAGGACATCGTCCGCTTCATATCCGGGCATGGCAATGGTCCGGATCCCCCATGCCTCCATGACCTTGGCAATGAGTCCGATCTGGCCCGCGAACTCCGCGGGGGTGGCGTTGCGTCCGCCCTTGTATTCGCTGTACTCGGCCTTGCGGAACGTGGTGTCGTCGGAAACGTCGAAAGCCACGGCAACGTGGGTGGGCTTCTGATCCTTGATCAGGTTGATCAGCATGGACGTGAAGCCGTGCACTGCGTTGGTGTATTGCCCCCGTGCAGTGGAGAAATTCTCGGCGGGAAGGGCATAGAACGCCCTGAACGCCATGGAGTGGCCATCGAGGACCAGCAACCTTGGCCGGCCCTCCCCCGTGCTGTTGGCGGAAGGTGCGGGTGCTGTAGCGACGGCAGCAGCCTGGGCCGTTGGAACCTGGTCCGGTTTGGTTGTTTCACTCACAGGTGCCAGCCTAGTTGGCATGAAGGACAATTTCACGCCGAACCCGTTTGTCGACGAGCTGAATGAGGCAGGTGTGCCTGAAGAGTTCCATGATTGGCTGTCGGCCCACGGAGTTGGCGCCCTGGTGGTGAAACTCGGCATCCGTTTCACCGAAATGGGAGCCGAACGCATCGTGGCGACTATGCCCGTTGAGGGCAATACCCAGGTGGCCGGGATCCTCCATGGCGGGGCCCACGTGGTCCTCGCCGAGACACTGGGATCCTTCGCCGCATCACTGCATGCCGGAAGGGGCAGGCATGCAGTCGGCATCGAAGTGGGCGCCACCCATCACCGCTCGGTTGCTGCCGGCCTGGTGACGGGAACCTGCACGGCCATCCATCTGGGAGGAACCCTTGCCACACACGAGATCGTCATCACCGACGACAAGGGCCGCCGCCTCTCAACGGCCCGGATCACCAACATGATCCGGGACAACCGGCACTAGCCAGTGGTGACGGACTGCGGCATCCGGTAATGCAGTTCCGCAGCGGCGCCCCCAAGGATGCGGGACGAGACCAACTCAAGGGGCGCCGTCGGGCCTTTCAACGGCAGGAGCCGCTTGCCGGCGCCCAGCACCACCGGAATGATGGTGACGATCATTTCGTGGAGGAGTCCCGCGTCGGCAAATTGGGCCACCAAATCTCCGCCACCGACCAACCAGACGTTCCTATCGCCAGCGGCCTTGAGAAGGTCAGGGGCGAAGCTGCGAACGTCACCACGGACGAAGGTAATATCCGATCCCGCCGGCGCAACGTAGTCCTGGTGGGTGAAGACCCAGCATGGCGTTTCCGGATACGGCCAGTTGTCCGGCTCGTGCTCGATCAGCCATCGGTAGGTGTCGCCGCCCATGGCGATACAGCCCACTCCCGCCATGAAGGACCCGATGCTCTCGTTCACGCCGTCCACCTGGTCGAACTGCAGGAGCCAGGCCAGGTCGTCATCAGGTGAGGCGATGAAGCCGTCAACGGTTGCCGCTACGTAGTACTGGAAAAGTGACATGGCCCCAGACTAGCCAGCGGACGGACAGGTGAGTACCTGGACCTGCCCCTAAGGTGCGGCCGTGGTGGACGGTTCAGGCGACGTGGAGGGAGTAATGGAGACGTCCGGCGGCTGTGTTGCGGGAATGGTCCCGGGGGACGGCGACGGACCTCGGGCACCCGTGGACAGGCCGGAGTCCTCGTAGAAGAACGTGACAGTTCCTGCGACCTCCATCGTGTCGGTGATCGAGATCCTGACCGAGTCCCGACCCTGTGCCGGGGGCATCCGGAGGTAGACCGTTCCATAGTCGTGCCGGTCACCAACAAAGTCGACATCCGCAGGTACGCCGTCGAACAGGACCTCGCTTACATGCACGTAGTACCCGTCCAGGCGGACAATGGTGCCGCCCGTGCTGGGACCCGTTGCGCGGGTTGTGCCGGGAAGCGGGTTGAGCTCCTCGTCCACCACGGTCAACCCGACCAGCTGCCTGGGGCAGGCCTCTCCTTGCCCGGGCTGTACGTTGAAGGCCGCCTGCGGATTACTACGGTGCTGGGCAAGCAATGATGCAGCGGTAATCGCAACCCTGAATTCCAGGCACTTGCTTTGTGGAATCTGCGGAGTTGCGCCCACGGCTTTGGATGCCCGTTGCCAGTCCTGCTGGCTTCCGCTTTGCACAGCCCGGCAGACAGCCGCTCCCGCCTGCCACACAGCAGCGTCCTCAGCGCCTTCGAGGCTTTGGGCCAAGGCGTCACATTGGAATTGTTGAAGCAGGAGATATCGCTGTCCCGACACTGGGTCGTTGGGCCCAATGGGTCCGGCAGGCAACCACTGCACAACTTGCGCGTCCGCCTGCGGCCCGCCGGAGGTGGCCGGCGCGTCGGCCGGTTCCGGCGCACTGGAACTGGCCGGCGCTCCCGAGACTGCCGGATCGGTAGCTTCGCGGGGCTGGGCGGTAGTTGGAGCGGCGATGGTTGGCTGCATTTGCTGCGATTGCTGCGAGGTGTCCTGGCTGGCTGCGCTGGAGCCTTGGTCAGGCCGGAGTCCTTCCGTGGATGGGGGAAGGCAGGCAGAGAGTCCCAGCATCAGGATCGGCGCCAAGGCCAGCCCGATGATTTGGTTCCGGGATTGGCATTTCATGACAGCCCCACATCTGCCGGATCACGATCACGCAGTCACGTGCACAACTACACTGCTGATTATTCTCCCGATGGGGTGTGACTGCCAGAGCGGCCGCTATTTACCGAAGTAGGGGACGATCAGGTAGATGCCGAACAGGACGGCTACCCCGCACACGCCGAAGCAGACGTAAGCCAGCGAGCGGATCAATGCGGGTGACTTCTGCTGGGCGTCACCGGCGATGGCCGTCAGGCGTACCCCCAGTGAATACAGGACAACCAAGGTAACGGCAGCCACAAGGGTGACACCTGCAACCTGCAGCAATTCCAACCATTTCATCGCTGCACGTCTCCGCTCGGGGTGGTCTTTCGGTTTTTCTTCTTTTTCCTGAACTGCACTGCGTGGCCGGCCTCGTCGACTTCCACGGCGTTATGGTGGCCGACATGGGACCTACGTGAAACCACGAACATGAACACCACAGCGGACGTTCCAACCACTGCTGCGATGACAACGCCAACGACGCCGGTGCCCACCAGGAGCGCCGTCAGGGCACCGACGATCGCCGAGGCCGGGAGGGTGAACAGCCAACCTAAAGCAATCTTGCCTGCGGTTCCCCATCGGACCGAAGTGCCTTTACGGCCCAGGCCGGAACCGATGACCGAACCCGACGCAACCTGCGTGGTGGAGAGCGCGAAGCCCAAGTGCGATGACGCGAGGATGGCCGAGGCCGTGCTTGTTTCAGCGGAGAATCCCTGCGCGGGCTTAACCTCGGTCAGACCGGAGCCCATGGTCCGGATGATGCGCCAGCCGCCGGCATAGGTGCCGATCGCAATCGCCAGGGCGCAGGCGGTGATGACCCAGAATTGGGGGCCGCTGCCGGGGGACTGGGTGCCTCCAGCGATCAGGACCAGGGTGATGATACCCATGGTCTTTTGGGCGTCGTTCGTACCGTGGGCGAGGGCCACCAGGCTGGACGTGAAGATCTGGCCCGTGCGGAACCCACCGCGTTTCTGGGTGAGTTTGTCGCCGGTCTCGGGATCGTGCCGCGACGTAAGCGCGTAGGCCAGGCGGGTACAGATGTAAGCCACGAACCCCGCGATCAGGGGTGCGATGACTGCGGGCAGGATGACCTTCTGCAGGACAGTTTCAAAGTTGATGGAGTGGAAGCCAATGCCAACCACTGCAGCGCCGATCAGGCCGCCGAAAAGGGCGTGCGAGGAACTTGAAGGCAGACCCTTGAGCCAGGTGATCATGTTCCACAGAACTGCGCCCATGAGTCCCGCGAAGATAATATCCGGCGTGATGTGGATGCCGTCCGTACCTTCCCGGATCAGGCCTCCGGAAATGGTCTTGGCCACTTCGGTGGAGAGGAACGCGCCCACAAGGTTGAGCACAGCCGCCAGGGCAACAGCCGTTTTGGGCTTGATCGCCCCCGTAGCGATGGGTGTAGCCATCGCATTGGCTGTGTCGTGAAACCCGTTGGTGAAGTCAAAAAATAGGGCCAACGCTATTACCAGCGCGACCATGAAGGTGATATCCACCTGTTGCCCAATCTGCAGAGTCGACGTTCAGCAGTTCCACTTCCCCGTACCTGCCATCCACAGCATAGTTCAGCATCTGTTCAACTGACTCGACTTGCGGGATTCATTCTGGCGGGCTTGAAACCTTAAGAATCCTACGTGGCGGGGCCCTGAGCGGACAAACGTACCCGGGGCAGGCATCAACCCAAATATGCCCGGACGGCCGCCAAATCCTTACGCGTCAGCCCCTTCCGTGGATCCGGGGAGACGCACAGCACACGGTCCTGCTGGTACTCGGCCCAGGAACGTGCCTCGGGCTCGGCACTGAGTTGGTCATCCAGCCAGATCATCCGATCACTACCGGCCGACGCCAGATCCTTCTGGAGGGCCACCAGCTTCCACCATTCGGGGCCCTCGTCCCAGCCCTGGCTGGAGAGTACCGGCCAGTCCTCACCCCTCAGTCCAATGGCGGGGCAGAGGAACTCAGGCGCCAACCGTTCCCAGGTGGTGAGCCAGACGAAGCGGGCAGCCGGGTGGCCGGAGAGGTCATTAAGCTCGGCCACGGCCTCCGGCGCGAAAGCAACTTCGAGGATGCCCGCATCGGCGAAGGTCCATTCGTTACCCCAGCCAGTGGTTCCTACGGGACTGAAGGGGTTCACCACGCCGTCGACATCCAGGTAGATCGACACCGGAGCTGTCCGCCCTTGGGTGGATTCCATGTCCACTCCCCCTTCCCCAACGGTTCAGCATCAGCCTACGGGATGGCGCAATCGCCGGTTGGGGGTTGGGCAGAATCAAACTCTTGACGTTCGTCATGCAAGTGATATTCTCAAGGCATGGAAAAGCCCCCCGCCCATTCCCCGCAGAGTGTCCGCCACATCGAAGAAGGTGTCCGCACCGATTTCCGCCATGCGATGTCTTACGGCGGATATCTGGACCTTGACCAATTGCTCAGTTCCCAGCACCCGCTCAGCGAGCCGGAACATCATGACGAACTGCTGTTCATCATCCAGCACCAGACCAGCGAGCTATGGCTCAAGCTTGTCCTGCACGAACTCCTGGAAGCCCGGAGGTTGTTCGACGCCGACAACCTGGGAAAAGCGCTCAAGTGCATCGCCCGCGTGAAAGCCATCCAGCGCACCATGACCGAACAATGGTCCGTCCTGGGCACCCTGACGCCTCGCGAGTACTCCCAGTTCCGCGGCTTCCTGGGGAGTTCCTCGGGTTTCCAGTCCTTCCAATACCGCGGCGTCGAATTCCTGCTGGGAAACAAGAACCGGGGAATGCTGCGCGTGTTCGAAAGCGAGCCCGAGGCCCACGCACTGCTCGGCAGGTTGTTGGAGGAGCCAACTCTCTACGATGCGTTCCTAGGCGTCCTTTCCCGTGCCGGCTACGACATTCCTGCCGACATCCTGGAGCGGGACACCAGCGAACCCTGGACCTTCCGCCAAGACCTCGTTCCCATCTTCCAGAAGATCTACGAGTCCGATGACACACAGTGGGGACTCTACGAAGCGTGCGAAGACCTGGTGGACATCGAGGACAACTTCCAGGCATGGCGGTTCCGGCACCTCAGGACCGTCCAGCGCACCATCGGGTTCAAGGTAGGAACCGGCGGATCGTCCGGAGTGGACTTCCTCAAGCGCGCCCTGGACCTGACCTTCTTCCCCGAGCTCTATGCCGTCCGGACCGAGATCGGCAACTAAGCAAGACTGCCCGCCTACACCACAGGAGGAACCATGACCACCGCACAGCAAACCCACCGGCCAACGTCGGCCGAACTGGATGCCGCCGATCCCCTCGCCGCCCAGGGTGAAGCCTTTTACGCGCCCGACGCCGATCAGCTCACCTCATATTTGGACGGCAACTCACTAGGACGCCCCCTGAAGGCCACCGCCGCACATCTGGCGTCCTTCGTCCACGACGCCTGGGGCAGCCGCCTCATCCGGGGCTGGGATGAACAATGGATGGACGAACCCACAAACGTTGGCGACCGCATCGGTGAAGTGACTCTTGGCGCGGCGCCGGGACAGACCACAGTTGGCGATTCTACGTCGGTAATGCTTTACAAGATGATCCGCGCCGCGGTGGATTCCCAGCCCGGACGCGACGAGATCATCATTGACCGCGACAACTTCCCCACCGACCGGTTCATTATTGAGGGAATCGCCAAGGAACGCGGCGCAACCATCAAGTGGATCGCTGCCAACCCCGCCAGTGGTGTCCGCGCGGACGACCTGGACGGACTGCTTGGCGAGCGGACCGCCGTCGTGGTCCTCAGCCATGTGGCGTATCGCTCGGGGTTCCTTGCGGACGCGAAGGGAATCACCGCCAAGGTCCACGAGGCCGGTGCGCTGATGCTCTGGGACCTGTGCCACTCAGTCGGTTCCGTGCCATTGGAACTGGACGCGTGGGGAGTCGACCTCGCGGTGGGCTGCACGTACAAGTACCTCAACGGTGGACCCGGCTCACCGGCCTTTGCCTATGTGAATGCCTCGCAGCAGGACCGTTTGCAGCAGCCCATTTGGGGATGGATGGGCGCCGCGAACCCCTTCGGCATGACGGATTCCTACGAGCCTGCGCAGGGAATCCGGCGGTTCATCACGGGAACACCGCCGGTGCTGGCCATGCAGCCCCTCAAGGACATGGTGGAACTGATCGCTTCGGTAGGCATGGAGGCCGTCCGGGAGAAGTCGATCAAGATCACCGAGTATGCGATCGCTTTGGCAGAGGAACACCTGGTGCCTCTCGGCGCCGAAATCGTGAGTCCCCGGGACCCTGCCGAGCGTGGCTCGCACATTACCGTGGACCACCCGCTCTTCGCTGATGTCACTGCCGCCCTCTGGGAAAAGGGGGTCATTCCCGATTTCCGCCCGCCGCACGGGCTGCGCATTGGCCTCTCGCCGTTGAGCACCAGCTACGCCGAGGTTGAGCTGGGAGTGACCGCCATCCGGGACGCCCTCGCCGAACTGCTGTGAGCCTGAAGTGAGCGCTGTACTGGACGATATGGACTCCCGCCCCGGGAGTACCACTTCATTGCTGCGGACCGTCATTGGCCTGTACTTGAGGGATGCCGGGGGTTGGATGTCGGCGAAGGACATCGTTGCCCTGATGGAGGCCCTCGGCACGTCCGGCACAGTCACCCGGACCGCCTTGGGCCGGTTGCGCAAGAAGGATGTGGTCCTGCAGGAAAACCGTGACGGACTCCCCGGCTATACGCTCACCGACGGCGCCTCCACGATGCTGGCCCGTGGTGACCGCCGGATCTACAACCCCCGCAGCATGGGCGACGCCGATCCGTGGTGCCTGATCTCGTTTTCCATTCCGGAGACCGAACGCGAAAAGCGCCACCAGCTGCGGCGCAGGCTCCATTGGATCGGCTGCGGGACAGTGGCCGCGGGTTTGTGGATCTGCCCTGACTCCCTGCGGGGGGAGGTGGAGGAAATCCTGGCCGACCTGGACCTGCGGGACATGGCAACCGTCTTCGTGACCGAAACCCCGTTGGTAGGTGGCAGCCTCCGGGATGCCGCGTCGAACTGGTGGGACCTGGAGGCGGTGGCCGGCCTTCACAAGGACTTCATCAGGGAGCATGGTGCCGCGGTTTCAGGCCACGCGGTTGACGTCTCAGCGAAGGCCTTCGCCACCTACGTCCAGTGCATCGACCGATGGCGGATCATCCCGTACCTCGACCCCGGGTTGCCGGCAGCATTCCTGCCAGCCGACTGGCCCGGGGCCGAGGGTGCTGAATTGTTCAAACGGATTGTTGCCGCCTATGCCGAACCCAGTGCCGAATTCGTTCGACGCTGTCTGGCGGGCACGGCCGCAGCTACGGTTTCCTGACGGCGATTCCCCGCCAGTACGGCTCCCCCAGGTCTTCGATGGGCGTCTTGGCGGTTTCCCGTGAGAAATAGGCGGAGACGCCGGCGATGGCCATGCACAGCACCGCGAACCCGGCGACAGGAAGCCACCCGTCGTGGCCCTTGCCCAGCAGCAGTCCTGCGATAAGGGGAGCAAAGCCAGCCACCACCAATCCCAACTGGTTCCCCAAAGCCATGCCCGAATACCGGACCGGTGCGGCGAAGAGTTCGGCGAAGTAGGCGGGCCAGATTCCGTTGAAGCAGGAATAGAGCAGCGTCATGTTGATGAACGCGGCGGCGAAGACCAGGAAGATGTTTCCGCTGGACAACGCCATGAAGTAGGCGAAGATCGTCGCTGAGCAGCCTATTGCCGCTGTGAGGAGCAACGGCCTGCGTCCCCAATTGTCGGACAGTTTCGCCGTCAGGGGCATCACGAACATGGACAAGCCAATGGCCACCGCGTTGACAGTGAGGATGGATGCCTTGTCGAAGCCTGCGGCGCCGGTGGCGTAGGACAAACCGAAAACTGTGAAGATCGTCTGCATAACGGACATGATGGACATGCCAACCACCCTCGCCACATCGGCTGACTGGAAACGAAGGACTTCCCGCAGCGGCATCGGGGCCACGGCCTGCCGGTCCTTGGCGTCCTCAAACACCGGAGTCTCATCCAGGTGCGTCCGCACCCAGTAAGCGACGCCCAACACCACAATGGACAACCAGAACGGGATGCGCCAACCCCAGCTCATCAACGCCTCGGTGGGCAGTGCGGAAACCGGGATAAAGACGAGAGTCGCGAGCACCATGCCGGAGGCATAACCGGTCATGACGAAGCTGGTAAAGAAGCCGCGGCGGCCCTCGGGTGAGTGTTCCAGGGTCAGTGTGGACGCACCTGCCGATTCCGCCCCTGCAGAGAACCCCTGCGCCAGGCGGCCAATGACCAGGAGGACCGGTGCCCAGAAGCCAATCTGGCTGTAGCTTGGCAGGAACCCGATGCCGAGGGACGACAGTCCCATGACGCCCAGGGTGATGAGCAGGATTTTCTTGCGTCCCAGCTTGTCGCCGAAGTGGCCCATGACCAGCCCACCCACCGGCCGGGCCACATAGGCCACGCCGAAGGTGGCGAAGGCTCCGATCAGTCCCACCGCAGGATCATCGGAGGGAAAGAAAAGCGGCCCGAAAACCAGCGCGGCGGCTGAGCCATAAATGAAGAAGTCGTAGTACTCGAGGGTGCTTCCGAGGAACGAGGCCAAAGCCGCTTTTCCAGGGGTCTTGCGCAGCGTCGTTTGCTGGGCAGTTGTAGACATGGCTGTTCTCCTTCGAACGGCGTCCAAGTGGTGCTAGAGGTGGAAATCGACGGCGATGATGTGCTCGCTGTTGGGAAACGAGTACTTCTTGAGTGGCTCGTGGAGGGGATGGGTGTTGTAGGCATCGATGTCCTCGGCAGAGGCAAAATCGGCAACGATCGCGTAGTCGAAGGAGCGTTCGTGCTGGAAGACATCAGCGCCGTGGGTCAGTTTCAGGAGGCCCGGAATCTTGCCGTCCATCGCATCCAGGCCCGCCACCCAGGCGGCTTTGTCCGCTGCGGGAAAGTCAGGCTTGAACTTGAACAACACTGCGTGGCGGATCATGCTCCCACTCCTGTCGTCACACTGTCACCCGCATACTCGGCCGGTTGGCCGGCAATGGTCCGGCCCGCAAGGTATCCCATGGTCATGATGGGGCCAAGGGTGGCTCCCGCCCCCGGGTAGCCTGCGGCGTAGGCATTCTCCGTGGTGTTACCGGCGGCAAAAAGGCCTGGGATGGCGTTGCCGTCCACGTCCAGGACGCGGGCCCGGCCGTCCGTCGCTACGCCTCCGTTGCTTCCGAACGCACCGTTGACCACCTCCATTGCGTAGAACGGTCCGGTCAACAGCGGGCCCAGTGACGGATTGGGCCAAGGGCAGTCGTCATCGCCCCAGTACTTGTCGTAGGCGCTTTCACCCCGTCCGAAGTCCGGGTCCTCACCTTTGACGGCATATTCGTTGAAGCGGCTGACCGTTGCGTTGAGTTCGTCGGCAGGGACACCGATCTTTTCGGCCAGCTCTTCCAGCGTGGGTGCTTCGATCAGGTAGTCCGGCGTTGCTTGGCCGGCCCGGTGAGCCAGGACGCCGTAGCGCTCCAGGTAGCCGTGGTCGAAGACCACATGTGCCGGGGTGTTCAGGGTCTGGTTGTTCGGCGAATCCCAGGACTGCAGGCAGCGTGCGAGATCGTTGTAATTCTGGGACTCGTTGGCGAATCGGCGTCCGTGCCGGTTGACCATGAGCGAGCCAGGTCCTTGCCGTTCGAACCTCAGCAAGGTGCCAATGGGCGCTCCATCGCGGGTGTCTCCCGTGATGGACATCGGCGCCCACCAGGCTTCACGGGTTCCGCGGGTCTGTGCCCCGATCCGCTGTGCCATCTTTAGTCCGTCGCCAGTGTTGGAGGGTGGTGAGCACATGATGTACAGGCGGGAGGCCAGCAACGAATCGGCCAGCGCCTTGTCCCACTCGAAGCCACCGGTAGCGAGGACGACGCCGTCGTTGGCGTGGATAGTTTCACCCGACTCGAGTTCGACGCCCACTACCCTGCCGCCGTCGAGCAGGAGTCGTTGACCGCGGGCGCCAACCACCAGTGCCGCGCCGTCCCGGACCAGGCTCGCAAGCAGCATGGCAACCAGGGCATGGCCTTTGGCCACAAGTCCTTGGTCCTGCCGCTGGTTCAGCTCCTTCCACGGGAACTTGGTGAAGGCACCCCAGTTCTCATACTCCTGCATAGTGAACGGGGCCCTGCCGTCGGACCGGACATGGTGCGCAAGTTCGCCAAGTGCCTCGCGGATGTTGAACAGTTCGGGTTCAACGGTCCGCCCGCCTTCAACGGAACCGGGAAGGTCCTGTCGGTAGTCCGGGAAATTATCCAGGAAGATGAAACGGACCCCGCATTCGTCCTCGGTAAAACGGAGCATGGTGTCCCCGTAGTCGAGGGCAGCATCAAGGAGCTCTTCGCGGCTACGTCCGCGGGCCACAGCGCGGATGTATTGCGCCGCGGCGTCCTTCGAGTCGCTCAGACCGGCTTCGCGGGCGTGGTGGTTGTCGGCCACCCACAGCATGCCTCCCGATACCGCTGAGGTACCGCCCAGCAGCTCGGTCTTTTCGAGGACGACGACGGATTTGCCCGCCTTTGCGGCGGTGGCCGCTGCCGTCAGGGCGCCTGCGCCCGAGCCGACCACGACGACGTCGTAGGTATCGGTTTGTGTGCCGTTCAGGAATTTCACGGTGGAGCCTTTCGGGAATGAAATGGGGTTGCAGTTGCCAGGCGGGTCAGACCGCGGTGTAGCCGCCGTCGATCACCAGTTCGGATCCCGTGGTGAACCGGGATTCATCGGAAGCGAGGTACAGCACGCCGTAGGCAATTTCGTCCGGTTCGCCCTGCCTGGGCAGCGGGTTGCTGCCTACCAACTGCCGGTAATAGGCCTCTGCCCCGATCTCTGACTGTTCCGCCGACCGGCGGCTCATCCTGGTGTTCATGGATCCCGGGTGGATGGAGTTCACCCGTACACCGTGGGCGCCGTAGGTGGCGGCATCGGACTTGCTGAGGAGCCGGACAGCGCCCTTGGTTGCGTGGTAGAGCGGCACGTTGCGTCCGCCGGTCAGTCCGTGGATGGAGGAAAAGTTGATGATGCTTCCGGACTGCTTGGCGATCATGCCTGGAACCACGTACTTGGTCATGAGCCAAACCCCTTTGACGTTGACGTCAAAGATGGCATTGAAATCTTCCATGGACGCGGTGTGGCTTGCTCCGGCGACGCCGATGATACCGGCAGCGTTGACCAGGATGTCCGGAGCGCCGAGCTCTTCGCTGAGATTTCCGATCGTCCTTGCGACGCTGGACTCATCGGTGACATCCACGTCGTATTCGGTGATACCGGGATGGTTGCCCCCGGCCGGCGTCCCGGCCCGGTCCAACGAGGCTACGGACGCCCCGTGGTCAGCCAACAACCGGGCGGTTGCGCTTCCCAGGTCTCCCCTGCCGCCGGTAACCACAACCACTTTCCCGGCCACGCGTTGGGACGGCTTTCCGTGTACTGCTGACTCCATGACCAAAACTCCTCCTGCCGCGGCATTGCGGCGTTCAAACATCACTACGGCGCAGGGCAGCACGGAAGAGGGCCCGGGGGCCGTTGATGTACTTGGGCTGAATGCCTTGAGGGTCAATGTCCTCGTGTATGGCGCCGGCCGGTGGTCCGGTCCGCAGTGCCCTGCTGTGCGCTCCACTCTGCCAGCGGGCCTGTGAGTGGGGCCACAGCGTTACCGATGAACGGGAATCAGATGTTGCCGTTGCTTTGGCGGAGTGCGCCTTTGAGCTCGCCGCGCCAACCCAGGGCCCTCGAAATACCGCGCGCGGCAGTCATCAATACCGGCACGCGCACGGCCGCGTTTTCTTCATTCCTGGGCACCACAACGCTTAAGGCAGCCACAACGGTGTTCGTTCGGCCGAAGACGGGAACTGCGATTCCGCTCGATTCCGGCACGATGATTCCGGGCATGGATGCGAATCCCCGTTGGCGGATGGCTGCAAGGTGACGGCGCAGATCGGCTGGATTGGTCAGCGTGGCATCGGTGAACTTCTCCAGCGTCCGGGAGAGAAAGAGGTCCTGGTAGGCAGCCGGCGAGTAGGCCAGCAGGACCAACCCGGACGATGTACCGTGCACGGGAAGCCGGCCGGCCACCTTGGTGATGTCCACCATGGAATCCCTGGAGCCGATGCGTTCGATGTAGAGGACCTCGTCGGATTCCAGGATCCCAAGCGTCGTTGAATGCTGGACCACCGATTGAACGTCTTCCATGAACGGCAGCGCGGCTTCCCGCAGGCCCACCATCCGTGAACTCCTGGAGACGAGCTCCCACAGCCGTATGCCTACGCGGACCTCGGCATTGGCTTCGCGTTCAAGCAGGCCCTCGGCCAGCATCTCGTCCACCAGGCGATACGTGGTGGTTACTGGAAGCCCGGATCGGCGCGCCAGCGTGGCGACATTCATGGTGCGGTGGGAGTCATCAAATGCTTCCACCAGACGGACGACGCGGCGGATGACGGACTCACCTGAGGCCGAGTTGGCCATGCTAATCCCCTGATTTCACGCGTGAGACGAACCTGAACCTATCCCCGCGGAACGTGCTGCGGGTCCACTCCACCGGAACACCTGTGGCGGATCTGGCCAGCCTGTGTACCACCAGCAATGGTGCACCCATTTCGATTCCGAGAAGCTGAACGTCGCCAGGACCTGCCAGGGCAGTTTCCACGGTATCTTCCACGTCGGCGACCCGGATCCCGTATACGTCCTCGAGGACCGCGTACAGCGACCCGGATTTGGACAGGTTCGACTTGAAACGTGGCAGCCTGCCCGGCAGCCAGGCGACTTCGTGGGCCAGCGGTTCGCCCTCAATCAGGCGGATCCGCTCCAACCGGGTGACCTGCGCGCCCTCTTCCAATCCCAAGTGCGTCGAGACGACGGTGTCCGCCCGGACGACGTCGAGGCCGATCAGGGTGGAGTCGGGACGGAGGCCTTGCGTGCGGGCGTCATCGGAAAAGGACGTCAATTGCCGGACGTGCGTCACCTTGGGTGGTGCTACGAACGTTCCGTGCCCTTGGATCCTGCCCAACCTGCCTTCCGCGACGAGCTCGCTGATCGCCTGCCGGACCGTGGTGCGGGAGGTTGCATACTTTTCCGCCAGTGCCCGCTCGGTGGGGATAAGCGTCCCGGGCTGCAGACCCGCGATCAGCGCCAAGACCTCCGTTTTAAGGAGGTAATATTTCGGCGCAGCAGGTGCAGCTTCTGGTTGCATGTTGGACATCCTACTTGTAGACAGCTGGATTGGTCTATGCCAATCTAGGGATTGTTGGTTTCAACCAACTGCGGCGAGCCAGGGGCACTCCCCCACCTTCGCACAGACAGTCCGCACCTGAACCGAAGGGACGCCAGTTGAAGGACAATGTGAACTCGAGGAGCGCCGCTGCGAAGCGGGCCGGGACCCTGATCCGCGCCATCGCACCCGGCAGGACCAAAGCATCGGCGATGCTCCCGTGACGCCGCCAGTCCTCGGCCTCCACATCGGCGGCTCAAAGACACACGCCGTCCGCTCGGAGGAGACCCAGACAGTTAGCGGATCACCTCGGAGCTCCGGTGATGAAATCACTGAAACCAGCGCCAACTTGTCATCGGTCGGGCACCAAGGAGCTGACGCGGTCCTGCGCCGGATTGCCGCAAGCGTAGGAGGTGGAGTCAAAGCCGTCTGTGCCGGTGCAGCGGGCGCCGACACGCCAGCGAGCCGTGCCGTCCTCTCCGCCCTCCTCATGGAACATTTCCCCGGCGCCAAAGTCGAGGTGGTCCACGACACCCGCATTGTCCTCGCGGCCGCCGGCCTCGACGCCGGCGCCGTGCTGGTCGCTGGCACCGGCTCGGTAGCCTGGGGTCGAAATGCCGATGGACGCGAAGCGCGAAGCGGCGGGTATGGCTATTTGCTGGGCGATGAGGGCAGCGGCTACTCAGTGGTGCGCGACGCCGTCCGGGAAGCCCTGCGCGAGTACTACGCCGGACTGGAGCCTGGGATCCTGGTTCGGGCGCTGATGGAAGCAACCTCCAGCGCCGATGCCCTGCAGCTCATGGACTTCTTCTACGCGAAGCCGGAACCGGACCACTGGGCCAGCCTGGCCCCGCTCGTCCTGGAGTTTGCGGCCGAGGGAGACCCCGCTGCCGTTCGGATCCAGGCCGAGGCCGCGCATTCCCTGGCAACACTTGCCCGCCAGGTACTGGGGGAACTGGGCCTGGACTTGCCGCTCGTCATGGCCGGGGGCCTGCTGGTCAACCAGAGCCAGCTGGCTGGTGCCGTAGCCCGGAAAGTTTCACTCGAGGACCCGTCTTCCGTCCGGATCCTGACACAGGCACCGGTGCACGGTGCGGTGGAACTGGCGCGCCAGCCGATCCGGGACTAACTCGCGCTTCTGCGTGACTGCCCCCGATTCCGGCCAGGAACGGGAGTAGTCTTAATCCATGCTTTTCACGTGCGGTGGTCGGTAGCAATGACGCGGGCCAAGCGGCGGTGGCTGCCAGCCCTCCTGATCCCCCTTGCCCTTGTCCTTGCGGTACTCACAGGTTCGGTCCAGGCCGGTGCCACAGTGTCGCTGCCGCCCAAGACAGCGGATGAGGTTCTTGCCATGATTGCGCGCACGCAAGTGCGTGCATTCTCCGGAACGCTTCAACAGACTGCGGAGCTGGGACTCCCGGATATACCCTCATCGGCCCCAGGCATCACTCCGGCTGCTGGTACTGCACTTGAGTTCCTGGCGGGCAGCCACACCGCGCGCGTTTTCGTTGGCGATCCCACCAAGGCGCGACTGCAAGTCATGGACGCCATGGCTGAGCGCGACCTCATCGTCAACGGCAAGGATGCATGGTTCTACAACTCGGCGGACAACAGCGCCACCCACCTTCAGGTCCCAAAGTCCGGCGCCCCCACGGAGACTCTTCCAAACAAGCCGACGTTGCCCACGCCCGAGGCACTGGCCAGCAGGTTCCTGGCCGCTGTTGACGCCGGAACCGAGGTGACGGTGGGAGAGGCTTCATCGGTTGCCGGTCGTAATGCGTACAGGCTTAACCTTGCCCCGAAGGACCCCGGCACCCTGGTGGCCTCGGTGTCCATCGACGTCGACTCCGAAACCGGCTTCCCGCTGGGCGTTCACGTGCAGGCGAAAAACCAAGCCGACCCTGCCTACTCCCTGGCCTTCACCGATCTGAGCTTTAGCGCTCCCGATCCCGGCCTGTTCCAGTTCACTCCGCCCGCGGGATCCACTGTCACCACGAAGATACTTCCCGCGCGGCCCACTCCGGTGCCCGATGCCGATGCCAGTGCCAAAGCGCCGTCCCCTCACGGCACACGGGTTTCCGGCGAAGGGTGGGGATCGATCGTCGTGCTGCCTGCCGCCGCTGTGCCTGCCGGGCTTACTTCGAATCCCCAAATCTCCCAGATGTTGCAAAGCGTTTCCGGCGGACGGGCATTGACCTCTTCGCTGGTGAGCGTCCTGATTCTCGACGACGGCCGCGTCCTCGCAGGGCTGGTCCCGTTGGAGCGGCTCCAGTCAGCGGCTGCCGCCCAGTGAAGGAGCCCTCACCAACGCAGCGCGGGGCCGCCGCTGAGGAGCTGGCTGTTGAGACCCGCGGGCTGGTGAAACGCTTCGGGCAACGCGCCGCCGTTGACGGCATCGACCTCGCTGTACCGCGCGGAGCGGTGTTCGGCTTCCTTGGACCCAACGGTTCGGGAAAAACCACCACCATCCGGGTACTGCTGGGGCTGGCTTCCGCCACGAGCGGCGATGTCCGGGTCCTGGACCAGTCCATGCCGGCCGCGCTGGCATCGGTCCTCCCCAATGTCGGCGCCTTGGTGGAGGGGCCCGGTTTCTACCCCTTCCTCACAGGACCCGGAAACCTCATGCGCCTCGATTCAGCTGACCGCCACGCCTTGCCGGCGACACGTCGACAACGCGTCGCCGAGGCCCTGGACCGTGTTGGACTTACCCACGCTGCCGGTAAGAAGGTCCGGGCCTATTCGTTGGGCATGAAGCAGCGCCTTGGCTTGGCGAACGCGCTGCTCAGGCCGCGGGAACTGCTGGTCCTGGACGAACCCACCAACGGATTGGACCCCCAGGGCACCCGCGAGGTCCGTAGCTTGGTGCGATCCCTCGCCGCGGGAGGGACCACTGTGTTCGTTTCCAGCCATTTGCTGGCCGAGGTGGAACAAATGTGCACCCACGTCGGCGTCATGAGTGCCGGGCGCCTGGTCGCCCAAGGACCGCTGGCGGAGTTGCGGTCCGCGGGCCAGAGGCAGGTTGTGGTTGAAACGCCCGACGCCGAACGCGCCATCGGCGTCCTGGCGCGCCTGGGGTTGGTCCCGGCCGCCACACCGGATGGGGAACGCCCCATCGAGGCGAGGGCTGTCATGAACGGTGGACTGGCCGGGCCTGCCCCTGAGGTGATCGTGGCAGCCTTGGTTGCCGATGGCGTTCGGGTACGGGGTTTCGCTGTTGAAGACGCAAGCCTGGAAGACCGGTTCGTGTCCCTGACCGGAGAGGGGTTCGACGTTGTCGGCTGACACCTCTAAGCCCTTGGCCCCGGGGGTGCGGCCCCCGGTTGGCTGGTCCCTGCTTGGCTCTGAATTGTCGGTGCTGTTCCGTCGCCTCCGTACATGGGCGATGCTGCTCGCCCTCGCAGCCGTACCCATCCTCATAGCTGTGGCCGTCAAACTGTCGTCCCGGCCCGTCGCCCCAGGCCGGGGACCGCTCTTTTTGGACCGCATCACCCAAAACGGACTTTTTGTGGCCGTGACCGCCCTGGTGGTGTGCGTACCGTTATTCCTGCCCCTGACCATCGGCGTGGTGGCTGGGGATACCATCGCCGGCGAAGCCAACATGGGGACCTTGCGCTACCTGTTGCTTGCACCCGCAGGCCGCGTCCGGCTCCTGCTGGTCAAGTATGCCGGGGCCGTAGCGTTCTGTTTCGCCGCGACGGTGACCGTGGCAGCGTCAGGTGCCTTGGCCGGCGTCGTGCTTTTTCCTGTAGGACCCGTGACGCTCCTCTCAGGCGACACCATTGGCGTGGGCGAATCGATGCTGCGGTCCTTGGGGATCGCCGGCTACATCACGGTTTCGCTGTTGGGTTTGTCTGCCATAGGACTGCTGATTTCCACTTTCACTGATGTTCCGGTGGGCGCCATGGCCGCCACGATTGTCCTCTCTGTTGTCTCCCAGGTGCTGGACAACCTCCCGCAACTGGACTGGCTGCACCCGTGGCTGTTCAGCCACCATTGGCTGGGCTTCGCGGATCTGCTGCGGCAGCCGATCGACTGGACGTCGTTCGGTGCCAATGCGTTGCTGCAGGCCGGATACATCGCCGTGTGCGGCACACTGGCCTACGCAAAATTCTCGAACAAGGACATCCTGTCCTAGCTTTGTCGTAGGCTCTTCCCATGGCCAGATTCTTTGATGTGCACCCGGAAGATCCCCAACCACGCGCCATCGGCCAAGTGGTCAAAATGCTGCAGGACGGCGGCCTGATCGCCTACCCTACCGACTCCTGCTACGCGTTGGGGGCACAAATCGGAAACAGGGAAGCGCTTGACCGCATCAGGGCGATCCGGCATTTGGACGACAAGCACCACTTCACGCTGGTGTGCAAGGACTTCGCCCAGATGGGCCAGTTCGTGATGCTCGACAACGACGTTTTCAGGAGCATCAAGGCGGTCACTCCGGGCAGCTACACGTTCATCCTGCCGGCCACCCGCGAGGTACCCAAGCGGCTCCTGCACCCCAAGAAGAAGACGGTGGGTGTGCGTATCCCTGACCACCGCGTTGTCCAGGCCCTGTTGGCTGAGCTGGGCGAACCGCTGTTGTCCAGCACGCTCCTGCTGCCCGACCAGGAAGAACCCCTGACGCAGGGCTGGGAAATCAAGGAACGGCTGGACAACCAGGTGGACGGTGTCATCGACGCCGGCGACACCGGAGCAGAGCCGACTACCGTGGTGGACTTTTCCAGCGGCGTTGCCGAAGTCGTGCGTCGCGGAACCGGAGATCCGTCCCGGTTCGAATAACCCCCGGACCGATGCCCCCCGACAGATGCCCCGGGCGCTGGCCGAGGCGCCGGAGGCATCCCCTGCCCGCGGCTTATTCCTCCGTCTTACGTGCGCGGCTCGGTTGCACCCGCATGGGTTCTCCCGGCATCTTGGGAAATTCCGGCGGGAAGGGCATCTCGCCCTGGCCGTTGCTGACATCGCGTTCCCACCAGGAAAGCAGAACGTCGATCTCCCCCGGTTGCGAGTGCATGGTCGCCCACGGGTCACCGGCTTTCCTGAGGCGCTCGGGAACTGTGGCGATGGTGTATTTCGCCGGATCTGCGTGATCCAGTTCGTCCCACGTCAGTGGACAGGACACCTGCGCTGTGGGTACTGCGCGTGGGCTGTAGGCACCGGCGATGGTCCTGTCCCGGTTTGCCTGGTTGAAGTCAACGAAGATCCGCTTTCCGCGCTCCTCTTTCCACCATGCCATGGTGACCTTATCCGGCATGCGGCGTTCCAATTCACGGCCGGCCGCGATCACGGCGTGACGTACGTCCAGGAACTCATGCTTGGGGTGGATGGGGGCATAGACGTGAAGCCCCCGGTTCCCGGAGGTCTTAATGAACGCTGTGAGGCCCGCCTCCTCCAGGACTGACCGAAGTTCAAGGGCGGCCGGCTTGGCGTCATCAAAGTCCGTCCCTGGTTGGGGATCGAGGTCGATCCGGAGTTGGTCCGGGTTATCCGGATCGTCGGCCCGGGAAGCCCACGGGTGGAACACCACGGTGTTCATTTGTGCGGCCCACACTGCGGCCGCCGGCTCGTCGATGACCAATTGCGGATGGGACCGTGCGCTCGGGTACGTGACGGGCACGGAACGCACATAGTCTGGCGCTCCCTTGGGCGGATTCTTCGAGAAGAACATCTCGCCCTCGATGTTGCCCGAATACCGTTGAAGGCTGACGGGACGGTTCCCGTTGGCTGCGACAAAGGCCTCGCCCACGTCAATGAGGTAATTGGCCAGGTCCAGCTTGGTCAGTCCTGCCTCCGGCCACATGACTCGGCTGGGACTGGAAATTCGAACCTCCCGGGGGCCATCGGGGCCGGGCACGGTGACAACGGTTGCTTCGCTCGCCATGGCCACAAGCTACCGTGTTTGAACCGCCCGCGTCAGCATTCGGGCCCGTTCCGGTGCGCATGTCCATCGCGGACCGCCTCACTGCAGGATGATGGATGCATGCCAACGCCTGAAACATCCTTGCGGATCGCCGTCAACGAACTCGAAATTTCGGCCCTTTCCATCCGGCCTGACCACCCCTCGGCCACCCTCGTGGTGGCCCATGGCGCCGGCGCGGGAATGGAGCACCCGTTTCTGCAGGGTTTCGCTGAAGCGATGGCGGACGAAGGCGTCGCAACCCTGCGCTTCAACTTCCCGTACCGCGAAGCGGGCCGGCGTTTTCCTGATCGGCCGCCTCTGGCTATCGCTACGTGGCGGGCCGTGATGGACAGGGCCACTGAGCTGGGCAATGCGGAACCCATCTGGGCTTCCGGAAAATCCTTCGGCGGACGCATGGCATCAATGGCCGTGGCTGAGGGAATGCCCGCACGGGGGTTGGTTTACTTGGGCTACCCGTTGCATGCACCGGGTAAGCCGGACAAGCTTCGCGACGAGCACCTCTACGGAGTCACTGTGCCCATGCTCTTTCTTCAAGGTACCCGCGATACCTTTGCCACGCCGGAACTGCTGGAGGGCGTGGTGGCAAGGATTGGCCCGACGGCGACACTCCAGTGGTGTGAGGGCGGCGACCATTCGTTCGCGGTCAAGGGTGTGAAGCGGGGCGCAGCCGAAGTGGGCGCATCGCTGGCGCCGGCTGTGGCCGCGTTCCTGGGGGCCAACCCGTAGGTCCTACTTGGGCAGCGCTACATGCCGGAGGTAGGACCGCCGGAATCGGCCCGTCCCGGCGGTCAGTGCACGCAGCTCGATGGCGTACCGCAGGAGCTCCTGGTCCGGGACCTCGGCGGTAATTTCGGTCCCTGCGGTATCGTCAGCCGTCGTCCCGGTGACGCGTCCCCGCCGACCGGAAAGGTCGCTCATGACTGTCCCTACATACTCATCGGGAACGCTGATAACCACCGCGGATACTGGTTCCAGGAGTTGGATTTTCGCCGCGGCTGCCGCTTCGCGCAGCGCCAGGGCTCCGGCCGCCTGAAAAGCCGCATCAGAGGAATCAACGCTGTGGGTCTTACCACCCACCAGCGTCACTTTGATATCCACCACGGGGAAACCGGCCAAGACACCCTTAAGCATCTGCGCCCGGACGCCTTTCTCCACGGAAGAAACGAAAGTGCCCGGGATTGCGCCGCCCACGATTTTGTCGGAGAACACGAATCCTTCGCCGCGGCCGAGGGGCTCGACTTCTATGTCGCAGATGGCGAACTGCCCGTGGCCTCCGGACTGCTTGACGTGCCGGCCGTGGCCATTTGCCTTCGTGGCAAAGGTCTCCCGGAGAGGCGTGATCACGTCCACGGTTTGCAGCTTGACGCCCTGGTTGCGGAGCCGGTCCAGGACTACCTCCGCGTGGGCCTCCCCCATGCACCAGAGGACGAGTTGGTGCGTATCCGGGTTACGTTCCAGGCGCAGCGTGGGGTCGGCGGCCGCCACCTTGCCGATGCTCTTGGCAAGCGCGTCCTCGTCACTTCGGGAGGCGCCTTCTATGGCGACCGGCATCAGGGGCTCGGGCATGTTCCAGGTCTCAAGAAGCAGCGGCGCCTCACGGTCTGATATCGAGTCGCCGGTCTCGGCGTTGGCGAGTTTGCTGATCGCGCAGATGTCACCTGCAATGCACTGCGGAACTGCTTTCAGTCCCTGACCGACAGGTGAGTAGAGGTGCGTGACGCGTTCGTCGGCGTCGTGGTCTTCATGGCCCCTGTCGGCGAGTCCCCTGCCGCCTACGTGGATCGATGAATCTTCCCGCAGGGTTCCCGAAAAAACCCGGACAAGGCAAACACGGCCAAGAAACGGATCCACGGTGGTTCGCACTACTTCGGCCGCCAATCGAGCTGCCGGATCGCAGCGCAGGGGCTTCAGCGATGTGCCGTCCAACGTCATGGCCGGCGGGGGAACCCGTTCCAAGGGTGATGGCAGGGCTTCGGTCATGAGGGCCATGAGCTCAGCGAGCCCCATGCCGGCTTCTGCGGAGGTGGGAATGACGGGGAAGAAGCTTCCCCTGGCCACGGCTGTTTCGAGGTCCTTGATGAGGTCCGCCAGCGCCAGTTCTTCACCACCGAGATACCGGTCCATCAGTGTCTCGTCTTCGCTTTCGGCGATAATGCCTTCCACCAGGGGTCCCCGGGCTTCCTCCACCCGCGGCTCGCTGCTGGTGCCATGGATGATGCCGATCAGGCCGGCGTTGTCGGCGGCAGGAAGGTACAGGGGAAGGACAGAGTCACCGAATGCTTCCCGGCAGCGCACGACGGCGGCGGCGAAGTCAGCACGCGGATGGTCCAGTTTGCTGAGCACCACCGCACGCGGCATCCGGACCTTCTGGCACTCGCCCCACAACGTAACGGTGGCGCCGTCGATGTCGTCCACAGCGGAGACAACAAAAAGGGCCGCGTCTGCGGCCCTCAAACCTGCCCGAAGTTCGCCGGTGAAATCGGTGTAGCCCGGGGTGTCGATCAGGTTGACCTTGACCGCACCGACCCGGATCGGCGCCACCGACAAGGTCACCGACCGTTGCTGATGGATCGCGGACGGATCCGAGTCGCTGACCGTGGTCCCGTCGCTGATGGTCCCCATCCTGGGAATGGCGCCAGTGGCTGCAAGCAGGGCTTCCACCAGCATGGATTTACCTGCACCGGAATGTCCGACGAGTGCCACATTCCGGATGCCGGCAGGATCCGTGGGTGACATGGTCGAGCCATTATCGCCGCCCTTGGCCTCAGCATTGCCTGGGCCGCTTCCTTTTGCCGGTTCGCGCGTACCCTTCACGGACATGGGCACCTCCTGGTGTTCTCTCCGGCGCTCATGCAAACGCCCTGAACGTGGAACGTTAAAGAGGATTGGACACCCTGGGGTGGCCGCAGGACAAGGGCTTGCAGCGAGCAAAACCAGCCTGCCGGCGTCGGCCTTTGATCCACCGGCCCGGCTTTGGACTAAACCGTGAGCATGCCCCACAGCAACCAGGCAGCCACGAGTGAGCACCCCGCAATTACCACGGTGAAGCCGGCCAGCCAGACGTAGGCCGGGACACCCGTGGTGCGGCCCAGAATGAACGCGTCCGAGGCCGCCAACCGGTTCCGTCGCCGGGTATGAACACCGACGAGTTTGAAGAGATCGCGGACACCGCCCACGGAGAGCGCAACACCAAGTGCCAGCACGACGTAATTGACGGTGGTGGGCGCCGCAAACAGTATCAGGACCTGGGCAATGACCGCGCTGCACACTGCCACCAGTATGCCCGTCAGGTTCCTGAGGAAGACCAGCGAAACCAGCAGTATCAGGGCGCCCACGGACATTGCGGCTCCCGAACGCCCGGCAGCGCATGCGGCGATCAGGCTTAGGCCCACAACCGCCGGGGCCGGATAACCCCAGAATCCTGACCATGCCGCACCGAAGGAACTCCGGCCGCTGCTGACCAGCCGGCCCGAATGGTCCAGCCCGATGCGAAGTCCGTGCACGAACCGGCCGGTCATCAGGGCTGCGTACGCGTGGCCGAGTTCGTGGACGAAGGTCACGTACAGGCCGAACCAGCGCCATGTGGGCCGTGGAATGCTCAGGACCACGGAGCAGGCGAGAATGCCGAGCAGGGCAGGGAGGGGAACTGCAGTGGTATGGGTGTCGGTGAAACCGCGAAGCACCGCGTCCCACCAGTTGTGGGCCACATTTCCAGCAGCGTCCACGTCTATTGCACCGTCGACTGGAGGCGCGAGTGGAGGCCTGCGATGAGGATTTCCAGACCGAATTCGAAAGCGGCTTCACCGCGTTCAGTGGGAGGGCCCGCATAGCTCAGGGCATGGGTGAGCGTCGGATAGCCGTGCAGCGGCGGAGCCCATACGACGTCAGGAGCTGCCAGGTCCAGGGCGAACCCCAGCGCGAAGCTGTCAATGGTGGAGATCGCGGAGACCACGTCCCGGCCGGTGAACCCGGCTGTGCGGAGGGCGACGGCAAGGTTTTCGTAAAGCGCCAGTACTTGGGGGTCCTGGACTGTTTGGAGTACCAGCAGGGGCGCGAGCCTGGGGTGGCGGGCAAAAGCGTCGCGGTAGCTGCGGACGATCGCGCGGAGTGATGCTTCCCAATCCTGGTCGTCGCCGAGTACGTAGGGCAATTCTGCGATGATCCGCCCGCGCATGAGCTCAAGTATCTCTTCGCGACCGCTCACGTGGTTGTAGATGGAGGACTGGCTGACCCCGATCCGTTTGGCCAGTTTCGGCAGGCTGAAATCCCCTGCCTCGTCCACCAGTTCGAGGGCGGCGGTGACGAGTGCGTCGACCGATATCAGCGGGACCAGCGGGCGTGCCATGCGGGTGTCTCCATTCGCGGTTGTTGTTACGACTCTAGCCAGAAGTTTGCGTCGAAGTATTGTGCGGAGGGTCACAGGCCCTTACGATAAACGAAAGCCTTTCGCTTTAGTCTCCGGAACCTCCAAGAATTCCCCTCCCCACAGAACCCCAGAGGACCCCCATGTCTGACCTCGAAACCCGACCCCCGGCAGCAGATGCCGGGAATGGGCTCAAACGGAATGCCATCGGCACCGGCGGCATCGCCTTCCTGGTGATCTCCGCAGCAGCCCCCCTCACCGTGATGGCCGGAGTGGCACCAGTAGCCCTTGGCGTTGGGGGCATCGGCGCCCCCATGGGGTATGTCATCGCCGGCGCGGTGCTCCTGGTGTTTGCCATCTCCTTTATGGCCATGACCAAACACGTCAAGGCCGCCGGCGGCTTTTACACCTACATCACACTGGCCATGGGCAAGACCGTGGGCCTGGCCTCAGCCATCCTGGCAATCGTTTCCTACAACTGCCTGCAAATCGGCGTCTACGGGCTCTTCGCCGTCCAGACCCAGGCGATGCTCCACACGCTCTTCGGCCTCGACGTTCCCTGGCCGGTAGTGGCCTTGGTTGCGATCGCAGCGGTGTGGTTCCTTGGATACCGCGGCATCGACGTCGGGGCAAAGGTCCTGGGGGTCCTGCTCATCGCCGAAACCGCAATCCTTGCCGTCATGGGGGTTGGAATCCTGGCCCGTGGAGGCGCCCAAGGCATCAGCTTCTCCTCCTTCTCCCCCGAGCATGCGTTCACGCCAGGCGTGCTGGCCATCCTCGCCATCTGCTTCGCAGCTTTCATGGGCTTTGAATCCACGGTGCTGTACCGGCGCGAAGCACGCAATCCTGACAAGTCGGTCCCCCGGGCAACCTACATTGCCGTAGGTTTCATGTCCGTGTTCTACGCGTTCATCGTCTGGACCGTCATCCAGGCATATGGGGACGGAAACGTGGTGGAGGCTGCCGGTGAACTGGCCGATGGCATGTTCTTCGCTACCATCAACCAATACGTGGGGCCCTGGGCCGAAGTCGTCATGTACGTGCTGATCGTGACCAGTGTCTACGCATCCCAGCTTGCCTTCCACAACGCCATCAACCGCTACGTGTACATGCTGGCGAAAGACGGCGTCCTGCCCGCATTCCTTGGCAAGACACACCCCAAATACAAGTCGCCGCATCGTGCAGGTCAGATCCAGACTGTCCTGGCCGCCGTCGTCATTATCATCTGTGCGATCGCCGGGGCCGACCCTTACAAGCAACTCCTGATCTGGGTCAACACACCGGGTATTTTCGGGATTGTCGCACTCCAGGGACTGGTGTCCGTTGCCGCCTTTACCTACCTGCGCCGTAACCCTGCCGCTGTCACGAACCGCCTGATCATCCCCCTGACAGTAGCCTCGGCCATCCTCCTGTTCGGAGTGGTGGCACTGATCGCCATCAACATCGAACTCCTCACCTTCGCCGATGCCCTGACCAATACCATCCTGCTCCTGGTATCACCGCTGGTGTTCCTTGCCGGCCTGCTCATCGCCCGTAGCCTGCGCACCAACCGCCCCGACGTCTTTTCCCGGATTGGAAGCTTTGAAACCCATGACTCCTGACCTCATCATTCTGGCCGACACCGTTCACACACTGGATGACCGGCCACACCATGAGCCCATACAAGCCGTCGCAGTCAGCGGTGGCGTGATTGCCGCCGTCGGAAGCCGCACGGACGCCCAAAGCTGGCGCCAAGCGGGAACCCGGGTGGTGGACCTCGGTACGGCTACGCTGACTCCCGGCCTGGTGGACTGCCACATCCATCCTGTCTTTGGCCTTGACCTCACCATGGGGGTCGACCTGTCCGGTGCGGCGACATTGGCGGACGTGCGCGCTCTGTTGCGATCGGAAGCAGCGAACGACGGCGAGTGGTTGCGTGGCTGGGGCCTGAACCCGAACGCTTTCGGCACCACCCCCATGCACCGCCATGCCTTGGACGATGTCAGCGGCGGGAAGCCAGCCCTTGTACGGCTGTTCGATGGCCATTCGGCGCTGGCCAACAGCCGGGCGCTTGACCGTGCCGGTGTCCATGGGCCGGAGGAATTCAACCAGGCTTCAGAGGTGGTTTGCGACGGCGATGGCACCCCTACCGGGCTCCTGCTGGAAGCCGCGGCCATGGAACTCGTCCAGCGGCACATGCCGCAGGAGTCCTTCGCCGAGCGTAAGGCGCGGCTGGCCGGGTTGCTGAGGGACTTCGCCCGTTCCGGACTGACCGGCGGGCACATCATGGACCACAGTGAGGAATCGACCGCCCTGTTGCAGGCACTGGAAGCAGACGGTGACCTGCCCCTTCGGCTGCGCACGGCCCCGTGGTGCATGCCAGGCAGCGGCGAAGCCCAGTGGAAGGAGATGGCCCGCAGTATCGGAACCGGTGGTCGCCGCTGGTCCATTGAGGCCATCAAGCTCTTCGTCGACGGAACAGTGGACAACGGCACCGCGTGGCTCTACGAACCGGACACCCTTGGCCAATCCACAGCAGCGTTCTGGCCTCGTCCCGAGGACTACACCGCCGCTGTCCGCTACTTCGCCTCCCGGGGAATCCCCACAGCGACCCACGCCATCGGAGACGCGGGCGTGCACCATGTATTGAACGCGTTGGAATCGCTCTCCGAGACTGTTCCTGCCGATGTCCTGCGCCGGACGGTGCACCGGATCGAGCACATCGAATCCGTACCGGACCAACTGGTGGAACGCTTCAGGGACTCGGGAGTGGTGGCCAGCATGCAACCAACCCATTGCACGCACTATTCGCTCGCGGACCACAGCGACAACTGGTCTATCCGCCTGGGCCCCGAACGTGCGGACAGGGCATGGCGGTGCAGGGACCTTCGTGATGCCGGAGTGACCCTGGGCATCGGCTCGGACTGGCCCATCGCCCCCTACGAGCCGCTTCCCACCATCGCCGATGCGCAGCTGCGCCGGCGATCCGGACATCCCGAGCAGCAGCCCATCGCCCCGGCCCAGGCCCTCACCGCGCTCCAGGCCCTGGAGGGATACACCTCGCACGCGGCCAAGGCCGCAGGGTTGTGGGATGTATCGGGCTCCATCACCGTGGGCAAGCGCGCAGACTTCACAGCCTTCGAGCTCGATCCCCTGACCACCGGGCCTGACGAGTTCGCCGCCAGCAGCGTTGTGGGAACCTTCGTGGATGGCGAGATGCAGTTCATGGTGGAGCGGTTGGGCTAGCCGGCCTGCATCCGGTTCTTGGTTTTGGCCGTGGCCGGCGCCGTCCACGGGTCTTCGGGCCAGGGATGCTTGGGGTAGCGCCCACGCATCTCGGCCCGGACCTGCGCGTACGGCCCGGACCAGAACGAGGTGAGGTCGTCCGTGACAGCCAACGGGCGTCCGGCCGGTGATAACAAATGGAAGAGCACCGGAACGCGGCCATCGACCAGGTGCGGCGTACGGTCCCAGCCAAAGCATTCCTGGAGCTTGACCGCCACAACCGGCCTGCCGCCGTCGTCGTCCACGTCCGGATAATCGATCCGCACCCGCGAACCGCTCGGCACCTCAAGGCGCTCCGGCACCAGGCTGTCCAGCCTGGCCGCTTCCGGCCAAGGCAACAGGCGCCGCAAGGGTTCCACGAGGTTGATGGAGCCGGCAGGCGTGCCGGAGGCGATGGTCTCCAGCTCCGGGCCGAACCATTCGTCCAGGCGGGCGAGCAGGCCATCCTCACTGACGTCCGGCCACGGATCACCGAGCTCGCGCCTCAGTAAAGCGAGCCGCCTGCGCAGGGCATCGGCCGGTGCAGACCACCCCATCATCGAAAGCCCGGTGTTCTTCAGCGCCTCCGTCACGGCGTGCCGACCGGCTTCCACGCTGGGCCTGACCGGCGTGGAGGACAAGACGATGGCGCCCAGGCGACGTTCCAGCTTGGCGGTGACGCGCCCTTGGCCAAACTTTGCCTGCACCGTCTGGAGAAGGAGGTGGGGGGCTGCGGCTTCTGCAAGTTCTGCCGACAGTGGTGCTGCCGATCGGATCACCGCACCGGTACCCGCAGCGTCACGGCCATGGGCCCGGGACACTTCGGCGACAGCAAGCCACTCATGGGCCGTCAACGGGCTACCAGCCGGGAGACCGGCACGCGTTCCGGAGGAGAGCAGGTACGTGATGCTTCCATCGCCGGGAACGCGCCGGGCGATCCGATCCGGGAACGCCAACGCCACCACAAATCCGGGCGCTTCCCTCGCCGTGACGCCCTTGCTTCCTTGGGAAGGTTCGACGGCGGCCGCCTCCCGCCGCGCCATCGACTCCATCCGCCGCGTGTCCTCCGCGAATCGCCGGGCGCCGGGGTGTGAAGCCGTGCGCAGCGATGAGAGCAATGCAGTGAGATCGGCTCCGGGAGCCCGCTGGTCCCCCGCCACCAAGGCCACCGTTTCAGCGGCCGAACGTGGGCCGGCAACGCTGGATCCTTCCAGCAAGGCGCGTGCAAGCCGCGGATCGGCCGGGATCCGGGCCAGGGTTTTGCCCAAACTGGTGGCGGTTCCGTCGTCCGCCACCGCTCCCAATTCCCGGAGCACCTCCACGGCATCCCTCATGGCGATGGCCGGAGGTGCATCGGGAAGCGATAAGCCCTCGCCGCCAGGCGCGCCCCAGCAAGCCAGGACCAATGCCGCTCCTGTCAGGTCCGCGACGGTAATCTCCGGGGTCTGGTGAGCGGGGGCAGCGGAAAACGCCTGCTGGTCATAACAACGCACTACCGTGCCCGGACCCTGCCGCGCAGCCCGGCCGGCGCGCTGCTCCGCCGAGGCGCGGGAACAAGAGACCGTCACCAGACCGGACATGCCCCGCCCCGAGTCGCGGCGCGGTTCCCGGGAGAGCCCCGAGTCGATGACCAGGCGAACCCCCGGAACGGTGAGCGAGGATTCCGCCAGGGACGTGGAGACAATGATCCGGGGCGCGCCTCCGGGTTCCCGGCCTGATACAGCGCGGTCCTGGGACTCCGGTCCGATCTGGCCGTGCAGCTCCAGCACCTCGATTTCGTCGGCCACCTGCCCCCGCAGGCGGGCAGCGACGTCGGACACCTCCCGGGCGCCCGGAAGGAACACCAAGGCATCCACCCCGGGATTGGTGTCCAGGGCAGCAGCGTGGGTGGTCGCCGCGGTGAAGGCAACGTGGTCGAGGAAGCTCCGGGTTATACCCCGCTCATCCAGCCGCCGGTCCCGGGAAGGCACCCACCGGACCTCCAACGGATGCAGCGCGGACGGGCAATCAACCACCGGAGCAGGACCGGCGCCGTCGAGCCCGGATTTACCCAGGAGCGCCGCAAAACGAGGCGCGTCGACGGTCGCCGACATCGCCACCAATGACAGGTCATCCCGGAGTTCGCGGACCTCAGCGAGCATGCCGAGAAGAAGGTCCGTTTCCAGCCCGCGCTCGTGGACCTCGTCCAGGACGACCGCATGGACGCCGTCAAGCCCCGGATCAACCAACAGCCTACGGAGAAGAATGCCGGGCGTGACGAACTCCACCACGGTGTCGTTACTGATTTTGCTTTCACCCCGGACGGTGTAGCCGACCCTGCCACCAAGCCGCGAACCGTCCAGGCTGGCAAGCCGGCGGGCGGCGGACCGGGCAGCGACGCGCCGCGGTTGGGTGACGACGACGCGAGGCTGGCCGGGGTGCCGTTCGGACACAAGATTGGACAGCAGCGGAGGCACCAACGTGGTTTTACCTGTTCCTGGCGGTGCCTGCACGACTGCGGTGCCGGCGTCGCCCTGGTTGGTGAGGGCCGAGGCGAGGTTGTCGAGGGAATCGGCGAAGACCAGTCCCCTGCCAATGGTGTCCAGTCCGAATGTCACCAGACCATTGTCCCTGTTGGGGGCGCGGGAAAGGCCACGCTTCCGGGAGGAGGCGTGGCCTTTCGTGTTTTTGGTGGCGCCGTGTTGACGGTGTCGCCGGGGGTCCTAGCCGATGGTGGAGGTGTCTATGACGAAGCGGTAGCGCACGTCGGAGGCCAGGACTCGCTCGTACGCCTCGTTGATCTGGCTCGCGGGAATGACCTCGATTTCGGCGCCAAGGCTGTGCTCGGCGCAGAAGTTCAGCATTTCCTGGGTCTCCGGGATGCCGCCGATCATGGAACCGGCGAACCGTCGACGGCCGCCGATAAGGGCGAAGGCGTTCACCGGCAGCGGTTCAGCCGGCGCTCCAACGTTGACCAACGTTCCATCGAGGGTCAACAGCTGCAGGTAGGAGCTGATGTCGATGGAAGCGCTGACAGTGTTGATGATGAGGTCGAAGGTGCCTGCAAGCGCCTCGAAGGTGGCGGGGTCGCTGGTGGCGTAGTAGTGGTCCGCGCCGAGCTTGAGGCCGTCTTCCATCTTTTTCAACGACTGCGACAGGACGGTCACCTCGGCACCCATCGCGTGGGCGATTTTGACGCCCATGTGGCCCAATCCGCCCAAGCCGACAATGGCGACCTTCTTGCCGGGACCCGCACCCCAGTGGTGCAGCGGGGAGAAGGTGGTGATGCCTGCGCACAACAGCGGTGCGGCAACATCGAGGTCCAGACCTTCCGGAATGGTGACAACAAAGTCTTCGTTCACTACGACGTTGGTTGAGTAGCCACCTTGGGTGATGGTGCCGTCGCGGTCCACTGCGCCATAGGTGCCCACGTTGCCCTTGAGGCAGTACTGCTCTTCGCCGGCCAGGCAGTTCTTGCACTCCTTGCAGGAATTGACCATGCAGCCGACGCCGACGCGGTCGCCCACCTTATGCTTGGTGACCTCGGAGCCGACTTCGGTGACGATACCGGCGATCTCATGACCCGGGACCAGCGGGTACTGCTGGGGGCCCCAGTCACCGCGGACGGTGTGGATGTCCGAGTGGCAGATTCCGGCGAACTTGATGTCGATATGGACGTCGTTCGGGCCAACCTCACGGCGTTCGATGGTGGTCAGGGTCAGGTCGCCCGTGGCCGAGGGTGAAGCAAATGCGGAAGCGGTAGGCATGTTTCTCCTGCGTGTCTGTCTTAAGTGGATGTTTCCATCTAACACTCTTTGCCTGAAAGGAAGGGAGGCACTGCTGATAGGGGTATTGGCAGTGACTCCCTGAGCCGACCAAAAGTCTTACCGTTGAACCATAGACAACCGGACCGAGACACGCGACTTCCTCTCCACCCGGCGGGCAAAGATCACTCCGGAGTATTTCGCCATCTCACTCAATCTCCTGTGTCGTGGAAAGTCGTCTCGACTTTCTCGTCCATAGGTCGAGTGGGTCGAGGAAATTTCGACATCCTGCCTCGAGATTTTTCGCGGGCTTTGTTCGGGGTTGGGGCGTACTCTGAAGAGACGGTGGAAAACGATGTGTTCAGTCCACCGGTAATTGGCTAGAGGCACCGTGGCACCAGAAGTTTCGTCCGAGAAGTACCGTCCGGAGCGAGGTGCCACCGCCCGGGCGGTCAACTCGTACTCCGCACTCCTCAGGTCCGTCCGCGATGCAGGCCTGCTTCAGCGCCGCAGAGGGTTCTACATCACCATCTTCATCGTCCTGATGATCGCATGGGCCGGAACGTGGAGCGGTTTCCTCCTGCTCCGGGATACGTGGTTCCAGCTCCTCATCGCAGCGTTCATGGGCGTGGTACTTACCCAGTTTGCTTTCCTGGCGCACGAAGCCGCTCACCGGCAGGTGTTCAAGTCCAAAGGAATGAACGAGTGGTCCGCTCGACTGATCGGCACAGGACTTGTCGGTATCAGTTACTCCATGTGGGCGCAGAAGCACACAAGGCACCATAACTTTCCCAATGTCATCGATAAGGATCCGGACATCCACACTGGAGCCATTGCGTTCCACCCCGGGGCGGCAAGCGGCCGGCATGGAGTCATGGTGCATGTCACCCACAAACAAGGCTGGCTGCTGTTTCCCCTTTTGTTTTTCCTAGGTGTCAGCTTGCACATTGATTCGTTGAAATACCTGTTGCGTCAAGGGAAAGTGGACCACCGATGGGTGGAGATCCCCGTCATCGTGCTGCGGTTGCTGATTGTACCGTTCTTGGTCTTTTCGCTCCTGCCGTTAGGGATGGCATGTGCTTTCCTTGGCGTACAACTGGGTGTTTTCGGTTTCTACATGGGCGCTTCCTTTGCGCCGAATCACAAAGGAATGCCCATACTCCCACCGACCAGCAGGGCCGACTTCCTGAACCGCCAGGTCCTCACGGCACGCAACATCACCGGCGGCCTGTTGATGGACACCCTGATGGGCGGATTAAACCGCCAAATCGAACATCACCTTTTCCCCGACATGCCGCGGCCCTACCTCCAGCGGGCTTCTGGGATCGTCAGGGGGTGTTGCGATGATCTGGGCATTCCCTACACGGAGACCAGTTTGATTGCTTCCTATGTGATCGTTGTGAAGTATCTGGACGGTGTAGGCCTGTTTGCCGGGGAACCTTTTGAGTGTCCCGTTGCAGAGCAGTTCAGGCCGCATTAGGTGTCTCCCCGAAACATGACGCGAAGGATCCCCCAAGCCGAAGCCTGAGGGATCCTTTTCAGTTGGCTTCCAGCCAGGGAGGGGCGGGCACCTAACGCTCGCCGCCGCCTCCGATGACCCCGGCTTCGACAGCCTTGGTCACGGCGTCAGCTTCGGCCTGCGTGAGCTTTCCGTCTGAAACGGCTTTGTCGAGCCTGGTCTTCAGTGCAGCTGCGCGCTCTGCCTGGCCGGCAGTGCGGATCTCCTCCAGCGCGCTGGTCACCTTGGCCTCGTCAACACCCAATGCCGTGGCCAGGGACTTGGCCAGTGCGGCCTCTTGCGCCGTCCGGTCCGGCTTGGTGCCTTCCGATCCTTCAGCAGGTGGCGTGGCGGGCTTGTTGGCCTCGCGGAAAGCCTTGAGGGCTTCGGTGACCTTGGCTTCATCAACACCCAGCTTGGTTGCGAGCTGGGAGGCGATCTTGCCCCCGTCGCGTCCATGGCCGTGGCCTCCGGGCTTGCCCGCGTGATCAGCTGGGGCTGTGCCCGCATCCGTGGAGGATGTGGCACTCGGCGACGGGGTAGTGGCTGCTGTCGCCATCCCTGTCACTCCCATCCCCGCGCCAAGGGCCAGGGCTCCCGCCGCGATTCCGAGTGTGATTTTCTTGGTTTTCGACATATACCTCTCCTCAATGGACCGTGTTGCCTCGGTCCGTGCCTGAGGGACGGTCAGGTGTGCCGTCCTCTTAACACGATGGAGGTGCTACCCCAGTCCGCGCTGTTGTGAACCTGTAATTCCGCTGTGAATTCGAGGTTCAGCCGAGCTTGTCCAACGCATCCAGGAGCCTCTTCACAGCGCCACCCAGGTTCCACTCGGTAGCGAGCCGCTCAAGTTCAGCGCGTGCATCCCCTGTTACTGGCCGCAGTTCGGCGCCGGCTTGTTCGAGCGTAGGAACCTCCAGGTCCCGGACAACATTGACGACGGCGGGCGCAACCTTAAGGTAGTCCGCCGCCGCTGAAAGTTTGGCCCGCACCGTAGCCGACAGTCCGCCGTCGGGCGTCTCGGCAGCCTCCAGCAGGCCAGCCAACGAACCGTGCTCGCCCAACAAGGACGCTGCGGTTTTTTCACCGATTCCGGCCACGCCGGGCAGCCCGTCGGAAGCGTCACCCCGCAGGGTCGCGAAGTCGGCGTACTGCTGGGGCAGCACCCGGTACTTGCCCACAACAACGACGTCGGTCATCACCTCAAGGTTCTTCATGCCGCGGGCGGTGTAAATGACCCTGACGCCGCGGGCGTCGTCGACGAGTTGAAACAGGTCGCGGTCGCCGGTGACCACATCGGTGGGGAACTGTGCGTGACTGGCGTACGTGCCAACGACGTCGTCGGCTTCGTGATCATCCGCGCCAACGACCGCAATGCCGGCGAGCTCCAGCACTCGCTGGATCATGGGGATCTGTGCCTCCAACGGGTCGGGAACCACTTCGACGTCGGGACCGTCCGGGACGAGCTCCGCGACACGGTGCGATTTGTAGCTGGGAATCAGCCCCACCCGCCATTTGGGTCGCCAGTCGTTATCCCAACATGCCACCAAGTGGGTTGCTTCATAGTCGGTGATGAGACGGGCAATCATGTCCATCAGGCCCCGTACCGCATTGACCGGTGTTCCGTCTGCGCGACGGATCGAATCCGGCACCCCATAGAAGGCGCGGAAGTACAACGAGGCAGTGTCCAGAAGCATCAGTCGAGGCATACCTGATCCTCACATGCCCAACCACTATTCCGAAGGAACTGGGGTGCAACCGGGGTCAAATCCGAAAGGACTTGAACGCGTGTGTGACCCGCATTACGATTGTCTGAGCGATAATCGAACAAGCTGTTCTATTATCGAACAAAGTCTGAACACTCATGAAGCACCAGCCCACGAAGAAGTGAGGAAAGCCCGTGCAGTTCCACCACCACGGTTACGTATCCGGTGACCCCCGAGTCGAGCCGGCAGCCGGCGTTGGTCTTGATCGACCAACCGGGCTTCCCGACGAAGTTGACGTGCTGATTGTTGGCACCGGCCCCGCTGGCATGCTCACCGCGGCACAACTGTCCCAGTTCCCGGGTGTCACTACGCGCATCATTGAGAGGCGCCCGGGTCGGCTTGCGATAGGCCAAGCCGACGGCATCCAGGCACGCAGCGTGGAGACCTTCCAGGCGTTTGGTTTCGCTGAGCGGATCATTGCCGAGGCGTACCGGATCACCGAGATGGCGTTCTGGAAGCCGGACCCGGCGGACTACTCGCGCATCGTCCGTGCTGCCCGCGCGGTGGATGACCCCGCGGGGATCAGCGAGTTCCCGCACCTGATCGTCAACCAGGCCCGGGTGCTGGACTATTTCGCGGAATTCATGGCCAACTCCCCCACCCGAATGGTTCCCGACTACGGTTACGAGTTCCTTGGCCTCAATGTCACAGGCGAAGGCGACTACCCAGTCACTGTGACGCTCGGCCACACTTCCGGTCCGAACGAAGGCCAGCAACGGCTGATCCGCGCCAAGTACGTCGTGGGCGCCGACGGCGCCCGCAGCAAGGTCCGCGAATCCATCGGCTGCCATCTTGCAGGCGATCAGGCCAACCATGCATGGGGCGTCATGGACGTTCTCGCCGTCACGGACTTCCCCGACATCCGCACCAAGTGCGCCATCCAGTCCGGCTCGGGCGGCAGTATCCTCCTGATCCCCCGCGAGGGCGGACACCTGTTCCGCATGTACGTGGACTTGGGTGAGGTCGCTGCAGATGACCACGGCGCGGTCCGCAAGACCACCATTGAGCAGATCATCGCCAAGGCCAACGACATCCTGCACCCCTACACGCTGGATGTCCGCAATGTTGCGTGGCACAGCGTCTACGAAGTCGGTCACCGGCTCACGGACAGGTTCGACGACGTCCTGCCGGAAGAGCGCGGCACGCGCACACCACGGGTGTTCATCACCGGAGATGCTTGCCACACCCACTCCGCCAAGGCCGGGCAAGGCATGAACGTCTCCATGCAGGACGGCTTCAACATTGGCTGGAAACTCGGCCACGTCCTCGAAGGCCGGTCCCCGGAGTCCCTGCTGGACACCTACTCCGCCGAACGGCAGGTAGTAGCGAAGAACCTGATCGACTTCGATAAGGAATGGTCCACCCTCATGGCTAAGAAGCCCGAGGAATTCAAGGACCCTACGGAGCTGGAAACGTTCTACACGAGCACCGCGGAGTTCCCGGCCGGGTTCATGACACAGTACGCGCCCTCCATGCTCGTTGCCGAGGCAAAGCACCAGGAACTCGCCACCGGCTTCCCGGTGGGCAAGCGTTTCAAATCAGCACCGGTGGAGCGTGTCTGTGACACCAACCCGATGCACCTTGGACACCACGCAAAAGCCGACGGACGCTGGCGGATCTACGTCTTCGCCGACGCCGCACCTGCAGGATCCGCCGGCCCGCTCGCGGACGTGGCCGAGTGGCTCGAAACCGCACCCGACTCCCCGCTGGCCGCTACGCCGTCGAGCCTTGACCGCGACGCCTGGTTCGACGTCAAGGTGATCTACCAGCAAGACCACACCGGAGTGGACATCAACGCCGTCCCGGCGGTCTTCAAACCCACTGTGGGACCGTTTGAGCTCACGTACCTTGAGAAGGTCTTCGGAACCGACCCGGCAAACGACATCTTCGAACAGCGCGGCCTCAGCCGCGACGGCGTCGTCGTGGTGGTCCGCCCCGACCAATACGTTGCCAACATCCTGCCACTGACCGCAACGGCCGAACTCGGCGAGTTCTTCAGGCCCTTGCTTTCGGCGCACCAGACGGTAAGTGCCGCTGCAGATGGCCTGGTGAGCAACCAAGCTTAACGATGTACCGCCAATTGCCGGGGAACCCACGCAGGGTTCCCCGGCATTTGCCGCTTAACGCCCCGAAGATCTACATTCCCCTAACGCAAACCCCTAGTGGCACATCAAACCTCCCCCGGATCTGGCAAACAGGAGCGATCAGCGCGAGAATGGGCGTGTGGTCCTTCCCCGCCTTGGCGGAAGCGGCGACACCATGAATCCCGCCGCACGAACGATCCAACGTGTGTACCTCACACTGACGCTGGGTAATACCGTGGCGGCGTCCTTCATCTGGGGTATCAACACCCTGTTCCTGCTTGATGCGGGCCTCAGCAACCTGGAAGCCTTCGCCGCGAATGCCTTCTTCACGGCGGGCATGGTCCTCTTCGAGGTCCCCACCGGGGTGGTCGCCGACGGTTGGGGCCGCCGCGTATCGTTCCTGCTCGGCACCGTGACCCTGGCCGTGTCCACCTACCTGTATTACGTGCTCTGGCAGCTCTCAGCCCCGTTTTGGATGTGGGCCGTAGTTTCGGTCCTGCTGGGCCTTGGCTTCACGTTCTTTTCCGGAGCCGTCGAAGCGTGGCTCGTGGACGCACTGCGATTCTCCGGTTACGAAGGCGGGCTCGAATCCGTGCTTGGCCGCGGGCAAATGGTCCAGGGCCTCGCAATGCTGTTTGGGTCCGTCGCGGGCGGCGTGATTGCCCAAGCCACCAACCTGGGCGTGCCTTTCCTTTTGCGCGTGGGGGTGCTGCTTGCCATGTTTGCAGTGGCCTTCGGTCTCATGCACGACGTCGGTTTCTCGCCTGAGCGTTCAACCAGCCCTATGCGGGCTGTCCGTACCGTACTGACGGCCTCGATAGACAACGGCCTGAAAAACCGGCCCGTTCGGTACATGATGCTGGCCGCTCCCTTTAGCGCCGGCGTCGGAATTTACGTCTTTTACGCTCTGCAGCCGTACCTTCTCAATCTTTTTGGGGACCCGAAAGCCTATTCCATCGCGGGCCTGGCCGCCGCGATTGTCGCAGGCTCGCAGATTCTGGGCGGCTGGCTGGCCCCGCACGCCCGGGGACTGTTCCACAAACGCACGTCAGTGATGATCCTCGCCAGCCTGGCGGGTGCCGTGATTCTCCTCGTGCTGGGGTCCACGCGCGTGTTCTGGGTAGCCCTGGTGCTGCTGGCGTTGTGGGCCGTGGTGGGTTCTGCGGCTACTCCGGTCCGACAGGCGTATGTGAATGACATGATCCCGTCGAAACAGCGGGCCACCGTCCTCAGTTTCGATTCGCTGATGGGTTCCAGCGGCGGAGTGGTGATCCAACCACTCCTGGGCCGCGGCGCGGACCTTTACGGTTATCCGGCTTCATTGGCCATGGCCGGCGTTATCGAGCTTATTGCGGTGCCCTTCCTGCTGGCGAGCAGGAAGCAAGGGGCTGCGGCGGACCGGGCCAGCACCTTGGCTGCGGAACCAACCCCGGAGGGCCCAGCGCCTGAAACGCCTAGAACGACCTGACGGTGAACCCCAGGCCCAGCAGTCCCCGGCCTGCTTGCTCAACAATGGGGTCGAAGCTGAGCGTGGGATGGTTCAGCAGGACATTCACGTCCCTTTGGATGCGCTGCAAGGGATGTGACAAGCGGTGGGCACTGCCGCCCGAACCCGCGACGATGAGCCTGACAGCGCTCTCCGACGCCTGGCCGCTGAGGGCAAGCGATAGCCGGTACCGCGACCGCTCAGTATCTGTGGGCTCCGTGTCGGACCGTCCGATCACCGCAGCCAGGATTTGGATGGCCTCCTCCCAATGCATCCTCGCGGTGGCAACCTGTCCGAAGGCCTCGGAGAAACGTGCTTGGGCCAGGACGGAGTCCGCTTGGCGCAGCTCCGTGGTGTTCTTGACCTTCCGCACCAGCAATTGCTCTTGAAACAGTTCCAGGGCATGCTCTGCGGCACCCAAAGCGGTGGACGGTGCCACCAGGTTCAACAGCGTCGCCATCGGGATGTGAAGTGTGGGGTCGGGGTGGACCAAGCTTCCCGGGTTGTCCGAAGCGACCAGGGTGGCCCATTCCAAAACCCGGTGGTCAGGAACGAAGAGCTGGTCCGCGCGCAGGTCATTGCTGCCTGTCCCCCGCAGCCCTGCAGTATGCCAGGCATCGATTAATTCGAGCGCCGCGACGGGGACCAGCGCTTGGAGCCGGACACCGTCGCAGTCAACAGCCAGGAGCGCCCATTCCGAATGCATGACTCCGGAAGCAAAACTCCAGTGGCCGGAGATGCTGTAGCCACCGGCAACCTTTATGGCGGCACCAACCGGGGCACCCGTCGCTGCCGCCAGGGGAACGCCGCCAAAGGCAAAGACTTCGTCCTGGACTTCCTTGGGCCAGCGGGCCAGCATCCACACATGTTCCATCAGGTGCCCGGCGGTCCATGCAGTTGATGCGCAACCACGGGCAAGCTGCCTGACCACCCGGGCATAGTCCTCAACGCCAAACCCGTAACCTCCAACGCCCTTGGGCGCGAGGAGGCGGAAAACGCCCGCCTCATGAAGGTCATTCACGGTAGTTTCGGGCAAACGACGGAGTTCTTCGGTTTCGGATGCGCGTGCCCTGAGGTGCGGGACCAGGGCTCCTGCCCGGGAGATCAAAGTTCCCGGGCTTGGCGGTTCCGTGTGGAATCCCGGGCTCCGGACCTCCGGGACAGGCTCAGGCACCAAGGCAGGCTCAGGCAATTCCAGCACATGTCCTGTCCGGTCGCGTTTGGCTGCCAGGTACGCCAGGTTGGCTTCGGACACATGGACGCCGGTGGGCACTCGTTCGCTGATGTCGATTCCCAGTGCGGAGAGCTGTGCTGCCTTGTCAGGATTATTGCTGAGGAGCCGGATTCGACTGGCACCAATGGCCTGGAGCATCTGGACTCCGGCGGAGTAGTCACGTTCGTCTTCGTCATGGCCAAGAGCCAGATTGGCTTCGTAGGTATCCAGGCCGTTGTCCTGGAGCGCGTAAGCATCCAGTTTGGAATACAGGCCAATGCCCCGGCCCTCCTGTCGAAGGTACAGCAGGAAACCTCCGACGGCGGCAATCTCCTCCACCGCTTCACGCAGCTGTGGACCACAGTCGCAGCGCTCGCTGCCAAAGACGTCACCTGTCATGCATTCGCTGTGAAGGCGCACCAGAGGAGCAACACCTGTTTCGCTATCCGGGGCCAGCAGGGATTGCTCCCATGAGCCGAGGGCCAGAAGCAAATGCTCCTTGCCGTCAGCCAGGCCGTGGAACGTGAAGACTTCCGCCGGCGTCCGGAATCCGTCAGGAAACTGAAGCGGCACGGTGACGTTGCTGCGAACGGTCGCCCTGGGCAGCGATGCAGCGGGTGGAGCGATGTCCAGGCAGGCGGTCATGTGGGGTCCTTCAGGGTTTGACTGGAAGGCAAAGCTTGAACCTTCAAGTTAACCGTACAACTTATTGGTTGAACCTGCAACTAAAATGTCGACGGTAGAGTCCCGTGCGGGAAGATATGGGAAACCTCTTCTGAAAGCGTGGCCGACTTTGATTTCACTACAGCAGGATCCCCAAGGTTTCATCCGCATGAAGCGCCACTTCCCAAACGGCATCAACGTACAGATCACCTTCACCGATGGCACGCAGGAGATCCTCAGCGGCCGGCAACTCAACGAGGCCTACGACCAAGCCCTGGCGGACTACCGGGCGGGTAATCACCTCGATGCCAAGGGCTTCTCCCGTGGACCGCAAAAGAAAGTTCACCAGGGCATCGAGTACGTTCCGGTCAAGCCGGGGATGGGGACCTAGCGGACGCGGAGCCTGAACCCCGAGCAGCCAAGGAAGCGAAACGGCCACTCTTCGAAAGAGCTATGCCCTGCCGGAGGCATGCTTAACGCAGAACGGCGTCCATGGCCGGGCCTCCAGCCGGCCCTCTGGTATTACCGCACCACACACGGCGCACAATCCATAGCTCCCTGCGGCAATGCGCTCAAGAGCGGCGTCAATCTGGGCCAGTCCACGCTTGCTCTGCTGCAGTAGCGCAGAGGCCTGGGAAAGTTCAAAAGCGATGGTGCTGCCCTCGGGGTCATGCTCGTCATCAACATTCGAGTCCTGCCGTGCGCGGTTCACCGATGTGATGTCGCTGCTCAGCGCCGAGAGAAGTTCGAGCTTCTGCTGCTTCTCGTCCTCCAGGAGGCGCCGAAACCGCCCCGAATCAACCACGTCGGTTCACAGGTCAACCGTACCGCTCTCGCCGACGCTCATCCGCGAGTGGGTGACCTTGGACTTCACCCACTGCAGCACGGTCGCAGCCGTGCCACCAGGGCTGGTCCAGTACTCGGCAGACTCAGAGTCGACACGCAACAGGCAGACCTCCGGGGTCTCAGGGCCGTCCGGGAACCACGCTTCAACTGTTTGGTTCCACATGTCGCGGATTATCTGCCGGTCAGTGACCACCTCGGCGTTTCCGGCAACAGATACCCACTCCGTGTTCTTTCCGAAGGACACGTTGACCCGTGGATCATTTCGGACATGCGCTACCTGTGACGTACCGAGTCCCGTGAAGAACCACATGTCGCCGTCGTCCTTGACATCCTGGACCGCCAGCGGACGGCTAACCAAAGCACCTTGTTCATTGACTGTGGTCACCATGCCAATCTTGGCACCGTTGATGATGTCCGTGACTTTGCTGATGTCGCGCTCTTCTGCCATGTTCGCCTCAACTCTCTTCGTTCGGGGACGCCCCCACGCCCAGCCTATTAGTAAGTTTGCTTATTGACCACCGGTGGTGGCCGACAACGGCAGCAACGGGAATCAAGAAGGGCTCCTGTCCGTTTACTTTTCATGATGGTGTGACGTGGCAATGACCACGGGCGCCTGGGCCTGAGTGAACGGGCTTGAGCGACGACAGGAAGTGTGGGGAACTGGCCATGACGTTAAACGAAACCATCGCCCATGTTGAGGCAGCGCACCTCATGGTCCGAGACGACAAAGAGTGGGACGGGCTATCAAAGGGTCTATTGGACGCCTACAACATTCAGGACGAGGACCTTATTGAGCAGCTAAGGCCACCGTTCCTGCAGTCATGGCGGACCGTCACCACCTACGTCCTGCGCGACGCCTTCGATGCCACTGGGATTACCGTGGCGGATCCCAACCATCCGTGGGGTATTGCGACGCTCATGGCAAACGGGAGCAGCAGCGAGCCCATATTGTGGCGGGAGGCCAAGGACGGCGGGGCGGGCTTTGAACTACTGACCTTCTCCGAAGCCATGGCCCACTATGCCGACTGCTTGAAGAGTTTGCTCCCCGAACAGCCCTAGTCCCGGCTGTCCACCAGGACCCTGCGGATCCTGTTCCTGTGCGGTGCCTCACACTCGACCAGCCCGTGGGCCGTCGATGAGGGTAGGAACGTACTCGAGCATTTGCAGCCCGCCTTCAAACCTCCTGCTTCCCACCATGTCAAGGGAGACATCCGGATAGCCGTCGTAAATCCGCTCCCGTCCCGTCCGGCCTGTGATGACGGGGAAAATGACCAGTCGATACCTGTCAACCAGGCCTGCAGCCAGCAAGGAACGGCTAAGACTGAGGCTGCCCAGGGTCATCAACTTCCTGGTTCCGGATTCCTTCATCCTTCGCACGGTCTCCACCGCGTCACCGCTGACCAGCTCCGAGTTGGGCCACGCCAAGGGCTCCTGCAGGGTGGATGAGAAGATGACTTTGCGCATGGCGGCCAACCCGGTGAGGGCGGCGTCTTCTTGTTCGGAGAAGCCTGAGTCTTGGCCCGCGGCCTGTACGGACATACCTGACATGACCCTGTAGGTATTTGCCCCCATCAGAGTGGTGAACTCCTTTTTGCCTTCTTCCTCCAGCCACGCCAGGTACTCCGGGCTCTCCAGCCCCCACCATCCCGGCCACCCCTCGGCTGAAGCGTAACCGTCCAAGGAAATAATCAAGTCCACTGTCAGCGTGGCGGACGATTCGCTCATCTGGATCTCCTGGTTTTGGCCGCACGGACCTGCCGTTCGCAAATGCTAGCTCCGCACCGATCGGGCGTTCAAGGGCCAGCGGCTAGATGATCACCAGGAGAAGTCCACCGACAGTACTCAGGAAACCAATGCCAGTAAGGACCCAGCCAAGAATCAGCACGGTGTTGTCGTACTTGGGCGGCTGAAGGGAGCATCTGGAGGGGTGGCAGATATCGTAGTGGACCACCACTGACCGTGATGTGAGGCTGCCATCTTTTGCGGCGACGTCCAGGAGGACTTTCTGTTCCTCATTGCGTTGGTCCACCCAGTGGAGTCCCAGGTATCCCCCGGCGGTGAACTGTTCGCCGTCGGCCGCCGCCCAGGGGCAGCGGCGCCTCGCAACAACCCACGCGATGACCAGCAGAGGCACGCCGGGGACAAACCCCACCCACGTCATCACCTCAAGAATGGGGCCGAGGAAATCCAGGGAACCGGCCATGACAAGATCCTAGCGTGGGGCGTGCAACGCTTAATCCATGGACTTGGACATCCGGCGCTCGCTGAAAATCCCCGCCGCTGAACTCAGCTGGCGGTTTTCGCGGTCCTCGGGCCCGGGCGGGCAGCACGTCAATACCACCGACACCCGCGCCGAAGTGATGTGGAACGTCGAGGAGTCCCTTGCCCTCACTGATGAGCAACGCCAACTCCTGCTCCAGCGGCTTGGTCGCAGGCTCGTCTCCGGCGTCATCACCGTGACGGCGTCCGAAGAGCGGTCCCAGCTTCGCAACAGAGAGCTCGCCCTTGCCAAACTGGCCGGCCTCATTGAGACGGCCCTCGTTCCCGAGTCCGTCCGTCGGCCTTCCAAACCAACCCGCGGTTCCGCACGACGCCACAGGGCTGCCAAGGAACAACGGTCGGCAACCAAGCAACAACGACGTCGGCCTGCCGCCGATTAGCGGCGCCCCCTTTTGGCCGTCGACGCCGGATGGCACCATACCCTCATGTCACCTATTCAGCGCCTCCGCCCACCCGGGTTGGTCAACAGCCCCGCCTTCAGCCACGTCGCCGTCGTTCCCCCCGGCGCAACAACCATCTACGTCGGTGGTCAGAACGCCGTAGACCGGGACGGAAAACTGGTTGGAGAAGGCGACGCAGCCATCCAGTCTGCCCGCGCACTGCACAACGCCAAAACTGCCCTCGAGGCCGCGGGCGCGGGCCTGGAAGACGTCATCCAGTGGACTGTGCTCTTCGTTGAAGGTGCCGACCTCTCGGCAGGCTACGGAGCGATTGCTGCGCAGCTCGCTTCAGAGGAGCCACCCCTGGTGACGGCAGCTTTCGTGGCGGGCCTGGGCGTACCCGGTGCGCTGGTGGAGATCAGTGCGGTAGCCGCCGTCGTCAGCGCTGAGGAAAACGGTGCGGGAGCCGGACGCCGATAGAGTCGTGTCAATGGACAGCAAACTGATGACGACCCAACGGCCCGGACCCGACCCTGCTGCACCGCAGTCCCCCGCCGAGGACGGCTTCGTGAGGGTCCACGGGGCCCGCGAGAACAACCTCCGCAATATCGACGTGGACGTCCCGCGCGATTCCATCGTGGCCTTCACCGGAGTTTCCGGTTCCGGGAAATCCTCCCTGGCCTTCGGAACCATCTTCGCCGAAGCCCAACGCCGCTACTTCGAGTCCGTCGCGCCCTACGCACGCCGGCTTATCCAACAAGGCCACAATCCCAAGGTCGAGTCCATCACCGGGCTGCCACCCGCCGTCGCGCTCCAACAACGCCGTGGTACCGCCAGTACCCGCTCAAGCGTGGGAACAGTGACCACCTTGTCGAACTCGCTGCGGATGCTCTTTTCACGTTCCGGGACCTACCCCGACGGCGTCGGGCAGCTCGACTCCGATGCCTTCTCCCCCAACACCGCAGCAGGCGCCTGTCCCGAGTGCCACGGGCTCGGGACCGCGCACACAGTCACCGAAGCCTCCTTGGTCCCCGATCCGACCCTCAGCATCCGGGACGGCGCCATCGCGGCCTGGCCCGGCGCCTGGCAAGGTAAGAACCTCCGCGACATCCTGACCCATCTGGGCTACGACGTGGACACCCCGTGGCGGAAGCTCCCAAAGAAGGACCGCGACTGGATCCTGTTCACCGAAGAGCAGCCGGTGGTCGAAGTGACGCCGCAGCGCGATCGGGTCGCCAAACCCTACAAAGGCAGGTTCTGGAGCGCCCGGAGCTACGTGATGCACACCCTGGCTGATTCCAAGAGCACCACCATGCGCGACCGCGTGCTGCGCTTCATGGTCAGCGGCCCATGCCCACGCTGCGGCGGCAGCGGGCTCCGGCCGGAGGCGCTGGCCGTGACCTTCGCCGGGAAGAACATCGCCGAACTCAACGCACTGCCCATGACCGAACTGGCCGACGTTATCCGGCCAACCACGGAGCTCGCTTCTGCTGGGACGGCTTCCCGAAAGCAGCCCTCCGGCGAAGCAACCGAAGTAGCCGTTGCGATCACCCGCGACCTGCTCAAGCGGCTCACGGTACTGACCGACCTTGGCCTCGGATACCTGGCATTGGGCCGCCAAACGCCTACGCTTTCCCCGGGCGAAATGCAGCGGCTGAGGATTGCCACGCAGCTGCGTTCGGGGCTGTTTGGGGTGGTCTATGTGCTCGATGAACCATCGGCGGGGCTGCACCCCGCAGATGCCGAATCCTTGCTCGATGTCCTGGACCAGCTCAAAGCCTCCGGCAACTCGGTGTTTGTGGTCGAACACAACATGGAATTCGTGCGGGCTGCCGACTGGCTGGTTGATGTTGGTAAGCGCGCGGGTGAAGGTGGCGGAGAAATTCTTTACAGCGGCCCAGTCGCCGGCCTTGCCGACGTGAAGGAGTCAGTGACGCGGCCGTTTCTCTTCCCTGCTACCAGCAGTGCGGGGAATCAAAAGAACGACGACGGTCCAGCCGCCGCCGGGAGTCGAGGGAGCACCAGCCAACCCCGGGGAGCGAATGAATGGGTGACGCTTCACAACGTCAACCGGCACAATCTGCGCGACCTCGAGGCCGGATTCCCGCTGGGCGTCCTGACCGCCGTGACCGGTGTGTCAGGCTCTGGAAAGTCCACCCTGGTCAGTCAGGTCCTGGCAGAGGTAGTGGACGCGGCGCTTCATCCGGGGACCATCGAAACAGCTGACCGGGACGTACCCAACAGTGCGGGGTCAGTCTCCGGGCTCCATGGGCTGGACCGCCTCGTCAAGGTCGACCAGAAGCCCATCGGCCGTACGCCGCGTTCCAACCTTGCAACGTACACCGGCTTGTTTGATGGGGTGCGGAAGGAGTTCGCTGCCACCGAAGATGCCCGTGCCCGCGGCTTCGGCCCTGGCCGCTTCTCCTTCAACGTCGCTGGTGGGCGCTGTGAAACCTGCCAGGGCGAGGGATTCGTTGCCGTGGAGCTTTTGTTCCTGCCCGGCAGCTACGGGCCTTGCCCGGAATGCCAAGGATCCCGGTTCAACCCCGAAACCCTTGAAGTGAAGTACCGCGGCAAAAGCATCGCCGATGTCCTGGGCATGACAGTGGAGGCAGCGTCCGACTTCCTGTCCGACCTCCCGGGTGTCGCCCGCAGCCTGCAAACACTGCTGGAGGTGGGACTGGGCTACCTTCGCTTGGGCCAGCCGGCCACGGAACTGTCCGGTGGTGAAGCCCAGCGCATCAAGCTCGCCACTGAACTGCAGCGCATCCAGCGAGGGCACACCCTGTACATCCTTGACGAACCCACCACCGGGCTTCACCCCGCTGACGTACAGCTCCTGATGGCGCAACTTCACCGGCTCGTGGACGCCGGAAACACCGTCATCGTGGTCGAACACGAGATGGATGTCGTAGCCGGGGCCGACTGGGTGATCGACCTGGGACCGGGCGGCGGCGACGCCGGCGGCACCATCATCGCCGCTGGGCCGCCGGCCGCCGTCGCGCGTTCCACCACCAGCCGGACGGCACCCTACCTGGCAGCCGCTTACGGGCGCTGAGTCAGCGTCGCGGGATGTTCCGCAGGTTGCTGCGGGCCATGCTGACAGCCTCACCGGCACCGCGGTTCAGCACCACCTTGGACATCGCAGTGGCGAAGCCGATGACCTGCGAACCCGAAATCTTCGGCGGGATGGACAGTGCGTTCGGGTCCGTGATGAGTTCCACCAAGGAAGGGCCGGGATGCGCGAACGCCTCCCGGTAGGCGGCCTCGATGTCAGCAGGGTCGGTGACGCGCACGGCATGGAAGCCCAGGGCCTTGGCCACGGCCGCGTAGTTGGCCTCGGGGACGTCCACACCGAAGTCGGGCAGCCCGTCCACCAGCATTTCGAGCTTGACCATGCCCAGCGTGGAGTTGTTGAACACCACGACGTTGACCGGCAACTGGTGCGCGGCCACAGTGACGAGTTCGCCCAGGAGCATGGACAAGCCGCCGTCACCGGACACGGAGACCACCTGCCGTCCCGGATAGGCCAGCTGCGCACCGATGGCATGGGGCAACGCGTTCGCCATGGACCCGTGCAGGAAGGACCCAATCAACCGACGGGTACCCAACGGGTTGATGTACCGCGCGGTCCAGACGTTGCACATTCCAGTGTCGGCGGTGAAGACGGCGTCTTCGGCAGCTACCTGGTCGAGCAGGGACGCCGCGTATTCGGGGTGGATGGGCTGTTTCTTCTCGACCTTGCGCGTGTAGGCACCCACCGCCTTATTCATGAGCCGATCGTGCTTCTTGAGCATCTGGTCCAGGAAGCGCCGGTTCTTCTTTGGCTGTACCAACGGCAGGAGGGCTCTCAGAGTGGGGAGCACGTCGCCATGGACTGCGATGTCGACGTCGGTCCGACGCCCCAGCCGCTGCGCGGCGCGATCCACCTGCGCGGTCCGGGTGTCCGGGAGGAACTGGTCATAGGGAAAGTCGGTACCCAGCAGGATGAGCAGGTCGGCGTCTTCGATACCCTCGGCGGCGGCACCATAACCGAGCAGTCCGGTCATGCCGATGTCGAACGGGTTGTCGTACTGGACGAAGTCTTTGCCCCGCAAGGAATGGCCAATCGGGGCGTTGATCAGTTCAGCCAAGGAGATCAGCTCACTGTGCGCGCCTTCGACGCCCGCGCCGGCGAAAATGGCGACCTTTCCGGCGTCGTTGATGGCTCCAGCCAGTTCCTGGACGCTGGTTGGATCAGGGACCAGACTGGCGGGCCGGAAGGTCGCCGGCAGGGGCGTAGGCGCGACGGCCTCGAGTCCCGCGATATCCCCCGGCAGGGTAACCACGGCGACACCGCCCAGGCCCAGTGCGTTCTGGATGGCGCTGTGCATGACCCGCGGCGCCTGTTCGGCGGTGCTGATCATTTCGGAGTACACGGAGCATTCGTTGAAGAGCCGGTCCGGGTGGGTCTCCTGGAAGAAGCCACTGCCGATCTGCTTGCTGGGGATGTGGGAAGCAATGGCCAAAACGGGTGCGCCGGTACGGTTGGCATCGTAAAGGCCGTTGATCAGATGCAGGTTCCCCGGGCCGCAGGAGCCTGCGCAAACGGCCAGCTTGCCGGTGAGCTGGGCCTCGGCAGCAGCAGCAAAGGCGGCAGCTTCCTCGTGGCGGACATGGATCCAGTCGATGCCGCCCTTGCTTGACCCGCCTGTTTGGCGGACTGCATCGACCATCGGGTTGAGGCTGTCCCCCACTATTCCGTAGATCCGCTGCACCCCGGCAGCCTGGAGTTGTTCGATAAGTTGGGTGGCAAGTTCCTTCGCCATAATGTGCAGGCTCCCTCAGTTGTGGCGGTGGGCTGACATGGCCAAATATAGTCGCCCAGCCTCCGGGCAGCCTGCGCATCATAGTGCCGGGACGTGGTCAGTCCCGGCCCAGGGCCGGAGCACGGACTGGCCAGACCCTTTTCAGGCCGCCAACCGGGCCCCAAACAACCGCTCTGCCAGCAACAGCAACTGTCCCGGGACATCCGTTTCATTGCCGTCGCTCCCCTGGCCGAGAAACACGGCGTTGCCACTCACCGGATCCTCGATAGGGGTGCCGGCTTCGCGGATCAGGACTTCAGCCCGGTGGTTCAGGGGCAACGGAATGGACTCAGCCTGGTCATTGAGGAAAGCATGCCAGCCACGCCCTGAAATGACTTCCACATTCCCCTCCACTAGTGACTGCCGATTTGCAAGTCCCGCCCCGATTTCCTGAACCCTGATGGGCTCATGAAGCCGGGCAGGAACAATAAGCGCAAAAAGAAACTTCTGCATTTCAATCTTTATACTTTCTGCCAGGCAGTCGTCTCATGTTTTTCCTTGAACAAACGTGAGTCGACCGCATGCCCGACGAAGTCCCTCAACCCTGAGGGGTCACCGCCCGCACGGCGGCCTTACCGGTGGCTTTTCCTGGGCTTGGCGAACAGGTTCTCGTTGCCCTCCGCCTTGGCACGCTTTTCTGCCCTCTTTTCCAAGATGGTTTTCCCGGGTTTCTTCTTCTTCGCATTGATCGGTGATTTACCGGACAAGCCAATCATTCCCTTCGAATTCGCTTTAGAATCACCATACCCGTTTATATTTTTAAAGCCAGTCTGAGCCTTTTGGCCACCCCGATTGCTGCGGCCATGCACTTTGTTTCATCGCAACTCTGGTTGTGACGGCTGTTGCTTGCTAGCGTGGCCGCATGAGCCCCTCCAAGACGCCGGCGGAGATCCTGGACGTCGACGGCGCCGAAGTCCGCATCTCCAATCCGGATAAGGTGGTTTTCCCCGAGCCCGGGCTGACCAAGATGGACCTGGTCCGCTACTACCTGGCGGTCGCTGACGGTGCATTGCGGGGAGCCGGGGGCCGCCCCATGGTCCTCAAACGCTTCCCGAAGGGCATCAACGCTGAGCCGTTCTTTCAAAAGCGCGTGCCTGAGAACCATCCGGAGTTCATCGATACAGCAACCCTGCACTACTCATCAGGCACCTCCGCTGAAGAAACCGTCATCAGGGACGCGGCAGGCCTGGCATGGGTGGTCAACCTGGGATGCCTTGACCTGAACCCGCATCCAGTACGAGCCGAGGACCTCGAGCACCCGGACGAGCTCCGGGTCGATCTCGATCCGATGCCGGGGGTGGACTGGTCACAGATCGTGGACACCGCCTACGTCGCGCGCGAGGTAATGGCCGACGTCGGACTCGTGGGGTGGCCCAAAACCAGCGGTTCGCGGGGGCTCCACATCCTGGCGCGTATTACGCCGCAGTGGTCCTTCCGCGATGTTCGGCTGGCTGCAGAAACGCTGGCGCGTGAAGTGAAGAACCGCGCCCCGGGGCTCGCCACAGCGCGGTGGTGGAAGGAAGAACGCGGCGAAAGCGTCTTTGTCGACTTCAACCAAAACGCCAAGGACCGCACCGTGGCATCAGCCTATTCGATCCGGTCACTCCCCGATGCCAGGGTATCGACGCCGCTGAGCTGGGAGGAAGTGCGGACCGCCCGACCTGAACAGTTCACCGTACTTACGGTTCCGGTCCGCTTCGCCGAATCCGGCGATCCCCACGCGGGCATTGATGACGCCGCTGGTTCACTGGACGGCCTTCTCGCACTGGCCACGGAGCTCGGGCCGGCAGAGAAGGCGCCGCGGGCCGGTGACGGATCGGGCAGGAGGATGTCCAGCATGCCGCTCATTGAGGTGGCCAGGACCAAAACCAAACCGGAAGCACTTGCAGCACTCGAACAGTGGAAGGCAAGCCATTCCGACCTCACCTCCGCGCTACGCCCTGCGGATGTCCTTATTGACGGGATGCGGGGTTCGAGTTCCCTTTGGTACCGGGTGCGCATCAACCTCCAACACATACCGGAAGAACACCGTCCTGCGCAGGAAGCCCTGGTAGCCAACTATGATCCCTGGGCCGGCAAGGATTGGCCCGGCCGGCCGTGACATCGGCGACGCCCATGCAGGATCTGTCCACTTCATTGGTGCTGATAGCCCTGCTCGCCGTGGCAGCGCCGCTTGCGGCCCGGTTGTTGGATCGTGTAGCCAAGGTCCCGATCGTGGTCTTCGAGATTGGCTTGGGAATCCTGTTGGGCCCGAGCCTGCTGGGATGGATCGAGTCGACCCATTTCACCGACACCCTGGCCGACTTCGGCGTTGCCATGCTGTTTTTTGTCGCCGGAAACGAGATCGAGTTTTCGACCATCCGGGGCAGGCCTGCCAACCGCGCAGCAGCGGGTTGGGTGATCTCCCTCGCCGCAGGCATCGGCGCCGGACTCCTGCTGGCTCCAGGCCCGGAAGCGGCCGTCATCATTGGCATCGCCTTATCCTCCACTGCGCTGGGTGCCATTCTGCCGATCCTTCGCGATACGGGAACCTCGGCCTCGCCTCTTGGGATCGCCGTAACAGCCCTCGGGGCAGCCGGCGAGTTTGGGCCGCTGATCGCCATCTCACTGTTCTTCAGCGGGCGCCAAGTAGGCTTTGCGTCGGCGGTATTGGTGGGTTTCGTTGTCCTTACCGGCGTTGCGGTCTTCGTCGCTTCCCGCGCACGCCACACCGCGTTCCACGCCCACGTGACCCGGACCCTGCACACGAGCAGCCAGTTCGCGGTCCGGTCCATCATGCTGATCCTGAGCGCACTGGTAGTGCTGAGCATGGTGTTGGGCCTGGATATGCTGCTCGGCGCTTTCGCCGCCGGCGTCCTCTGGAAAACCGTCATGGCCCGGGCTCCGGAGGAGGACCGCAAAGTGGTTGAAACGAAGATCGACGCCGTTGCGTTTGGTTTCCTGGTCCCCATCTTCTTTATCGACGCCGGTATCGACTTCGACCTGGCTGCCTTGACCTCCAGCCCCGCTACCCTGGCCTTGGTCCCCTTGTTCGTGGCCCTCTTGCTCATCATCCGCGGGCTGCCATCATTGCTCGCCTCTCCGCCAGGCGCCCCGCCCAACGAGAAGCGGGCTTTGATCCTGTTTGGGGCAACTGGGCTGCCCATCATCGTTGCCGTGACCGCCATCGGCCGGGACCAGGGGCTTATAACCAGCGGAATTGCCTCGGCACTGGTGGGGGCCGGAATGATCTCACTGCTGCTCTTCCCGCTCATGGCACTCCGCCAGATCCGGACAAGGCTCAGGACGGATGCGCGGCCGGGTTAGCATGGGTGCGGACACGTCCTACAAGGAGGCTGCATGCCGCACATCGTTGATTTTGAGAAGGTTTCCACGGCTGGGCTTGAGACTTCTCCTGTGGCCGAGGCCCTCGCGGGCCTGCGCGCCAACGAGGCCCGGTATTTCCGGAACAAGTACCAGCACGTCTTCGCTGTGAGTCCGGCCAGCGAGGTCCCCGACGTCGTTGAACGGGTGAGCCGCATCCTCCGGGAGGAACGCGGGATCGTTATCGGATCGCCGGCCCTGGAAGCTACCGCCTTCGAAGTCGACGGGCTGAGCATGGCCTACGTTTTCTACCAATCGGGGCTGTCCATCAACGTGATGTACGGCATCGAGGGCGGCAAAAGAGCTGTGGGCTTCAAACTCTCGGACGGCATGGAGGTTCCGGAGGAACTGGCCGCGAACTTTAAGTTCGCCAGGCAGAAGTCCAAGCTGGCTGGGGTCATCCGCGGTTCGTACTTCGTCATCAAAGGCGAGTACTAACCCAGCAGGCCCAGCAGGCTTGACCGGACGGACGACGGCGACCTCCCGCCGTCGTCCGTCCGTCCCACCGACGGCGATGGGCGGCGTCGTCAGGCGCGACCCCGAAGGATCAGCCGCCAATAAACCTGCGGGAACATGATCCTGTCCACCCACCAGGAAAGCCGGCTCTCCTTCCACGTAGGCACTTTGGGGATGGTTGGCATGGGCCGGTAGTGGTTGTCGAATTCTGCGAAGACCACCGTGTTGCGGGAAACCGTAAACGGGCACACTGAGTAGCCGTTGTACTTCTGCGTGACGGGTTTTCCTTCCCGGGCCGCCACGAGGTTTCTGGCGAGCACCTTGGTCTGCTTCCGGAGCGACCCGCCGGACTTTGAGTTGGATGTGCCGGCAGCATCGCCCAGGGACCAGACGTTGGCGTACCGGGGGTGGCGCAGGGTTTCCGTGTCCACCTCGACAAAGCCGCCCTGGTCCCCCGCGGCCGGGAGGTCGGTGGATGTGAGCCAATCGGGCGCGGACTGGGGTGGTACGGCGTTGAGGACCTCGTACTGCAGCTCTTCGATGGTGCCTGCTGCGGTGTCACGGATACTGACTGTCCGGCTGGCCGGGTCCACCGAGACCAGTTCACTGTTGGTCCGGAGCTCAATGCCGTACTCGGCTATCTTGCGTTCCAGCTCCTGGTCCACCTCCGGGACACCGAACACCGTGGGATATGGCTGGACCATCACGACACGGATTTTGTCGAGGACTCCCTTTTCCTTCCAGTAGTCGCAGGCCAGGTACATCGGTTTTTGGCTGGCGCCGGCGCATTTGACGGGACCGGCAGGCATGGTGAAGATGGCCGTGCCCGAACGCAGGGCGCTGAGCAAGCTCCACGTCTTGGGGGCCAGCTCAAATTCGTAGTGGGACGATCCATAGGGCGAATTTACGGCCTCTGCCAAGCCGGGCACTGCTTCCCAGTGGTACTGCAACCCTGGGCACACCACCAGGTGCCCGTAGTCCACTGAAGAGCCGGACTCCAGCATGACGGTGTTGGCCCCCGCATCAACGTCCGTTGCCTTGTCCCTGATCCAGGTGACTACCTTGGGCATCACGGACTGCTGGCTGCGGACAGCTTCCTTCACTTGGGCGCGTCCGCCCGCGATATGGGAAAACAACGGTTGGTACAGGTGATGGTCGCGGGGCTCGATGAGGGCAACGTCCTTGACCCCGTACCTCACCAGGCGGGCTGCCAGGGAGACACCGGCGTTGCCACCACCGATGATCACTACCTCGTGCCGGGCCACGGCACTACTTCTTCTCGGTCAACGCTGCGCCCTTGTGCGCTGCCCGCGCGCCGGTCTTCTCCGATTCGACGACGTATTGCGGCTCATCTTCGCTGGCACGGTGCATGTTCCCGTCCAGCTCGAAGTCGCTGGTCTTCTTCTCCACGATTTTGCCTTGGGTCTTCCCCTGGGAGGTGTTCCACTCCACGCGGGTCCCTTTGCTCAATGTCATGTCCGCTCCTGGTAAGTGGTGGTCTCCCCTAAGATGCTCCCTAATGGTAAGCATCATGATCATTTCCCGGTAGCCCCGCTCCCCGCGTCATGACACCCCCCGGTTGTCTGTCATGCTTAAGGGTCGCCATTTTTACGCGCCGGGACTGCGGCGGAATCTTGGTGCACGCCGAACCCGGAGCACAACTGCGCTTTCGGGCTTGGAATGGCGTAATAGGGGTACAGTCACCGCAGGAACGCGGGACAGAAACGAACAGGGGCTTGAATTGGCAGGGAACGCAACCTTCAGGCACAGCAACACCGCTCTGCTGTCGGTTAGTAGCGTCGAGGCTCCACGGATCGTCAGCTCCTCGGACTTCGACCGGAAGTTGGCTACCACCCTGAAGCGGCTTAAGTTCCCGCCCCGGCTCCTGGAACGCGTTGCGGGCGTCACGCACCGACGCTGGTGGGCGGCTGGAACATCCTTTGACGATGCCGCCGTCGAGGCCGGGGCGAAGGCCTTGGCCGATGCCGGAGTCGAAGCTTCAGAGGTCGGGTTGTTGATCAACACCTCCGTTACCCGCCGCAACCTCGAGCCGTCCGTTGCAGTGAAGATCCATCACGAACTGGGCCTGCCATCCTCGGCCATGAATTTCGACCTCGCCAACGCCTGCCTGGGGTTCGTCAACGGGCTGATCCTGGCCGCCAACATGATCGATTCCGGACAGATCAAGTACGCGATCATCGTCAACGGTGAGGACTCACAGCTGACGCAGGAGGCGACCCTTGCCAGGCTGCAGCGGCCCGAAACGACCCGGGAAGATTTCAACCGGGAATTCGCCACCCTGACCCTCGGGTCAGGAGCCGCGGCCGCAGTCCTGGGACCGGCCGACGAGCACAGCGGAGCGCACCGGCTGGTGGGCGGCGTGATGCGCGCCGGCACCGAGCACCACGAATTGTGCGTGGGTGGCATTGACGGCATGACCACCGACACGAAGGGCCTGCTCGACGGCGGCCTGCAACTCGTCGTCGACGCCTGGCACGAAGCCCAGCCCGAATGGAACTGGACGGCCATGGACCGCTACGTGACCCACCAGGTCAGCAATGCCTACACCCAGGCCATCATCAACGCCGTGGGGCTGGACCCTGACAAAGTTCCCATCACCTTCCCGCACTGGGGAAACGTGGGTCCGGCTTCACTCCCCATGACCCTCGCCGCCGAGGCGCAGTCCCTGCGCGCCGGCGATAGGGTCCTCTGCATGGGTGTCGGATCCGGGCTGAACGCCGGCATGGTCGAAATCGTATGGTGACAGGTACCTGGCCGGGCGTACGCCCCGAATGGTCACGGACAATCGGCGTACCCTCCACTTCCGCCGTTGACGCTCCCGGAACCGTTCGCCAATGGCATCTCCTGGACAACGGTGGACAGCTCGCGCGGCGCGGCCTTACCCCAGCCGGCACCCTGCTCTGCGTGCATGGGAACCCCACCTGGTCCTATCTGTGGCGAACACTGCTGGCCGCCGGAACCGATCCTGCCCAGCCTTGGCGCGTCATCGCGGTCGACCAACTGGACATGGGCTACTCGGAACGTACGGGCGAATTCCGTAGCCTCGCCGACCGGATCAATGACTTGGGCGACCTCACCGATGCCTTGGGCGTGGAAGGCCCCGTGGTCACTGTCGGCCACGACTGGGGAGGTGTGATCAGCCTCGGCTGGGCGTTGGCCCACCCCGCGGAGCTCACCGGAGTGATCCTCACCAACACAGCGGTCCACCAACCATCCGAATCCAAGATCCCGTCCGCATTGCGGCTTGCCTTGCACCCGGCCGTCCACTCCTGGGGGACGACGACGTCCGACGCTTTCCTGCGGGTCACGCATTCCTTGGCGTCTCCTCCGCTGGCCGCAGAGGTCCGGAAAGCGTACATGGCCCCCTACAAGGGTCCGCACCGCCGCAGTGGCGTGGGAAATTTCGTGGCCGACATTCCCGCTGACGCCACCCACCCCAGCTTCCCCGCGCTTGAAGCCGTGGCCGAGGGCTTGCGCGAAGTAAAGGTCCCCGCTTTGATGCTCTGGGGACCGCGCGACCCTATTTTCTCCGACCGCTACCTCAAGGACCTTATCGGCCGCCTTCCCCACGCGGAGGTCCACCGCTTCGAAGGGGCAGGCCACCTGCTCGCAGAAGACCGCGACATTGCCACACCTGTTTTCCAATGGTTGGCAGGGTACACACAGGACAGAACCCAACACAGCGCAGACTCCGGACAGGACGCCGTGGTGTCGGGGGAAGCTGCCCTGGAGCCTGCTGCTTTCCGTCCCCTCTGGGACGAGCTCGGCACCCTCGCGGACTCTGACGCCGCCGCCGAGACAGCCGTTGCGGAAATGGCGTCCGATGGCAGTGTTGCACGGTCGCTGAGCTGGCACGGACTCAACCGCAGGGTGTTGGACGTCGCGGCAGGACTCCGGGAAGCCGGTGTTGTCAGTGGCAGCCGCGTGAGCCTCATGGTCCCGCCAGGCGTGGACCTGACAGTGGCACTCTATGCCTGCCTTCGGCTGGGCGCCGTGGTGGTCGTAGCGGACGCCGGGCTCGGAACCAAGGGCCTGAGCCGCGCTGTCAAGGGGGCAACCCCTGATTTCCTGATCGGTATTGACAGGGCACTTGCTGCAGCGGCCGCACTCGGTTGGCCGGGGCGCCGGATCAGTGTTCAGGTCCTGCCAGCCACACGCCGTCGAATTCTTCGGGTTGAAACCTCGCTCGAAGAGTTGGCCCGTCGAGGGTCGGACACTGGGGACATCCACCACACGGCCGTGGATCCAGAGGCTCCGGCGGCTGTGCTGTTCACGTCCGGATCGACGGGCCCCGCCAAGGGCGTTCTCTACACTCACCGGCAATTGGCTGCGACGCGGGATACGCTGGCGACAACCTTCGGTATCCGTCCGGGCGCCCGGCTCGTGGCAGGCTTCGCTCCATTTGCCCTGCTGGGTCCCGCCCTGGGTGCCGTCTCGGTCACACCGGATATGGACGTTACCGCCCCACGAACCTTGACTGCCCGCGCCTTAGCAGATGCCGTTGCAGCGATCGACGCCACGGTGGTCTTTGCCGCTCCGGCAGCACTGCGCAACGTCCTGGCCACTCGGGACGGGATCAGCGAAGCGGGCCAAACAGCACTAGACCGGGTCCAGCTGCTCCTCTCCGCCGGCGCCCCTATCCCGGAGCCTCTCCTGGCACAGGTGCAGTTCTTGTTGCCGGGTGCCTCGCTGCACACGCCGTACGGGATGACAGAAGCCCTCCCCGTCACTGACATCAGCCTCCAGGAGATACAGGCCGCCGAAGCCGCCGTCGGGACCGTTAAGGGAGCCGGCAACGGCGTCTGCGTCGGCACGCCGGTTCACGGTGCCCGCATTGCCGTCATTCCGCTCGCTGAGGACGGGACCGCATCCGGTTCCCGGCCCGTGACGGAGGCCGGTGTGACGGGCGAGGTCCTGGTCACCGCACCCCATGTGAAGGACTCCTACGACCGACTCTGGTTGACCCAGCAAGGGAGCACCAATCCTGTCGGCTGGCACCGGACCGGGGACGTAGGGCATTTCGACGCCGAAGGCCGCCTCTGGGTGGAAGGCCGCCTGCAGCACGTCGTCACCGCGCCAGGCAAGGCAGTGACGCCTGTTGGTGCGGAGCAGGCCGTCGAGCGTTTGGACGGTGTGGGGCTGGCCGCCGTCGTAGGCGTTGGTCCTGCGGGCACCCAGGCGATCGTCGCCGTCGTCGAGACCGTCCCTCCGGCCCGGAAGGCCGGTCCCGCCGCGCCGCATCTGGCGCACCGCGTCCGCGCCGCCGCCCGGGAAGCGGGCGTCGATGTCTCTGCCGTGTTGGTGGTTCCCAACCAGCCCACCGATATCCGGCACAACGCCAAAATAGACCGGACCCGGCTGTCCGCTTGGGCTGCACGGGTGCTGGCTGGCGGCCGTCCGGGCAAGCCATGAACGTCCTGGTCACAGGCGCCAGCGGCTTGCTGGGCCGGGAAGTGGCCCGGCTGCTGGTGCGGCAGGGCCATAACGTCACGACATTCCAACGAAGCCCTTCCGCGATCGACGGCGTCACGGACGTGCGGGGTTCGGTCACGGACCCTGTAGCGCTTCGCAGCGCCCTCAAGGGCGTGGACGGGGTGATCCATCTCGCTGCCAAAGTGTCGTTCACGGGCAGGGCGGCCGAGTTCGACGACGTCAACGTCCGCGGGACTGCCCATGTGCTCTCCGAAGCCAAGGCCGCCGGGGTACGCGAGATGGTCTTCGTGTCCTCCCCCTCCGTAGCCAATTCAGGTGCCGCCATCGCAGGCCTGGGAGCCGGACCGGCCGACCCCAAGCATGCCCACGGCCACTATTCCCGGACCAAGGCAGAGGCCGAACTGCTGGCACTCGCGGCGGATGCGCCCGATTTCCGTGTCACCGCGATCCGCCCGCACGTCGTGTGGGGACCGGGTGACACCCAGCTCGTGGAGCGCGTTCTCGCCCGCGCAAAGCAACGGCGGCTGCCGCTGCTGGACGCCGGCGCAGCCCTGATCGACACCACCTACGTGGACAACGCGGCCTCGGCCATTGTCGCCGCACTGCACCGAATGGACCATGTACACGGCAAAGCCCTGGTGGTCACTAACGGCGAACCCCGGCCCATCGGGGAACTGCTTGCCGGCATTTGCGCTGCAGGCGGGGTTCCGGCCCCTGCATGGTCTGTACCGGGCCGCGCGGCCCGGGCGGTGGGTTCGGTGGTCGAGAAACTTTGGATCCTGGCAGGACGAACAGAAGAGCCGCCAATGACGAGGTTCCTCGCTGAGCAGCTATCCACTGCGCACTGGTTCGACCAGCGCGAAACGCGGCAACTCCTCGATTGGAAGCCGGCCGTTTCCATCGACGAAGGACTGGCCAAACTCGGACAATACTACGGTACGGGGCAGCATCGCTGAGGCGCTCCGCCCCTTCCGGCGCGGCCACGCCGTGCCATAGTCTGGGCCCATGCTGATCTGCTCCACCTGCGCTGTTGAACGTGATGAACCGGCTCCGGCCCTCTGTCCAATCTGCGTGGACGAGCGACAGTATGTGCCCGAGGCCGGTCAGTATTGGACCACGCTGGACGAACTCGCCAAGAGCGGACAACACACCACCCTGATGGAAAGCGAGCCTGGCCTCGTAAGCATCGGGACCCAGCCCAAGGTGGGGATCGGCCAAACGGCCCAGCTTGTGGTGACTCCTGCCGGATCGCTGTTGTGGGATCCGGTTGGCTACGTCGACGATCACGCGGTTGGCGCCATCCTTGAACACGGTCCCGTCCTGGCCATCGCCGCCAGCCATCCGCACATGTTTGGCGTGCAGGTTGAATGGTCCAACAGGCTCGGTGGCGTCCCGGTACTTGTGTCCGAAGCAGACCGGGAATGGTTGGGCCGCGGCGGCCCGAACGTCACCACCTGGTCCGGCAGCAGAACCATCGCGGACGGTCTGGTGCTTCACCAAGCCGGCGGCCACTTCCGCGGCAGTGCCGTGGCGCACTGGGCAGCTGGTGCGGACGGCAGAGGGGTACTGCTCACCGGGGACAGCGTCTTTCCCAACCCCGATCGCCGTTCGGTTGCCTTCATGCGAAGCTACCCCAACCATCTCCCGCTCTCAGGTTCCGTGGCTCTGCGCATCGCCGCGCAGCTCGGCGACCTGGAATTTGACCGGATCTATGGCAACTTCAACAACAAGATCCCATCAGGCGCCAAGGAAGTGTTGTTCAGCTCCGCCCAAAGGCACGCCGCCTGGTCGCGGGGAGACTTCGACCATCTCTGCTGAACTGCCTCCACCGGAACATATTGGATCCCCGCCGGCATCAGAGCCCGCTTGTGACGGGCCCCCACGGCTCATACTGGTGCGCAAGCCAACACAGCTTCCGGGTTCAATGAACGCACCAGGAGCTGTCCCTCCGTACGGGGGGTGTCAAAGTCACCGAACCACACCGCAGTATCCGAGTTCCTGGCCCTGGACATGAGTGGTTTGCCAGCAAGAGGTGGTTTCCTCCGCAGTGGTCGAAGTGCAGGTGTGCGTTGACCGCTATGTCGATGCTGCTGGTGCTGTAGGACGTAAACGGACTGGTCAATTCTTTTGGGTTTACCCTCGACACCCATAGTAAGTGTGCTTAGTATTGAGCTTCAATCAGTTTCTCTTTTGCGGACGGACCGGCAGGAAAATTGTCCTGGACAGACTGCCGTCCGAAGGCCTTGGGCCTACCAGCCCCCCTGGAAGCGATTCACAGGCAAGAACCTACATTCCCCCATTTCCTCGCTGACTTAGCACCCTTCATCCGGGTGACGGCTGCGCCATCACTCTGGTCCGGGCTCAGCGCCATTCTGCGACTGCCCCCGCCGGAAGCTACATCGACCTGGTCGAATCAGCATGGGCAAAAGAAAAGGGCAGAAAAATGAAAGCAGTAGTTTACAAAGGGCCAAACGACGTCAGCGTCGAGGACGTTCCTGATGCCAAAATAGAGCACCCCGCCGACGTTCTGGTGCGGATTACGACAACCAATATTTGCGGCTCGGACCTCCATATGTACGAAGGCCGGACCAGCTTCGAACCCGGTCGAACCTTCGGGCATGAAAATCTCGGCGAGGTGGTCGAGGTCGGTCCCGCGGTGGACAAAGTCAAAGTGGGCGAACGGGTGGTTCTGCCGTTCAATATTGCCTGCGGGTTCTGTAAAAACTGCGAGCGTGGCTTTACCAACTACTGCCTCACCATGCAGCCCGAGCCCAAGCTCGCCGGCGCGGCCTACGGCTTCGCGGACATGGGACCCTACCAGGGCGGCCAGGCCGAGTACCTCCGCGTACCGTACGGTGACTTCAACTGTCTGCGCCTAGGCGAAGATGCTGTGGAAAAGGAACTCGACTACGTGATGGTCGCAGACATCTTCCCCACCGGCTGGCACGCCACGGAGATGGCCGGGGTGTACCCCGGGGACTCCGTAGTCATCTACGGCGCAGGACCTGTAGGCCTCATGGCGGCTTACTCCGCAATCCTCAAAGGGGCCGGCAAGGTCATGGTCGTGGACCGTCAAAGCGACCGCCTGAAGCTGGCTGAACAGATCGGCGCCATCCCGGTTGATGATTCCGCGGTGGATCCAGTGGAATTCGTCAAGGACCAAACCATGGGATTCGGGGCAGACCGGGGATGCGAATGCGTTGGGTACCAGGCGCACGATACCGAAGGTAATGAGCACCCAAACATGACCCTGAACCGGCTGGTGGACTCCGTACGCTTCGTCGGTGGCCTGGGCGTGGTGGGCGTCTTCCTGCCCCAGGATCCCGGAGCTCCGGACAAATTCGCCAAGGAGGGCCAAGTGGCCTTCGACTACGGCAACTACTGGTTCAAGGGACAGACGATGGGTTCGGGACAGTGCCCGGTCAAGAAGTACAACAGGGCCCTGCGCGACCTCATTGCCGGCGGTAAAGCCAGCCCCTCCTTCCTCGTCAGCCACGAGCTTCCGCTGGACCAGGCTCCCGAGGGCTACAAGAACTTCGACAATCGCGAAGACGGCTGGACCAAAGTTGTCCTCCACCCTTCCAACGCATAAATCGGGACAGGGGATTTCGGATGTCTAGAAGGACTTTTTACGGGAGGCGGAACTGATGAAGTCAATGGTGTATCGCGGGCCTTACAAGGTGCGCGTTGAAGAAAAGGACATGCCACCGATCGAGCATCCAAACGATGCGATCGTGCGCGTGACGTTGGCCGCCATTTGCGGATCCGACCTGCATCTCTACCACGGGATGATGCCGGACACGAGGGTCGGCATGACGTTCGGTCACGAATTTATCGGCGTGGTGGAGCAGGTAGGGCCTTCGGTGGAGCGGCTCAAGCCCGGTGACAGGGTCATGGTTCCGTTCAATATCTACTGCGGATCCTGCTATTTCTGCGCCCGCGGACTGTTCTCCAACTGCCACAATGTAAACCCCAACGCGACCGCCGTCGGCGGCATTTACGGCTACTCGCACACGTGCGGAGGGTACGACGGCGGCCAGGCAGAGTTTGTGCGCGTCCCTTTCGCCGACGTCGGGCCCGGTTTGATACCGGACTGGATGGATGACGAGGACGCGCTGCTGCTCACGGACGCGCTGCCTACCGGCTATTTCGGTGCCCAATTGGGCGACATCGCAGAAGGTGACACGGTGGTGGTGTTCGGCGCCGGCCCTGTGGGCCTGTTCGCAGCCAAGTCAGCATGGCTGATGGGGGCGGGCAGGGTGATCGTTATCGACCACCTGGACTATCGGCTCGAGAAGGCCCGCACCTTCGCGCACGCCGAAACGTACAACTTTGTGGAGTACGACGACATTGTTGTGCACCTGAAGAAGACCACCGACTATCTGGGCGCCGACGTCGTCATCGATGCCGTAGGCGCCGAGGCGGATGGCAACTTCCTCCAACACGTGACAGCCGCAAAGCTGAAACTGCAGGGCGGTTCCCCCATAGCTCTCAACTGGGCAATCGACTCAGTCCGCAAAGGCGGAACAGTGTCAGTTGTAGGCGCATATGGACCGCTTTTCAGCGCAGTGAAATTCGGCGATGCCATGAATAAGGGACTCACCCTTCGGATGAACCAGTGTCCGGTGAAAAGGCAGTGGCCCAGGTTGTTCGACCACATCCGAAACGGTTACCTGAAGCCAAGCGACATCGTTACCCACCGCATCCCGTTGGAGCACATCGCTGAGGGTTATCACATCTTCTCGGCCAAGCTCGATGACTGCATCAAGCCACTCGTCGTACCCAATCCAGCCTGAAAGGACGACAATCATGGATGAGATCCCAACTCCGTATGCCGCCTCCACTGGACCAGCCCTGAAGGAATCTGCAGGGGACCTCCGTAGCCGCATCCCAGGATGGGGCGCGGACCTCGACCCGGCAGACCGGCCATCGTACCCTCGTGAACAGCCCGGCATAGAGACAGGTGCCCGCTGGGACTTCCCGGAACGCCAGGAAGAGAGGTGGCCCCGGGAGCGCTCGGTCGAACATGCCTTCGTCACTCCTGTTTTCGGCACGTCCGCACCTCCCAAAGGTGCTTCGGGCGCTGTCCGGAAATTCGCCTACAAGTACAGCGAGGGCCGGGCTGCCCACTGGCTGCTCCTCATTGCCGGGGACAGGATCGATGCATGGGAACACCATCTTCGCTCATTGGCCACGCTGCGCCCGGACAACCCGATCACTGAGGCCGGGGTCATGAGTGAATTTACCCGTCATGGGGCTCGCTCCCGGTTCGGCAGAAAGCGCACCGATCTGAGCCATCAGTGGATGGATCCCATCATCGCCGGAGTTCCTTGGGCGTTGGCTGCCGGCGGCCTGGTAGCCGCCTTCAGAGCCCTCAGGAAGCGGCGGACTGCCTAAGGCCCCTCGGGCGGAGGCGGACAGGGCCGATAGTGACCTGTCCGCCTCCCTCCCTGCGGCAGTTTACCGCCGCCGGAACCTAACCACGGAGGGCAGCGGGACCGCAGGACGTCAGCTGTCTTTTGCTGGGGAGACACGTCCGGACGCTGCACGGGTGGAGCTGTTGCGGACAACCAGTGTGGGCGCCGTAGGCGTGCGGTCCACCTCCCGCCCCTCCATGGCTCCAACCAGCACCTCCATGCTCATCAGCGCCAAAGCGGTGAAGTCCTGGCGCACTGTGGTCAAGGGCGGAAGGAAATAGTCCGACCCTTCGATATCGTCGAATCCGACCACGCTGACGTCCTCCGGGACACGCACGCCATTCTCAGTGAAGGCGCGGATGAGTCCCAGGGCAGTATGGTCGCTCGCAGCAAAAATCGCCTGAGGAACTTTGCCTTCCCGAACAAGCTGGACGCCGGTTTCGTATGCCCAGCGCGGGCTCCAATCCCCTTCGGCACAGAACCCCTGCGGTAGGCCGGCGTCACGCAGCGCGGCCTCCCAGCCGCGTTTTCGGACCCGACCGTCGAACCAATCCATGGAGCCAGCAAGGTGGGCAATGTCGGTGTGGCCCAGATCGATGAGGTGCTGGGTGGCCAGACGTGCTCCAAGCTCCTGGTTTTCGGAGTATGTGAAGACGTTGGGGGTCGACGAAGCTCCCGCGGCAATCATCTCCACAGGCACCCGGCAGGTGGCGTTCCATACAGCTGATGCCATGTCGACCACCGGTGCAATAACGATGATCCCGCCGACGCCAATGTCGTCGAGGGTGTCGAGAGCCGCTTGAACGGAATCGGCGTACGGCTTTTCGGCACTGATAACGGTTGTGGCATAGCCCTTCTTCCGGGCAATGTTTTCCAGGGCCATCAGTGTCCCGACGGGGCCGAACCGGGGGGAACCGTCAGTGACGATGCCGATGGAAGTGGACCTGCTCGTGACCAGCGCGGTTGCCGCCCTGTTTCGGCGATATCCGATGTCCTGGATGACCTGCAGAACGCGTTGGCGGGTGGCGGCACTGACATCCGGTGCGTCGTTGAGGACGCGTGAGACAGTCCCAAACGAAACTCCGGCAACTTTTGCCACGTCGTTGATGGTTGGCTTCCGGCGTAACGAGACGTCCGGACCACGTCCGTTCGTTCCGTGCGGGACTCCAGCGTCTGCCATGCTCTCTCCTGTCTCGCGCCGCCGTACCAACGCCGACGGCGGTTCCCTGCCTCCTCATCCTACGTTGACGAATTGAGTCGCCGAGTTCCGGCATTGCGCTGCTGTGAGGTTTGACACTCATCACCGTAAACGTTTACGATCACTTCCGTAAACGTTTACGACCCGATCTCGTCAACGTTTACGACCCCCGATATTCAATGAGGAAGGAGCGGAATGCCTGGCAGTGTCGCAGACGTACTCGCGCTCCACCCCACCGCTGGGTTTCGGGATATCGACCACGACCAGTGGACGAATCTGGAAGTGCTCCTGACGGACGCTGCCCGCAACGACCTTGGCGGGGCAGTAAGCACCTTCGTCTCCCCCGGTTCCTCCGCAGTACTGGGCGTCTTCGACGGCCTCGGCCTATGGGCCAGCCTGGTCATCACGGTCGACGACTTTGGCTCAGCCGAAACGGTCTCCACCATCGGCGGCCCCGTCGCAAAAGAGGCCAAGGAAATCGCCACCGCTGCAAGCGAAGCGGTGACATGGGTCCAGTCCAACCACGGGCCCTGTTCAGTCGGCTTCTTTGTCGAGAAAGCGCATGCCGAAGCCCTCCTGAGGGCTTCGGACAAAGCAGCCGCTGTCCGGACCGCGGCGGCAACAGGCGGACTGGTCCTGTCGCCCGTTCCAACGGCACTGGCCCTGGCTCTCGCCTGACAATCCAAACCATCCATCAACCCACTCAAAAGCACTGGAGAACAATGATGATCCGCAGGCTTCCCATCCTGGCCGTGGCAGCAGTCCTGTCACTTTCCGTCGCCTCGTGCAGCAGTTCGGCAGCTGGAACCTCAAACGCCCCCGACTCCGGCGTGTCCGAGAAAGCCCAACTGGCCCTCGAGAAGATCAAGGGCCAAGTGTTGAGCAAAGGCCCTAACGGCGAGACGCCGTCCCCGGCCTCCGTGGCCGACCTGACGCCCGAAGAAATCGAAAAGATCAAAGGCCTGAAGGCCAAAGCAGCGATCGTGATGCACTACGGCGGTAATGACTGGGCCACGGCCCAAGTCAATGGACTCAAGAGCGAACTCGACAAGCTCGGTATCAAGGTCATCGCCACGACGGACGCGAACTTCAAGCCGGACAAGCAGGTTTCGGACATCGAAACAGTCATGACCCAAAACCCGGACGTGATCATCTCCATCCCCACAGACCCCGTGGCCACAGCTTCCGCATACAAGAAGGCAGCGGCCGCCGGCACGAAGCTCGTCTTCATGGACAACGTCCCGCAGGGACTGACAGCCGGCAAGGATTACATTTCGGTGGTCTCGGCTGACAACTACGGCAACGGAGTCGTGTCAGCCCACCAAATGGCGAAGGCGCTCGGTGGCAAGGGAAAGGTGGGGCTTGTCTACCACCAGGCCGACTTCTTCGTCACCAAACAACGCCATGAAGGATTCAAGGACACGATCACCAAGGAGTACCCGGAGATCCAGATCGTGGAAGAGAAGGGTATCGCTGGCCCGGACTTTGCAGGAGACGCCCAGGCGGCTGCCAACGCAATGATCAGCAAGTATCCCGACTTGGCCGGAATCTGGGCCGTATGGGACGTCCCCGCGGAAGGCGTCATGGCCGCAGCGCGCGCCGCAGGCCGCCAGGATTTGAAGATCGCCACTGAGGACCTCGGAAAGAACGTGGCCATCGCCCTGGCCAAGAACGAACTCGTCGTCGGCCTCGGCGCCCAGGTCCCGTTCGACCAGGGTGTTACGGAAGCGCGGCTTGCAGCAGGGGCACTGATCGGTAAGGAAGCTCCGGCATACGTTGCACTGAGCGCCCTCCCCGTGGACCACTCCAACGTCCTCGAAGCATGGAAGCAGGTCTACCACGAGGACGCTCCCAAGGACATCCAAGAGTCCTACAAGCAATAGCCAGACCCGACCGGTGCGGGGGCCCTTTACCCCCGCACCGGCACCGAAAGGGCAGAATATGAACACCGCAGACAATGTCGTCCAGATGCGCTCCATCTCCAAGGGCTTCAACGGCGTCTCCGTCCTGAAGGATGTCGGCTTCGACGTACGCAAAGGAGAGGTGCACGCACTGGCAGGCGGCAACGGGGCCGGCAAGTCCACGCTCATGAAGATCCTCCAAGGCGTATACCAGCCGGACGCCGGAGAGATCCTCATCGGAGGCGAGCCAGCCGCCATCACGTCGATCCAGGACGCCAAGGCCGCGGGAATCGGAATGGTCTTCCAGGAATTCAGCCTCGTGCCGAGCCTGACTGTCGCGCAGAACATCTTCCTGGCCGCTGAACCACTCAGCCGGGGCGGCCTCATCGATGACCGTGCCGCGGTAAGGCGGGCCAATGAGGTCTTTGCGGAGATGGAGGTCGAAGTTGACGCCAGCGCGGAGGTCTCCCGGCTGGGCACGGCCTATTGGCAGCTGACTGAAATCGCCAAGGCCCTCTCGCAGAACGCCCAGGTGCTGATCATGGATGAACCCACGGCCAGCCTGGCCCGGCATGAGTGTGAAGCACTCTTCGAACTGATCGACCGGCTGAAGCGGCGGGGCATCTCAATCATCTATATCTCCCATCGCATGGATGAGGTGTACAGGCTCGCGGACCGGATCACCATACTCCGGGACGGTCAACACCTCCTCACCAAGGCGCTCACCGACGTTACTCCAGAACAGATCGTGGAAGGGATCGTGGGAAAGAAGGTCGAGGGCGAGCTCAGCTATCGTGCGCGGAATGCGGTGTCCCACGAGGTAGAGCCCTTGCTTGAAGTGCGGGACCTGAACGCGGGCCCGCGGGTGGGGAACGTATCCTTCGCACTCCGGCCCGGCGAGATCCTTGGCCTTGCAGGGCTCATGGGCAGTGGACGCACCGAGCTCGCACGCGCACTCTTTGGCATTGACAAACTGGACAGCGGACAGGTCCTCATCCGCGGCAAAGAGGTGACTCTATCCTCGCCGCAGCAGGCCATCAACGCAGGCGTCGCACTCATCCCGGAGGATCGCAGGGCTCAAGGCCTTGTCCTGGAGCACTCGGTCCAGGACAACCTGCTTCTGCCGTTGTTGGGGCAGATACGAAGTGGCGGGCTGCTGGACGGTGCCAAGGCCAAAGCGCTGTCCGCCTCACTGATCAAGCGCTTCGCAGTAAAAGTTGCTCACCCCCATCGCCCGGTACGGCTGCTCTCCGGAGGCAACCAGCAAAAGGTCGTCATCGCAAAGTGGCTGGGTACGGACCCGGATATTTTGATTCTCGACGAGCCGACGGCTGGAGTCGACATCGGCACCAAAAGCGAAATTCTGGACATGATCCGTGAGCTTGCCAGCGCTGGGAAAGCCGTCATCGTCATCTCCTCCGAATATCCGGAACTACTCGCGGTCAGCGACCGCGTCCTCGTCCTCAAGGACGGCTCAATCATCCGTGACATCCCCCGCAGCGCCATCGCTGACGAGGAATATCTCCAACTTGCAGTCCAGGGAGTATGAACAGTGAGCAAGACAAACACCATCGCATCCCGGGATACCGGGGCTACCCGCACTTTAGGCACGTTTCTGAAGGAACTTGACTGGCGACGCTACGTCATTTACATCGGCTTCGTCGTCGTCTTCCTTTTCTTCGCCGTCCTGTTGCGCGACCAAGGCTTCCTGTCGCCAAACAACCTTCTGAACATTTTCCGCCAGACAGCCACCATTACTGTCATCGCCGTAGGCATGACATACGTTATCGCGTGCGCCGAGATCGACCTGAGCGTGGGATCCGTCGCCGGCCTTTCCAGTGTCTGCACTGCGATGGCACTCTCCCAGTGGGGCCTGGTTCCCGGCATCCTTGCTGGCCTCGCTGTCGGTCTCGTGGTCGGCTCCATCAACGGTGCCCTCGTCAGCCTCCTCGGCATCCCTTCCTTCCTGGTGACGCTTGGCATGCTAGGAATAGCAGTCGGGGTCGCTCAGTGGATCACCGCCTCAGCCCCGCAGCCCATCCTGAACGATACGTTCAACACGGTCTTCGGATCGGGCAACTTTGGCCCTGTTCCGGGCCTTGTTGTCTGGAGCGCCATCTTCGTGGCCATTGGCGCCGTCGTCCTCAACCGCACCAGGTTCGGCCGGCAGGTCCTGGCCACAGGCGGCAACCGGAACGCCGCTGACTTCACCGGAATCAACACCAAGCGCATCAAGTTCCAGGTGCTGCTGATTTCCGGGATGGTCGCGAGTGTTGCCGGCATGCTCTACGCCGGCCGCCTTCAGTCAGGCCGGTTCCAGTGGGGAGCCGGCGATGAACTCTCGGCCATCGCGGCAGTCATCCTCGGCGGGACCAGCCTGTTCGGCGGTTTCGGCTCGATCGTCGGGACACTCTTTGGCGCGTTGCTGATTGGCTTGATCAACAACGGCCTGATCCTGGCGGGACTCGACAGCAGCCAGCAGCAGGTTGTCCGCGGCGCAATCATTATCCTCGCCGTCGCCCTTGCCCGGAAGAAGTAACGCTCCCATGCCTTCCACTCCACGCGCCGGGATCATCGGCACCGGATTCATGGGCGCTGTCCACTCCCACGCGGTGCGCGCCGCGGGGAGCAGCATCAGTGCAGTGGCCGCACGCAGCCAGGCCGCAGCCGAGGCGGCAACAGGACGGTTCGGCGCTCTGGCCGCGGCCGAAAGCCCTGAAGCGCTGATCGCACGGGATGACGTCGACGTCGTCCATATCTGCACTCCGAATTCCACCCACGCGGACCTGGCACGCAAGGCCATTGCGGCAGGCAAAGCCGTTATCTGCGAGAAACCTCTGGCTACCAGCGTCGAGGATGCCAGCGAACTGACCCGCCTCGCAGACCAGGCAGGCGTCGTCACGGCAGTGCCCTTCGTCTACAGGTTTTATCCGGCCGTCCGCGAGGCACGCGACCGCATACTCGACGGCGAGGCAGGCCGCCTTTGGCTGTTGCACGGCTCCTACCTCCAGGACTGGCTGGCAGGTGCCGACGCGACGAACTGGCGGGTTGACCCCAAGCTGGGAGGAGGGTCAAGGGCATTTGGCGACATCGGCGTGCACTGGTGCGACCTGATGGAGTTCACCACGGGACATCGCATCACCAGGATCATGGCAAGGACGGGCCGCGCCTATGACAAGCGCGAAACCCGGGGACAACTGTCCGCCGTGGCCACCGAGGACGGCGCAACCCTCCTGTTCGATACCGACAAGGGTGCCACGGGTTCGCTGGTGGTCAGCCAGGTCAGCCCTGGGAGGAAAAACCGCCTGTGGTTCTCCTTCGACGGAACTGATGCATCGTTCAGTTTCAACCAGGAATCACCGGACACCCTGCACATAGGTCGCGTTGATTCCACCTCCGCCGTCCCCGTGGGGCCGCAGACGCTGACCACCCGCGGCGGCCGGCGCTACGCCAAGCTTCCGCCAGGTCATCCCCAGGGATACCAGGACAGCTTCAACGCTTTCGTCGCAGACACCTATGCCGCCGTCCGGGGCCACAAACCCGAGGGCCTCCCCACCTTCCACGACGGCCTCAGGGCGGCACACCTGACAGAGGCCGTCGTCACCTCCGCCAGGGAAGAATCGTGGGTCGACGTTCGCGTCCCCGAGTACACGCTCGAATCTCCCATGCCTTCCCCTGCACTCGAAAGGACCATGCAATGAAGCTCGGATATTGTTCCATCACTTGGGGCGGCGTCGTCGGTCACGCCCAAGGCGTGACGAGCGTCAAAGACCTCTTTTACCTGACCCATGGATCAATGCGGGATGCCGTCAAGGACATCGCTTCGGTCGGATACCAGGGTGTTGAGATGTTCGACGGCAACCTCGCAGAGTACGCCGACAAGCCTGAGGAGCTGAAGGAGATCCTCAGCAGTAACGGTGTGGCATTGACCAGCGTCTACACTGGGGCGAATTTCATCTACACAGATATCCTCCCTGATGAGATGCACCGGCTCTACACTGCAGCGGAATTGGCTGCGAACTTTGGGGCTGAACGGCTGGTCGTTGGGGGCGGAGCGCGGCGTGCGGCCGGGACCACGGACCAGGATTACCACCGCTTGGGCCACGCGCTGGACTGGGTTGCCGACATTGCCGAAAGCTTTGGCCTATCGGCAAGCTACCACCCCCATTTGAGCACGATCGTGGAGAGCCCCGACGAGTTGGACCGGCTCATGCCCCTCACCAGGATCGGCTTCTGCCCGGACACCGCACATCTCGCAGCTGGTGGTGCGGACCCGGCCGCGGTCATCCGGAAATATGCCGACAGAATCCAGCACGTTCACCTCAAGGACTTCCAGCGGGACCCGTTCACTTTCCTGCCACTCGGCGAAGGCGAACTCGATTTCCCGGACATCATCGCCGCTATCCGGGAAAGCGGATACGACAGCTGGCTCATGGTCGAACTGGACAACTACGACGGCGACCCCCGGGTAGCGGCCGAACTCAGCAAAAAGTACCTCGAGAAGCTCCTCTAACCAACCTCATGACCAGTGGGGAAGCCTTCATCGGCGCTACCCCCAAACTTCCGGAACGAACAGGATCCACATGCAGAACCTCAATGTCGGCCTCATCGGCGGAGGGTTCATGGGCAAAGCCCACTCCCTCGCCTACGCCGCTATGCCCATGTTCTTTTGGCCCGCCCCGGCTCTGCCGGTTCGCAAAGTCATCGCGGAGGCCACTCCAGAGCTCGCCGACGAGGCGGCCCGTCGATTCGGCTTCGAAACCTCCACTTCAGACTGGCGCAGCATCATCGACGATCCGGATATCCACGTCGTCGACATCGCCACACCCAACCACCTCCACGCGGAAATCGCCATCGCGGCCGCCGAGGCAGGCAAACATATCATCTGCGAAAAACCGCTCGCCCGCACCGGCGAAGAGTCCAAAGCCATGTACGAGGCCGTCAAGGACAAGGACATTGTCCACATGGTCGCCTTCAACTACCGGCGCACCCCCGCAGTGGCGCTGGCGAAGAAGTACATCGAAGAAGGGTCCATCGGCCAAATCCTCAGTTTCCGCGGAACGTACCTGCAGGACTGGAGTGCCGACCCGAACTCCCCTCTTTCATGGCGCTTCCAGAAATCCATCGCCGGTTCCGGTGCCCTTGGCGACATTGCAACCCACGTCATAGACATGGCCCGCTATCTCGTTGGGGAGTTCAGCGCCGTCAACGCCGTCCTCTCGACGTGGATCCCTGAGCGTCCGCTGCAGTCCGGCGGCGCCGACGCACTCGGCACGGTTCGGGGTGGGGAAGGTCCACGCGGCCAGGTTGATGTCGACGACGAAGTAATGACCATGATCCGTTTTGCCAACGGAGCGGTCGGATCCGTCGAAGCGACACGAAACGCGCACGGAAGGAACAACTACATCACTTTCGAGATCCACGGCACGGAAGGCAGCATTGTCTTCAACTACGAGCGCCGCGACGAGTTGCAGGTGTGCTTCGCGTCGGACCAGGCCGACCGTCGTGGATTCCGGACCGTATACACAGGCCCGGCCCACCCGTACGGCGACGCCCTCTGGCCCATTCCGGCCCTGGGCATCGGCTACGGGGAAACGAAAATTATCGAAGCCTACGACTTCTTCAAGGCAATCGCCGAAGGCGGGACTGTGAACCCCAACTTCGCTGACGGCTATCAAGTGGCCCTCATCGACGACGCCATCGTCGAATCAGCGGCAAAAGAATCTTGGGTGGAAGTTCCACAGATCAACGCGTGATCCACTCTGGGAGGGACGGGGGAATCCCCCGTCCTTCCCACTCCTTGAACAAATTTAGGAAGACAGGATGTCCCGTCCCATGCCAACCCACGGAAGGGCCACAGAAGTGTGGCTCAAGCCGGTTTTCATCGCCAAAGCAGGGCGTGAAGCCGAACTTCAGGAAGCCCTCCGCTCCCTGCAAACCCTAAGCCGCAACGATCCCGGATGCCTGGAGTACACCGTTTTCTCTGATGGAGAGCGACCGGGCACCTTCGTGCTGTTTGAGGGGTGGGTCAGTAGGGAGGACCTTGAAGCGCACAACCAGGAAGTCCATGTGACGGCCTTTGTGGAAGCCGTGGAGCCTTTGTTGGCCAAGCCGTTCACCGTTACGCCTCTTGTTCCCCTCGTGATTTCACCCCGGACCCCGTAACGTCGAGTCAACCTACATGGACCCACGGGCGCCGGCTGACCTCGGGTTCGGCCTCACGCAGCACCTCCCGTGTCACCGGCGCAATTTCGCCTTCCCCCAGGAACAGGAACTTCAGGAGGTTGATCACGGGATTCCCCTCAGTCCAGCGGAAGTAGACGTGTGGCATCAGCCCGGTCACATCACGGATGTGGAGCAGCACGGAAGCGATCGTGTTGGGCACCACGGGACCGTGGACTTCCAGGATCCTGTAGCCGTGCCGGGTGATGCCGTGAACCGCCAACTCAGTCTCAAAGTCCGATGAGTCGTCCACGACCACTTCCAGGAACAGGGGCTGTTCACCGACAGGAATGTGGCTTACTTCTACGGCGGACTCGAATTTTTCCCTGTAGGCCTGCGGGGTCAGCCGGAGTGGTTCGTGGGCGATAAGGCGGATTGGTCCTTCCCAGGTCTCTGAGATGAAGCCGAGGGCCTGCTCGTCCAGGTGGACCCTCGTGGCGTGGAGCTCGAAGGAACGGCGGACGCGTGACAGGAATGAGACGACGATGATGCCGGCGATGAACACTGCTGCGATTCGAAGACCCTCGGGCCTCTCGAAGATATTGGCCACGGTGGTATAGATAAAGACCACTGCAATGATTCCGAATGCCACTGTCCGCTTCCCTTGGTGACGACGGCGGGCGGAGAGGGTCACGGCCGTCGCCGCCGACATCATCAGCACCAGCACGCCGGTGGCGTACGCGCCACCTTGTGCATCGACGTCGGCGTTGAAGATGACGGTGATCAGGAAACCGACCAACGTGAAAACGAGCACGAGTGGCCGCACAGCTTTGGCCCATTCCGGAGCCATGCCGTAGCGCGGCAGGTAGCGGGGCACCAGGTTGAGCAACCCGGCCATGGCGGACGCACCAGCAAACCACAGAATGGCAATCGTGCTGATGTCATAGGCCGTGCCGAAGCCGACCCCAAGGTACTCATGGGCCATAAATGCCAACGCACGCCCGTTGGCTTCGCCTCCGGCCTGGAATTCCTGTTGGGGAATCAGTACGACGGTGGTGAAACTCGTCGTGATCAGGAAACTGCTCATGATCACAGCGGCAGTCGTCAGCAGCCGACGCGTTCCTTGAATGCGGCCTACTGGCTGTTCCTCAGTGTCGCCGGCCTTCCCCCGGACCTGCGGCATCACCGCCACACCAGTTTCGAAACCTGAAAGTCCCAGCGCCAGCTTAGGGAAGACGAGCAGGGCGATTCCCACAGCGAGCAGCGGGTTCCCGTGGGAGGTGGTGAGCTCGAGCCACCAGTCATTGATGGCTACGGGGTGCATGACCGCTTCGAACATGGATACGGCTACCACGACGACGTTTAGGCTGAGGTAGAGCGCCACCAGAATGACGGCGATATTCACGGCTTCCTTGAACCCCCGAAGGAAAACTGCCCCCAGCAGCGCCAAAAGGAACAGCGTCACGGGCACATTTTGGTTATGCAACCAATCGGGCACTAAGGGGTTTTGGATCAGGTGCGCGGTGGCGTCGGCGGCCGAGAGCGTCATGGTGATCATGAAGTCCGTGGCCGCAAACCCCAGCAGGACTAGCACGATCAATTTTCCGCCCCACCGGGGCAGCAGACGCTCCAGCATGGCGATCGACCCCTCACCGCGATGGCTTTCGCCGGCCACCCTTCTGTAGACGGGCAAGGCACCGAGCAACGTTACGGCTACCAACACCAGTGTTGCCAAGGGCGAGATGACGCCAGCGGCCAAGGCAGCAATGGCTGGTTGGTAGCCGAGAGTGGAGAAGTAATCGACGCCGGTCAGGCACATGACCTGCCACCAGGAGTGCTTCCTTGCGTGGGCGTCGCTGACCGCGCCGGGTCCCTGATGCGTGCCTTTGCTGTCCTGAAGCCCGAAGAGAAGCCAGCTCCGGAAACGGCTCCGCGCGTCGGGATGCAATGCTGACGGATCCGCCGGTGGCCGGCTCATAGTTGTCATTCCGGCCTCTTCCGCGGGCGTTCCTGGCCTGTTCTCTGCTGAACATAGCACCGCCACTCCCCTGCGGTGGCCGGTCTTGATGAATCCTTAACGGCCGGTGTCAGGCCAGCCAGCGCCACCAACGCGGTTGTTCCGGTTCCGGCGTTGGTTCCGGTTCCGGCTCCTCGCCCAGCGCCAAGGCGGCCTCGACGATGTCCGCTGCGGTGAGGGTCATGACGGCCTCGCGGTCAAGGGAATCGAGGCTTTGTTCCTCGTTGAGCGAGAGCCGCAACGCCTGCCGATTAAGCGCCTGCTCAAACAGTGTGCGGGCGAACCGGGCATTACCGGAGTCCTCTCCCGCATGGAGCCCGCTGAGTATCCGGCGCAGCATGTGGTCCGCGCCCGGCTCCAACGTGTACTCATGTTGGACCAACATCCGCTGGAAGATCGTCAGGAGTTCGGCCACGGAGTAGTCCGGAAACGTGATCTCGCGGGCAAACCGGGAACGCAGTCCAGGGTTTGAAAGCAGGAATGACTCCATCAGCCGCGGGTACCCGGCCACGATCACGACCAGCCTGTGCCGATGGTCCTCCATCCTTTTAAGCAGGACCTCGATTGCCTCCGGACCGAAGTCTGTACGACCGTCTTCCGGGGCCAAGGAGTACGCCTCATCGATGAACAGGACGCCGTCCAGCGCCCGCCGGATCACCCGGTCTGTCTTGATGGCTGTAGCCCCCACGTATTGCCCAACCAGCCCGGAACGATCGACCTCCACCAGATGGCCCTTCTGCAGCAAGCCGACAGCGCGGTACATCTCGGCGAGAAGCCGTGCGACCGTCGTCTTGCCCGTGCCTGGGTTTCCGAGAAACACCAGGTGCTGCGAGGTGGCTACTTCCGGCAGACCGTGGGCTTTCCGACGGGCCTGAACCTGGAGCAGTGCCACAAGTGCGCGGACTTGTTCTTTCACGGTCTCGAGCCCGACCAAGGCGTCGAGCTCAGCCTGCACCTCGGACAGCGGCCGGGCTGGACCGGGCCTGGGACCGATGAGGTCCCCGACCAGATCGTCTACGCGCTCCGAACCGGGCAGCTTGAGCTGATTGGCCAGATGGCCTATGGACTCCCGGAGGTCATCGAGCGGATTGCGGCTGGCAGCCATACATCCACTGTAGCTCCCGGTTCCCCAAATACGGTGGCGCTGGTCCACCCGCATTAATCCGCAACGGCCTCATGACCGGTGACACTAGGGATCCTGGCTTGCTAATTCCCCTGTCACTACTTCTCCCGGGATGCGGGCCGTGCGCCAAGTATCCACGGCGATGACCGCCCCGAGCACCACCAGCGACAGTGACACCGACGCAACCGCGTCGGTGAGCCAGTGATAACCGAGGTATATCCGGCTGACGGCCGCAAAGACAACACCAAAGACGGCACAGAGAAAGCTGACGACGGCGATTTTTGGGTTTCGATGCCGGGAGAAGACAAGGAACGTCAGGACAAGCAGGAAGTCCGACGCGCCAAGGACGTGCCCGGACGGAAAGGAGAACGTCGTGTCAGCGCCGAAAAGCATGAGGTCCACAGGTGGCCGCTGCCGGCCGACCACGCGCCCGATGATCTGCGCCAAACCCACCCCGGTGAGCATAGCGGCGGCAAGGAGCATGGGCCGCCATGCGTGCTTGGCGAGCAATCCCCAAACAACTGTGACAACCAAGACAATGACCGGCAACCCTATTGGCCCGAAAATGACTGCGACAACAATCATCACCACCGTCAGCGGCTCTGAACGAATCCCGAGGAGCCAACTTTCAGCCGCTGCGTCGTCCAGTGCGAGCCCATTCTTCTGCAGCACGCCCATGAGTGTCACCACAAAGAGCGTCACGCCAAGGAGTGCCAACATCGCGGCTGTTGAGTAGAGCGCCTTTCTGGCGCGGGGCTCCATGTAACGCTCCTCGACCACGAATTTCTGGTGGAACACTTCCCACTTGCCGGGCGTTTGCGAAGCTTCTGCCGCCGCCATCAATCTCCTTCGACCCCCTGGAAACCGTTCCTGACGAGAACGCTAGTCCTCCTCCTTGGGCTTGTGGTCCGGTGCTTTGTCATCGTTTGGGCCGTCATGTATTTTTTTCGGAATCTTGCCCTCCACGTCGGCGGGTACAGGTGGGTCTTTTTCTTCATCAGTAGACATGACCCAAGCATAAAGGCCGCGTAAAGCACGCCGGTCAGGAAACCCGCGTGCCCTCGCGAAGCACTATTCGGCGGCCGCCGCGGGCACACTGCACGGCGGTCCGGTATCGGAATTGATGCCGGCCCGCCGTGCAGATCATGTCATGCGGTTGCCCTGATCCCGCGTCCCTGTCAGGCCTCGCTGCTGCTCGGTCCTGCTGCAGGGAATCGTTCCCACACCCGGTGGGCGGCCAGCAGTTCCTGGACTGGAGTAAGCACGGCGTCCGGCGCGTCGCCGACCACGACCCCGGTACCGTCTGCAGGGATACCGGCCGCCTCCAGAGCCGTCGCACCGGTTCCCCACGCCGCGATGGCCTTGGCATGGCGGAACGCTTCCGTGAGCAGAAGGACTACCCGGGGATCAAGACCGGGTGAGGGTGCGCCGGCCTTGGCGTCCCTTCCCGCTGCTGCGTCCGGCGCCGGAGCCCCGCTTCCCGCGACGATAACGGCGTCGAACTCTGTGGATCGGGCGGTGAGGTAGGTCCGCTGGACGGCGACGGCGGCGCCGTGCTCCGCGCCCAGGAACCCGCCAACCGGTGCAACAACCAAGGGCGTGATGCCTTCGGCATCCAGGGCTTCGCGTGCAGCGGCAACCTGGGACAGGTCGCTGCTGTCGTCAGCAATAATCCCCACTACGCGGCCCGCAGCCGGCCACGTCCCGCCGATCTGCGACAAGGCCGCGCTCGGTTCGGAATCGGGGACCTGGACCGTGGCCCCGGGAACCGGCATACCCAGTCCACGGGCGACGGCGGCGCAAAGCCCGGCGTCGATGTTGGCCAGGGCCATGAGTTGCCGTTCCCTGACGTTGGATTCGTAGCACTTGCCGAGCTCGAACGTGTACGCCTGCACAATGTGGTCCTGCTCCACCGGGGTCATGCTCCGGAAGAACAGTCGGGCCTGGCTGAAGTGGTCGTCGAACGAAGCCGGGTTGCGCCGTTCCTTAATGGACTCCGCAAGGGCCTCGGGAACATCCACGAACGCTCCAACGTCCTGTCCGGCCATAAAGGGGCAACCGCCGTCGAGGGAGTTTGGATGGTACGGGGCGACCCCACTGTGTACCGCCGTCTGGTGCATCCCGTCGCGAAGCATGTCGTTGACGGGTGCATGCGGCCGGTTGATGGGAATCTGCGCGAAGTTCGGGCCGCCCAGCCGAGAAATCTGGGTATCGAGGTAGGAGAACAGCCGGACCTGAAGGAGCGGGTCATTGGTGACGTCAATGCCAGGGACCAGATGTCCCGGGTGGAAGGCTACCTGTTCGGTCTCTGCGAAGAAGTTCGTCGGATTTGCGTTCAACGTCATCAGCCCAATCGGCTGGACAGGCGCAAGTTCTTCGGGAATGAACTTGGTCGGATCCAGCAGATCGATGCCCTCGAACATCTGGTCCTCAGTGTCCGGGAAGGTCTGGATGCCAAGCTCCCATTGCGGGTAGGCGCCCGACTCAATGGCGTCGGCAAGGTCACGGCGGTGGAAATCCGGGTCCATGCCGTTGATGATCTGGGCTTCCTCCCAGACAAGCGAGTGCACGCCCTGTTTGGGCTTCCAGTGGAATTTCACCAATGTGGTGCTCCCGTCCGCGGCCACCAGCCGGAAGGTATGCACGCCGAAGCCTTCCATGGTCCGGTACGAGCGGGGAATGCCGCGGTCGGACATGTTCCACATCGTGTGCGCCTGGGCCTCGGTATGCAGTGAGACGAAGTCCCAGAACGTGTCATGGGCGCTCTGGGCCTGGGGTATTTCCCGATCAGGGTGTGGCTTGGCAGCGTGGATGACGTCAGGGAACTTGATGCCATCCTGGATGAAGAAAACGGGAATGTTGTTCCCGACAAGGTCGTAGCTGCCTTCATCAGTGTAGAACTTGGTGGAAAAGCCACGGGTGTCCCGTACCGCATCCGCCGAACCCCGGGAGCCCAAAACGGTGGAGAAGCGGACGAAAACCGGAGTTTCGACGTCGGCCGCCAGGAACCCTGCCTTCGTGATCTTCGATGCCGTTCCGTAGGAACGGAACACGCCGTGTGCGCCCGCGCCCCGGGCGTGGACAACGCGCTCCGGGATGCGCTCGTGATCAAAGTGGGTGATCTTTTCCCGCAAGTGGTGGTCCTGAAGCAGAACAGGTCCGCGGGTGCCCGCCCGCAGGGAATGATCAGTGTCCCCCAGCCGGAGCCCTTGGGCGGTTGTCAGGTACTGGCCCGATTGCGCCCGGGAGTTCACCGGCGCACCGGTGGGGCTTCCCGTCGGGGAAACCGCCTCCGGTGCTTGCTGATCGGGCTTGGGAGGCAAAGGCTCACGTGGGGTCGTCGGCTCGTCGTCTGTGGGAGGCTCACTGGAGGGAGCGCCGGGAATCACGGTATTGTCCTCAACTGGCACGATTTGTTCTCCTTTTGATTCGCTGCCTTAACCCGGAAGCTAAGCTTGCTTACTAATCCTAGGGTGATGTTCACTACATCACAAAGCGGCCTTGCTTCGATACTGGGCGACGTCCTGGGAAGCAGGAATATATGCGCTCGTGGGCGCCGGCGTGACCAGCGCCGCGGGGCTGAGCTTGGCTTTCGCCGGCGATTACCTCAAACCCTTCCTGGACCCACCGCCGGCGCCGACAACTTTTGGCTTTCCTGCTACGGGTCGGTTTGCTGAACGCCCGCGGCGTCAAAGAGTCCGTTCGCGCCAACGTGGTCATGACAGCTATCAATCCGGAAGTCTCGCCGGGGGCTGGAATCCTGGCCGCATCTCCGCTGCCTATTGATCCTTCGTTGGATTCGAGACTTCAGCCCACGTCGCCGAAGAGGTTCGAGGCGTCAACCGCGTGTACCCGAAAGCCCTTTTCGGCACCCTGCTGACTGCCGGCGTCGTTTATGTCCTTATCGGAATGGCATCTTCCATTGCGTTGCCGGCAGCCGAACTCAACAGTTCCTCAGGCCCGCTGCTGCAGGTGGTTGAGGCCACCGGTTTCGGCATTCCGGGCCCTTCGTGGTCCCCAACCTGGCCCTGTCAAGCAGAGTCAGCCGCAACAGCGCAGCGACGCCGGCAACGGCTTCGGCTTCAGCAGCGGCTTCGGAGCGGAAGCGCTTGGACTCCCAGGGGGGCGCCGCCCAACGGAACGCAACCGGACGGGCAGCGGGAAATGGAGATCCACCCTACTTCTCCTTGGTGAAGACCTTCTTGGCCACGGTCATCGCGCTCATTCCGTTGGGCCAGCCCGTGTAGAAGGCGAGGTGGAGGATGACTTCCTTCAATTCTTCTTCGGTTACCCCGTTTTGGCGTGCATAGTCGAGGTGAAACGTCAGTTGATCGGCTTTTCCCGTAGCCGTTAATGCAGCGACGGTGATCAGGCTACGGTCTCTCTTGGACAAGCCCGCGCGTTCCCATACTTCGTCGAACAGCACCTTGTCGGTGTAGTGGACCATTCCGGGCGCAAAGTCACCGAACGCGTTTTGCCCGCCGGTCCATCCTGCACGTGGGTCCTTCGCCATGTCTTTTTCCTTTCGTGTATAGGTTCCCTCGCCAGTTGGGCGTGTACCGGCCAGCGGCCGCATGCCCTGCGGGTGTTGAGATTCCATAGGACCTCAACGACGCCAGTTATGGGAGTCACCGCTGAGGGGCGTACCAACAGGGCATCCCTCGCAACGCGTGGACGTCGTAGCCTTGGGAACGTGGACAACCCGAATGAAGTTCGAGAATTTCTCATGTCCCGCCGTGCGAGGGTAACCCCCCAGCAGGCCGGGCTGGCAGTTTCCGGGAACCGCCGCGTCACGGGTCTCAGAAGAAACGAGGTAGCAGCCCTCGCCGCTGTAAGCGTCGAGTACTACGCCAAGATTGAGCGCGGGAATCTCTCCGGGGTCTCGGATGCTGTTCTCGATGCACTTGCGGTGGCCCTCCAACTGGACGACGCTGAACGCGAACACCTCTTCGACCTTTCACGTATCGCCAACGGCGCTGTCCGCGCCGTGCGCAAGCGCAAGTCGCAGAATTGGGTGGCGAGGGAAAGCCTGACACGCGTCCTCGCCGTGATAACGGAAGGGCCGGCATTCGTGCGTAACGGCCGGATGGACATCCTCGCCACCAACGCGCTGGGACGGGCGTTCTACGATCACGTGTTCGACGGTCCAGGGCAGGGCAACCTGGCGCGGTTCTGTTTCCTCGACGAACGGGCCAAGGATTTCTATCCGGGCTGGGACGCAGCCGCAAACGTCACCGTCTCAATCCTGCGAACTGAGGCGGGACGCGACCCGGAGGACAAACGGCTTCACGACCTGGTTGGGCAGCTTTCCACCCGAAGTGCAGAGTTTGGGATCCGGTGGGGGTCTCACAATGTCAGGCGGCATGGATCCGGCACCAAGAGCTTCCACCACCATGAGGTAGGCGAACTCACGCTGACATATGAAGGCCTGGAGCTAACCGCAGAGCCGGGCCTGTCAATGCTCATCTACACAGCCGAACCTGGCTCTGCCAGCGAGGAACGCCTACGGCTCCTCGCCAGTTGGGCCGCCACGCTCCAACAACAGAACGACGCCGGGCCGATAGTGCCGCACGTCGACTCGCCCAGGGGGACGCAACCGTAAGGGCAACTTCCGTCGTCCCGCACCTTGGATCTCCCTGGTCGGCACGAACACGTTCCAAACGAAGACACCACCGCATTCAACAGCACAATGGAGGCACCAGCATGCATACAAGAACTCTCGGACAGGGACTTGAGGTATCGGCCATCGGCCTAGGTGCCATGGGCATGTCCCAAAGTTACGGGCCCAACCCCGGCAACCGCGATGAAATGGTCAGCGTGCTCCGTTCAGCCGTCGACCATGGCGTCACCTTTTTCGATACGGCCGAGGTATACGGCCCCTATGTGAATGAGGAACTTGTCGGCGAGGCACTGGAACCGATCCGCGACCAGGTGGTGATCGCCACCAAGTTTGGCTGGGACATCCAAAACGGCGAAAGCATCGGGCTGAACAGCCGCCCGGAACAGATCCGCCGAGTCGCCGAAGAATCCCTCAAGCGGCTCCGTACCGACGCCATCGACCTGTTCTATCAGCACCGGGTCGACCCCGAAGTGCCCATCGAGGATGTCGCCGGCACCGTCCGGGATCTGATCTCGGAGGGCAAAGTACGACACTTCGGACTATCCGAGGCTTCCGCCGCCACAATCCGACGGGCCCACGCCGTGCAGCCCGTCGCTGCCCTACAAAGTGAGTACTCGCTGTGGACGCGCGACCCCGAGGCCGAAATACTTCCAACCCTTGCCGAACTCGGTATAGGCCTTGTTCCCTTCAGCCCCTTGGGTAAGGGCTTCCTCACCGGTACGGTTACCGCGGACACCACCTTCGCCGAGGGCGACATCCGCAACCTTGTCCCGCGTTTCAATGACGAAAATCTGACCGCCAATCAGGCTCTTGTTGCACACGTCATCGAACTCGCTGCGGCGAAGGATGCGGTTCCTGCCCAAATCGCGCTTGCATGGCTTCTCGCCCAGCAGCCATGGATCGTCCCCATTCCGGGCACTCGACGTACCGCACGCATTAAGGAGAACGCCCAAGCTACCCGCGTGGCGCTCACTGCCGACGAGGTTGCCGCCCTCAATGCCCTAGCCCGCAATGTAGGAGTGCATGGCGATCGCTACAACGCCACGCATATGGGCTACGTCAACGGCTGAAGCACCGAAATAGCCAGTGGCATTTGCCCGTCTCAGTTATGGATCAAATACTGGGCGGAAGGCGGCAATGCCACCCCCGTGGAATTGGATGCCTACGTGCACGACGCGCTAGAGCCTCACGAATTCGAACTAACCCTCATCGCCTGGGCAATGGAAGGGATGCAGGGCAGCTAGCGATTCTGCTCTAACGCTGTGGCGGAAGAGCGAGCTTGAAGACTTTGGCCCACGCTGAGCCAACCTGCTTCAACAGCGGCCCCGTGGTGTACTTCAGGCCGTAACGATCGCAGATTTCGCGGACCTTCGGTGCAATCTCTGAGTACCTGTTCGAGGGAAGGTCCGGGAAGAGGTGGTGCTCGATCTGATGTGAAAGGTTTCCGGTCATGAGATGCATAAACCGCGGGCCTGAGATGTTCGCGGATCCGATCATCTGACGTACATACCAGTCGCCCCGGGTTTCGCCTTCGACCATTTCCTCGGTAAAAGTATCCGTACCTTCGGGGAAGTGGCCACAAAAAATGACTGCGTGGGCCCAGACGTTGCGTACGGCGTTGGCCACGAGGGTGCCGTAGAGGGCTTGCTTCCCGGAGCCCGTGAGCATGGCCAAAGCGGGGGTGGCCGCATAGTCCTTCGCGAACTGCTTGGCGGCCTTACGACCCAGTGCCTTGAGGTCCTTGACCATCGCCTCTTTGGACTTCAGGCCCTCCTTGTACTCGGGGATTTCCAGGTCGTAGATGGCGATACCCCATTCGAAGACGGGCGCCAGCAGGGCGTTATAGAGGGGGTTGCCCAGGTTGAAGGGCTTCCATTCCTGATCAGGGTCCATCCGCAGAAGGTTGTACCCGACGTCGCGGTCTTTGCCTATCACGTTGGTCCAGCGGTGGTGAAGATCGTTGTGCGTGTGCTGCCACGAGCGCGATGGGGTGACGAAGTCCCATTCCCAGGTGGTGGAGTGGATGTCCGGATCGCGCATCCAGTCCCACTGTCCATGGAGGATGTTGTGCCCCAGCTCCATGTTTTCAAGGATCTTGGCCGCGCTTAGGAGGGCTGTTCCAGTGACCCACGCGCCCTTGTTCCTGCTGACGAGCAGCGCCGCCCGACCGGAAACTTCCAGACCCCGCTGGATCTTGATCATGCGCCTGATGTAGGCCGAATCGCTGGAGCCGCGCTTGGCCAGGATCCCGTCGCGGATAGCGTCGAGCTCGCGTCCCAATTCGGCCACTTGCTCGTCACTCAAGTGCGCAGCCGCCGGAGGACGCATCGTGGGTCGACCCGCCTCGGCAAGGGCGCCGGGCCGCGTTTTGAGCCCGACGGCGGTGGCGGGGTTTTTGGCCGAAGCTACTGACATGCGGTGGTACTCCTCAGAGCTTGAGATTGACGGGCCCGGCGGCAGCCGAGACACAGGTTTGGATGAGTTCACCCGGTTCGCCACGCACCTCACCGGTACGCAGGTCGCGGACGCTGCCGGAAAGCAGCGGAGTGAGACAGCTATGGCAAATCCCCATGCGGCAGCCACTGGGCATGAGGATGCCCGCATCCTCCCCGACGTCAAGGAGGGGCACGCCGCCGTCGGCCATGACCTCGCGGTCCGATGTTTCAAAGATGACCAAGCCGCCCTCACTTCCGTCCCGCCCTTTGAGCTCGACATGGAACCGCTCAATGGTCAGCGAGCCCGCTGTAGCTTCCTGTGCTGCCTGGTTCCAGAGGGCTTCGGCATCGTCCAGAAAGCTCTCAGGGCCGCAGGCGTAGGCGGTTCTGTCCTGCCAGTCAGGGCAAATGCGCTCAAGTTCAGCCGGAGTCGCCAAGCTCAGGCGTCCACGGCCACCCGTTTGCCACTGCACCACGCGGAAACTGGGAAACTGATCAGCGAGCTCGAACAGTTCCTCTCGAAAAATACTGTCATCCTCCCCGCGGGAGGAATGAATCAGGACAACGTCGGCGTCGGGTCGTCCGGGGACGAGGGTCCGAATCATCGACATGACGGGAGTGATGCCGCTTCCGGCAGTAAGCATGAGCAGGGAACGCGGATGCTCAGGCAAGACGAAGTCGCCTTGTGGCGGGGCCAGGAAAAGGATGTCACCAACCTTGGTCTCACGAACCAGAACACGGGACACCGACCCCACGTCCGTGACAGTGATGGCTGGGTCCTGACCGGCCGGCGCGCTCAGGGAATATGATCGCCAGTGCCGCACCCCATTGAGCTCTACGCCGATCCTCGCCCACTGGCCCGCGAGGTGGGCGTGCCAGCCACGGCCGGGACGGAAGAAAATGGTGACTGACTGCGCAGTTTCCTGAACCACTCTGGTGACGACCCCGCGCAACTGGCGCGATGAGTAGACCGGGTTGAACAACGCCAGGACGTCTTCCGGGGCCAGCGGCGTGGTCAAAACCGAGGCGATGCGGGCCAGTGACCGGAAGTTGAACATGGACTACTCTCCGCAACAGGGAAATAAGAATCCCGACCATGCCGGTCAGGATCCCTCCTACTCAATATCATAAGCATACTTATGATAAGTCCCCCAAAGCCGCGCTGGAATGTGCGGAAAGCCCCCCGGAAGGGTCTTTCAACATTACCAAGAAGGAGCGGGGTCCCCAACCGTGCCGGCTCGGGACTACTACTGGTGCGGGACTACTACCGCCCGGGCGCTCAGCTGCCCGTCGGCGAGTTTGCGGTAGGCCGAGAGACCGTCCTCGAGGCTGAAGGTTTCTACTTCGGGGACGATCTGCCCCGCACGGTACATATCCACTACTTCATGGAGTTCCTCGATGGTGCCCCAATACGTGTTGGTGATGGTGGATTCATAAGGCGTGTTGAAGAAAGTCCACTCATGCAGGCCGCCGGCAATTCCGACGACGGTCAACCGGCCACCCTGGGCCATGGAACCGGTGGCTGTGGCGATCGTCGGGGTCACCCCGACAAAGTCGAACGCAGCGTCCACGCCGCGTCCGCCGGTGATTTCACGGATCCGGGAAATCTGGTCGGGACCGCCTGGAACCGTCAAGGCCCCCGCCGCCTCGGCCTTGGTCATCGCTTCGGGCTTCATATCGGTGGCAATGATGGTTGCGCCAGTCAGTGCCCGGAGGATCTGGACGGCGATCTGACCCAAGCCTCCCAGCCCCACCACCAGCGCGAACCGGCCACCTCCATTCAGGTGTGGCAGCGCCTTCTTAATGGCGTGGTACGGGGTCAGCGCTGCATCTGCAAGCGGTGCCGCAGCGATGGGGTCTGCATCTCCAAGCGGGATCAGGTTGCGGACGGGAACCGTGACGTATTCCGCCATTCCGCCATCGCGACCCAAACCTATGCCAAGGTATGGGTTGGTCGCAGCGTTCTCGCAGTAAGTGTCCTGCCCGCGGGAGCACGCCTTGCAATGCCCACAACCGATGGGCCCGTAGACCAGATACGCGTCACCTACCTCGATACCCTCAACACCGGCACCCAACTCCTCGACCCAGCCCGAGTTCTCGTGCCCCAGCACAAAGCCCTTGGTGATATTCCCCGGGACCTCGGCGGTGAAGTCCTGGAAAATACTGACGTCCGAATGGCAAGCACCTGCGCCCGCTACCTTCAACAGCACTTCGCCTGGCCCTGGTACGGGCCGGGCCACGTCCTCCAGAACGGGGAACTGCTTCCATTCTTTGAATACGATCGCACGCATCTAATGTCCTTCTTGTCTGTGTCGCGTCTCTTTGTTGCGTCTATCAAGGGACTGCAAATCCGCCGCCGACGGCCTTCGGTGCGATGAATCGGCGCAACTATCCGACATCTGTTGGATAGTTAGAACGGTACGCTTGAGTCGTCCGAATTTCCACCGCCGGAGGGCAAGATCACGGAGGAGTGTGACCTGAATAATGCTGGAACCGAAACAGTCCGCCGAGACAGCTTCCAGTGACCCCCGGGCCCTGCGTAGCCGGGAAAAGCTTTCTTCGGCCATCCTTGACCTCGCGGCCGGGCACGACGCCGGAACACTGTCCGCGGGGCAGGTCGCCGCCACCGCCGGGGTCAACAGATCAACGTTCTACCAGCACGCCGCCTCTCCCGCAGCGCTTCTCCGGCAGGTTCTGTCCGAAGAGCTGGACACCCTCCGCGAAACCCACCTCAGCGGGCCGGGAGACATTGGCCCGGCCATCGTCGCAGTCACCGCCGATGTTGCCAGGCACGTGGACCGGCACCGCGACGTCTACCGCCGGGGCCTGGTTACCGACTCGGGCACCGGAGCGCTGCACGCGATGCTGGGATCCCACTTTGAGGCATCTGTCCGCCTGCTGCTCGCCCGTCGTGCCATCGAAATACCGGCACCGGGCGGCCGCGAAGTCCCACCATCCATGGTTGCCCGGTACATCGCCTACGGCGTGGTGGGCGCCTTGGAGTCGCGCCTCCTGGAAACCCCGCCGCGGCCCGTGGACGAATTCCTCGACGACCTGCGCGAGCTTCTTCCGGACTGGTGGCCCATCGGCTGAGCAACCCAGCTCCTCACGTGTTAGATTCACGGGCATGCCCAACGATTCCTCCCCTGATCCTCAAGGCATAACCAGCGGCCACCTTCATCAAGCAAGGACACGACCATGACAAACACGCCAGCCAATGACGGCTTCGGCACCATTACTGTTGCAGCCATACTGGCCGAGTCCGCCGCCCGCCACCCTGAGTCCGTCGCGATTATCGTGGAAGACGAGGAAACAACCTACGGACAACTCTGGAAAGAAACACTGTCCTATGCCGGGGCCCTGCGTGCCCGGGGCATAGGACCGGGAGACCCCGTTGCGCTCCTCATCCCCAACGTTGCCGACTTCGCCCGCGCCTATTATGCGGTCCTGGCCCTTGGCGGAATCGTGGTTCCCGTCCATGCGCTTCTTAAGGCGCGTGAAATTGAGTACGCCTTGCGTGACAGCGGAGCCAAGCTGCTGATCTGTGCTGCACCGCTGATGACCGAGGGCGTCCCGGGGGCGGCGGGAGCCGACGTCGACGTGCTGACGGTGATGGCGACAGACGCCGCCGACGGCACCCCGCGGCTGGAAGCCGAAGCCGCCGCCGCGGAGCCGATACGAGGGTACGTTCCGCGTAGGCCACAGGACACCGCGACCATCCTTTATACCTCCGGAACCACAGGGAAACCGAAAGGTGCCCTCGGCACGCACTTCGCCCTGATGGAACAGGTCAACGTGCTACTGTCGGACACCTTCGACCTCCGGGCGGGCGACAAGATCTTCGGTGGCCTTCCCCTCTTCCACACCTTCGGCCAGACCTGCGTGCTCAACGCCGGCCTGCGTGCCGGTGCCACGATCATCATGTGCCCGAGGTTCACCGGGCCCGCTGCGTTGGATCTGGTGCACAAACACGAGATCACGGTCTTCTTTGGCGTGCCAACCATGTACGTTGCCCTGCTGGAGGCGGCCAAGGCCAACCCGGGACGCCCTGAAGCGCTGCGCTACGGAATCTCGGGCGGTTCGTCACTTCCGGTCGCCGTACTGGAGAAATTCCGTGAAGCGTTCGGGGCCCAAATCTACGAGGGCTACGGCTTGACCGAAACCTCTCCTGTGGCCAGCTTTAACCACGTGGGCGTAAGTCCGCGACCAGGGACCATCGGCACTCCCATATGGGGCGTGGAAATCGAGATCGCCCGCCCCGAGATCATCGACAGCATCGAATTCCTGCCCCGGGGCGAACTCGGAGAACTCGTGGTCCGCGGGCACAATCTTTTCAAGGGTTACCTGAACCGGCCAGACGCTACGGCTGAAGCGGTGGTGGATGGCTGGTTCCGCACTGGAGACCTTGGCATCAAGGACGACGACGGTTACCTGCGGATACTGGACCGCACCAAGGACATGATCATCCGCAATGGCTACAACGTCTACCCACGCGAGATTGAAGAGATCCTGAGCCAACATCCCGATGTCGTCAGCGCCGCTGTCTTCGGTGTTCCGCATGAGATGCAGGGGCAGGAAATAGCCGCCGCAATTGTGCGGACCCCCAACAGCACCACCACTGCAGAAGAACTGATCAGCTTCGCCAAGGATCGACTGGCTGCCTACAAATACCCGCGCATTATCGAACTTCTGCCGGAACTGCCTCTTGGCCCCAGCGGCAAGATCCTCAAGCGGGAACTGGCCGCCACATATAAGGGGAACACATCCGCCGCAGGAGCTGATGCGGAATAAACAACGACACTCTGAGCTACATCGAATATGACGTCCTGGTCGGTGCGATCACTCCCGACCCCGCCGTTACCTGCCGCCTTCGATCTTCCGGCTGCGCTGTTCATCGGCCATGGGCCCGTAGGGATAAACCCCGACGCGCGGCTGGCTGGCATGGGTCAGACGCTCAGTTTCGTCGGACGTGAGTTCAAGGTCAGCAGCGGCAAGGTTGTCCATCAATTGGTCAACAGTACGGGCACCCAGGATCACGGACGTCACGGCTGGCCTATCCACCAACCAAGCCAGCGCGACCTGCGAGGCGCTCACGCCGTGGTCAGCGGCAATCTGTCCTACGACTCCAACAATGTCCCACGTGCGCGGGTCATCGTTGCGGGCCTGCCATGCTTCCATGCCCCGTGTGGGGTTCTCCCCCAACCGGGTCGCGCCAACAGGCGGCTCATCGCGCTTGTACTTCCCGGACAGCCAGCCGCCACCAAGCGGAGACCACGGAAGCAGGCCTATCTTCGCATCGAGGGACGCCGGCACGATCTCACTCTCGATCCCGCGAACCAGCAGGCTGTACTGCGGTTGGAGGGTTACGGGCGCGTTCCAGCCATGGGCCCTGGCCACGTGGACAGCCTTGGTCAATTGCCATCCGAGGAAGTTCGAGAATCCGTAGTAGGCGATCTTGCCGCTACTGACAGCGTCATGCAGGAAACGAAGGGTCTCTTCCAGTGGGGTGAGGGGGTCCCACGCATGCATTTGATAGAGATCAATCTGCTCCACTCCGAGGCGGCGGAGGGAATCGTCCAAGGCCTTGGTCAGGTGGCGGCGGGATGTGCCCACGTCGTTCGGCGCCTTGCCCATGGGGAAGCGTCCCTTGGTGGCCAAAACAACCAGGTCGCGTTGCTCCGGCCGGCGCGAAAGCCATCGTCCGATGATTTCCTCCGACGTGCCGGCACTGTAAACGTCGGCTGTGTCGATGAAGTTGCCGCCCGCGGCAACATAGTTGTCCAGGATGGCGTGTGACGTTTCCTCCGTGGCTTCGGCTCCAAACGTCATTGTTCCGAGCGCGTAGTTCGATACCACTGCCCCGCTGTTACCTAGTGTGCGATACTGCATAACTCTCCTCTGCTCTCGGGCGGAGTGTTCCGGCTGGAGTCGACGATACCCACTTCGCACGGCCTGGTCAGCAGGTTTTCCTGTCCCTGTTCTTCCTAGGACGCTGAGTCCTACCTTGGGAGCAGCGGGTCAGCGCACCACTTTGCGATGGCCTGCGTCCAGGCGCTCTGTCCAGCCGCGTGAATCCAGATATTCCAGCAGCGGGACCGCGATCCGGCGTGTCGTGTCCAGTGCTTGGCGTGCCTGGCTCGTGGTGAAGGGCTGGTCAAGGCGGGCAAGCGTTCGCATCGCAAGGGCCGGCGCCGTCGGGAGCAGCACGACACCGTCGCCCAACCTCAGGAGGCGACCCTTGCGTTCCGCAGCAGCGAGTTCGCGTGCGCCGAGACCCAACGCGGCCAGTTCATCGGATTCGGGTGCGCGGAATGCGTCCGCCCCCATCCTGGCCTCCAGCGTGGCGACGGCCTCCTCGATGGGGCCAAGATTGTCCCCGCTGCCGGGCAGGTGGATGTGTCCGCCATCCTGTTCCAAAGCGGCACCGTGGATGACATCGGAAAGCAGCCTTCCGTCCGGCAGCATGAGCAAGTCCCGCGCTGCTCCCATGGAAAGACCCGGGGCCAGGGGATCGCGTTCCTGCAACAGCTCGACGGACGCGCGCAGGCGACGCTGCCATGCCTCGAAAACCGGGACATGCACCCACCAGCCATTCAAAACTTTGACTCCCTGCGGGGCTTCCGAGTCGGGGCCGGCCACGAGCCCAAGCTTGTGCAACTGCTGCACCTGGACAGCTCCGCGGGCTGCCACCTCACCCAACACGTCTCCGGCGGGATCCATGCCTGCGAGGCGCTCAGCCCAGCGGGCGCCATCGCCGCGTCGCCGCAGGGCAGGCGGGTTTGCATCGAGGATACGCGCACCGCCCAGCACCGAACGGCTCCCGGGGTCCCGCAATACGAGGCGGTCGCCGAGCACAAGGGGCAGTTCCCTGTCGAGGACGAGTCGGGCGTGGTCAGCCCCAAAGGGACGCAACCGTGCCGGCACCGACGCGGTGCCGACGTGCACAGTGAGCTGCTCCGGAGTCGCTGTGTACTCCACTCCGGTGGTGCGTTGGATGCCGATAACCGAAGTGGTGGGCCAGGCGTCGGGAGTAAGCAGTGCGTCGCCACGACGAATGTCCGTGGCGGCGACGTCGCGAAGATTCAACGCCACCCGGCTGACCGGCTCCACGGACGGGCGGGCCGTGTCACGGCTCTGCAAGCCACGGACGACGACGGGCCGGGAACCGGCGTGGCCGACCAGGTCCAGCACGTCTCCCTGGGTCACTGTTCCGGCTGCCAGGGTACCGGTCACCACTGTTCCGGAACCGGTGATGGTGAACGAGCGGTCCACCCACAACCGAACCCGCCCAGTCACTGGAGGAGCAGGCACCCGCGCCAGGACTTCGTCCAGCGCGGCACGCAAATCATCCAGGCCAGTCCCGTCAATGGCGGAAACTGCTACTGCGGGCGCATCCTGCAGACCTGTTGCAGCCAACTCGATACGGGTTTTGGAGAGGACTTCTGAGATCCGCGCGGCGGATGCCCTGTCCGCGCGGCTGAGGACCACGACCCCGTTGTGGATGCCGAGGGCAGCAACTGCATCGCGGTGGTCGCTGGATTGCGCTTGCCAGCCTTCGTCAGCAGCAACGACGAAGCAGACCACCGGCGCCGGCCCGATTCCCGCGAGCATGTTCCCGAGGAAGCGCTCGTGGCCGGGTACGTCCACGAATGCCACTTCCTGTCCGGACGGCAGGGTGGTCCATGCATAACCCAGGTCGATGGTCAGCCCACGGCGGCGCTCCTCTTCCCAGCGGTCCGGTTCCATGCCGGTGAGGGCGCGGACCAGGGTGCTTTTGCCGGAATCGACGTGGCCAGCGGTGGCAATGACGTGCATTTCTCAGCCCTGCCCAGCGGACTGACCCGCCCGGACCGACAAGGCCTGCCGTGCCGCGGCGAGAATCCGGTGGTCATCGGCAGCGGGAATGCAGCGTAGGTCAACAAGGCAGGCACCGTCGTGGACACGCGGCAGGACGGCCGGATTTCCGGTCCGCAAAAGGACTGCGAGGTCGGCAGGGAGCTGCAGCGCCCATCCCGGCAAGGGAACTCCGGGAGCGCCGCCACCCCCCACCCGGCCGTCATGGGCCACGACTGGCACGCCGAGGGATTGTGCCAGCTTGTCAGTTCGGCGCCGCAGTTGCTTGACGTCGGCGTGCAGTGCCTGGACAACCGGTGGTGGTCCGCCCGCAAGAGTCGCCTCGAGGGCGGCGAGAGCGAGCTTGTCCGCACGAACGGCGCGCGCCAGCGGATGGCGTGCCAACCGTTCAATGATCTCCCTGCGGCCCAGCAGCAATCCTGCCTGGGGGCCGCCCAAAAGTTTGTCACCGCTGGCGATGACGACGTCGGCCCCGGCCGCCAAAGCCGAAGCAACATCGGGTTCATCGGGCAGTTGGGAATCGGGGGCCAACAGCCCGCTGCCGAGGTCGGCCACAAGCGGGACTGCGTTTGCCCTTGTCACCGTGCCCAGGTCCTCCAGCGCTACTGTCGAGGTGAATCCCTCCACCCGGAAGTTGCTCGGGTGCACCTTTAGCACGCAACCGGTGTCCGGGCTGAGGGCACCCTCATAATCGCGCAGGTGGGTCCTGTTCGTGGTGCCTACTTCGCGAAGCCTTGCACCCGTTGACTCAATCAGGTCGGACAACCGGAAACCGGCACCGATCTCGACAAATTCCCCACGACTGACCACCACTTCGCGGCCGGCGGCGAGCGCCGTGGTGGCCAGTACCAACGCCGCCGCTCCGTTGTTCACTACCAGTGCATCCTCGGCGGCCGGACAGGCCGACAGCAGAGCGTTCCTGGCACCGGCTCCACGGCGCGACCGGCTGCCGTCCGTCAGGTCCAGCTCCACGTCGACATAGCCACTGGCGGTGACCACGGCTTCGACCGCATCAGCGGAAAGGGGCGCGCGCCCGAGGTTCGTATGGACGATCACTCCGGTGGCATTCAGGACGGGGCGAACGCTGGTCACCTTGTGTCCAGCGACGGCGGCCAGCAGGGTCGGCTCCACGTCCGACGGCGGGAGCTCGCCGCGCCGGGCCCGGTCCTGGACGTTGCGAACGATTCGGCGGATAACGTGTTCGCTCAAGCGGTGGCGGGCTTCGACGACGGCCGGCAGCGCAAGCAGGTCATTCGTACGTGGAATCATTCTGCGGGGATCTACGTGGTCCACGGCGGCTCCTCGCTTCACGGCAACTGCACGGCGGTGCTTTGGCGGTGGCGGACGGGAATCGAACCCGCCAAGCCGAGATACTCAGCCTCACCGGTTTTGAAGACCGGGGGGCCCACCAGGACCCGGACGCCACCGCGCCTCAATATAGCAGGTTGCTTACGAGGGTACGCTGAACGGGTGAATGAGACCCAGGCCACAACAAACGACGTCGAGCAGGGAACCGATGGAGGGCTCCGGCTCACCGACTACGCCCACGGCGGGGGTTGCGCATGCAAAATTCCGCCAGGGGAACTCGAAGATGCTGTCCGCGGCCTGATCGGCCAACCGGGCGCGGACGTTTTGGTCGGCTTGGACAGCGGGGACGACGCGGCTGCGGTCTTGGTGCGCGAGGACCTTGCAGTCCTCTCCACCGCCGACTTCTTCACCCCTGTGGTCAACGACGCTTTTGACTGGGGCCGGATCGCAGCCGCCAACGCCCTCTCGGACATCTACGCCATGGGAGGTCGCCCGATCACGGCCATCAACCTGATCGGCTGGCCCCGCGGGGTTTTGCCGATCGAAGTCATGACCGAAGTCCTCCGCGGAGGCCTGAGTGTCGCATCCCAGGCAGGGTGTCCCGTCCTGGGCGGACACTCAATCGACGATCCGGAGCCGAAGTACGGCATGGCCGTGACCGGCGTCGCCCATCCCGAGCAGCTGCTCCGCAACGATGCCGCCCGGCCCGGGCTGCCCATCACGCTGACCAAGCCGCTCGGCGTCGGACTTCTCAACAACCGTCATAAGAAGACTGGCGAGGTGTTCCCTGAAGCTGTGGAGATGATGGCGGCCCTTAACCGTGAAGCGTCCGAGGCCGCAGTGGCGGCAGGCCTTCGCGCGGCAACCGACGTGACCGGTTTTGGCTTGCTGGGCCACCTGCACAAGATGGTCCGGGCCTCGGGCATTGGGGCGGTGATCGACGTCAAGGCGGTGCCCCTGCTCGATGGTTCGCTGGAAGCCCTGCGGGACGGTTTTGTGTCCGGCGGAACCCGTCGCAACCTCGAATGGGTGCGGCCACATCTAGGTTCGGCGGGAACCGTCACTGAAGACGATCTCCTGCTTCTGGCCGACGCCCAAACCTCCGGCGGACTGTTGGTAATCGGCGAATTGCCCGGGTACCCGGTGATTGGCCACACCACGGCGGGTCGGGGCATCGAGATCCGCTAACGTGCCGGGGAAGCACTACCTGGCTGTGGTGATCGCGTCATCGGTCACGCCGGCAGCACGGCGCGCCGCCAGTCGGTTCTTCTGCGGCTCAATCGTGTAGCGCGGATCCCGGGCCGAGGCCAGACCTGCCTCGAACACCCCGAACCGTGTGAGCGCTGAGGCGGCAAGCAACGCAAGCCCCGACGCCGCGGCAACCGCACGGTTGCGGCCGGCCAGTAAGGCTCCCAGGCCACCACCGAGTGCCAGCCGCTCGCTCCATGTGAGCATGGTCCCGGCCTTGCCCAGGTGCAGCGGCTCCGCGGCCACAGGATCCATCCGGTGTTCCATCACCTTCATTGCTGCCAGATCGCCCAGGACGCCCAGCACTGCGAGCTTCCGGGCAGGACCGGCCTCGTGGACCGGTGTGGTGACCATGGCCAGCCCCGCCGATGCCAGACAGGCAGAACTCACGAAAACAAACGGCAATTCCTCGTGCGCAGCGTTCCACGTCGGGGTCGCGGTGTCCCCCAGCAGGACAGCCGTGTACGCCGCAAGCGGACCCGCGAACACCGCCGCCTCAAACCCTGCGGGCCCCTCAACAGCCTGTAGTGCCTTCCGCAACGGACCCAGGGGGATCCGGCAGCCAGTCATCCGATCAATCTCGGCGGCCGCCACGACGGCGGTCCCCGCACCGAAAGCGCTCAGGATCCACGAACCCACGCTCATCGGCGAAGTTACCTTGAAGGTACGCAGCATATTAAGGAAACGCTCGGGCCTGCCGAGGTCCTTCACCAACGCGCCGGCACCCAGGCTCAGTGCTGCCAAGGCACCCAGCCGGGCATTGCGGCGCAGAATCGGCCGCCCGGTGAGCTGTCCACCCAGGCCAAGGAGGGCCGAACCCCCTGCGACGCCACCAAGGAACAAGTAAAGAGCGACGTCCTCGCCCCACGGCGCCGGTTTGACCACTGGACGGCCATAGTAGGAGGTGAATTCAGCTTCCGGAACCATGGGCATTTCCCGGGAGCCGTCACCGTTCTCCCGACGACGGCGGGTGCCGGGTTTGCCGTCCGCCCCTCGGCGTCGGGCAGGCCCGGAGGGGCGGAGGTTGTCGAACTCAGACAGGGTCACGCGCGTCCTCCAAGGAAAGCCAGGGCAGCCGCCGCGGCCATACCAGCGACCGCAAGCCCGGCCCGGCGATACATCGTGGGCAGATCTGCAGTCGGCACGCGGGGATCCGGCGGAAGTCCATAAACTTCAGGTTCGTCCAGCAAGAGGAAGACCGATCCGGTTCCGCCGACGCCGTCGTTTTCGTTGGCACCGTACAGCCTGGCTTCCGTTAGGCCCTTGGCGTGGAGGTCGGCCACGCGTTCCTTGGCGGTCTCCACCATGGCGTCGTGGTCACCAAACTTGATGGACGTCGTCGGGCAGGCTTTGGCGCAGGCGGGTGTCTGGTCATCCACCAGCCGGTCGTAGCACAGCGTGCATTTCTGGGCGATGCCTGCATTGGGAACCGCGGGATGTTCGTCGTGCTGGTCTTCCCTGCTGGTTGCCACTTTGACCGTACCGTTGCTGCGGCGCTCGATAACCCCGAACGGGCAGCCGGCCACGCAGGTTCCGCAGCCGTTGCAGACGTCGTCCTGTACCACCACGGTCCCGAACTCGGTGCGGAACAGGGCTCCGGTGGGGCAGACGTCAAGGCAACCGGCGTGCGTGCAGTGCTTGCAGACATCCGAAGACATCAGCCACCGGAAGTCAGCAGTGTCAGGCGGTGTGGTGTCCGCTTCAGCGGGATCACTGGAATCCGGCGCAGCCGGGGCGGGAGGACCGATGCGCGGCATGCCCAGGTTGACCAGGGCGCGGCCGGACTCTCTTGCTTGGGTGATGCGTTCCTGGCCCTGCTCGATGAAGGCGACATGTCGCCATGTGCTGGCACCCAGTGATCCGGTGTTGTCGTAAGAGGACCCGAGGAGTTCCAGGTTCCCGTCCTGCGGGTTGTGGTTCCACTCCTTGCAGGCGACTTCGCAGGCCTTGCAACCGATACAAATGGAGGTGTCGGTGAAGAACCCCTTGCGTGGATGGTTGTGCTCCCAATGGGCATCGGTGGTGGGGTCGGTCGGTCCGGACAACTGGCCCATCTAGTCCTCCAATGTCGGGTCGACGCCTTCGGCCGACGGGTTTGTCACGGCGGCGTTGCCGGTCTCCATGGTCACTCCTGCCCGCTCCCGGTATTCGGCAACCAGGGCGAGGAGTTCCTCGCCGCGGGGCCGGCGCCCGGGGCGGATGTCGCACGAGGCAACCTTTGATTCCTGGATCTGGACATTCGGATCCAGGGTTACGCCCAGCAGATCATTGGCCGCATCACCGCTGACGACGGCGTTGTTTCCGACGCCCCAGTGGTAGGGCAGCCCGATCTGATGCACCGTGTGGCCACCGACCTTGAGGGGCACCATCCGATCGGTAACCAGCACCTTCGCCTCGATGGCGGAGCGCGGCGAAATGATCGTGGCCCAGCCGTAAGGTTCCAGTCCCCGTTCAGCCGCAAGTTCAGGCGAGACCTCGCAGAACATCTCCGGTTGCAGTTCGGACAGGTAGGGCAGCCACCGGCTCATCCCGCCTGCCGTGTGGTGCTCAGTGAGGCGGTATGTCGTGAACACGTAAGGGTAGATGTCGGCGCCCTTGGTCCCGGCGCTCGGCGCACTCGGGTTGTCCGCGCGGGGGAACACCAACCGGGCGGGGCTTTGCTGCTGCGGGTAGAGCGCGTTGGCCACCGGCGATTCCTGTGCCTCGTAGTGGGTAGGCAGGGGCCCGTCCAAGAGTCCTTTGGGGGCGAAAAGCCAGCCCTTGCCGTCGGCCTGCATGATGAAGGGATCGTCTCCGCTCAGTGCCTCAGGGCCGCCGACGGAGGGGTCGGGATGGCTCCCTGGCGCACGGTCAACCGGGAAGTCGGGCACATCGTCTCCGATCCATTTGCCCTGGTCCTGATCCCACCAGATGTATTTTTTGCGCTCGCTCCACGGTTTACCAGCGGGGTCCGCAGATGCCCGGTTATAGAGGATCCTGCGGTTGGCCGGCCATGCCCAGCCCCATTCCGGGGCGGCCGGGCCTTGTTCCTGGCCCGGTTTGCGGTTGGCGGCGTGGTTGACGCCGTCGGCATAGACACCGGTGTAGATCCAGCAGCCTGCCGCCGTGGAACCGTCGGCACGAAGTTCGGTGTAGGCGGAGAGTGGTGCGCCCGCGTCGGGGCCATCAAGGTGACGGCCGTTAATCTCCGCAAGTACCGCTTCGGGGTCCGGATCACCGTGCTTGTCCGTGGGATAGTCCCACGTCAGGTCGAGCAGCGGCCGGTCCCGTTCGTCGTCGGAATCGGCGAGCTTTTCCCGGATCCGTTGGCCGAGTTCAAAGAAGAACTGCAGCTCGCTCTGGCATTCACCCGGCGGCGCCACAGCCTTGTGCCGCCACTGGAGCAGCCTCTGGGTCTGCGTAAACGACCCCGCCTTCTCCACATGCGTTGCGGCCGGAAGGAAGAACACCTCCGTCTCAATGTCCTCGGTGCGCAACTCCCCCGATTCGATCTCCGGACCGTCCTTCCACCAGGTCGCCGACTCGATGAGGTTCAGGTCGCGCACCACCATCCACTTCAAGTGGGCCATTGCCAGGCGTTGCATTCGGCCATGGGCCGAACCTACTGCGGGATTTTGTCCGAGAAGGAAGTAGCCTTCCACCTCGTCGTCCAGCATGCCCATGACTGTTTCGTAGGTGCCGTGTGCTCCCGTCAGCCGGGGAAGATAGTCATAGGCCCAGTCATTATCCGCGTTCGCTGCCTCGCCCCACCACGCTTTAAGCAGGCTGATGGTGTATGCATCGGCGTTCGCCCAGTAGCCCTTCTGTTGTTTGGACCCAATCGTTGCCAGATACTCGTCAAGGCTGTCGTGGCGACCCGCGCTGGGCATCGGCAGATACCCGGGAAGCAGGTTGAACAGGGTGGGAATGTCCGTGGAGCCCTGGATGCTGGCATGGCCCCGCAAGGCCATGATCCCGCCGCCCGGGCGCCCCATATTTCCAAGCAGGAGTTGCAGGATGGCGGCGGCCCGGATGAACTGTGCGCCCAAGGAGTGCTGGGTCCAACCCACGGCGTAGGCGAAACACGTGGTCCGGTCGCGTCCCGAGTTTTCCGTGATGGCGCGCGCCAAAAACTCGAAGTCCGCCACGCTGATGCCGCACATGTCCTGCACCATCTCAGCGGTGTAGCGGGCATAATGCCGCTTCACAATCTGGAAGACGGTCCGGGGATCCTGCAGGGTGTCGTCACGCTGAACCTCTGCATGCTCCAAGGGCGGTCCACCACTGCCATAGCTGTGGCCGGCGGCCCGGGCGGTCGCGTCGGCTCCGTGTTCGGAACCGGGACCGGGTTCGTCAATGGCTCCCTCCCCCCGTTCGGCATACCCCCACGACGAGGTATCGTAGGCGCCCTTCCCGGCATCGAAGCCGGAGAACAACCCGCCGAGGTCTTCGGCATCACGGTAATCGTCATGCACCAGTGTTGCCGCATTGGTGTATGCGCCCACGTACTCCTTAAACCAAAGGTCGTTGGAGATGACGTAGTTGATCAGGGCACCCAAGAGCACAACATCAGAGCCTGCCCGGATGGGAATGTGCTTATCGGAGACCGCCGAGGTCCGCGTGAACCGCGGGTCAACGTGGATAACTTTGGCTCCCCGGGCCTTCGCCTCCGCTACCCACTGATAACCCACGGGATGACACTCGGCCATGTTGGACCCCTGGATGACAATACAGTCGGCGTTGGCCATGTCCTGCAGTGATTGCGTAGCACCACCGCGTCCAAATGAGGCTCCCAAACTGGGAACCGTGGCGGAGTGTCATATGCGGGCCTGGTTCTCGACCTGCACCGCCCCCGCAGCCGTGAACAGCTTCTTGATGAGGTAGTTTTCTTCGTTGTCCAAGGTAGCGCCGCCCAGTGAAGCTATGCCCATGGTGCGGCGCAGCAGTCGGCCCTCACTGTCGTTCTGCTGCCATGTCCTGCGGCGTGTCTCGATGAACCTGTCCGCGATCATCTCGACGGCGGTACCCAAGTCCAGGCGTTCCCACTCGGTGGACCGGGGTGCCCGGTAAAGTACTTTGGTCTGGCGGCCGGGCGAGTTGACCAGCTGTTCACTGGCGGAACCCTTGGGGCACAAACGGCCGCGGGAGATGGGCGAATCCGGGTCGCCCTCGATCTGGACAACTTTCTCGTCCTTGACATAGACGCGCTGGCCACACCCTACCGCGCAGTACGGGCAGATGCTTTGGACCACCCGGTCAGCAGTGGTTGTTCGCGCAGTTATTGCTTTGGTCTTGGCCGATGTGACCGCAGGCCCACGGCCAAACAGGTCGCCCGTACTCAGTTGACGGACGACCGGCCATTGAAGAAAACTTCTCGGCGCCATTTCTGGAGCATAGCCCAAACCACTGCGGCAGCAACAGGACCAACACCCCGGCGCCGCTAACCCTTTTTCCGCTGTGTTTCGTTTAATGGTGGAAGGCGCACCGGACGGCAGCAATTGGAGGAAGACCATGACGCAGCGGGATATTCCCGACGACGAACATGCATCGGGCCCGGGGGGTTTGGCCCCAACCGACGTCCCCGGGCCTCTGACGATTGACCAGCTACTCGCTGAGAGCCGCCTTGGATTGGACCGGGTTCACCCTGGGGATCTCGAGCGGGAGATCGAGGAGGGCGCCCTGGTTGTTGATACACGGCCGGTCGATCAAAGGGACCGCGACGGTGAGCTCCCGGGAGCGGTGGTCATAGACCGGAACGTTCTCGAATGGCGACTCGATCCATCCAGCCCGCACCGTATCCCGGGCGCCGGGGATGCCGCCCGGCGGATCGTCGTCGTCTGCAATGAGGGCTACAGTTCCAGCCTTGCCGCGCACACCCTGCAACGGTTGGGGCTGGCCCAGGCGACAGACCTTATCGGCGGTTTCCAAGCCTGGGCGGCACTGAAGCGCACCGAATCCACGTGATCGAGCACCGCAGTCCGGCGGTTATGGTGCGGCACGAATCTCAATGACTGCGAGGTTCCAGCGGTCCGTTGTCGGTGAGGTGTCATTGATCGTCACAGCCGTGCCATTGGTTGGGGTGGCGGAGTTCTGGCGCTGAACCCAGTAGGTGTCGCCCGCTGGCGCCAGGTACTGGTCGACGAGGGTCTGATTGGGCCCTGCCGTGCGGGCTATCGGGTTGGACCAGTCCGTACCGACGCCCCAGACCCAGGAGCCGGCCCTCGTGGTGGTCAGGGTGGCAGTTGGCGCGCCGGAGGCGGCGTTTGCGCCCAGTGTTGCGCCCGTTGCGATATCGGCTCCCCGGAAGGCGACAACCGACATGGCGGCCTGCCAGCTTCCCGAGGCCTGCGTGGCGGTGACGGTCGCATTCGAGAGCGGTCCGGGGGCGACGGCTTGCCAGATTTCTGCGGTTCCAGGCTGTGTATTGGACCTTTGTCGGAGTGTCCAACTGAGCCCTCCGCCGGAGACGGAACTGATGCTTGCCGAATTCGCGGAGTTCGGACCGTCCGAACTGACGAAGGCAAGGAGGAGTTCATTGGAGCCCGTGGTTGTTACACCCGGAGCGCTGATGGTCGACGTACTGGTTCCTTGGTGGACGGAGACGATTTTGTCGACCGTGATTCCACTGCCCGCAGCAACGGCCTGCGCCGTCGCAGTGTTCGACGGCGGGCTGACGTTGCCTGCCGCGTCGACGGCGGCAACCGTATAGGTGTACGTCGTCCCGGCGAGCACCGAAGTGTCGCTGTAACTGGTGGACGCCGAGCTCCCGACTAATGTTCCGTCGCGCGAAACCCGGTACGAGGTGACCCCTACGTTGTCCGTGCCGGCCGTCCACGTCAAGGCGATCTGTCCCGCAGACGCTGACGCAGACAGGTTCGTCGGAGCCGTTGGAGGGGTGGTGTCCTGGCTCGGCGCTGACAATCGGATCATTCCGGCCGTGGACGGAACGCCATTGCCGTCAACGATCGAGAGCAGGTAATACCCCGGAGGGGCGTAGTTGCCGTTGGCCGGCATTTGGACGTTGAGGCCACCGGCGGCCTGCGAGAAGCCCAGGTTCATGGCTACCGCGTTCTGGTCGAAGGCATGGGTCACGGATCCCGTCTTGATCAGTGACACGGATTGGATCCGCGCCCCATCAGGGGTGCCGATGAACGCCGTCGAACTGTACTGGGCACTGCCCGGTACGCTGGATATGCTCGGCCGCGGACCTTTGAAAAGGTATGGCGGCGAGTAGATCTGGTAGCTCTTCTGGTCCGCAACGCCTGTATCGCCGCCGCTGCCTGATACGAACACCCTGCCGTCCGGAAGCAGGACGGCCACCGAGTGGTAGAGGCGGGGAACGGACATCGGTGCCACGGTGCTCCACGTTCCGGCGGTCGGTTGCCAGATCTCGGCCGGCATCACGGCCTTGCTGATGTCCTGGCCCGATTTGTCGGTCCCCCCTCCTGTCGCAAGGACCGTGCCATCGGGCAGGTTCGTCAAATTCACGAAGCTGCGCGGGAAAGCCATCGACGCTGTCGCCTGCCAGGCTGGGCTTTGCGCGTTCATGTCCAAGGTGTAGGCGGTATTGCTGGACTGGCCCGTGAATCCACCGTCTGCGGCAGATCCGGCCTTGATGAACTTGCCCGGCGCGTAGTTCGCGATCGAAGCGGCATCCAGGACGCGGGCGTCAACGGTGGCCCATTGCTGCGTGGAGATGTTGAGGGCAAGGCTCGATGTAGCTTGTTCAGAGGCTCCGGCCTGGAGGATGCGGCCGTCGGGCAACTGATAGATGAAGGGGTAGTACGGAATATTCCGGTTCGCTCCCGGCAGGTCGGTCCAGGAGTTCGTGGTGGGTGAATAGACCTCCGGGATGGTCACGATGTCTGTCGAGTTCGTGTTCGCACCCGAGGTCACAAGGACCCGGCCGTCAGCCAACGTCGTCGCCGTCGGATACCACCGTGGGTGGTTCATGGGAGCCAGGCTTTGCCAGGTTTCCGTGGTGGGGTCGAACGCCGTGACATCGCGGATCCCCAGCCCGCCGCTTGTCGCCGTCCCACCGACGACGAGGATACGTCCGTCAGGCAGGACCGCCTGCCCTGCGCAGAAGAGGTCAACTGCTGCGCTGGGCACCTGGGTGTAGTTACCTGTTACGGGATCGAGGAGGTATTGCTGGCCGCCTTGGGAGAAGTCGCCCTGCCAGGTAAGGACCTTGCCCGTGGGCGTCAGCGCTGCGTGGATGGACACCTCAGGCCAAGCCACGACAGGTCCCCACGAGCCAACCACGGATGGGTCCGTGCCGGAGCCGGCCGTGGTGAAGGCCGCATCGCCCGAGACGGCGAGGTTGCCCGCAGCGTCCGCGGATTTCACCCTGTAGTGGTAGAGGGTGCCCGCCGACAGCCCGGACAATGCCGCCGAGTGGGTGGTCTGAAGCGTGGGATCCTGAACTGTGTTTTGGCCGTAAGCCGCAGTCGTGCCGTATTCCACCTGCGTGCTGGAAGCCTCGTCCGTAGTCCAGGTGATGGTTGCGCCACTCGTACTGGGTGTGCCGGCTGACACACCCGAAATCACGGGCGGAGTGGTGTCCCCTGTTGCTGGCGCGGCCGGAAGAATTTCGATGACGGAGAGGTTCCACCGGTCAGTCGTCGGTGCCGTGTCATTGATTGCCACGACGGTAGGGGGCGCTTGGGCCGTCACAGCGGTTTGGCGCTGGACCCAGAAGGAATCGCCTTGGTTTGAGAGGTACTCATCGACCTTGGTCTGGCCGGCGCCGACAGTGCGGGCCACGGCTTTGTCCCAGTCGTTTCCCACTCCCCACACCCACGAGCCCGCGCGGGTTGTGGTCAGGGAAGCGCTTGGAGCCCCTGTGGTGGCATTCCCTGTTCCGACGGCGCCGTCGGTCGCCACATCGGCGCCGGCGAAGGTGACCACCGTCATTGAGGACTGGAACGCGCCTGCGTTGGTGGCGGTGACCGTTGCGTTCGTCAGCAGGTTCGGTGCGACGGCTTGCCAGATCTCAGCCGTGCCCCACTGGGTGTTTGTGCGTTTGCGTAGCCGCCAGGAGAGGCCGCCACCGGCGACGGAGACGAAGGACTCTCCCCCAGTGGTTTTCGGCCCATCGGACATCAGGAATGCAACGAGGAGTTCATTCGGCTGGCTTGTGGTGAAGGCGGGCGACACAATCCGCGTCGAAGGTGTGCTCTGGTGCGTGCTGACAATCCGGTCAGTTGCCAGCGGAACGGCTGCCGCTGCGGAGCCGGCAGCGGGGAGCAGACCCAAGACGGAGCCTGCGACGGCAAGGGAGAGGCTCGCCAGCAGAACGAGCGCCCGGGAGGAAAAGATGCGTAGCATGGTTGGTCACACGTTGCTCTCCTGACGGTTCGCAAGGAAACGCATCACCCATCGGGCGGAGACCATGCGTTCAGAACGGGTGAAACCCTGACGGCGGCAGTTAGCCGCGTGAAGCGCCGGGCCAGGTAGGCGGCAGATGGAAAGACCCTCCTGAGCCGGCTCCACAGTCGAAGAATAACTGCGTGAGAGCGGTCTTAGCAATGAGAGTTGGTAAGACCATTCCCCAATCTGTTCATCGATCCAATGGAGCAGGACGTGTACGGACGTTCGCACGGGAAGCGACGACCGAGACTGCGGTGATTGCGCCGGTGGCCATGATCCCCGCCAGGACCACAATCTGGAACCGTCCTGCTTCCAGCGGCGAGACACCGCCGAATATGGCACCGACAAAAGCACCCGGCAGAGTCACCAAACCCGTTGTCTTGGTCTGGTCAATCGAAGGTATCAAAGCGGAATATACGGCGCTGCGGGCCAAGTCCAACGTGGCTTGACGGGGAGTCGCACCCAACGCCAGCCACCCCTCAACTTCCTCCCAGTGGTCATTGACCGCCCCGGTGAATCGGCGACCGGCCAAGACCGCCGTGGTCATTGAATTGCCGATGATGATCCCACCGATGGCCAGCGCATAGCGAGGGGTCAACTCAATCGCACCAGAGGCGAAAATGATGCCCATGCTGACCCCGATCCCCAAACTCATGGAGGCCCCAACACGACGAAGGTTTCGCCAGTTCCAGCCAAGACGCCGGGCAGCAGTTATCCCCGCGACGCTGAACATGACCAACAGCGCCAAAGCAACGAACGTGGAGTTGGTGATCACACCGCTGAGAATGACACTGATGGCCGCGAGCTGGACTGCCCCTCGCAGGATTGCCATCGCCGGAGCCCACCGATGGGGCACTCCGTACCCGCCAAGGACTCCCCACGTCACTGCTGCGAGGAGGACGACGCCGAGAATCGTGCCCCAGAAGGCCACAGTTGTCATCCGCCCAGCCTATAGAGGGACGGCCATCGCCACGGGGCAATGCGCGGGACAATCAAGCCGCCGGACCTCCTCCTGTGCACTCCTGTTCATGGCCGCGAACGCAGGGACCGTCGCACCCGGGAAACTACCGACTGCAGGAGGGTCCGGGCGAGCGAGAGCCCCTGTTCGAAGCCCACCTCCGGCAGGTAGGCGCGGGTAACGGCGCTGCCGATGGTCGGCAACGCGGCCGGATCGGGATAAACCATGTACAGCGGAACGTAACGGGGCTGGAATTTGGACTTGAAGCCAAGCAATGAGCGGAATCCATAAATGGGTTCAAGAGTGGATCCGAGTCCTTCAAGGAACCTGTCCATGGCGTTCGGGGAGGGGCCCGGTCCAGTCCCGCCGTCACTGGGTGGGGGTGGCGCCAGCGGGGCTCCTGACAGGCTGATGAACGCGTATCCTTCGTCCCGCAACGTGACGGCTGCGGAGGCTATGAGGAACTCGGCGCTGGCGCGCATGGCCGTGCTTCGCCTGCGGATCACATCCAACGTCCAGCCGACGACGACGCCGTCACTGTAGACAGGGAGCCATGAGGTCACTGCGTGCACTCTTTTGTCCTTATCAATGGCCACAAGACAACGAACTTCGGGATCGTCGAGCTCATCAAGGCTTCCGAGTGTGAAACCCATTTCGGGGATTTTTTTGTCCGCGACCCACTCTTCGGAGATTTCCTGGATTTGTGCTTGAACGCCTCGTGGCGCGGCTTTGTACGTAGTCCACTGAGCCTGGACACCGGCTTTCGCGGCGTTGTTCATTGCCGTCCGGATGTCCTGGAACTTCTTTCCTTTGAAGGTGACCTGGTCCAGGTCGAGGATGGTTTCCTGCGCGACAGGGACACCCGCCCAACCTCTGGCGGTGGCATGGTCTTTCAGATTCTGGGGCACGGAATAGAAGCACGGGCTCCAGCCGTTCGCGGTTGCGTGGACCGAGAATTCGTCGAACGTTTTTTCCTGGTCCGCCCTGGGGCCGACCGGTGGGCCCAGAGTCAGGGCGACACCGCCGATCACCCGATAGGCCACGAAACTGTGGCCGTCCGAAGTGAACCAGTACCTGTTCCCCGGCCAGGTGGTCATCCACGACAACGTTCCCCCGCTCTGGGTCTTGATGATGGCCCGTGCCCGATCTTCGTCCAGGCTGTGCCGGTTGTGGGCCGGCCTGAGGAAGGTCCGGAGCAGGGCGGCTCCCGTCACGGCCCAGAAAACGATGCCCACACCCTCGTACACAGCCACCGCTCCGGGGCTCAGTGGTACGAACGCCGGAGTCAGGTCGAACATATAACCCAGAGGCAGGAACCGGTCAGGAATGTCAGCCAGAATCCCGGCCAACCCGGGCTGCGGATTGAAATCCTGGGCCATGGCCGACGCCGCAGCCACGTATGTCAAGGCCAGGACCGCCGCCAGCCCCACGACGAAAACAGCCAGACGGCGGTAGGTCCCCCTCGGAGCGCGGACTGTAAACAATTTCCGTCGGGTCAGCAGAAGCACCGCGAGCAGCAGGGGCAGCAACAACGGCAGAACAAGGGCAAACGGATGCCCATAACCGGCGGCATCCACCGCAGTCATACTCTCTGCTGCAGCGGTATCCGGAGCTGAGGGCTGCAAAACCGCAACGATGGTAGCCACAGCCATGGCGGAAAGTGCTGCTTGAATGAGCAGGGTTCCCGCCCAAGCGAACCGGCGTCCGCGACGCAACCCGTCGGCAAACAAGAGCAGCAGGAACGACGGAAGGACCGCCATGAAAGTGCCGCCCGCTCCGGCCCGCAATTGCAAACCAGCGGCAGCACAGTCCCTGGCCAGGGCGGGGTACGCGCAAAGCGTCTGCAATGTCTCAGGGTCCACCGGTTGGAGGTTGGTCAAGAGAAAGCGAAGAACCGACAAGGGACCTACCGCGTGGGGCGCCAGACCGGCTACGACCGGCCCGATGGCCGTAACAGCGACGAGGAGCGCAATCAGCACCCGGCGTTCATGCCGGGAACTTACAGGATGCGGCGTTACCGGTCTACGTCCCGAGAGTACTGGTCCTACAAGAGCTCCCACGGTAGCGGCGAAGAGCCGTACCAAGTCGGCGAAACCACCGTTGTACAAAGCCAGCAGCAGGAGCAGGGCAAACACGCCCAATCGTATTCGGCGCCGCCATAGCGTCGTCATGGATGCGGTGGACGCCATCAGGACGGCGCAAACCAACGCGCTGGGGCCGGCAAAAGCGTTTCCACCAATTTGGCCAACCCAATCCCCCATCACGCCAGCCGCCACGGCCACGAACCCCATCGCGGCAGCAACTCCCACCACATGGCCCGCGGCCGCAGCCACGGCGAACCGGCGGCTGCCGATGCGGCGTTCCACCGGGACGCCTACTCCCAACAACAGCAGTATTCCGATCACGGCACTTGTCGGGTTGCGAGCCCAGAAAGCCGAACTCAGCAGCACCCACCAATGCTCGGGGAAAGACCGCGCTGTCGCGCCCAGGGGTACCCGCGAACCGTCACCGAACCCACCAAAAACTGCTGCCAAAATCCCGATAAGAAGGACGCAGCCAATGCTGACCGGGGCACCGGCGACGCTGGCCACGAGCTGGCCCAAACGACGGCGCTCTTGGGGCGCCACTGCAGCACCGTCCAAGTGCGTCATTACGGGCTTCCTCTCCGGGAACGGGGATGCAGACCGTGGCACCCGTCCCGCGCCAGGACGCCCCGGCCGAGCGGCGCGGACCAATCCGGCGCCACCTTGCTATTCCATCACAGGAACCTCGGAGGATGACGAAGTCCGGGGCTCTCTGGCCTGCTGCGCATCCGCAGCGGGAGCCTCCGTCCGGGACTGAAGGATGGCAGATTCAATCCTCAGGCAACAACCCATGAACACGAGAAGCGAGCCAACAACCAGCGGCCAAAGGACAAATGAGCCGGTCAGGAAGGACTGGATTGCAATGACGACGAATCCGATGAGGATGGCAAACGAACCGTTGCGTTGCGTGCTGATAGTGGTCGAAGAAGCCAAATGCGGTTCCCTTTCGAAGTGTTCAACAATGGAAGCTGTCCGGCCTCCGTTGCCCAGCCTGATTGACCTCAAAGTCTAGTGTGGGGCTGCCGGGTGCGAGCCATCCGGTGGCCAGAGCTATTTGGTGCGTTCCAAGAGTCGGTCGATGGACCTCTCCTGTTGCTCAGTGGAATAGCTCTCGGTGTCAAGCAGCGACACTGCGTTAAGTCCCTCGCTCAACGCCGAAACGTCCACCGCAAAGGATGTGACGTCGTCGTGGGTCCAGTCTGGTCGTGCTGCCGCAGCCAGCCTTTCAATGCGGCGCAGCAGCATCCGGTTGCCCTGCCGGTGATGTTCCGCAATGTCCTCATCGGCAACGGCCGCAGCGAGGAAACTGACCCAGACCCGCGCTTCGTCGCTGGCGCCGCGGCGACCTGCGGGCAGGGCGCGAACGACATCCTGGAGGGCGGTGAGAGGGTCCGGTGCATTGGCCTCTACCTCTTCAAGCCGGGCAACGGCGCGTTCGGTCAGTGTCTTGCGCGCATGGACAAGAAGGTCACGCTTCGTGGGGAATGTATGGAACACCAGCCCGGTGGTGCATCCAGCCTCCTTCGCCACAGCACTGGCTGTGAGCCCAGTCAGTCCGGTCCGGGTCAGCACCGTCCATGTGGCCTCTGTCAGGGCGCGTTTTTGTTTCTCGACGTCACGTGTTCTCGGCATGTCACTTCCCCTTCGACAGGCAATACGATACCGTAGCGCACAATACGGTAGTGCCGACTACGGAATAACCGCAGAGAATGGGAGAGCAATGAACGGGAGTGATCGTGAGGCAGCAGCGGATGTGCTGCGAGCTTGGGCGCTGGACGAAGATCTGAAGGAAAAGGTGATGACCTCGCCCCTGCTGGCACCCGTTGCCTCCAGGATCGCGCGCCAGTACTCGGCTGGCGACACCGTGGCCGACGCCGTGGAGGCAGCTCAGCGCTCGATGTCACGCGGGCACGGGGTCAGTATCGAATACGCCGGTGAAAGCGTCCGCGATGCCGACCTGGCCCGTCATGAAACAACCGTTTTCCTGGAGCTGATCAGCGCACTTCGGGAAGCAAATATTGCAAGCACCGTTTCTTTCGACCTCTCCCACGTCGGGCTGCTCCTGGGCCAGGATCCAGCAATGGAGAACGTCCGCGCGATGGCCAAAGCCCTCGCGCCGTTGGGCACATCGCTCATGATCTCTGCGGAGGGCTCGGACCGTACCGACCTGGTCCTGGACACCTATGACGCCCTCACCGCGGAGGAACAGCCAGTGGGGATCACCATCCAAGCGCGCCTGCACCGCAGTGCAGCCGACCTGGAACGAGTGCTGGAACACCCGGGCGTCATCCGCTTGGTCAAGGGAGCATTCCTCGAACCGGCCGACCGGGCCTACCCGCGTGGGAGCAGCGAGCTACAGGACGCATACCTCCGTTTGGCGGGCCGCATCCTGGAGGCTGGGCACCCGCTGTCCATCGCAACCCACGACGCAGCACTGATCGGGGAACTCACTACAGAGCACCCGGACCTGATCAGTCGGCCGGACGTGGAATTCGAAATGCTGCTCGGGCTGGGCACCGCCACCTTGGACCAATTGCGCAAGGACGGCTACACCACGCGGGAATATTCGATCTTTGGCGATCAGTGGTGGTTGTACGTCCTGAACCGCATCGCAGAAGAACCCGAACGGGTGTTCACGGCACTCGTAGCTGCCGCTCAATAGACGGGGCCCCTCCTGCCGACAACCCGCGCGCAACAAATCAGTGCCATACAATCCGCGGCCACAGGGGTTACGCCATAGGGGAAAAATATCTGGACACGGTCGCGCGAACGGCCGATGAACAGTGCCCGAAAGCGTGAGGAACCACGGTGTGGACCTGGCCGGAGTGCTGGCCGCTAAAGTCGCCCGAGAATTCTCCATGGCGCTCGGGGCCTCCTCCGGCAGTGACTTGGACCGCAAGTAGCCGGGCCAGTCGGGAGGATCCTGGAGCTTCAGCGCTGGGGTCCCTAGCGAATCAGCCCGGCGACGAGGTTGATCGTGGTAGCGAGGACGATGGTGCCAAGGAGGTAGGACAGCAACGCTTGGCGCAGAACTGTGGTGCGGATCGCGTCCGTCTTAAGGTCGGTGTCCGAGACCTGGAAGGTCATACCAACCGTGAAGGCAAGGTAGGCGAAATCCATGTAGCGCGGTTGTTTGCTTTCGTTGAAGTCCACACCGGTTTTGTCCCGGTAGTAAATGGATGCGTAGCGCAAGGTGAAAAGGGTATGGACAAGAAACCAAGAGAGTGCCACGCTGCCAACGGCCATGGCGATGATCGCGGCCTTTTTGCCTCCCTCGGCGTCGGCAGCGTCCAGCAGAATCAAGGCAACGCCGGCGAAACTGGCAATCGTTGCACTCAGCACCAGCGCATCCGCCCCTGCCCGTCCAGGGTCTTCGCGCCGGGCGTGTGCGGCTGTCGCAGATGACTGGAGCCTGCCTATGACCGTCCAGACCCAAACCAGATACGTTACGGACGCCGCGGCCCATCCGATCGCCGGGGCATAGGCCCAAGACTTCAGCAGACCGACCATCAAGGCAGTTACCAGACCCACGGCGATCATCACCGCGACCCGCAGTCTCGAGTGATGCGCTGTTGCATCAAAGTCCCGTTCGGGCTTGGTGGAGCCGTTGCTTTCGGTCATATCCGATCATCTCACCGGGAACGTCAATTCCCGCGTTGTTCCCCTGAACGATATGAGTTTTGGGCCCCCGACAGCACTGGGTCCAGCGACGTCACAAGCCGATCACCCTTCTGAGGCCAAACGAAATGATCCGTGCAAGTTCCGGGTTGTCCTGAAGCTCGCTGAGCGTAAGTCCAGTTTCTTTGATTGCGCGGCGCATCGCCTGTAAGTTCGCAAATCCACTGGCCTCGGCAATATTTGCCAATGAACGTCGCCACGAACCGGGCTCCGCAAAGAGTTCCAGAGCCTCCACGGTTCTCAGTGTCCGGATGTATTTGTTGACCGGGAGGGCTTCGTCCTCGAAAAGATAATAGAGGGCCCGACGGGACAGAAAGGAGTAGGCCACAACTTCATCAACGTCCAATGCCGGGTTCCTGTAGTTCATCCGAATGAACTTCTTGACCGCTGCGATGCGGGCCGGCTTCATGTCGGAATCGCCGGCCGGTGCTTCCAGGAGTGAACCGATCAAAGCTGTCATCATGGACCGGAAGACCGGCTGCAACCGCGGTAGGTCCCGTCCCAGATCCGGCTCCTGCCAACTGCACAACGCTGGCAAAATCAGTCCGCGGACCATGGGATGCGTCCGGATATCGCCGAGACCCTCCAACCTTTTCATCGACTGATCGTCCAAGCCCATCAGTTGACGGTCGAATTGGATTCTTACGGCGCTAAGACCTGATGGGGCATGGAAGCTCCCTGGGTAAGAGTGGTCCATGAACCGGACGGTGCCAGGGGCGATCTCCTCAGAGCGACCGGAAAAACTGAAACCCGTGCATGAACTTCGGAAATACAGTAACCAGTTCTGGGAACGGGCGGGAGCCCTCCAACGGCAGTTGGCGGGTTCGTTGCTGACATCCACGAGACTGAAACCGGGCCCACCAAGGCTCAGGGCAGTGGGGTTAAAGCCTGGCCGGACCAGTGTTTCGGTCTTTTCAAGCCGTGCTGGCGTATCTATCGCGTTGCCGTACCAACACCTCCAGTGTTCAAACTTCTCCTCCAGGTTCAAGTCCATCGGCACGCTGTAATGCGTGAGTCCTTCCGGGGATGGGTCGATGTCGCTGGTCGAGGGTGAGGATTTCATGAAGTGACGCCTTTTGGCTGCTGGACAACCGTGGTTCGAGGGAAACTCAAGGCAACGAAGCAAGCGAGTGCAATGAGGACTTATAAGTCTAGGTGCTGGCGGCCTGTGGGTCGTGGTTCCGCCATTTGCTCCACTCCTCGGGATGGACGGTGGGCTCCCCGAGCAAATATCCCTGCCCCACAGGGACTCCGAGCTCCATCACTGCGGCGAGTTCTCCCACCGTTTCGAGACCTTCAGTGACCAGGGTTGCACTAATACCTTCGGCGAACTTGACCATCGCGGATCCAAATGCCTTCTTCGCATCGTCCGCGTCGAGTCCGGCGACGATTGTCCTGTCGAGTTTAATAAAGTCGGGCCTGAGTTGAAGTACATGCCGCATCGAAGCGAACCCCGCTCCCGTGTCATCGACGGCGATACGCAAGCCGGCTTCTCGCGCCCATGCCAGGGAAGCCTTGAGACTCTCATAATCTGTCACTGCGCAGTGCTCCGTCAGCTCCAAGACGATCCTTGTCGGCGTAACCCGCGACTCTTCCAGCAGAGCGACCATCCGCCGGTCAAGACAGGCTGTTGGGGAGAGATTGACGGAAACAAAGAGATGATTCGGCAATTCCGCAGCGGCGTTGAGCGCCGTTTTCATGGCCAGGAACTCGAGCTCAGCCGCGCATCCTGACGAGGCAGCGTCAGCGAACCACTCCTCTGGTGACCTGTCGGGTTCCCCGGAAAAGCGAGTCAACGCTTCAACGCCCACCACGTGGCCGTTGCTAAGGTCACGGATCGGCTGGAAAGCCGTTGACAGCGTCCGGCTTGCGATCAAATCCCGAACTCGAAGTTCGGCGGCTATCCCAGGCCGGCCCCCACCACCTTGCCCAGCCAACCCGCTGGACTCCGATGTGCCTGACCGCCTCCAGCGCGTCAGCCATGACAGCAATGATCCAGCGCGCTCCCATCGCTTGCCGGGCGCCAAGCGAGGACAGCTCGCTGTTTCCTCGCTGGATCCTATTGTTCTCCGGCGCATGCCCCGCCCCCAGACTTCTTGTTGGCCCTAAAGATCAGCATTGCAAAACACTATGGTTCCTTCGCCGGCCAGCGGATCGGCATCAGCTTCACATCGTGCAGTAAGTGCTGCCTGGCGGTATCGATTCGTGCACGGCAGACAAGATATCGCCGCTCATTGCACTCGTTGAGTCCTACAAGGAGGTTTTCTGCACTGTTCGTCATCAGAACTGCGGGGCAGCCCTTGGCCCGGGGCTAGTCTGATGAGTATTCCCGACCGTCCGGTCTCCCCCAGACAGGACGGGCGGGTCTGTGCAATGCCGCACCGTGTTCGTTGCAAATCTCCCTTTCGCACCCTGACAGATCGGCCGGTTGCATGAATTCTGTAGAAGCTGCGGCCCCGGCTTCAACCCTGACTGGCGCGCAAAAAGTCGCAGTGGTGTTGATGCAGCTAAGTCCTGCCGGTGCCGCCTCTGTGTTCGCCCGCTTCTCCGAGTCTGAGGCTGAAGAAATTGCGGCCGAAATTGTCCGCCTCCAGCGTGTCCCGTCTGCTGTGGCAACCTCAGTCGTCAATGAATTCCACGACTACGTCAAGAAGGGCCGCCGCTCCGCCCGTGGAGGTCGTGACTTCGCTGCAGGGCTACTCGAAGCGTCCTTCGGTACAGACAAGGCCGCTGGTCTCATGGACAGGCTCACCGGTGTGATGGTAGGCAAGTCCTTCGAGTTCCTGGAACCTATGGCGATCGAACAGATAATCGCACTACTCGACGGCGAACTGGCACAAACCACGGCCCTTGTGCTCGCGCATCTACGACCAAGCAAAGCATCAGCCATTTTGACGGGCCTGGATGACAACCTGGCCGTTGAAGTCTCATGCTGCATCGCCACCATGGGTCCAGTAGCACCGGAAGTGATCGCAACAGTCGCGGAGGTCCTTCGGGAGCGCGCCGGTTCGGCAGCAAAGCTGGCAAGTTCGAACGAAAACCTTGGCGGCGTTCAACCTCTTGTGAACATCATCACGCGCACAGACTCAAGAACCGAGCGCACCATCCTTAACGGCCTTGATCAGGTCGACGTCGAACTGGCGGGTGAGGTCCGGGCGCAAATGCTGACGTTCAAGGATCTGGTCAGACTGGACCCACGCGACCTGCAAAAAATTCTGCGCAGGGTAAGTCCAGAGAGCCTGGCTACTGCACTGAAGGGAGCTCCCGTCGTCGTTCTGGAATCCGTGAAACGCAACATCTCCGAACGCAACCGGGAAATCCTGCTCTCCGAAATGGCAAACTCCGGGCCAATAAGAGCTTCACAGGTTGAAGAGGCCCGGGCTCAAATCGTCCGCCTCATACGGGACGAGACCGCATCCGGCACCATGGTGATCCATCGCGCCGAGGATGAGGACTACATAGACTGACCCTCGACATCGAATACTAAGTGTGCTTAGCATTGCGTGGGTAAGCACACGGTTTGGTGAGCAAGCTCAGGGATCAAGAATTCCCGGCTGGGTCCTTCATATATGCATAAACCCAGAGGGCAGCCTCTTATATGTCGCACATTGATCGCAAGGCCCTGATTGCCGCCCACCGGACTGGTTGTCGCGCTCGCTCCGGCACCGCTGGGTGCTCCCGAACTTGCGCCCTTGATCGGGTGGTCTGTCGCAGGCTGCGTCTTCCTGACCTGGGCCTGGATCAAGGCGTGGCCCGCCGGCCCGGAGGCCACAGGTGAACTCGCCCGCCAGGAAGATCGCTCTCGACAACTTGTTGACTCCCTTATCACCGGCGCGACGTTCCTCAGTCTTGTGGCGGTTGTCTTTGCCTTGATCCGCAGCCAGCAAAAAGATCCAATAGGCGTGGCCGCCGCGCTACTGGCGGCCCTCAACGTGGTGCTCGCATGGGCCCTCGTCAACACCGTCTACGCGTTCAAGTACGCCCGGATGTACTACCACGACGACCATCATCGCTTCCGCTTCAACCAGGACGAGGAACCGTCGTACAGCGACTTCGCCTACGCAGCATTCTCAATTGGCATGTCTTACAGCGCGAGCAACGTGAAGGAGTCATCGACCGCATCCCGCAAGATCGCCTTGGGACACGCGCTGCTTTCTTACTTCTTCGCCACCTTCGTCGTCGCAGTCGCCATCAACCTTGTCGTCAGCCTGGGACAGTCCGGTTAAACGGTCCGCTTAGGCAAGCGGGGCCCCGGTGGGTGGGGTTCCGCCAGGGCCGCCTCCGGGTGGCATTCCGCCGCCCGGGACGCTGCCGGCACTTGGAGTGGTGGTGGTGTCGACGGCGGCGGTAAGGGCCACCTGGTAGCCGGAAGTGGTGTCGCCGGTAACCTGCGCGAGTTGGAACTCACCCCCATCGTCGCCAAAGACGTTGTCCGAGGTCAGGCTTACCCGGGAAAGGTTAGAGCTTGAACCCTTGTATTCAGACAACGCGTACACCTTTTCGCTGATGTCCTGGGGCAACGCGACCTGGGAAGTTGCAATGGCCTTGGTCGAATCAGTGATGTCGTCCACGGTGGGGTACACCTCGAAGTGGATATGCGGCCAACGCCCTGTGTAGCAGGCGGGGTAAATCGAGGAGTAGGTGACTTTCCCATCGCTGTCGGCGACCTGTACTCCGCGGAGGTAGATTTCGTTCTGGATGCCTTGGGAGTACATCGAATACCCGCCCTCGGCATTGCAATGCCACACATAGACAGCTGCGTTCTTAAGGGGGACGCCACCGTTTGCCATGTCAAGGATTGTGAGGGTGAGCGTCATGGGCACGCCGGCTGCCGTGGTCCCGCCGCCGACGCTGGAGCGGATGTCACTTCGCACGATGCCTGACTGTTCAAGAACGTCCGCACCGTTGGAACCATCGCCAGGATAAGGCCCGGCAGTCTCGTCAGGAATCTCAGTCAAACCGGAAGCGCCCGTGGCGGACCCAGTGGAAGCGTTGGCCGTGGAGCTGGCGGCCGGGGTCTGGGCACTGGTGCTACCCGTGCTGCCGGGTGAGCAAGCAGCAAGGGCGACTGCGCCCATGCCGGCTCCGAATATCCCTAACATCGACCGGCGGCTTACTCAAGTCCCAATGTCGAAGGCAATGCCTTGGTCGACGACCTCGTCGTCGACTCGGTGGAGCGCCCGTCCCTCATACATGGGACCGTTGACGCTGTACTCGGGTTCAGGGATTCTGCTGCTCATGGTTCCTCACTCGACTGCTGGTATCAATGCTTACAGCCTTCATTGGCAATCAAGGGTCGGACTGTGGTGAAGCTGTGTTGCGCCTTTGAAGCGTGGCCGGGTTATAAACATTGCAAGCCACATCAGAGCATAGATGTCCTCCCTGCCCCGCTCGCTCAATCGCCGTCAGTCGAGCAGCGCTACGCCAAACTCTGCGACGACAGCCCGCAGTTCCCCGAGGTAGCGCTGCGCCTGGTCGGTTAGCGGAATTGCGGCGTGGCCGATCCAGCCGATCTCGATGCGTTCGTCAACGTCGAGCGGGATGGCGACGATCTCCGGGTCGAGCTGCCCGCTGATGATGCCCGTCGAAATCGTGTATCCGTGGAGCCCGATCATGAGGTTGAAGATCGTGGCGCGGTCAGAGACCCGGATCTCCTGCTTACTGGACAAGGTGGAGAGTATTTCCTCGGCGAAGTAGAAAGAATTGTTCGCGCCTTGATCGAAGGTCAACCGCGGCAAGCCGGCGAGATCATCGAGGTTCGCACGCTCCTTTGCAGCCAGCGGGTTCTTCCGTGAAATGAATATGTGCGGATCGGCGAGGAAAAGCGGAGTGAACGCGAGCCCGGACTCCCTGAGCAGCTTGTCGATGACTTTCCGGTTGAAGTCGTTCCGATAAAGGATGCCGATCTCGCTGCGGAGTGTCCGGACATCCTCGATGATGTCCCAGGTGCGGGACTCACGCAGTGAGAACTCGTATTCGGCTACATCAGAGGCCTTGACCATCCGGACGAAGGCGTCCACCGCGAACGAGTAATGCTGCGTTGACACCCCAAGCAGACGACGCCGCGGCGGCCTGCCAAGGTAGCGCTGCTCGAGGAGGGCGAACTGCTCCACGACCTGCCTCGCGTAGCCGAGGAACTCTACGCCGTCGGCGGTGAGGGTGACTCCGCGGGCGGAGCGAACCAGGAGCGAACGGCCAACCCGGGCCTCAAGGTCCTTCATCGCGGCGGACATTGTCGGCTGCGCTACGTAGAGAAGATCGGCGGCCGCGGAGATCGATCCCTCAGCGGCAACTTCTATGAAGTAACGGAGCTGCTGCAAGGTCAATCCGCTCGAAATTTGGGCCATAGGGAGATTCTATATGCACGCATAGCAACCACTAGTTACCTGATAGCCCTCGGAAGGTTGCACCATGGATACACCACCTTCTGAAAGGCCGTCTCCGGCCATCAACAACGGATTGGCAACATGGCAGACGACTTCAGCTTCAGCATCACCACGACCCCCTTCAACGAGGACTACTCCCCGTCGGAAGGCTCGAGGATCACGACGAATTTCGCCAACCTGGCACGTGGCGAGCACCGCCAGGAGAACCTCCGCAACGCCTTGACCATGATTCGGCGCCGCTTCAACGATCTCGCAGACTGGGACAACCCGGACCGGGACCGTTACACGCTCGAGCTTGAGATCGTTTCCGTGCACATAGAGTTCACTGCGGAAGGTACGGATCAGCGGTTCCCGCTGTTCGAGGTTCTCGACATCCAGATCGTCGACCAGCTGAACGGCGTCCGCCACCAAGGAATCGTGGGAAACAATTTCTCCTCCTACGTCCGTGACTTCGACTTCAGCGTCGTCCTGCCGGCTGCAGCAGCAGAAGCCGGCAAGCCCGTTGTTCCCGAGGACTTCGGCGATCTTCACGGCAAACTGTTCCAGCAGTTCCTCGATTCCCCGGCATGCCAGGAACGCTTCCCGCAGTCGCCAGTGGTGTGCATCAGCGTCTCCACGAGCAAGACCTACCGGCGAACGGAAAACCGCCACCCCATCCTGGGCGTCGAGTACCAGCAGGACGAGTTCTCGCTGACGGACGCGTACTTCGCGAAGATGGGGCTTCAGGTCCGCTACTTCATGCCGCGAGGCAGCGTGGCGCCGCTCGCCTTCTACTTCCGCGGCGACCTGCTCAACGACTACTCCAACCTGCAACTCATCGGCACGATCAGCACCATGGAGACCTTCCAGAAGATCTACCGCCCGGAGGTCTACAACGCGAACTCCGCCGCCGCCGTCGTCTACCAACCGAGCCTGGGAGAGCAGGACTACTCACGGACCCAGATCGCTTACGACCGCGTCGAGCGCAGTCAGCTCGCGATCACTCAGGCGAAGTACACGGAGGAACACTTCATCACGCCCCACAAGGATCTATTGGACCAGTGGACCGCCAAACACCCCGCTCTCGTCAACTGACCCACGGAGAATCGTCAATCATGAACACACTTTTGCCCACCACCGTTGTCGGAAGCCTGCCCAAACCGTCCTGGCTCGCACAGCCGGAGACCCTCTGGTCCCCCTGGAAGCTGGAGGGAGATGCGCTGCTCGAGGGCAAGCAGGATGCGCTGCGCATCGCAATCCACGAGCAGAGCCGACGCGGCATCGACATCGTCAGCGACGGCGAGCAAACCCGCCAGCACTTCGTCACCACCTTCATCGAGCACCTCAGCGGGGTCGACTTTGAACAGCGCAAGACCGTGCGCATCCGCGACCGCTACGACGCGAGCGTGCCCACCGTCGTCGGACCGGTGCGCCGCGAGCGGCCGGTATTCGTCGAAGACGCAAAGTTCCTCCGCGCAACCACCGACCAGCCGATCAAATGGACTCTTCCCGGTCCAATGACCATGGTGGACACGCTCTACGATGACCACTACAAGAGCCGCGAGAAGCTGGCCTGGGAGTTCGCCGCGATCCTGAACCAGGAGGCGAAGGAACTGGAGGCGGCCGGCGTGGACATCATCCAGTTCGACGAGCCCGCGTTCAATGTCTTCCTCGATGAGGTCAAGGACTGGGGCGTGGCTGCGCTTGAGAGAGCGGCAGAAGGCCTGCGCGCGGAGACCGCCGTGCATATCTGCTACGGCTACGGGATCAAGGCCAATAATGACTGGAAAGCGACGCTCGGCTCACAGTGGCGGCAGTACGAGGAAACCTTCCCGCTGCTTCAGAGCTCCAGCATAGACATCATCTCGCTGGAATCCCAGAACTCCCACGTGCCCATGGACCTCATCGAGCTCCTCCGCGGCAAGAAAGTCATGCTCGGGGCAATCGACGTCGCAAGCGAGACGATCGAGACCCCGGAAGAGGTCGCCGACACCCTCCGCAAAGCACTGCAGTTCGTCGATGCGGACAAGCTCATCCCCAGCTCCAACTGCGGCATGGCACCGTTCCCCCGGGATGTCGCCTTGGCCAAGCTGAGTGCTCTCAGCGCAGGCACGAACATCGTTCGCGAGGAACTCTCCCGCAGGGTCTCATAACGATGTTTCACGCCTACCCCACAGACACCTGGCTCGAGGCTCCGAAGCAAAGCTTCCCGTCCTCCCTTTCGGCTGACGAATTCAAAGCACTGTTCCGTGGCCACCCAGGAGGTGTCGCCGTCATCACGGCGGATGCCGGCGAAGGACCGGTGGCACTGACGGTCTCATCCGTGGTGTCAGTGAGTGCGGAGCCTCCGCTGTTGATTTTCTCGGTCTCGGCACTGTCCTCAGCGTCGAAGGTGCTTTCGCGAGCGGAAACCGTCGTCGTTCACCTGCTGGACGCCCACGACGTCGACCTGGCGAAGTTTGGAGCGACGCCAGGCGCCGACCGCTTTGACCAGACGCACCGCTGGTCGGCCCTTCCGACCGGCGAGGCCGTGTATGACGATGTCCGCGCCTGGGTGCGCTGCGCCGTCATCAATCGTATGGAAGTGGGGACCTCCACCATCATCGCCGTCCACGCTTTGGAGTCACACGTGATGCGTGACGTCCAAGCCGGCGAGCCCGCCGATGCTCTGGTCTACCACAACCGTTCATGGCACCGTCTGGGCGAGCATTCGAGGCTCGAAGGCTGAGCGGCACAGCATCAACGTGAGGCGGAAACCCGAACAGGCTTCGCCAACAAACGTTTGCACAAAAGGAGGCCGACGGCGGCACAAAGTGTCGTCGTCGGCCTCCTTTCAAAGCCGCGTATTGCCATCAAGCACAGACGCCGCGTTTAGGCTGCCTTGCAAAACGTGACGTAGCTGCCACCGACTGGGTCTTTGTGGACGCCGAGAACTGTGACGTAACTGCCACGGGAAACGTTTCGGTTGCCGGGGGCGGTGACGTAGGCACCTTCACTATGCGTCCGGGAAAGGGCAGTCGGCAGGGTTACGTAGCTGCCGCCGATCAATGCGGTTTTGGACACGGTGACTGCCGCAGCTGCGTCGGAGGCGGGTGCGGGCGTTGCGGGACGTTCAGTCAGTAAAGTCATGGGTTCTCCTTGGGGTTCAGGATCATGGCCAGTCCGGGATTCCAGTACCGCTCAAGCGGAAGGGTGTTTGCGGTTGTGGCGCGCCCTGCCGGCCCGGGAATGTTCACCGGTGCGGTACTCAAGGGCGGCTCTGGCCTATACCCAGCTTACCTCCTTATTTTGAGTTGATCAAAATAAGTAGGGAGAGTCACCTACCAGCGCGGCAGGACGGGCACGCGACCTTCGGCCTCGATGAAACCGCTGAATGAGCTTTGAAGAAATTGGATCCGATCAGGTCCGTTCCCTCCGGTATCCCCCCGTTTGAAGCCACAACGGAGACAGCGGTGTCATCCCAGCAGCCCGGTGGCCATCCAGTAGGATTGCCGACAACTGGCCAGATAGGGAGGAAACGGTCTATGCACTACGTCGTCTTGCAGGTCATTCTCAAAGAAAAGCTATGGGGAACTGGCTCGGGTAACTTGACCGAACTGGAGAGGACCATCAACGCTCAGGCGTCCAAGGGTTACCGGCTGCATACGATTACCACCTCCAGCAGCGGGAGCAAGGGGCTTGGCGGCGGCGACCGTATCCAGGCCACCATGGTGTTCGAAAGCTTGACATAGCGGACAGCATCGCGAACCTGCAATGATCAGGTGAAAGTCCCAGGGTCGACCCTTCGCAACGAGGTCGCTGGCACAAACGCCGTTCACCAGAACCTTGACTACGGCTACTTCCGGATCAAGCCGTAAGCGACTCACCGACCACACGCTCCCGAAGCCTCCGATTGTCAGTGGTGCAGTTGCATGCGTTGAAGGACCGTGGCGGAAATTTCTTCCACGGACATGGAGGCGGAGTTCACGTAGGGGATGTTGTTGGCCCGGTACATGTCCTCCGCGTTGCGAAGTTCAAAGGTGCATTGGTTCAGCGAAGCGTAGTTGCTGCCCGGCCGGCGTTCCTGGCGGATTTGGCTCAGCCGGACGGGCTGGGACGTAAGGCCAAAGCATTTGTCCGCGAACGGCAGCAAGGGTTTAGGCAGCGCCATGACATCAAAGTCCTCTTCGACCAACGGGAAGTTCGCTGCCAGGATGCCGTGCTGCAGGGCAAGATACATCGTGGTGGGTGTCTTCCCGCAGCGGGAGGGCGCGATCAGGATCAGTTCGGCGCGTTCGAGCGCACGGAGCGACTGGCCGTCGTCGTGTTCAATGGCATATTCGACGGCGGCCATGCGGGACTGGTACCGGACGGCGTCGCCGACGCCGTGTGCCTGGCCCGGTTTTCCGTTGGCGGCCGCGCCAAGCGTTTGTTCGAGCTTCCCGATGTGGGACCCGAACAAGTCGAAGAACTGACCCCGGCTTTCCGACAGCACGGCACGAATGTCCTGTCCCACCGCAGTGGAGAAAATGATCGGGACAGGACCGGAGGCTGCCACCTTGTCGATGACCGCTACCACCTCGCGGGCTTGCTCAATGGTGGTGATGAAAGGGATGGTGCGCCGTTCAAGCCGCTGCCCGGGAAACTGGGTCAACAAGGTGTTGCCCAGCGTTTCGGCAGTGATACCGGTGCTGTCAGAGAGGAAGAACACCGTAGGGGCGGACGCTGCGCCCGCCCCCACGGTTTGGTTGTCTGCCACTTAGACCGTGGTGCTGGTGGTCTTAGCCAGGCGCAACCAGGTCTCGGTGACTGCGTCCGGGTTCAGCGAGATGGAGCTGATGCCCTGGGCAAGGAGCCACTCCGCGAAGTCCGGGTGGTCGCTGGGTCCCTGGCCGCAGATTCCGACGTACCGGCCTTTGGCGCGACAAGCACTGATGGCCATCTCCAGCAGCTTGGTCACTGCCGGGTTCCGCTCATCGAAGCCGTCAGCCACCAAGGCAGAGTCCCGGTCCAGGCCCAGGGTGAGCTGGGTGAGGTCGTTGGAACCGATGGAGAACCCATCGAAGTACTCCAGGAATTGGTCCGCAAGGAGCGCGTTGGCAGGCAGCTCGCACATCATCACGATCTCCAGCCCGTCCTCGCCGCGCCGCAGTCCGTTGGCGGCGAGGAGGTCGATCACGCCACTGGCCTCCTCCAGAGTCCGTACGAACGGGACCATGAGCTTGATGTTGCTCAGCCCCATCTCGTTTCGCACGTACTTGAGCGCTTCGCACTCGAGCTCGAACGCCTGCCGGAAGGCCGCGGACAGGTAGCGGGACGCGCCACGGTACCCGATCATCGGATTCTCTTCCTCTGGTTCGAACGCAGGACCGCCGATCAGGTTGGCGTACTCGTTGGACTTGAAGTCAGAGAGTCTGATGATCACCGGTTCAGGGGCAAACGCGGCGGCGATGGTCGCGATACCTTCAGCCAGACGGCGGACATAGTAGTCGCGCGGGCCCTGATAGGCCGCAGTCTTTTCCTGGATCAACCGGACGGTGTAGTCATCCAGGCTTGCCGGTCGCTCGATCTCGCCGGCGACGGCCAGCAAGGCGTTGGGGTGGACCCCTATCTGCCGGTTGATGATGAACTCAAGGCGGGCCAGACCAACGCCGTGGTTGGGGAGCTTGGCGAAACTGAACGCCTGCTCCGGGGTCCCGACGTTCATCATGATCTTCACCGGGGCCTCGGGCATAGTCTCCAAGCTGGTTTCCTGGAGCGTGTACTCCAGCAGCCCTTCGTAGACCAGCCCGGCTTCGCCTTCGGCGCAGGAGACTGTCACGGGAGTGCCGTCCTTGAGGATCTGGGAGGCGTAGCCGGTTCCGACGACGGCGGGAATCCCCAGTTCGCGGGCGATGATCGCAGCGTGGCAGGTCCGCCCGCCACGGTCCGTGACAATCGCGGCGGCCTTCTTCATGATCGGTTCCCAGTCCGGGTCCGTCATGTTCGCCACCAGGACATCACCCTCCTGGAAGGAGGCCATCTGCTCAATGGAGGACAGCACCCGGACCTGCCCGGCGCCGATCCTCTGACCGATCGCGCGGCCTTCGACCAAAACCGTTGAACGCTCAGCGAGCGTGTAGCGGGACGTGACGCCCGCTGCTTTGCGGGACTCCACGGTTTCGGGCCGCGCCTGCAGGATGTAGAGCTCCCCATCCACCCCGTCCTTACCCCACTCGATATCCATGGGACGGCCGTAGTGCTGCTCGATCGCTACGGCGTGGCGTGCAAGCTGCTCGACTTCAGCATCCGTAAGGCTAAAACGGCTCCTGGAATCTTGGGGCACGGGAGTGAAGTCAATGGTCCTGCCAACTTCGTCCGAATCCGTGTACACCATCTGCACGGCCTTCTCCCCCAGCCCGCGCTTGAGAACTGCCGGCCTGCCAGCCGCCAATGCCGGCTTGTAAACATAGAACTCGTCAGGGTTCACGGCCCCCTGGACCACGGCCTCGCCGAGGCCGTAAGAGGAGGTGATGAAGACCGCATCCTGAAAACCGGTCTCTGTGTCCATCGTGAACATCACACCGGAAGAGCCGACGTCGGAACGCACCATCCGCTGCACACCGGCCGAAAGTGCCACTTCCGAATGCGTGAAGCCGTGATGAACGCGGTAAGCAATCGCGCGGTCGTTGTACAGGGATGCGAAAACGTCCTTGATAGCCAGCAGGATGTTGTCGATCCCGCGGATGTTCAGGAACGTCTCTTGCTGGCCGGCAAAGGAGGCGTCAGGAAGGTCTTCGGCTGTTGCGCTGGAACGCACCGCCCATGACACATCCCCGCCATGCTCCTCGGTCAGGCGCTGGTAGGCCGCGCGGATTTCCTCTTCGAAACCGGCAGGGAACGGCGTCTGACGGATCAGGTCCCGGATCTGCCCGCCGACCTTGGCCAAAGCGGCCACGTCGCCGCTGTCCAAGCCCTCCAGGATGGCTTCAATCCGTGTATCAAGCCCCGACTCCGCCAGGAAACGCCGGTAAGCGTCCGCCGTCGTCGCGAATCCGTCCGGAACCTTCACCCCAGCCGAGGCGAGATTCCGAACCATTTCCCCGAGTGATGCATTTTTGCCGCCAACCTGGTCAAGGTCGGTCAAGCCAAGCTCAGAAAACCAAAGAACGTTAGTCATAAATTGTGTCCTCCATTGGGCACGCTCTGACAAGCGCTGAAAAAACTAGGTCTTGCAAGGATCAGGGTCCTTGCGGCTGGAAGCAAATGAAAGTGACCCATGCAACAGCCTCAACAGGTAACGGAAAGTCACTGGACTGGCTTTTCAGACCAACCTCATGGCATAAATCAAATCCCGGCTGCCACGCGGCACCGGGATCGCTACGGGCCCACTTCGACAGCAACGACCTGACCTGGGACGCCGCCTCGGAGGTGGCAGCCAGCCTTTCCGACGGCGGCAGCAGAGTCTCGTCGCCAGCCTCCCGTCGCCAGCCTCCACGGGCATAGCGGTCGATGGCAACACCGTGACCATCAGCGCCACCGGCACATACCGGTTGAGCGGCTCCCTGACCGACGGCAGGATCGTGGTGGCCGCCGGTGACTCGGACACCCTCCGGATCATCCTCGTGCTGAGCACCCGGTAGCTGCGGGCAGCAGGCGCGGGAGTTGACGCTGACTCCCTACCTGGTGCGACCTTGGCCTCAGTACTTGATCGGCTCCATTCGGCCTGAGCGCAGGGAGAACACGGCAGCTTCGGCAATCGCTTGGGCTTTCAGGCCGTCCTCAAGGGAAGGAATGGAAGCCACGTCGCCTTTCAAGGAGGACACGAACGCAGCGAGGGCCGCGGCATACGTCGGTTGCACGCGCTCAAACCAACCGGGGTGAAGCCCGTCGTCCACCACAGTGCTGCCAGAGTATCTGGACACTGCGCCGTTTCGGTGCCGGCGGGCTTCCACCATCCCTTTGGAGCCCATGATCTCGATCCGTTCGTCATAGCCGTAGCCAGTGCGACGCGCGGAATCGATCTGGACCAATGCCCCGCCGGGGAGCCGCAACGTGACCGCGGAGGTGTCGACGTCGTCGTACTCCGCGATGCCGGGCTCCGCCAGGGCCGAACCCATGGCGAAAACCTCCACCGGGTCCAGGCCGGAAAGCCAGCGAGCGAGGTCGAAGAAGTGGACGGTCTGGTCGCGCATCTGGCCGCCGGATACGGCGATGTAGGACAAAGGCGGCATGGACGGGCCTCGGGAGGTGAGCTGGATGAGCTCCACTGCGCCGATCTCCCCCGAGTCCACTACGCGTTTGAGCTCGGCATAGTCGCGGTCGAAGCGGCGGTTGAAGTCCACCATGACGGGCACGCCGCTCTCCTGTGCGAAGGTGGCGGTCTCGCGTGCCCGGTCCAGGTCCAGGTCAATGGGCTTCTCGCAGAGCGCGGCGATTCCGACGGCGGCGGCCCGGCGGAGGTGCCCGGCGTGCGTATCGGTGGAGGACGCGATGAAGACGGCGTCGATCGCCTGAGGGTCGAAGACCTCCTCAAGGGTGGTGGCAGCCGAAGCGCCATGCGCGGCGGCGAGGGTCTGTGCCCGTTGTTGGTCGACGTCGTACACCAGTCGGAAGTCGATCCCGGGGTGGGCTGCGAGGTTGGCTGCGTGGACGGAGCCGATGAAACCGGCTCCGAGGAGGGCGAAACGGGGCATGTCAGAGTGCTGCTTTCTCCAGGTCAAAATTCTTCAGGGCAGAGGCGGGGATTTTCCAGGCGGAGTCATCGTGATGCGATGCCGCGACGGCTTCGACGAACTGAACGCCGATCAAGCCGTCAACGCCCGTCGGGAAGGACAGTTCACGCCGGGGGATCGGCGTTCCATTGCGGCGGGCGCGCAGCACCTGAGCCAGGTCCGAGTAGAAATTGGCGAAGGCCTCAAGGAAGCCCTCCGGGTGGCCGAGGCCCACGCGCGTGAGCCGGGACGCGTCGTCGTGCAAGGTGCTGAGCCCGTGCGTGAGGATGGTGGTGGCCCCTGCGAGGTCCTGGACCTTGAGGTGGTGCGGGTCCTCGTGCTGCCATTCCAGGCTGCCCTTTTCGCCGTAGACCCGGATGCGGAGCCCGTGGTTATGGCCAGTAGCCGCCATGCTGGCCCACAGCCGCGCGGGAACTGAGCCGGTCAGTTCAAGTTCCACGGTGGCGTTGTCGAAAACGCGCCGCCCAGGCACGAACGTCTGCAAGCGGCCGGACAAGCGTTTCGCTTCGAGCCCGGTGATGTAGCGGAGCAGATGGAGGGCGTGGGTGCCGAGGTCTCCCACGACACTCGGGAACCCAGCAATGTCAGGGTTGGTGCGCCATTTGGCTTGTTTGTGGCCTTCGTTCTCGAGGGGTGTTGCTGCCCAGCCCGATGCATGCTCGACGTCGACAAAACGAATGGCGCCCAGCTCGCCGTTGCGGACCATCCGCGCGGCTTGCCGCACCATGGCGTAGGCCGAATAGCAGTGGGGGACAGCAAGGATGGCATCGTTCTCCTCCGCGACCCGGACCAGCTCGGCCGCAGTGGCAGAGTCCCGGGTCAGGGGCTTCTCGCACACCACGGAGATGCCCCTTTGCAGGAACGTCCGTGCGATCTCGAAGTGGCTGTCGTTGGGCGTCGCCACAACCACCACGTCCACACCGTCCTCACGGGCGGCCTCAGCCTCGGCCATCTCCTGGATGTCGCGGTAGTTGCGTCCCGATTCGACGCCGAGTTCGACGGCGGTGGCGTGGGAACTGCTCTCATCGCGCCCGAAAATTCCTGCCCGGAGATCGTAGTGGCCATCCAGCCGCATGGCGTAACGGTGGGTCTTGCCGATGTCGGCGCCCGGACCGCCACCAACCATTCCGGCGACCAACTGCCTCGAATTGGGTGCACTCATTGAAGATCCTCTTTGACTCTTTGGAATTACTTGGACCGGTCCATAATGGAGGTGACGAGCAGGCCCAGTCAAGCCCCTAAGCTTGATGGAAGCTGCGAGAGGAGATACTGCATGCCGGCCACCAAGCCCACCATCCGCGACGTCGCAAGCGCCGCGGGGGTCTCCAAGTCCCTGGTCTCACTGGTCCTCCAGGGGTCGGTCAACGTCAGTGAGGGCCGCCGTCGTGCTGTCTTGGAAGCCATGGAGCAACTGGGTTACCGGCCCAACAGACTGGCCCAACGCCTGTCCGGCCCTCGAAGCGGAACCATCGGTGTGATGCTCAATGACATCCGCAACCCGTGGTTCGTGGAACTGCTGGAAGGGCTTACGGCGTCCCTTCACGCGGCCGGAGTCTCCCCGGTCCTCGCCGACTCCTACACCGACACCCGCGTTGGCCGCAGTTCCGTGGAGACCCTGCTGGAGCAACGGATTGACGGCCTGGTGGTGGTCGGCACCACCACGGAATCCACCGCGATCGAGAGGGCCGCGCAGACTATCCCTGTGGTGCTTGCCGGGACCCGCGAACCGGTATTGCCGGGCGTCGACATTGTGGTCAATGACGACGACGCCGGTGCTCGCCAAGCGACCGAACACCTCCTCGCGCTGGGACACCGGAGGATCGCACACCTGCAGGGGCCGGCCGAAGTAGGCCGAATCCGGCGGGAATCGTTCGAGCGGACCATGCGCGACGCCGGGCTCGAGCCGGTGGTTCTCGCCGGCGGACTGAGCGAGGAAAGCGCCTACGCCGCGGCCAGCCGGCTATTGTCCGCTAACGACAGGCCAACCGCGATCTTCGCCTACAACGACATCGCCTGCATCGGCGCGCTGTCCGCCGCCGACGACCTAGGCCTATCCGTACCCGAAGACCTGTCCCTGGTGGGCTACGACAACACGTACCTGGCAAAAATCAGGCACCTCTCCCTGACCTCCGTGGACAACGGCAACCTGGCAGTAGGCGTCGAGGCCGGCAAGTTCATCCTGCAACGCCTCACCACACCGGAGCTGCCCGCCCGGGTTCACCAAGTCCCCTCGCAGCTGCAGGTACGGGGGTCCACAGGGGACGCACCCGGCTAGCGCCCGCCCCGACCCGTAGGGACAAAGCCGCTTGCTAGGTTTTTGGCGCGTCCAACAACACCCGAAGGATCTCCCCGAGTGGACCCTGCAGGTCGTCAGCGGTTGCCGATTCGAGGGTCCGGCGCCGGATCGCATCAGCATTCTCGTCCCCCGAGGATCGGAGGAGAAGCAAGAGTTAGTGAGCCCTCAAGCCAGGGTTTCTGGCGGTTGCGCTTGGACGAGCCAAGACATGGCGTCATCTTTGGACGTGAAAAACCTTGTAGGAGAAGGCAGTGTCCGCCGTGACATGGCGAAATTCGCTATCACGCGGCTCACAGGGCTGGTGCCCAATAAAGCAATCCGGGAGGCGGCACACTTGGTGCTGAACACCGCTTTGGCCCCGCGGGTAACTTCCTTGGTGTTCGTGATATCGATGAGTAACGGGAACTCTGCACCGTCCGCGAGCTCGTTGATCGTGGCCATGGCATCGTGGACGTCATCGGCCAGGAGGACCGTATGTGGCCCCCACACCAGATGAAGGACGTCACCATCGGTGAGCTCGACCATTCCCTTACCGCTGCCGACAGTTATTGGCTTCATCCTTACTCCCCCAATTGTTGTATCCAACAGTAACCCCGGGAAGTTCCGCTGAGGGAGGTTCGTCGGCCCTATTTAAGTTATTCGGCGCTATCAAACAGTGGCTGGGCAGAAGCTTCCCCTTCAGGCAGCTTCCACAGAAACTGTTGCTATTACGGATGCGGTGGGAGGAACTGGTGGTGGACTACACCTGGTATGGCATGCAGGCGCGCAGCGTCGAACGGCTCACATTTACGATGGGCAAAAGTCTCCGGGCTCGATCCATCATCACCTCCTGTGAGGGGCGCTCCGAGTATGAGGTCACCCTTGATGACCAATGGGTCTTTTGTAAGCTCACGCTTCACGGTCACGACAGTCGGAGGCTGGAGGTCCAGCGAGGCAATGACGGAACCTGGGGCGTCAATGGCGAGCGACGCCCGGACCTGGAGGGCGCCATCGACATCGACCTGGGATTCAGCCCCTTCACCAACACCCTGCCGATCCGGCGTCTCAACCTCGCCATTGGATCCCGGGCCGAGATCACCACGGCCTATATCGAAGCCCCCTCGCTCCGGGTGCTGCCAGACCCGCAGGCGTACACGAGAACCGCCGTCAATCTGTATCTCTATGAATCCCTGGACAGCGACTTCACCTGCAACATCACGGTCGATCCTGACGGTTTCATCATCGACTACCCCGGCCTGTACTCACGCCGCCTACCCCGCAGATAGACCCTCGGATCATCTACAAAATCCACAGGTCACCTGCACTGTCGCGGGCCAAGACATCTGGCTTACGGTCCCCGTTGAAGTCGCCCGGGGGTGCTGACCAGGTTCATGGCGTTCCAGCCGGTGCCGACTTGCTATAGGGGAAGCCACTGTAGTTTCCTCGGAAATCTGCCTTCTTCGTTGAAACAGTGGTAGCTACAGATGCTTGAGCGGACGAGATACCAACCGGGCCAAGCAGAAGAGATAGCAACATAGCCAGGCTGTTGCTTAAAGTTCGACTTGAAGAACTATAAAAAACAATATCCCCCAATCTTAAAGAAGACAAATTTAGTTATGGACTGATCATCGCTTTGAATTATTCATCGCCCTCTGTAATGCGTCGAGCCAGCGAATCAGCTTTGTAGTACATGTGCATGAGCAGGGCCACCATGATGGCCGTGAACCCCATGCCCGAGAAGAAGATCCACGGAACACTTGAATCATCCTTGGGTAGTACTGCAAATATGACCCACAATGTTGCCACAAAACCGATGAGCATCACCGGAATAGCTTTCAGAGCACCTAGAGCTGACGCGCGTGCTGCGTTCCATGCACGCTCAGACGACAGAGTAGCCTTCGAGCGGATGCCAAACGTATAGTTTGGCTTCGAATCGCCGGACTTAACCTGCGATGCCAGCATTTGAATTAGGCCTGCTACAACCAAGAACGCAATCATGAACATTGTCGTGCTGAAAACCGCCCCCAAAACGATCCTTTCACAGTTACGCAATCGGATGACCGAGAAAACTCCAGATTGAAATGCCACGCTAACATTGGCCGTAGCCCGTCGCAAATCACACCCGCTAATTCGCTTTGGCGCCGACCGCTACCCGCCTTTAGTCAGGATTTATCACATGCGAAATAAGGAGAAGACTCGTCGGCGGAGCTGCATTCGTCTTGCAAGGGTCGGAATGGACCCAACCTGGACATGGCCGCAAGCTCCGCCGACAAAGCCGCCGTCTATTTCGTCGTCACTGAAACTGCGGCCGAGTACTAACTCGCTCACGGCTAGCTCACTTCCAAACCCCACAGTCTTCACCACAGACAAGGCGGCGGGCCGGCGGCTACCAGCTTGAACCATGCGGGCTGTGTCGGCGCCTTGTTCTCAGGGGGTACCGGCACACACCCAACAACACGATGACCAGGGCGACAAGCCAGAATAAACCAGCGCCGATCAGCAGTACGATCCTGCTGCCGAGATGGTCCGCGAGCACACCAGCCAACAACGGACCCAGAACGATACCCACGCCGCGGAACGCTTACATCCGGGCGATGGCAGTAATGGGCCCCCAGCCTGGCTTCTGGACCTTGAGCACAAGTAATGTCAGCGGTGGACCATCGATTACAGACACACAGAGGCCACCCCAAGCAGCACCAACAGCACTGTGACGTCGGACGTGAAGGCAACGGCAATGCCGATGCAACCGCGCAGGCTAAACGTGTTTGTCAGGTTCTCGTGGTCCCGACGCGGTCCAGCCACCGGCGACAAGCGGCCCCAAGACGACGCTTGGCAAGAGGCTAAGCACAACAGCGGAGTCCCAGTCCACTTTGACGCCCCGGCTCCCTGGAAGGCCACGTCGCAAGGCGCCCGATTCGATCCTGATACCGGCGGCGTTGATCAGGAAGGTGTCGTCCCGTGCCGTAGGTAACGGCAGCCCAGATCGAGCCGGGATAGTCCGTTCCAGATCCATATCGAATCTTTCCTTGACAGAGCCATCCCGCGGCCCTAAATTTAGTGCAACCGATCTCAGCAACCGATCTCAGTTCAATTTCTGAAAATGCAACCGATCTCAAAGGAGAGATTCGATGAACCAATCGGCTTCTCCCCACCGTCGAAGTCCCGCATTTAGCACGCGTCGCTTGAGCACGGCATGCTCCCACATCAGCACACCCATTCACAGGAGAAATTCATGATCAAAAAGCGATGGGGCTTGGCGCTCGTAACAGCCGTTGTGGCCGGCCTTGCCCTCAGTGGCTGTTCACCGTCAGCTTCGGAACCCAAAGGTCCCGTGACTCTGAACTACTGGGACTTCCTCGATCCCAGCCAGGCTAATCCGCGTTCAAAGGCACTGAAGGAAAACATTGCCAAGTTTGAGGCGGCCAACCCGGACATCAAGATCAACCTCTCCGTCGTTTCGTTGGGCGACATGTTGAACAGACTGCCTCAGGCAGCGGCAGCAGGTCAGGCCCCTGATGTCTTCAAGATGTTCACCCCCGTCGTTCCGCAGATGGCATCTGCCGGCGTCTACTCCCCTCTGCCTGAAGCCGCCTCGAAGGTAACTGATTGGCTTCGTCCCACCGACACTCTTGCGGGGCCCGACGGCAAGCCGGTTGCCGTGCCGTACGAATACCGAACCTGTGCCCTGTACTACAACCAAAAGATCCTTAGCCAGATCGGCGCGACCGTCCCGACCACATACAACGAGGTTGTTGACGTTGCCAAGAAGGCTGCTGCCGCTGGCTTTACCGGATTCGGGACGGGCTTTTCGGACACAGATAACTCGGCCATCATCAGTACCTTCTTTAACTGCTTCATGTCCCAGGTGGATCAGGAAATCTGGAACAAGGATGGTCAAGCTGATTTCGCGACAGCCAAAGGCAACGAGTTCGGTGACTTCCTGGCCAAGCTCAGGGACGCAAAGGCTCTTGGTAGCAACGTCGTTTCTGACACGTACGGCACGGTAGCTGACGGCATGGCGAGCGGCACTGTCGCGATGGCGGTCCTGGGCACAGAACGAGCGGTTTCCTTCGGCTCGCAGAACAAGGACCTCAAGTGGACGGCCCTGCCGAAGGCGAGTACCGGCGACACGACAGGGACAACCATTGGATGGACCTTGGGCATCGGAAACGGCAGTAAAAACACCGAGGCTGCCTGGAAGTTTATCGAGTACATGACCGGGCCGGAAGCCGGTGCGCTGATGGCAACCGGCGGTGAGGTACCCACCCGTGCCGCCACCTACCAGCAACCGTTCTTCTCCACTCCAGAGGCCAAGACCGTCAACGACATCGCGGCCTACGTCAAGACCAACAGTGAACCACGCACGTATTCCAACACATGGACCGCGCTTGCCACTGGCCTCTCCCAAGCCGGGCAGAAGCTGACTCTCAACGGCTCATCAGGCAGCGACTTTATTCGTTCCGCCCAGGACGCGGCCAACAAGAAGTAGCCGCCCGAAATAGGGGGAGTCTGGGAAATCAGGCTCCCCCTGGAAGGGACAGATAATGTCAACCAAAAGCCCCACCCGCAGCCCACGCAATACCGCAACGTCTCCCTTGGGCGCCCCAAGTTTTCGCCGGGTCCGTCGGGATCGAATGGTATGGCTCTACGTCCTGCCAGTCAGCGCCGTCTTCCTCTTTGTGTTTGTGGGGCCGCTCATCTACACAGCGTGGACGGCCCTACACGAGACGTCGTATTACCAGATTGGCAAATTCTCGGGACTGAATTCCTTTGTCCGATTGTTCTCAGACTCCGATCTGCCAAGCCGCATCTGGACAACCTTGGTGTTCTCGCTCGGCGCCTTGGTTATCGCACTCCCGGCGGGGCTGCTTTCTGCGATCGTGCTCAACAACCTCCACCGCTTCAAGCGTTCGGTCCGGAGCCTCTTCCTCCTGCCTTGGTTGATGTCACAGGCCACTGCAGGAACAATCTGGCTCTGGTTCCTCAACCCCAACTATGGTCCGGCATCAGCGATCACCAAGTCCCTCGGGTTCGGTCCCACTGACGTGTTCTCATCTCCGACCAGTGCGTTGGTTGCAGTAACTCTGATGACAGCCTGGTGGTCCTATCCGCAAGCCATGCTCCTCTTCCTGGGCGCCCTTCAAACGATTCCGGAGGAGCTCCGGGAAAGCCTCAAAATGGACGGCGGCGGCATCTGGCACCAGTTCGTGAACATCACGCTGCCCTACTTGCGCAACACCATCGTCTCAGTCGTGATCGTCCTTCTCATGCTCTATGTGCAGATGGTCACCATCATCCTCGTCACCACACGAGGAGGCCCCATCGGGTCTACAGAAACCTTGTCCATGCGGGTCTACAACCAGATGTTCGACAAGTTTGACCTCTCGGGAGCCTCAGCAACGGCAATCCTGCTATTCGCCGTCAATATCGCCCTGACCCTCGTCGCCATTCGCTTCCGACGGAAGGAAAGCTTGTGAGCATCACAACTCCGCGCCGCCAACGTCGCCTGGCCAGTTTCATTAAGGCCGTTCCGGCTTGGGCGTACATCATCCTCTCCGCAGCGGTGGTACTCCCCCCGGTCGCATGGATTGTGTCCACGTCACTCAAGACCGGTTCAGGCACGCTGGAATTCCCGCCAAGATGGATACCGGCCCCATTCTCATCCGAGGGCTATGTCGGTCTTCTGACCTCGACCAACATCAGATTCTTCGTGAACTCCCTCATCTATGCCGGCGGCTCTATCGTCCTCGCTCTTGCCATCTGTATCCCTGCAGCATATGTGGCCACGAGGTATCGGAGCCGCCGCATGGAAACTCTAATGACGGGGATTCTGGTCCTGTCCATGGTCCCGGCCATCGTAGTCTTTATTGCACTGTACTCGATGTTCGTCAAAACCGCGTTGATCAACACTTACCCCATGATGATCATCGTCTACACGGCAATTATCTGTGGACAGACCATCCTGTTCTTGCGTAATTTCATCGAGAACATACCCGTCGAAATAGAGGAAGCGGCGGCCATTGATGGCTGCTCCCGCATGCAGATCCTGTGGCGGATCATTCTCCCGCTCATCCGCCCCGGTATCGCCGCCGTGGCCATCTTCATCTTCGTCTTCGTCTGGAACGACTTCCTTGTCGGCACTGTACTGGCCACCACAGAAGACATGAAAACAGTCCAGAACGGCATAGTGCGCTACATAACCACAGGCTTCGGGAGCTTCTGGGGACTCTTCGCCGCATTCATCGTCGTTGCCTTCATCCCTGTTCTCTCAATCTTCCTGGCATTCCAGCGCTGGTTTGTGGCCGGCATGACCTCCGGTGGTGTCAAGGGGTAACCGACGCACCAATCCGCCGCACTCTCCCGCAACATACAAAAAGCAGGCCCTGTGACCGTCACCGACGGCTCACGGGGCCTGCTTCTCTGCCAGCGAGCGACTTACGTGTCCTGGCTTGGGCGCCAGTCTGGCGGCTGAATCAACTCAACGCGATTTCCGTCAGGATCGAGGAGGTAAACCAACCACCCGCCGGCAATGGGGCCCGAGGTCGGGGCAACGGGTTCGGATACCGCGCTGTAACCAAGCGCCGTCATCCTGGCGTAAACCTCTCGAACGTCAATGTCTGTAAAGGCCAGGTGAGCTGTGCCCGGTTGCGCCCGTGATGGATCGACTGCTGGCAATAGCGGCTCGGCATGTGCCAGTTCCAGCCGGAAGGATCCGTCGCTGGTAGCGAGAAGCATGGCTCTGACGGTCACGTCAGGACGGCCGTAAAGTTCTCCGATATATGGTCCCGACGTCCAGGTATCCAAACGGGCCAGTCCGAGGCCTTCCACGTAGAATCGCTCGCTCCGCTCCATATCCGTGACGTGCAGGGCAGTGTGGTGATGTCGCATTAAGTTTCTCATTCGTAGGTCAGGAACCCGTCTCTGTCGGGTGTTTCAGGTTCCTATTCCCAGATGTGCCCCGCCGGCCACATCGAGCGACACTCCCGTGATGTAGCGGTTGTCGGGATCAGAAAGGAACAAGATGGCCCTGGCGACTTCTTCGGGTTCGGCAAACCGACGCATCGGCAGCTGCGCTGCCCTCTTCGCTCGGTTTGCTGCTGCGTCCGGGCCGGAGTCCCTTGCAAATTGCGCCCACATTGGTGTGTTCACCGGTCCTGGTGCGATCGCGTTCACAGAGATTCCATTGGGTCCGAGCAGTTCGGCAAAGGACCACATGATGTGCAGGACGGCGAGCTTGCTCGCGTTGTAGGGCAGGTAGTTGAGGCGTGATTCTTTGGCCGCAACTGAGGACAGGACCACGATGGCGCCGGCTGTGCCGGTCGCAAGCATGGATTTTGCGGTCTCCCGGACCATGGTGAAGGTCGCGGTGGCGTTGATCCTCAGGATGGAGTCGAACTCTTCGGTGGTTGTTTCCATGATGTCCGGGGTGGGGCCGAGCACTCCTGCTGCATGGACGAGGACATCAACACGGCCGTGTTGGGCTTGGATGTCCTGTATGACCGTAGCGCATTGTTGTTCCGAGGTGATGTCGAGAGGGTAAAACGCCTCCAAGGACTGGTCCTCTTTGGGGGAACGGTCGGCGCCGATGACCCTGGCTCCGGCGGCTATGAGTGCGGTGACCGCGGCGTCGCCGATTCCGCCGCTTGATCCGGTGACCAGGACCACTTGGTCTTTGAGGCTCATCGGTTCTCTCCGTTCTGGGTGCAGCTCGAGCGCAGTGCTCGTGCGGTCGGAGTGTGAGGTGCTGGTTTCATGTTCATTTTCCTTACTCGATGATGCTCGGTTCGGCGGGTCGAACCTTGTTCGGTTTGATTGATGCCTAGGGGGCTGGCACCTTCCGAGCGCCGGAGGCCGAGGCCGCCTGAACGGCGTCGGCGATTTCCGTGGCGCGGAGCGCCTGGCCAAAAGTAACGGCAGGCGCGTCACCCCCGCAGAACCTCACGGCTGCTGCTGCCTGGCGCAGGAAGAGGTCCGAGGGCTCGAAGTTTTTCTCCTGGTGTCCGCCGTCACGGTTCCACACGTGAAGGGAATCGTTCGACCACAACATACGGCCGCCAGTGGCCAGAACATCCATGGTGAGGCTCCAATCCCCCTGGTTGAGCCCTTGGGGTTCCTGCCAGGGAGACCAGTAAGTCTGAAGAGTGAACACCACGCCAGACGGGAATTCGAGCGTGGAAACGACGTGTTGCGGTACAGGAGACCCGTACAGGCTGCTGCTGACGCTTGTGGCAAGGACTTTTGGGTCACCCTCGAACCACGAAGAGACCAGTTCGATGGCATGAATGCCGTTTACCACCGCAACGCCGCCCTCACCCGGATCAGCGCGCCATGAGTCGATGGTCTCCTTGTGGGCGACCGATCGAACGTTGACAGCGATCACCTCGTTGTCTCGGATCCACTCGGAGAGGACTTCGACGGCGGGATGCTGATGGAGTGTATACCCCACCATGAGTCGTTCGTTCACTCCTGCAGCGGCGGACACGACGGCGGCACCTGCTGTATCTGCCGCCACGGGCTTTTCCGTCAGCACCCGGAATCCCCTGTTCAGCAAATCTGCACAGATTTCCGGTTGCAGAGTGGTGGGTAGCGCTACGACGACCAAGTCCAGTTGATCAGAATGAAGGTCCTTGATGCTGGGCACCACTCGCGCGCCCAGCTCTTCAGCCAATGAAACCGCCCGTTCGTCCTTCTCCACAAGGTGGGTGACGTTGGCGCCCACCTGGGCGAAAGCCCGGGCATGACGGGATCCTGCCCACCCGGCCGCGCCCACCACGGCGACGCGCGGGGGCTGTGTCGCCGTCGTCATGATGTCGGACGCGCCAAGATCAGGCCTGGGGTCAAAATCGGTGCTCATGTAATCTCTCCTTTGAGTTGGTTCGGAAATCAATGAATCGGTTGCTTGGAACGGCGGCACCAAACTGTGGTGTCTTAAGAAGGGGTGTCAAGGAAGGTGTTTTGTTCGGTCCCTGCCTGGAACCGGCCTTGGTCTTCGAGCATGCGTGGTTTGTTGACCATGATGGCCCCTGCCACAAGCACCAGGAGCCAGACACCGAGCATGCCGAACGAGGGCAGCCATCCATCCCCGGGAGTGTGCAGGAGCGCGAAAAGGAACGGGCCGACGCTTGCGAGGGCATAACCGGTTCCTTGGGAAAACGCGGACAGACTTCCTGAACCGGACTGCGTTCGTGTTCGCTTATTGATCATGACGAATGCAAAGGAATAGGCGCCCTGGCCCAGTCCGGCAGTGACGACCCACAATGCTGCCGAAGCTGGCGGCGCCACCATGATTCCGCCGTAGCCTAAGGCGAAAGCTACGACAAACACGACGGCAACAGGTAGTGGCCGGGGCATCCTTACAACAACCATGGGCACAATCAAAGCGACCGGCAGAGCAAGAATTGAATAGAGCGCCAGCATGGATCCGGCAGTTTCCTGGCTCATTCCTCTGTCAACGAGGACAGCCGGGAGCCAAGTGAGCGCCGCAAAAGTGTTGCTGGAACAACCAGCAAAAACCAATGCTGTGCCCCAGCCGATTGCTGATCGCCACGGTCTGACTCCCTTCGCAGAAGGCAACTGCCTACCCTCCGCTGCATGGTCCCCGGAGCGGGCAACGGTCCGTCTGGCCACAAGAAGAATCAGCCACGGGACCGCAGCCAACGCGCTGAGGGCAGCCCAAATACCGATGGAGAAACGCCAGCCATAAAGAGCCCCCAAGGGAATGGCGAATTGGGCGGCCACTGCCGTGCTGACACCCAGGAGTGTGACGTGGATCGCTGCGAGAAGCCCGATTCTGTCTGGGAAGTACTTCGCCAGGAGAGGTGGAGCCACGACATTGACCAGACCAATCCCGAGCATGGCGACACAGGTGAACACCAAGAATGCCAAGACATTCCAGCCCACTGCGCGGCCTAGCTGACCCAATGTTGTTAGCAGGATCGCAATCACCAGGAGGTGCTCCAGCTGGAGACGCCGCAGGAGCGGAAGCGCAGCGAAGCCCACCACTGCGAAGCTGGCGGTCGGAAGCATTCCGAGAATTCCTGTGGTCAGGGCGTCAAAGGGAAGCTCCGTCCCAATTCGGCCCAAGAGCGGAGACGCCGCCGAAACCGCTTCGCGAGCGCTAAAGGCAACCAACAGGATGCCGGCAAGGGCGGTGACACGCCCACGAAGTGGCCGCTTGCCCGCTCCGAAGACTTCCGGGGCATCCCTACGTGCACGAAGGAGAGCGATGGTGACACCTCCTTACGTGAGTAAAGACTCAGCTTGCGTTGACTGCGTGGCTCGCCCATTCGCGCCCGGTTTGCTCCTCTGTGGGCAGGCCGGCAGCGGCGAGGATCTGGTCCAGTAGGCGCTGGGTGCGTACTGCTTCGCGGCCTGAAGTCAGCGGCTGGGCCCTGTCGGCCACCCGGTCCAGGAAGTGGTGAACGGCGGCCGAGAATCCGAGAGTGTCTGTCGCAGTAGCCCAGCCGTACGCTTCGGCGCTGAGTTCCCGTGAGGTAGTGACGCCGTTGATGGTGGTGGAAACTGTCTCGGGCGCCCTGACTTCGACGGTCTTCCCGTCACCGTAGGCGTCCAGTTTCTCGTTCCATGCTCCCGCTGTCCGGGCTGCCATCAGGACGCCGGTGTTACCGGTGCTGAAGCGGATAGTCGCTGCGATTCCGTCTTCTTCCCAAGGATCTTCTCCAGCAGCGTGGGCGGCCACGTGCTCAGGTTCGCCCCCGCAGTACCAGCGCAGGAGATCGACCATGTGGATGGCGTTCTCGAACGTTGCACGGTATTCGGATCCAGGGCGGTTCTTCTGAGCGACGCAGAAGGTGGCGCCTTTGTCGCCAAAAGCCTCCCGGCCGGCCGTGTAGACGGGTGCATAGCGCCGATTGAAGTCAACCATGAGTATCCGTCCCCGCTCGTCGGCGAGGTCTGCCAGATGTTCTGCCTCATCTGTCGCTGGGGCAAGCGGTTTCTCGCAGAACACGTCCACGTCGCGGTTGAGGCAAAGCTCGACGGCGTGGGCGTGCTCGGAGCGCGGGGTCAGCACGAACACTGCATCCAGTTCCTGCGCGGCCAGCATCTCCTCCACTGTCTTGTAGGCGGCGTTGAAGCCCCAGCGCCGCACCAGGCTGCTGGGATCTTCGCGCCGGGAGACCAAGGCGGCCAACTCGACGTCGTCCCGTTGGACGAGGGTGGGCAGTTGCGCGATGGTGGCGATGTTGCCGGCGCCGATAACTCCGACGCGGAGGCGGTTGGTGTTCATCAGGCGTTCCTTACTTGGGCCAAATCAGTGAGCATGGAGCGCAGGACTGCGGCGGATTCCCGGAATCCGTCCTCGGGGGTGGGGAGATCTTGCGGGTGCCAGCGGTATTCGAGTTCGATGCTCAGTACATCGTCGTAGCCGTGCTTCAGCAGTGCGGCGAGAATCGGGGACCACGGTACAACGCCGCTTCCGACCACACGTGACCGGACTGCACGCTCTGAGGCGTTGACCCTGGCCGTCTCCGAGGCTCGGAAGGTCGCCGTCGGGTCGGTGAAGACAAGGTCTTTGACGTGAACGTGGCCGATCAGGTCACCTTGGACGGCGAAGGCTTCTTCGTAGCTTTCGTCGTGCGTGAAGGTCAGGTTGGCCTGGTCGTAGAGCACGCGGACGGACGGCTGGGCAATTTCCCGGACGAGTGCCGCGGTGTCAGCTGCGGTCTGGGTCATCGTGCCGAAGTGGTTCTCTACGCAAAGGCGGACGCCAGCTTGATGGGCTTCGGGTGCGAGGGTCTCCAAGGCTTTGCGCAATTGCCCCCACCGCGCAGCGTGGTCGGTGTCTCCGGGGTGCCAGGAGCCGGCGTAGACGCGGACCCTGTCAGCCCCGAGGAGTTGTGCGGTATCTATGGCTCCACGGAATTCGTCGACGGCTTTGTGCCATTCGGCATCGTCCAGTGAGTTGATGGCGGTGGTGTACGGCGTTAGTCCCACGATGGGTATGCCTTCGCCTTCGGACGCTTTGAGTGCCTCCGTCGCGGAGTGCCGGTCCCCTAAGGGCAAGCCGGACTTGTAGTCGTCCTGGTAGATGACTTCGGCCGCATCGAGCCCTGCGGCCCGGAAGAGACTAAGTGCTTGGGGAACCGTGTGGTTCGGGGTGCCGAGTGTGTGACCCGCTAGCCGCATTGTTCTATGTCCTTTCTGAAGTGTTTGGAGGTGCTGTCCAGTCCGTGGGACCGACCAGCCGGGGAGGGGCCGGGACGCGGGATCGATCCACGATTTCCATCAGCAGGCCCCAAGGGGTTACGAAATAGGTCCAGCGGTTGCCGGCTACGCGCGGGCTATCGCCGGCAACTTCCTTGCGCTCGCCGAGCACACGTACTCCAGGCGTCTCCTGCAGCACGGCAATGGCTTCATCGACGTCATCCACAACGAAGCACAGGTGGTGCCCCCCGGCGTCGCAATGCCTCGGTGGCGTCTCCCGCCGCTCAGCACTGCTCCACTCGAAAAGCTCGATATTGAGATTCGGTGGCAGCCGCAACATGGCGAGCGTGAGCTTGGCATCTGCCGGGACTTCAAAGTTCGTGGGCATGAACTCTTCGTCCGGCCCGCGTTCGGAGCGGTATAACTCTTCTGCTCCAAGAACGTCTACGAAGAAGCGAATGCCTTCTTCAAGGTTGGGAACCGTCAAACCGACGTGGTCCGTGTGCTGGAGCCCCGGCAGACGCCGAAGCCGCTGCTCCTGCGCCCCGCTCATTTGCGGAGCTCCGAGGTTGAGCCGCGGACCAGAAGTTCGGGTTCGAGGACGATATGGTCCACGGAACCGTCAACATTTTGTTTTTCAGCCAGTTCGATGGCGATGTGTCCCATGTCAGCGATCGGCTGCCGCACAGTTGTCAGTGGTGGGTTGAAGCGGGCACCTAGGGCGAGTCCATCAAACCCGATGACCGACACGTCTTCCGGTACCCGAAGGCCACTTCGGCCGAGCGCCGAAATCACCGCGAAAGCCACCATGTCGTTGGCTGCAATGATCGCTGTGGGTGGATTGTCCATAGCCAGGAAATGCTCCGCACCGCGCGTGCCCGCATCGAGGTCTGACCCGCTGTCGAGCACCACAGGTGTGCTGCCGCTTTGGGCGGTGAGCTCCAGATAGGCGTCCATCCGGTCCTGGGCCGTGTGTGTCCCGGCGATACCGGATACGTATCCAATCGAGGTATGCCCCAGGGAATGCAGATGATCCAACGCCAGCATGATCCCTTTGCGGCTGTCGACGGTAACCGTTGGAACGGAGTCGTCGCCTTCTACGCGGTCAATCACCACGACCTTGTGGCCGAAGGCAAATCGCTTCAGAGCCTCGGTATCGACCTTCGTGGAAGGTGCCACAATCCCGAACGGGGCGTACATCGCCTGCATGGCCGTGAAGTAGCCGTCGGATTTGGCAGGGTCGCCGTTGGTGACGCAGAGCATCAGCTGGTAGCCGCGCTCGTCAGCTGCTTGTGTCATCGTCTTGGCAAGTTCCGCGAAGAACGGGTTCGTAATGTCAGGAACGATCAAAGGGATGATGTTGCTGGTCTTGCGACGAAGCGCCTGTGCCAGCGGACTCATGGTGTAGCCAAGTCCCTCGGCGACCCGAAGGATATGCTCGCGCGTTTCACTCTTCACAGCCTCAGGGCGTGAGAACGCCCGGGAGACCGTTGACCGGTGAACCCCGGCGGCTTTAGCGACGACGTCGATACTCAAGTCAGGCATGTTCTCTTCCTCCGTGCTGATCGTCATAGGCCTGCCAAATGGGGCGCATGACATCTTCGAGCTGGGCCAGCGTTGTCAGGCCCTGGAATCCATCTTCCAGCGTCCGGGCGACACTTCTGACAAAAGGATCGTAGAGTGGGTCGCTGTCGACATTAATCTTGTCGACTACCGTGGTGCCGTCCGTCGACGTGAAAGTAGCTGTGCCGTCGGAATCAACGGCGGCAAATCCCGCTTCGCCGACCGATGTGAAGCTGCAGTACCGCTTCAGCGGCGAGCCCGGGAATGCGTAGCCGACTTCCACGATGGTTTCGCGGCCCTCGGGCGTAGTGAGTATAAGGCTCGCGTGATCCTCAATATCTTGGCCGTGAAGAACCGATGAGAGCCGGGATTGCACCTGCAGCTCTGATTCGCCGGTGCCCCGTAGAAACAGGTCAACAAAATGAGGGGCCAGGTTGGCGAGGCAGCCTCCCCCAGCCTTGGAAGGATCGAGCATCCAGGGATTGGCATTGTGGAGGTACCGGGATGGCGGACCAGCAATGAACGAGGACCGTTGATAACTTGGCCGGCCTGCCTTGGCGAGCCATTGGTCCGTCGGGCCGCCACGCTGCACCAGGGGCACCGTGGCCGGTACGCCAGCTGCTTCGGCGGCCTGACGCACGGTGGCCAGCTCGCCAAGGGAGGTGCCCAATGGCTTTTCCACGACGAACGGAATTTTCCGCTCGATCAGGGCCATGCACTTTTCTGCCATACCCTCGTGGGGACCAAACACATAGGCGAGTCCGACGTCGGGCAACTCCACCAGTTTCTGCCAGTCAGCTTCAACCGGCGCTCCCCAGCCGTTTGCCAGTTTCTGCACCTGCACACGGGAGACATCATCGTCGCCTACTGCGATCATGTCGTGTTCTTCGCCCATGGCCTGTGCGCAGAGTGGAACATGCCAATGGGATGCACCAAGAATAATTGTTCGTACTTTAGTCAACCGCAATACCCCCTTGTATGAGATCGGTTGCTGAGATCGGTTGCAATAACACTATGGATGGTGGGAGAGTTTGTCAACGAAACATCAGTAGAGCCGGGTATGGCTGGAGCAAAAGAGTCACCCGGCCAGAGAGAGGCCATCATGAATAAGAAACTTCGTACCCTGCAGACCATCGACGAGTCCGGGGCTGTCCTCATCGTGCGACTTGAGAGCGCCGAGGTTGCCGAGAAGGTCGCGGAGGCTGCCATCGAGGGGGGCTTCCGGGCACTGGAGATTACCCTGTCGATTCCCGGGGCCGTTGAGGTGATCCGGCGCCTGGCCGCAAAGCATGGACCAAGTGGAGTGGCGGTTGGTGCGGGAACGGTTCTTGACGAGCACTCCGCATACGAGTGCATCCGCGCTGGCGCCGAGTTCCTCGTCAGTCCCCAGTTGAACCCTGCGATGATCCGGACCGCGAACCGCTATCAGGTGCCAACCATCAGCGGAGCCTTCACACCCACGGAATTCGTTGAGTCCGCCGAGGCAGGCGCTGACATCCTCAAGCTCTTCCCCACCGAGGCCGGCGGAGTGGCCTACGCAAAGGCAGTGCTGGCACCTCTGGCGCACCTGCCGATCATGCCTGCAGGTGGCGTCACACTGGAAAATGTTGGCGAGTGGTTCGCCGCAGGCGTGGCGGGCGTCGGCGTGGGCAGTTACGTTACCAAGGCATGGCAGCCTGACGGGGACTTCACCCGCGTCACCGAAGCAGCCCGGGCCTTCCTCGCAGCAGTAGCAGAGGCCCGCGGATAATGTCTCCCCAGGTCTTCATCGTCATTGGGCCAGCCGGCTCAGGGAAAACAACCATCGCTCAACAAACGGCCGAGAAGCATCAAGCGGCTTACCTGGACAAGGACCGGGTGAGCGGCCGCTTCGTCGAATTCGCGCTGACCGCCACGGGTCATGACCCGACCGACCGCGAGTCAAACGATTACTATCGTGCCAATCTGCTGCCCCTTGAGTACGAGACCCTCATGGATGTGGCAGGAGTAAACCTGCGCCTCGGCCGCTCCGTAGTCCTCGACGCCCCCTTCGGGGCCTATTTTGACGATCCGGGCTACCTGACCCGTGCGGTAAATGACTTCCACTGGCCCTCTCCCGAGATCACCGTGATACGAGTTCGGGTGCCCCAAGACGTCCTGCGTTCGCGACTCACCCGGCGCGCATTGGAGCGCGACAACTGGAAGCTCGCACACTGGGATGACTACTGGGCCACGTACGGCCGCCTCGAATGCACCTGGTCAGGTGTGCAGTTTCAAGACGTCGACAACGAGGCACCACTTTCCCTCGACTGATGCAGCCTCGCGACGGGCCTTGAGTGGCGTTGGCGTGGGACGAAACGTCGCTATTGTGCATTGACAAAGATCACATTCCATCCGTATTGTTGAATGCAACCGATCTCAGCAACCGATCTCATTCGGGCCTGGAGGTTTGTGAAAGCTTTCTTCGCTTATTGGCAAGCAGCGCCGCCCGCCCCGCACCGGCCGCCTCCCCTGGCAGCTCGTCAACGGTCGGACGCATCTAAAGGCGGCCCGCCCCACACACCAGGTGCCCAGATCCAGCACTATAACCACAGCGCTATACGTGAAAACATGGAGAGTTCAATGAAGACCTCAAAAGAAGCAGTCGGCAGTCCCGACACTTCGGGGCGTCCCGAAACGTCCAAACATCCTCGCCGCACCCTGAACTTGGTCGCTGGCACGATCGGCCACTTCGTCGAGTGGTACGACTGGTACATCTACGGCCTGCTCGCAGCGGTATTCTCGTCGCAGATATTCCCCAGCGACTCCGCGTTCGCCTCCTTGATCGCAGCGCTCCTGACATATGCCGTTGGCTTTGTGGTAAGGCCTCTCAGTGGCGTCATCATCTCGCCACTGGCTGATCGTTTTGGACGGCGGCTCATCCTGACTCTTTCCGTCACCGGGATGGCGCTCGGCTCACTCATCATCGGCCTCACACCATCATTCGCGAGCATCGGCTACGCGGCACCCGTCCTCTTCCTGGTGGCCCGCATCATCCAGGGTATTTCGGCCGGCAGCGAGGGCCAAAGTGCCATCGCATTCATGGTCGAACACGCTCCAGCGAACAGGCGAGGCCTGTTCGGTTCCTTCACCAACATGGCAAGCGGCCTTGCAACCCTGGCAGCTACGGGCGCCGCAGCAATGGTGACGTCAGCATTCTCCACCGCCGATCTCGCCGCATGGGGATGGCGCATCCCCTTCGTTGTGGGCGGCATCCTCGGCATTGTCGGCCTGATCCTGAGGGCCCGGTCTGAAGAAACGCCCGAATTCGAGGCAGAAGCACTTGTGGACCAGAAGTCCGCTGCAGCGCGACTCATGGACCTGCTTCGTGAACACCCGAAGGCACTGCTTCAGGCAGCTGCACTGTCGGCGCCGGCTGTCGCCTACTACACCTGGGCCACCTTCCTTCCCACGTACGCCAAAATCACCAGCGGCCGGGACCTCTCGTCCACACTTGCCGGAAGCGTTATCGGGCTCGTCCTCCTGGTGATTATCGTGCCGACGTGCGGCGCGCTCTCTGATCGACTCGGCCGGCGCAAAATCTTCCCCATCATCGGCGCCATCGGCATGATCGTTCTGTTCTACCCCTTGCTATTGCTCCTCAACCAGCCGGGCTTCTGGGTATACGTCCTGGTATCGGCCTCCGGGTGGGTAGTTCTCGGCATCTGGCAGTCGGTCTACCCGACCATCCAGGCCGAACTGTTCCCGGCCTCCGTCCGGGTATCAGGCATCGGATTCGCGCATCAGATCGTGATTGCTGTCTTTGGTGGAACCGCACCTCTGATCGCTGCAGCATTTGTCGGAGCTGGCCAGCCGATGCTCGTCGCGGTCTACATGATCGTCGTCGTCGCATTGTGCCTCGCCGTGTACTTCACGCTGCCGGAGACCGGCAACCGCGGTGACCGTTCCACCGTGGCACTCGCAGACCCTGAGGTACTCGCAGGCGAAAAGTTGGTTTCGGACACGACCTCGATGGTCGACGTCTCCCGGCACTCCAAATAGACGGTCGGCGCGGAGCTGCGGCAGCCAGGCCGCAGCTCCGCGGCAGCTCAAAATTTATGGTGCGTTATGAAGGGAAGCTTCTCTCTCCATGGCGCGGAACTGAGAGGACTTCTCGTACGTGAACAGCATGATTGTCAATACGTTTTCATACCTTTGGTCAGCTACGGCGATCGACGCGATAGCCGAGCTTGTCGACAACGGCTTCAAAACGTTCGAGGTTCCAGTCAGTTCTCCGCACTGCTGGCCGGATGAGTTACCAACCTCCGAACGCACGGCAATCCAAGACAGGCTCAGCCAGAACGGTGCGAAAATACGTTCCCTGAACGCTGGCGGATACGACATCAACCTGGCCAGCCCCGGGGCCAGCATGCGCCGCAAGAGTATTGATCACATCAACTCGGTCATTGACTTGGCGGCCGCTTGGGACGTAAACGAGGTTGTAATCTCCCCCGGCACCCGCCGTCCGATGATCTCGCCCTCGCTCGAAAGCGTCCACGGATGGATGTATGAAAGCCTGGAAAGTCTCATCCCGGTGGCCAAGCAGGCTGGCACACGATTGCTCTTCGAAAACACCCCGTACTGCTTCACTCCCACGATTCAGGACTTGGCAGGTATCGTCAACACGATCAACGACGATTCTGTCAAGATCGTCTACGACGTCGCCAACGCCGCTTACATCGGAGAAGATCCCGTCGCTAGTCTGCGGGAGCATCACCAGGCCATCGGACTGGTGCACATTTCCGACACCGGTGTGGACACTTGGGGTCACGACCCCATCGGCACGGGGGTCATCGACTGGGATGGGCTGGGCGACGCCGTCAAGGACACGTGCGGCGTCGGGAATGTCGTGCTGGAGATCATCCGTGAAGACAATCCTGTCCACGAATTTGCGAAAGCAATGCAGGACCTCAAGAACCACGGATGGGAACTGGAGAGTTAGTCCCTCACGCCGGCAACCGGGACCCACCAAGAATTTATTCGAGCATGGAAGAAACCAGCATTGTTGAGGTCTAATTTTCAATGCGAAACAACCTTGAAAGAGGAGTTTGTGTAATGAGGGCTTTGGTCAGTGGCGGAAGCAGCGGAATCGGCGCAGCAGCATCCATGAGACTCGCGGAGGCAGCCCTTGCGCGCGGTGAGCAGCCAATGATTGCTGTCTGCGGACACGAACCAAACAGCAGCCAAGAGCAGGTCGTTCGTTCAATCCAGGCTATGGGAGGCACTGCCATCGCACTGGCAGGTGATCTCGGCGACCCCAATGTGCCCAGCCAGCTGGTCAAAGCTGCAGTTGCAGAATTCGGTGGCCTGGACGCGTTGGTAGCCAACGCCGGGATCGCCAACCCCGGACCCATATGCGACGTCTCCCTTGAAGACTGGGACGCCATGTTCTCCGTCAACCTGCGCGGCCCATGGCTTCTCGCCAAAGCAAGCTACCAGCACCTGAAGGACAGCCACGGCGCCGCCTGCTTCACCTCGTCCATGTCCGGTCAACAACCGCACGCGGGATCCGGCGCTTACAGCCCAAGCAAGGCCGCGCTGACAATGTTGGCCCAGACACTGGCATTGGAATGGGCACCCGACGGCATCCGCGTCAACGTGGTCTCCCCCGGCATGACCCATACCCGGATGACCGAAAAAATGTATGAAGTTCCCAAAATCAAGAAGGCACGGGAGGAAATTATCCCGCTCGCAAGAATAGGAGATCCGACGGATATCGCCAACGTGATCTAATTTCTCGTAAGCCCACTATCCGGCTATGTCACCGGTCAAGATATCTGCGTCGATGGCGGCTTCTCCAAGTCCATTCTTAGCCATATCCCCGGACGACCCAGCTCGAAATAACAGACCTGAAGGCCAGTCAGGGCCGCAGGGGCTACCTGCGGCCCTGACATTCAGACGGCCGAATCGTCTCCATATCAAAGATTGCACGCAATGAGGTACCGAAACTTATCCCGCCCAGGCTGGTGACTGACACGGGCTCGCTGCATACCGGCGGTCGCAAGGTGGCCGGCGGCGGAGCTTCTTGATGGCCGTTCGAACTTCAGTCAGCAATACACGAGGAGGCACCTTGTATATGGCAAAAAGCATATTGGATGGCAAGGAATGGACCGCAACAGAATTTGCCGGGCTACTTCCGGAAGAGCAGAGAGCAACCCGTCAGGAATTGGCATGCCTTTCTTGTGACGGACAGGCTGTGTTCCGTGCGGGACAGCAGCGTCAGCCATCGTTCGCAGCCCGGCATCGACAGGACTGCCGATTGGTTTCGAGGCCGTGGAGCGCCTTTAAATTCCTTACAGAAGCAGGACGAGGCACTTAGCGTGCCGTACGCATGGTTCCGAGGATTGATCACCACACTTCGTCGTCCGTCTCGAGCACTGACGGCTTGTCACGGACACCATGACGAGTTCGAGCCTGAGCTCGAGCAAACCCTGTTCGGTTAGATCAATTCAGCTTCGTTGTTTGGCGGCGCCAACAGCTCGGGGGCTGCCAAGCGGGTTGTCCCGGACTTCGGTCCCTACCGCCTGCGCGTCCGCCCTTCACAGGGGGCTGCACTCGCAGTTTTTCACTGTCCATGCAGCCAGCTGCTGACCTTGCATAGGCGCTCATTGCATGTGTGCACTGACGCTGATCGGCATCTGAGCCCGGCGTACGGTGACGTTCCCGCCGCAAAGCTTGAGGAAGCGGCTGCACGACTGGGGCGGGCGCTGCAAAGGCAGCAGGCTAGATAGTTGGTTCAGGCTCAAAAGGGCAAGAGGACGACGGCGGGAGGTACCGCCGTCGTCCTCTTGCCTGTCTGTTTTTAGTCCTCGGACGCCGACTCCGCACCGGCCGCTGACACAAGCGGCCCGAGCATCAGGCTTCCTTGGGCGAATTCCTCACCGCACACCGCACATGACACCACTGGTTGCAGGTCGGCACCGCAACTGTGCTGGTAGGAAGCACGGGGAGTCTCGTCGCGCATCCACGCACTGCTCCATGCTGCGAGTGCGATGAGGATGGGGGCTACTTCGGCCCCGGAAGTTGTGAGGTGGTATTCGTAGCGCGGGGGGTGTTCGGAGTACTGGACGCGCTCAATCACGCCGCGGCTTTCGAGAGTGCGCAGCCGGCCCGTAAGTATGTCACGGGACGCCCCGGTATTCCGCGCGATCTGATCGAACCGGTGTACGCCCAGGGACATTTCGCGGAGCGCCAGGAGCGCCCACCGCTCCCCCAGAACGTCGAGCCCCGCCGCGATAAAACACGCCCTGGGCCCATCAAGTTCCTTGTCGATCGAACGGTTCACATGTCACCTGCTTTCGTTATCTTCCTCAAGTATACAAGTAGGTTGGAAAATCCAACTTACTCCGTTACTCTGATGTCCTGAGGTCGCGACGACCGCGTCGCCTCCAATCTGAGTTCAGGAGAATCCATGTCATTGCTAGCTGGCGCCGTCGTCCTCGTTACCGGCGCGAATGGAGGTTTGGGCCGCGAGCTCGTGGAACAGGCCCTCGCCCGGGGTGCCGCGAAGGTTTATGCAACGGCCCGCCGACCGCAGGAGTGGAGCGACTCCCGAGTCGTCCCCCTCGCCCTCGATGTCACCAACCCTGACTCGATCCGGACCGCAGTCACTCAGGCCCAGGACGTCACCGTTCTGATCAACAACGCCGGCATCAGCGTCGAATCGGACACGTTCCTGACTCTCTCCGACGAGAAGTTCCGCGAAATCATGGAGACAAACTTCTTCGGGCCGGTTGCCTTGACCAGGGCATTCGCACCGGTCCTCGCTGCCAGCGGGACTTCAGCGGTACTCAACATTCACTCGGTGCTCAGCTGGATCGCCCTCACTGGCGCCTACAGTGCGTCAAAGGCCGGGCTGTGGTCCGCGACTAACTCCTTCCGCCAGGAATTGGCGCCCCAAGGCACGCAGGTCACGGGTGTTCACGTCGGCTACATGGACACAGCCCTGGCCAAGGGCGTCAATGCCCCGAAGACCTCGGCCGAGGAAGCCGCACGGAAGTCCTTCGATGGGCTTGAACAGGGTGACTACGAGGTCATCGTGGACGAAATCAGCGCAGGGGTGAAGCTCGGCCTATCTGGGCCGATCTCGGATCTGTACCCCGCATTGGCAGCCAGCACCCCAGTATGACCGCAGCAAAACGGGAAGTCATGAGAGCCCAAAGGAGAAACCTGTGACAACCGACGCCTCGGCACAACGCTCTGAAACATTCACGTGGATTGATCCGGCAATCGCGCTCGAAAAGCTGCCACGGCTGTCGGGTATGGACTACTTTTCCGGTCTCCGCGACGGCAGCATTGCGCCGCCGCCGATCGCTTCACTCATGAAATTCGATCTCGTCGACGCGAGCTTCGGACACGTCGAGTTCCAGTGCTGGCCGGGCGAAGCGCATTACAACCCGCTCGGAATGGTGCACGGCGGCCTGGCATGCACGCTCCTGGACACGGTGCTCGGCTGCGCGGCACACACCACCTTGGATGCAGGGATCGGGTACACCTCTATCGATCTGGCGGTCAAGTACCTGCGGCCCATCACGCTTCAAAAGGGTGCGCTGCGCGCGGAGGGGTCAGTTGTCAAAGCAGGCCCGCGGGCAATCTTCACCGAAGGACGCCTCAGCACCGCCGACGGAAAACTCCTCGCCACTGCCACAAGCACGCTGCTGGTCTTCCCGCACCAACCGGGCGGGAAGTAGATACAGCTGCTCCTCAGAGGGCCGGCCTTTCCCGCCGGCCAAGACGCCGGGGCCCGAAGACACTCGGCTATGTGGTGCTTCCGCCGAGTGTCTTCGGTTTGAGACGGGACCTTCAGGTCTGCTGCGTAGCCGGGCTCTATCGGGCCTTGTCCCCACCCGCTTTACCCTGACAATGCAGCCCCGGTCTGCTCACGCCAAAAGAGAGCCGGATCCAGGCGGGATCTGCGCAGTTCCTCGAAGTCATGTCGCACTCAGCCCTCACATCCATGAAGAGGTGTAAGGCCAACCACGTCCTACCGAACGCACCAAGAGAGGACCCTACCTCCAGTTCAGAGCAAGCGGAGGGCCAACCAGCCACGGCCCTGGACCTGACCACCAGAATGTACACACGCTAAAGCAGAACCCCCTCTGACGAGGGGGTATGCCGTGCCCGAGGTGGGACTCGAACCCACACACCTTTCGATACTGCATTTTGAGTGCAGCGCGTCTGCCAATTCCGCCACTCGGGCGCGGATTACCGGGAAGTTAAATCTCGCTGACCGCTCCCATCTCTGTGAGCAACGCGATCCTTTCCCAGCACGCGAAATTACTATACATGCAGATAGGCTGATTCAAAGAACCGGGCGCGCTGATGCAACAAAAACCAGCCATCAAAGAGTCCACACTAAGATGGACATGAACCCGCCGAACCTTTTCAAGGAGATCCCGTGACCGAACAGACGGAGTCCACGTCCACAAGCCAGCCGGCCCGCCGCGTTGTCGTAGCCGAGGATGAGACCCTCATCCGCTTGGACATTATCGAGATCCTGAAGGGCGAAGGGTACGACGTCGTCGGCGAGGCAGACAACGGCGAGAAGGCCGTGCAGTTGGCTGAGGAGCTCAAGCCTGACTTGGTCCTCATGGACGTCAAGATGCCCGTGATGGACGGCATCTCGGCTGCCGAGAAGATCGTCAAGGCACGCATCGCCCCTGTGGTGTTGCTGACGGCTTTCAGCCAGAAGGAACTGGTGGAGCGTGCACGCGACGCCGGTGCCATGGCGTACGTCGTGAAGCCGTTCTCCCCCGCGGACCTCATCCCCGCCATCGAGATTGCCTTGAGCCGCCATGAGGAGATCAAGGCGCTTGAGAACGAGGTATCCGACCTCCAGGAGCAGTTCGCCACGCGCAAGCTTGTAGAGCGCGCCAAGAGCCTCTTGACCACCAAGATGGGCCTGACGGAGCCGGAAGCTTTCCGTTGGATCCAGAAGACCTCCATGGACCGTCGCCTCAGCATGCGTGAGGTTGCCGAAACCATCATCAACCAGGTCAACTAGCGCCACACCAGCAGCAAAACAACGACGTCGGCCGCTCACCTCACGCGAGGTGGGCGGCCGCCGTCGTATTCGCCAAAAGCAAAACAAAAGTGGGCCCCGCCAAACGGCGGGGCCCACTTTCACAACCGAGGAACTATGCCTTGGCTTTGGACTTCTTTTCGGGCCACGGGCCAACGGGTTCCTTGCGTGAACCTTCGTCGGTCTTGGACGTGTCAGCGAGGTCGCCTACCTTGTGGACCTTCAACGAGTTGGTGGAACCGGCCTGTCCTGGAGGGGAACCTGCCGCGATGACAACCAGGTCGCCTTCGTCAACGAGCTCCATTTCCAGCAGGCTCTTGTCCACCTGTGCGGTCATCTCGTCGGTGTGCCCCACGGACGGGACCAACACCGGCTGGATGCCCCACGTGAGGGCGAGCTGGTTCCAGACGTGCTCAACGGGTGTGAACGCGAAGACCGGCTTGACCGGGCGAAGGCGCGAGAGGCGGCGTGCCGAGTCACCGGACTGGGTGAAAGTACAGATGTACTTTGCGTCCAGCTGGTCGGCGATTTCGACGGCGGCACGGGTGATGGCGCCACCGCGGGTCTTGGGCTTGGTGCCCAGCGGGGGGACGCGCTCGAGGCCGTGAACTTCGGTGGACTCGATGATCCGGGCCATGACCTTGACGGTTTCGATGGGGTACTGGCCCACGGAAGTTTCACCGGAGAGCATCACTGCGTCGGCGCCGTCGAGAACTGCGTTGGCGCAGTCGGAAGCCTCGGCGCGCGTCGGGCGCGGGTTGTCGATCATTGATTCGAGGACCTGGGTGGCCACGATGACCGGCTTGGCCCAACGGCGTGCCAGTTCGATGGCGCGCTTCTGGACGATCGGCACCTCTTCGAGCGGCAGCTCGACGCCGAGGTCTCCGCGGGCAACCATGATGGCATCGAAGGCGTCGATGATTTCGTGGAGCTGGTCCACGGCCTGCGGCTTTTCGATCTTGGCGATCACCGGCACGCGGCGGCCTTCTTCGTCCATGATCTCGTGGACGCGGGTGATGTCCGAAGCATCACGCACGAACGAGAGTGCGATCAGGTCCGCGCCGCGCTTGAGTGCCCAACGGAGGTCATCCTCGTCCTTTTCGCTCAGCGCGGGAACGTTGACCGCAACACCGGGAAGGTTGATGCCCTTGTTGTTGGAGACCTTGCCGCCAACGGTAACGGTGGTGACGACCTTGACGTCGTCAACCTCGATGGCGCGCAGCGCCACCTTGCCGTCGTCGATGAGGAGGGCGTCGCCTACGTTGACGTCCTCGGTGAGGCTCTTGAGCGTGGTGGAGCAGATGTCCTTGGTGCCGGGAACATCTTCGGTGGTGATGGTGAAGGTGTCACCGACGGCCAGCTCGTGGGGGCCATCAACAAAGCGACCCAGACGGATCTTGGGTCCCTGGAGGTCGGCCATGATGGCCACGGGCTTGTGCAGCTGCGCCGCAGCCTTGCGGACGTTTTCGTAGGTGTTGTCGTGAACGGAGTAGTCGCCGTGGCTCATGTTCATGCGGGCAACGTCAACGCCGGCTTCCAGCACCGCGAGGGTGTTGTCGAAGCTGGAGATAGCCGGGCCGAAAGTTGCCACAATTTTCGCGCGTCTCATATACCTACCCTAAGTAGTTCATGCTGATTGAGTAAAAGAAACGTTCCTGCCGGCGCTATAAGACCGCTATCGCCCGGTCGGTGGGGGCGACCGGTGCCGGGAGAATGGTGCTTCCCATCAGGAACTTGTCCACAGCGGCCGCGCATGCACGGCCTTCCGCAATGGCCCACACAATCAGTGACTGGCCACGTCCGGCATCGCCGGCGACGAACACACCTTCTGTGTTCGTCATGTAGTAGCCGTCGCGGGCAACGTTGCCCCGACCGTCGAACTCTGCGCTGACCTGTTCCGTGATCCCTGCCGGCTCAGCACCGGTAAAGCCAAGGCTCAAGAAAACAAGATCAGCAGGAATAACCCGCTCAGTACCGGCCTTGGGCAGGCGTTTGCCGTCCACGAACTCGGTTTCTGCAACCTTGACGCCGGTGAGTTTGCCGTTTTCTCCGACAAATTCAACGGTGGATGCAAGGTAAGTACGTTCGCCGCCCTCTTCGTGGGCGCTGGCGACCTCGAAAAGGGTGGGGAATGTTGGCCAAGGCTGGTGGCTGGCACGTTCCGACGGCGGCTGCTTGCCGATCGCGAGCGTGGTCACCGATGCCGCCTGGTGGCGGTGGGCGGTACCGATGCAGTCAGCACCAGTGTCGCCACCACCGAGGATCACCACGTGCTTGCCGCGTGCGTCAATGTGGTTCTCGGGGGTCTCCCCCGCAACCGCACGGTTCGACGGGACGAGGTAGTCCATGGCGAAGTGCACGCCGTCAAGGTCACGGCCGGGGATGGGAAGATCCCGAGGAACGGTCGCGCCGGTCGCAACAACCACCGCGTCGTAACGGCGGCGCAGCTGCTCCCAGGTGACATCGGTGCCAACTGCGACTCCGGTACGGAAACGGGTTCCCTCTGCCTTCATCTGCTCCAGGCGGCGGTCAACCTGTTCCTTCTCCATCTTGAAGTCGGGAATTCCGTAGCGGAGCAGGCCACCGATTTTGTCATCGCGCTCGTAAACGGCAACGGTGTGGCCCACCCGCGTCAGCTGCTGCGCGACTGCCAGGCCCGCGGGACCGGAACCAACAACGGCCACCGTCTTGCCGGTGAGGCGTGTCGGCGGAAGCGGCTGGACCCAGTCGTTCTCAAAGGCCTGGTCGATGATCGAGACCTCAACCTGCTTGATGGTGACGGCGGGCTGGTTGATCCCCAGCACGCACGAGGCCTCGCAGGGCGCCGGACACAGGCGGCCCGTGAACTCCGGGAAGTTGTTCGTGGCGTGGAGGCGCTCAATCGCTTCTTCACCCTTGTCACGCCACACGAGGTCGTTCCACTCGGGAATGAGGTTACCCAAGGGGCAGCCCTGGTGGCAGAACGGAACGCCGCAATCCATGCAACGGCCGGCCTGGCTCTTCAGGACACCCTTTTCCTGGGCCTCGTACACTTCTTTCCAGTCCATGATGCGGACGGGAACGGGACGGCGTGGCTGCGTTTCGCGCTGCCGGACTTTCAGAAATCCGCGTGGATCAGCCACCGGTTACCTCCAGGATTCGGGACCATACTTCTTCGCCATCGGGGTCAAGGCCCTCTTCAATGGCGTCGAGACGGGTCTGCAGGACTGCGGCGTAGTCGCGCGGCAGTACTTTGGTGATGCGGGCGGCGGTGTCGTCGAAGTTCTCGAGCAGACGGCCGGCCAGGACGGATTCAGTTTCCTCGACGTGCTTGGTGAGCAGGCCGTGGACAATGTCGCGGTCCTCGGCGTCGAGCTCCAGGAGTTGGAGTTCGCCGGTGTCGAGGGCCAACTTGTTGACGCGCTCGGGCTGGAGGTCCAGCACGTAGGCGGTACCACCGGACATGCCGGCACCGAAGTTACGGCCGGTGCGGCCTATGATCAGCGTCTGGCCACCGGTCATGTACTCGCAACCGTGGTCGCCAATACCCTCGACGACGGCGGTCGCGCCGGAGTTGCGGACCAGGAAGCGTTCGCCCACCTGGCCACGCAGGAACATTTCGCCGCTGGTGGCACCGTAGCCGATGACGTTGCCGGCAATGACGTTGCGCTCAGCCTGGAACACGTTGGTGCGGTCCGGACGGACGATGATGCGTCCACCCGAAAGGCCCTTGCCAACGTAGTCATTGGAATCGCCGAACATGCGCAGCGTGATTCCGGCGGGCAGGAACGCGCCGAGGGACTGGCCCGCGGTGCCGTTGAGCGTGATGTCGATCGTGTCCGTTGCCAGCACATCGACGCCGAAGGTCTTGGTCACTACGTGGCCGAGCATCGTACCCACGGAACGGTCCGTGTTGATGACGTCCAAGGTGATCTTGACGGGCATGCGGTCGCTGAGCGCCTCCTGGGCCATGGTGATCAGTCGCTGGTCAAAGTGCTTGTCCAGCTCATGGTTCTGGCCGGTCATGTTGCGCAGCGGCACGTCGTCGTCGAACTCGAGGCCGTGCAGGATCGGATCCAGGTCCAGTCCTTCGGCCTTCCAGTGGTTGATCGCTTCCCGGGTATCCAGGACCTCGGCGTGGCCGATTGCCTCTTCAAGGCTGCGGAAACCGAGCTCGGCGAGGATTTCGCGGACTTCTTCTGCGAGGAACTCGAAGAAGTTGACTACGAACTCGGGCTTGCCGTTGAACCTGGAGCGAAGCTCGGGGTTCTGCGTGGCAACGCCCACCGGGCAGGTATCGAGGTGGCAGACGCGCATCATGATGCAGCCCGAAACCACCAGCGGAGCGGTTGCGAAGCCGTACTCCTCGCCACCCAGAAGGGCAGCAATGACGACGTCGCGCCCGGTCTTGAGCTGGCCATCGACCTGGACCACTACGCGATCACGGAGACCGTTGAGCATGAGGGTCTGCTGGGTCTCGGCCAGGCCGAGTTCCCACGGCACACCCGCGTGCTTGAGCGAGTTCAGCGGTGAGGCGCCCGTACCGCCGTCGTGACCTGAAACAAGCACGACGTCGGCCTTCGCCTTGGTGACGCCGGACGCCACCGTGCCGATCCCGACTTCCGAGACAAGCTTCACGTGTACACGGGCCGAAGGATTCGCGCGCTTGGCATCGTAGATGAGCTGCGCGAGGTCTTCGATCGAGTAGATGTCGTGGTGCGGGGGCGGGGAAATGAGCCCCACGCCGGGCGTGGAGTGACGGGTCCGGGCTACCCAGGGGTAGACCTTCTGTGCCATCAGCTGGCCACCTTCGCCGGGCTTGGCGCCTTGGGCCATCTTGATCTGGATGTCCTCGGCGTTGGTCAGGTAGAGGCTGGTCACGCCGAAACGGCCGGATGCGATCTGCTTGATCGCCGAACGACGTTCCGGATCGAGCAGGCGGTCAACGTCCTCGCCGCCTTCACCCGTGTTGGACTTACCGCCCAGACGGTTCATGGCGATGGCCAGGGTCTCGTGCGCTTCCTTGGAGATGGAGCCGTAGCTCATGGCCCCGGTGGAGAAACGCTTGACGATGCTGGAGACGGGCTCGACTTCCTCGAGCGGAACAGCCGGGCGGACACCGTCCTTGAACTTGAGGAGACCGCGCAGGGTCATCAGGTTCTCGGATTGGTCATCGATGCCCTTGGTGTAGGACTTGAAAATGTCGTAGCGGCGTTCGCGGGTTGCGTGCTGCAGGCGGAACACCGTCTCCGGGTTGAAGAGGTGCGGTTCGCCGTCGCGGCGCCACTGGTACTCGCCACCACCAAGCAGCGGCTGGTGCGGGTGCTCGATGCCGCCCTCCGGGTACGCCATCTGGTGGCGTGCCGAAACTTCGGCGGCGATAACGTCCAGGCCAACACCACCGAGCTGGGAGTGCGTGCCGGAGAAGAACTCATCCACCAGTTCCTGGGACAAGCCCAGGGCCTCAAAGGTTTGTGCACCCGTGTAGGACGCCACGGTGGAGATGCCCATCTTGGACATGATCTTCAGGACACCCTTGCCGAGGCCCTTGATGAGGTTGTAGACGCCGTCTTCAGGCGTGACGCCAACGACGTCGCCGTTGGAGATCAGCTGTTCCACCGATTCCATGGCCAGGTACGGGTTCACAGCCGACGCGCCGTAGCCGATCAGCACAGCCACGTGGTGCGTCTCGCGGACGTCGCCGGCCTCGACCACCAGGGCGGTCTTGGTGCGGTTGGCGCTGCGAAGCAGGTGGTGGTGGACAGCGCTGACAAGGAGCAGCGACGGAATCGGCGCCCACTGGGCGTTCGAGTCACGGTCGGACAGCACGACGTACTGCACGCCGCGGTTGATCGCACCGGAAACCTGCTCGCAGATTTCGGTCAGGCGGGCACGCAGGGCCGCTTCCCCGCCCTCGGGGCGGTACAGGCCGCGGACCTTCATGGCGATGCGGTCGCCGTCGGGCGTTTCAATGTTGGCGATCTTGGCGAGCTGATCGTTATTGATCACCGGGAACGGCAGCGAAATCTGCGGCTGGCGGACCTGCTTGCCATCCAACAGGTTGCCGTTCGGGCCGATGGCACACTTCAGTGAGGTGACCAGTTCCTCGCGGATGGCGTCCAGCGGCGGGTTGGTGACCTGGGCGAACGACTGCACAAAGTAGTCGAACAACAGCCGCGGTCGCTTGGAGAGCACGGCGACGGGCGTGTCCGAACCCATGGCGCCAAGCGGCTCGGCACCAGTGCGGGCCATCGGACCAAGCAGGATCTTGAGCTCTTCGGTGGTGTAGCCGAACGTGCGCTGGCGGATGTTCACCGACGCTGCAGTGTGGAGCACGTGCTCGCGCTCGGGGAGCTCGTTGATGTCGATCAAGTTGTCCTTGAGCCACTCGGCCCACGGATTGGCCGCAGCAACTTCCGCCTTGACCTCGGCGTCGTCGATGATGCGGCCGGCCTCGGTGTCCACCAGGAACATCTTGCCGGGAGCAACGCGGCCCTTCTTGACCACGTTGGAAGGCTCAACCTCGATCACGCCAACCTCGGAAGCGAAGATGACCAAGCCATCTTCGGTGATCCAGTAACGTCCCGGGCGCAGCCCGTTGCGGTCCAGAGTGGCGCCGACCAGGCTGCCGTCGGTGAACGACACAGCTGCCGGACCGTCCCACGGCTCCATGAGCAGGGAGTGGTACTCGTAGAAAGCACGGCGGGCCGGATCCATGGTGGCGTGGTTCTCCCAGGCCTCCGGGATCATCATCATGATCGAGTGCGTGATGGGGCGGCCGGAAAGCCAAAGGAGCTCAGCCACTTCGTCGAAGGAGGCCGAGTCCGAGGCGCCCGGGGTACAGATCGGGTACAGCTCTTCAGGCACGGAGCCCAACAGGGGGCTGGCCAGCTGTGACTGGCGGGCACGCATCCAGTTGCGGTTGCCCTTGACCGTGTTGATTTCGCCGTTGTGGGCGATGGTGCGGAACGGCTGCGCCAAAGGCCACGAAGGGAACGTGTTGGTGGAGAAGCGCGAGTGCACGATCGCAAGCTTGGTCTTGAAGCGCTTGTCCGAAAGGTCCGGGTAGAACGGCTCAAGTTGCGCGGTGGTGAGCATGCCCTTGTAAACGATGGTGCGCGAGGACAGCGAGGGGAAGTAGACGCCGAACTTGTTCTGCGCCCGCTTACGGATACGCCAGGCACGGGAGTCCAGCTCATTGTGATCGAGCTGTTCACCGTTGGCAGAGGCGAAGAACGGTTGTGAGAAGTACGGCATGCACGCACGAGCCATGGCACCGACGAGGTCGGCGACCACGGGAACCTCGCGCCAGCCGAGAACCGTCAGGCCCTCGTCAGCGGCAAGTGCTTCGATTCCGGCCTTCGCGTTGTCGGCTTCGCGTGATTCAGCGGGGAGGAAAGCGGTGCCCACCACGTATTGGCCGGAGGCGGGCAGCTCGAATTCTGCAACTGCCCGGAAGAACTCGTCCGGGACCTGCATGAGCAGTCCGGCGCCGTCTCCGGTGCCTTCATCGGCGCCAACAGCGCCGCGGTGTTCGAGATTGCGGAGGGCGGTCAGTGCCGCTTCCACGATGTCGTATCCCGGTTCCCCGCGGAGCGTGGCAATAATTGCCAGGCCGCAGGCGTCCTTCTCCTTGTCAGGGTTGTAAAGACCCTGGGCCTCCGGGAGCGCAGCAAAGCGCTTGAACGGAGACATGGCACCCTGAGGTTCGATATTTTCGGACCAACCGGGGTTATGAAGATGGGTCATGGGAGACGTCCTTCCTCGAGATCGTGCGTATGGAAGGGACAACGTTGGCCCCACCTTGCCTACCCTGTGACGGGCATAACAAAGCGCTAGTACTTGGAATTGTAGGCCAGCCGATCCAGCGCAACGAACAGTTACGCAGACCACTGGCCCCGGCTTGACCAGCGAACATCGGTATGCTGCGGTCCGGTTTCCGGGGTGCCACGACGCTGTGGACTGGGCCCTACGAGCGGTGACTCTGTTGCCCCTGTGCCGACGGCGACTACTTGGTGTCGTCTGCCTTCGGCGAGGATCCGGGGGCCTTCCTTACGGCAGTTGCGGCAGGTGTCGCATCCGCGGCGGACGTGGTGTCCTTAGCGGCGTGCCCTGCAGCATCCTGCGGCTCGTCAACGTGGCCCGGATCGCTTTGGTTATCACGGAGATTATCACGCGAACCAGTATCTGAGACAGATGCGTCCACATCATGACTGGTGACGCTCGTCACCGCGGCCGGTTCCTTTTCGACGCTTTTTTCCGGCTCCCGGCCCTTCAAATACGGCGAGTCCGGCACCGGACGACCCCGTCGTCCGAGGGCGACGAAGATCAGCAGCGCCGCGATGAAGACAAAAATACTGGTCCAGACATTGAGCCTGGTGGTAATGCCAAAGAGGGTGATCTGTTCGGCATCGTCAATCCGGAGGGCTTCGATCCACACCCGGCCGAGGGTGTAGTAGACGGCGTATAGCCAGAACAGGCGGCCCCAGCGGAATTGGAACTTCTTGTCGAGGAGCAGCAGGATGCCGACGCCGGCGAGGTTCCACAGCAGTTCGTAGAGGAATGTTGGGTGGAACAGGGTGTCCGCAGGCATGCCAGCCGGGAAGTTGGCGTTTGCGGGATCAATCTGGAGACCCCACGGGAGCGTGGTCGGGGCCCCGAAGAGCTCCTGGTTAAACCAGTTGCCCAGGCGGCCGATGGCCTGGGCCAGGAGGAGACCGGGAGCTGCAGCGTCCAGGAAGGCCGTGAGTTTCACCCCGGCGCGACGGCAGCCGATCCAAGCACCCACAACACCGAGAATCACGGCACCCCAGATCCCCAAACCGCCCCGTTGGATCTGCGGAATCAAGGAAAGGTCGCCCGTGCCGTCAAAACCAGGGCCGAAGTACGCATCCGGCGACGAGAACACATGGTAGAGGCGGCCACCGATGATACCGAAGGGGATCGCCCAGATGGCAATATCCCACAGGCTTCCCTCCGGAGCACCCCGCCGCTTCCAGCGCACCGACGTCAGCCAGAGGCCAACGATGATGCCCGCAAGGATGCACAGGGCGTACGCGTGGATACGCAGCGTCCCCCACGGCAGCGGAATGTCGAATCCGGACCACGAAGGGCTCGGGATACTCAGGGGGACCATTGCCGCTGCGTGGAGGACGGTCTGCATTCGGTTCGCTGTTTCCTTTTCCTAGGCTTCTGCAGCCGCGCGGCCCAGGCCGGCGCTGAGGTTCTTGGTAAGTTGCCCGACGGCGTCAACTCCGCCGTCGCGCAGTGCCGCCACCAACGCGGTACCGACGATCACACCGTCCGCGTAGGCGGCGATCTCGCGTACGTGATCCGGATTGGAGACTCCGAGACCAACGCAGACCCGCTCGGCTCCGGCGGCGTGGGCCCGGGCCACCACGTCCTCGGCACTGCTGCTGACCGAGGTGCGCGTTCCGGTGACACCCATGATCGAGACAGCGTAGACAAAGCCCCGGCTTGCCTTGACAGTCATGTCCAGGCGTTCCGGCGTGGATGAAGGTGCCACAAGGAACACCCGGTCGAGGCCGTACTTGTCGGAGGCTTCGAACCACTCATGAGCCTCGTCCGGGACGAGGTCCGGCGTGATAAGCCCCGCTCCCCCGGCTTCCGCCAGGCGACGCGAGAATTCATCTACGCCCATGCGCATGACGGGGTTCCAGTACGTCATCACCAGGACGGCCGCATCGGTGGCAGCGGTAATGCCGGCCACGACGTCGAAGACGTTGGCTACACGGAATCCGTTGGAAATCGCCTCGGTGGTGGCGGCCTGGATGACCGGGCCGTCCATCACGGGATCAGAGTAAGGGATGCCGATTTCGATCAGGTCGGCGCCGTTGCGGGCCAGGGCGATGCCGGCCTCAATGCTCTCCTGCACGGTCGGGTAGCCCGCCGGGAGGTAGCCTACCAAGGCCGCACGGCCCTCAGCTTTGGCGCGGTCAATGGCTTCAGCCGATTTGCTGGCGAATTGTTCAGTCATTACTTCTGGTCCTCGTTTCCGTCCGCATCAGCTTCGGCGGCCCGTTCGCTGGGCCCCTTCGGCTTACGTGTGGACAGGGTGGTGCCCTTGACATGCCCTTCCTCGTCCAACATGTTGAACCAGGCAGCGGCGGTCTCCACGTCCTTGTCACCACGGCCGGAAAGGTTGACGATCACGGTCACCTCGGACGGGTTGTCCTTGCCCTCGGTGAGCCGGTGCCCAATCTTGATGGCGCCAGCCAAGGCATGCGAGGACTCAATGGCAGGGATGATGCCTTCGGTCCGGCACAGAAGGCTGAACGCGTCCATGGCTTCGGTGTCGGTGATGGCTTCGTAGGTAACACGCCCGATGTCAGCAAGGTAAGAGTGCTCCGGACCCACGCTGGGGTAATCCAGGCCCGCCGAGATGGAGTGGGACTCGATGGTCTGGCCGTCCTCGTCCTGCATGAGGTAGGACCGGGCACCGTGCAGCACGCCGGGACGTCCCAGGGAGATGGCAGCCGCGTGACGGCCGGTTTCGACACCTTCTCCGCCTGCTTCAAAGCCATAGATCTTCACGGATGAGTCATCCAGGAAAGCGTGGAACAAGCCGATCGCATTGGAGCCGCCGCCGATACAGGCAGCAATGGCATCCGGCAGCTTGCCGGTCTGCTCAAGGATCTGGCTGCGGGCCTCTTCACCGATGACTTCATGGAAATAGCGGACCATGGCAGGGAAAGGGTGCGCACCGGCAGCGGTACCCAGCAAGTAGTGGGTGTGTTCCACGTTCGAAACCCAGTCACGGAGGGCGTCATTGATGGCGTCCTTCAGCGTCTGGGATCCGTTGGTCACGGGCACCACAGTGGCTCCGAGCAACTGCATGCGGGCCACATTGAGTGCCTGGCGGCGGCAGTCCTCAGCCCCCATGTACACAACGCATTCAAGTCCCAGCAGGGCCGCGGCTGTAGCGCTGGCTACGCCGTGCTGTCCGGCACCCGTCTCTGCGATGACACGGGTCTTGCCCATGCGCTTGGCAAGCAGGGCCTGGCCCAGGACGTTGTTGATCTTGTGGGAGCCCGTGTGGTTGAGGTCCTCGCGCTTCAGGAAGATCCGCGCGCCGCCTGCATGCTCGGAGAAGCGCTTGGCCTCGGTCAGCAGCGACGGGCGGCCGGAGTAGTTCTTGTTGAGGTCCTTCAGCTCCGCGATGAAGTCGGGATCAGCCTTGGCCTTCTCAAAGGTGTCCTGGACTTCATCGAGGGCGGCGATGAGAGACTCGGGCATCCAGCGTCCGCCGTAGCTGCCAAAGTAGGGCCCCGATGCGTTGCGCAGCGAAGGGCCACCTTGCAGGAATGCGTCAGCCACATTCTCTTCTGAGCCGGCTGTTGGCGCGTCGACCATCAGTCTCACCGTCCTGTTCCAGTTAGTTCATTGGGTAGTTCTACTTGCCACAAGGCAGCCGCAGGCACATGCCCGGGCTGCCCTATGACTGTTCGCCGTGATTCAGTGACTGCCTCAGTTCCTGACGGCGATGGCGGCAGCTCCCGCTGCCTTGAATTCAGTAATGCGTTCGCGCGGCGTGGAGTCGCTGACCAGCGCCTCCCCCACCAGGATGGCGTTGGCTCCACCCGCTGCGTAGTGCGATACGTCATCGGCGCCTCTGACACCTGACTCGGCGACAATGACGGACTCAGCCGGAATCAGACCGGCCAGCGATCCGAAAACCGAGCGGTCGACGTCGAGCGTCTTAAGGTTGCGGACGTTGATGCCAATAATCCTGGCCTGTGCCGCAACAGCACGCTCAATTTCTTCCTCGGTGTGCGTTTCCACCAGCACGTTCATGCCAAGCTCGTGGCTCAACGCACTGAACTCTGCGAGTTCGGAGTCGGACAGGGCTGCAACGATGAGCAGGATGAGGTCGGCGCCATGGGCACGGGCTTCCCAAATCTGGTACTCGTCAACGGTAAAGTCCTTGCGCAGCAAGGGTGTCCCGACGGCGGCACGCACGGAATCGAGGTCGGCCAGCGAACCGCCGAAGCGGCGCTGTTCGGTCAGGACGCTGATAACGGAAGCTCCGCCGTCGGCATACTGGACCGCGAGGGACGCCGGGTCCGCAATGGGCGCAAGATCGCCTTTTGAAGGGCTGCGGCGCTTGATTTCAGCGATGACTTTGAGGTCGTTGCGAACAGATGAGGTACCGCCGAGGGCAGCCCACGCGTCACGTGCCGGAGCTGCGTCGGCAGCACGTTCCTTCAGCTCCACAAGGGATACGTGACGGCGACGGCCGTCCATGTCCTCCTTGACGCCAACAATGATGTCATCAAGAACGGTCACGGTTAGTGGCCGTTGTTCTGCAGCTTGCTGCCACCAACTCCATAGCCCGCGCGGCGCATTACCAGGCCCACGATGAGGCCAATGACCATGACGACCAGGCCGCCGAGGAAGATCGGGGTGCTGGCAATCACGAAAGCGATGGAGGAAACCAGGGCACCAACCAGCATCACAATCACGCAGGTCCAGGCAGCCGGGCTATTACCGTGGCCGATGGCGTCAGCGTGGCTCGCCATCTTGGATTCAGCTTGGTGTGCGGACACTGTGGTTTTGCTCATGTGAAATCTCCTCAGGATGAATACTGCTTACATTCTGCCATTTATTGACGGCGGCCGGGACATCGTCCGACGCCAGGACCGGCCACGGCGCCTATGTTGCGCCGCGCCGGCCCGAAAGACTGTTTGATGGCCGACTACGTGGGATCTTCACCCCGTGAGAGGCTGTCCCAGCTGTCGATCTCGTCCACCGGCCCGTTGCCGCCCTGCGGACCGCCAGCTCGGGCATCGTACTTGGTCCTGGACTTCCAGTGGCGTCCGGCTGCCGGCAATACCGCAGCGCAGACCCCCAGGAGCGCGCCCGCCACGATAGCCAGGATGGGGAATGCCGTGGCGGTGACGCTGGCCTGCCCACCTGAGATGCCCGTGGCGGCAGCGATGGAACCCTGGGCGGCGCCAAGCGGATCCACCACCACGGTGATGGCGGCCAGGATAATGCCCACCGCGGACAGTCCAATAATGGCGGCGATGACCCAGCGCGCGATCTTCCCGGCGATGGAAGCAGCCAAGCCGCCTGCCAAAGCAACAAGGGCCAAGGCGGTCACGGCAGTAGCCGCCTTGTTTCCTTGGACGTGGAGGTTGCTGTTGGAAGCTCCGTTCGGGTCCAGTTGGACCTCGATCCAGGTCTGCGTCGTGGCGCCAAAAACCAGGAGGGCAAGGACCGTCATGGCCAGGACCAAAGTCGATTTACGCGCCCAGCGGGGTGTTGTCGCCGCGGACGACGCTGCCGATTCAGTGCTCATGGTGCCGGAGTCCCGCCGTCGGCGTTTTCAGTGTCCCGCACAGAGTCGCCCGAGATGTTCTGCAGCGATCCGGCCGTGTGGACGGCCCGCAGGGGCGCCGCCGCCTTGTTCACTGTTTCCAGCGCTTCTGAGGGTTTGTGCGAATCCGCCACGATCCCGCCGCCGGCCTGCACGTAGGCGCGTCCTTCGCGCAGCAGGGCGGAACGGATGGCGATGGCCATATCCATGTCACCGGCAAAGTCCAGGTAGCCTACGACGCCACCGTAGATGCCGCGCCGGTGTGGTTCGAGCTCGTCCAGGAGGCGCAATGCACGCGGCTTGGGGGCGCCGGAGAGCGTACCCGCCGGGAACGTGGCCTTGAGGACGTCGTATGCCTTGGCGTGCGGAGCAAGCTCACCCACCACCGTGGACACCAGGTGCATGATGTGGCTGAACCGCTCCACTTCCATGAACTGCGTGACGTCCACTGTGCCTGCGACGCACACCTTCGAGAGGTCGTTCCGCGAAAGGTCGACCAGCATCAGGTGCTCGGAGCGTTCCTTCTCGTCGGCGAATAGTTCAGCAGCCAGGGCCTTGTCGGCCTCAACTGTCTTGCCACGGGGGCGTGAGCCGGCGATCGGGTGGGTGATGACTTCCTCACCGGTTACCGTCACCAGGGCCTCGGGCGAAGAACCCACAATCGAGTACTCACGGCCGTCGGCATCCTCAAGGCTGAAGAGGTACATGTACGGGCTGGGGTTGGTATTGCGCAGGACCCGGTAGACGTCCAGGGGGTCGGCCGCGCACTCCATTTCGAAGCGCCGCGAGATCACCACCTGGAAAACTTCACCGTCGACGATCGCTTCCTTGCCGCGATCAATCGCTTCAAGGTACCGGGCTTCGTCCCACCGTTCCTGCACGCTCGAGCCGAAGTCCAAGGCTGCTTTTTCCAGCACTGAGACGGGCTGGGCCACCGGAGTGCTGATCTGGTCAAGCAGCCCCTTCACCCGCGCTACGGCGTCGTGCCATGCGTCGTCCACGCGCTCGGAGCTGTCATCAAAGTTGATGGCGTTGGCGATCAGGAGGACTGTCCCATCCACGTTGTCGTGGACTGCCATGTCGGTAACGAGGTTCAGGGCCATCTCGGGCAGCTGCAGGTCGTCCTCCGGCGGGGAGGTCAGCCGCTCCCAGTGGCGCACGGCCTCCCAGCCCAGGAAACCAACCAGGCCGGACGTGAACGGAGGCAAGCCATCAAAACGGTCCGTCTGGAGCGCAGCGATGGTGTCCCGGACGGCTTCAACCGGGTTACCGGTGACCGGCACGCCGACGGGTGGTTCGCCGATCCAGTGGGCCTGGCCGTCCTTGGTGGTCAGCGTGGCCCGGGACTTGGACCCAATAAAGGAGTAACGGGACCATGCCCCGCCTACTGCTGCCGATTCCAAAAGGAATGTTCCGGGCTGCCCCTTGGCAAGCTTTCGGTACAAACCAATAGGGGTCTCGGCGTCGGCCAGGACTTTGAGTCGGACGGGTATGACACGGCTGTGGACGGCGAGTTCGCGGAACTCTTCCAGGCCCGGGCTGATGATTCCAAGGTCCTGCATGGCTATTTTCTCCGCCTTTTGGTCTGAGATAGTGCGTCAGTGGAAAGTGGTGGGTGCCTTAGTCGCGGTGGCCCGTAACGACGCTGAGGTCGCGGCCGTCGAAGCACGTCCGGGTACCGGTGTGGCAGGCTGCGCCGATCTGGTCCACGCGAATCAGGAGGGCATCGCCGTCGCAGTCAAGGGCGACTGACTTCACGAACTGAACGTGTCCGGAAGTGTCGCCCTTGCGCCAGTACTCCTGCCGGGAACGGGAGTAGAAGGTGACGCGTCCGGAGGTCATGGTGCGGTGCAGCGCTTCGTCATCCATCCAACCGAGCATGAGGACCTCGTGGGTGTCGTGCTGCTGGATGATGGCGGCTACCAGGCCAGCGGGATCGCGCTTGAGGGCGCGTGCTATCTCCTGGGGCAAGGGGCCCGTGGGGTCGCTGGAAAGCTCCGCGGCGGGAGAGGGGCTGGGGGCGGACTGCTCTGACATCAGATCAAGTCTAGTGCCTTTGGCGGGACCCGGATTCTGCGGCGGTTCCACTGCGCAAGAGCGCCCTGATCGTGCTAGTTTCACAAGTGATGCATTTCGTCGATCCTTCCCGAGAAGTACTGGCCGAGACCCTGCTTGCGGCCGGCCCTGACTCCCCCACGCTCTGCGAAGGGTGGCAGACACGGGATCTTGCTGCGCATTTGTATCTGCGCGAGCGGAAGATCGCCGTAGGACTGGGGCTGTTGATCCCCAGCCTTGGCAAGGCCTCCGAGAAGGCAACATCCACTTTGGCCGCCAAGCTGAAGGACTCCGACGCGTACGCGGAACTTGTGAAGACGTTTCGGGCGGGTCCGCCGGCCCTCTCCCCTTTGAGGATCAAGGCGCTGGATGAGACGTCAAACCTCATCGAATACTTCGTCCACACCGAGGACATCCGCCGCGCCGGTGACCGCTGGGCTCCCCGCGCACTCGACGAAGCCTACTCTGACGCACTTTGGGACGAGCTGATCAAACGCGCCGCCTTCCTTTATCGCGGCGTGGACCTTGGAATCGTCCTGGTCCGGCCCACCGGACCCCGACACGTGGCCAAGCGCGCGCCTGTTTCCGTTGCCATTGTTGGCGACCCCGGCGAACTCCTGATGCACGCCCACGGACGCACCAGCCAGGCCCTGGTCACCTACGAGGGCCAGCCGGACGCCGTCGCGCTTTTGCAGTCAGCGGACATCGGCCTTTAATCAACAACGCGGGGTCACTTCCGGCCCATCCTCAAGGGGATCATGGGCCGGAAGTGACCCCGCGTTCGTGTCTGGAGAAGCTAGCGGACCTCGAAACCGGCCTCGCGGATGGCGGCTTTCACCTGGGCAATCATGTCGTCCGGACCAAAGTGGAAGACCGAAGCCGCCAGGACAGCGTCCGCGCCTGCTTCCACCGCAGGCGGGAAGTGTGCAGGTTTTCCCGCGCCGCCGGAAGCGATGATCGGAATGTTCACCGCTGAGCGGACCAAGCGGATCAGTTCGAGATCGAATCCGTCCTTGGTGCCGTCAGCATCGATGGAGTTGAGCAGGATCTCCCCGACGCCCCGGTCGGCCGCTTCCTTTGCCCAGGCAATCGCGTCGATGCCGGTCCCCGTGCGGCCACCGTGGGTGGTGACTTCAAAACCGGACGACGTCGGGACGTCGCCTTCCCGGGTCCGGCGGGCGTCCACGGAGAGCACCAGGACCTGCGAACCGAAGTGCCGGGTGATCTCATCGATGACGTCGGGCCGCGCAACGGCAGCGGTGTTGATGGAGGCTTTATCCGCACCAAAGCGCAGGAGCTTGTCCACCTCCGCAACGCCACGGACCCCGCCGCCCACGGTGAGGGGAATGAAGACTTCCTCGGCGGTCCGGCGGACCACGTCAAAGGTGGTCTCGCGGTTGCCCGATGAGGCCGTGACGTCGAGGAACGTGAGTTCGTCTGCTCCGCCATTGTCATAGCGGTGTGCCAGTTCCACGGGATCACCGGCATCCCGGAGGCCTTCGAAGTTGACGCCCTTCACGACGCGACCGGCGTCGACGTCCAGGCAGGGAATGACGCGTACGGCTACAGCCATGTGCTGCTCCTCAATTCTGCTGGGTCTGCTCGATGAATGCGGTGATCAGATCCGGCAGGCGTGGATGCTGCTGACCAGGATGGCGCGGGCCCCGAGGTCGTAGAGCTCGTCCATGATGCGGTTGGTTTCCTTCTTGGGAACCATGGACCGCACCGCAACCCACTCGGAGTCACGCAACGGCGATACCGTGGGCGATTCAAGCCCCGGGGTCAGCGCGGCAGCGTCTTCCACCAGGTCCTTGCGGATGTCGTAGTCCATCAGCACGTACTGGCGTGCCACGAGGACACCCTGCAGGCGGCGGATGAGGATGTCGATTTCCTTGGCGGTCCCGTTGGCGGCACCACCCGAACCGGAGCGGCGGATCAGGACGGCTTCGGACTTCAGGATAGGGTCCCCGAAGATCTCCATGCCGGCAGCTTTGAGGGTGTTGCCCGTTTCAACGACGTCGGCAATGGCGTCGGCGACGCCGAGGCGCACCGACGATTCCACGGCACCATCGAGGCGGACAACCGTGGCGTTCACGCCGCGCTCGGCGAGGTAGTCGCGCAGGAGGCCGTCGTAGCTGGTGGCCAGGCGTTTGCCTTCAAGCTGTTCGACGCCGGTGAAGTCACCGACGGGGCCGGCGAACCGGAAAGTGGACGGTGCGAAGCCCAGGGGAAGCAATTCTTCGGCTTCGACCTTGGCGTCGAGCAGGAGGTCCCTGCCGGTGATGCCAACGTCCAAGGTTCCCTGGCCGACGTAAACAGCAATGTCGCGGGGACGGAGGAAGAAGAACTCGATGTCATTGTCGGGGTCCACCATGACCAGTTCGCGGGAGTCGCGGCGCTGGCGGTAACCGGCCTCGGACAGCATTGCCGAGGCGGCTTCGGACAGGGATCCCTTGTTGGGGACTGCTACACGGAGCATTGGGGAGACTTTCTTTTGGAATGGAGGTTTCAGGCACATCGGCCACGCAGCTGACTCCGCGACTGGGTCGCGGAGTGGCGTGGCTAGAGATGCTTGTAAACGTCTTCCAGGCTGAGGCCCTTGGCGAGCATGAGGACCTGCAGGTGGTACAGCAACTGGGAGATTTCCTCAGCGGCGGCTTCGTCCGATTCGTACTCCGCGGCCATCCACACTTCGGCGGCCTCTTCGACCACTTTCTTGCCGATTCCGTGGATTCCGGAGTCCAGTTCGGCAACCGTGCGCGAACCTGCCGGGCGGGTCGCTGCTTTCTCACTCAGTTCTGCGAACAGCGTCTCGAAATTCTTCACGCCCTCCAGACTACTTGCTCTGAGGCGGCCACCGCTTGTTGGGGCGTTGCATGACGAAGGGGATGTGAGTGAAGACACACCCACATCCCCTCCAGTCCGCGGTTCTAGCTGAACTGCTTCAGCGTCACTGCCGTTGCGAGGGCAGCAGTTACTGCTTCGTGCCCCTTGTCCTCCTGCGAACCCGGCAGGCCGGCCCGGTCCAGGCCCTGCTGCTCGGTGTCACAGGTGAGGACGCCGAAGCCCACAGGCACTCCGGTGCGGACACTGACGTCGGTAAGTCCCGACGTCGCTGCCTGGCAGACGTAGTCGAAGTGCGGGGTTCCGCCGCGGATGACCACGCCCAGCGCCACTACAGCGTCAAAGTGCGGAGCGAGCCTGGCCGCTGCGACGGGAAGCTCGAAACTGCCCGGAACGCGCACCAGGGTGGGCTCTGCGATGCCGGCTTCCTTGGCGGCGCGGAGGGCACCATCCACCAGGCCGTCCATGATCTGGGTGTGCCAGCTGGCCGCGACAATGGCGAGCCTGAGCTGCGAGGTTTCCTCGGGGTTGAGGGTGGTGAGGTCGATAGTGGGCGCGCCGTGTCCGCTCATGGTGTTCTGTGGGTCCGTTCAGTCGTGGTTCTTGTCAATGGGGCGTGCTGCCGGGGTTTTGCCGTTGCTGACGGGCTCTACATCAAGGGCCAGCAGGTGGTCCATCCGGTCTTTCTTGGTCTGCAGGTACCGCAGGTTCTGTTCGCGGGATGGAACCTCGGTGGGAACCATCTCCACAACTGACACTCCGGCCTGGGCAAGGCGGTTTTGCTTGTCGGGGTTGTTGCTCAGCAAGCGGACCTCGTGCAGGCCCATCTCGGCCAGGATCTGGCCTGCCGCACTGTAGGAGCGTGCATCCACCGGGAGGCCGAGCTGCTCGTTGGCCTCGACGGTATCGAAACCGGCTTCCTGAAGGGCATAGGCCTTGATCTTGTTGGCCAGCCCAATCCCGCGGCCTTCCTGCCCGCGCAGGTACAGCAGGGTTCCGCCCTCGGCGTGGATGAGCTCCAAAGCGAAGGCGAGTTGCTCACCGCAGTCGCAACGGTAGGATCCGAACACGTCTCCGGTGAGGCACTCGGAATGAAGGCGCACCAGGGGTGCCTTGCCGCCCTTGGGCGGGTTCGGTGAGCTCACGGCCAGGTGTTCATGACCCGTCTCATGATCGGTCCAGGCCTGGGCGATGAACTCGCCGAAAGCCGTAGGCAGCTGCACGATTGGCCCGCCGCTTACAGAAGGCGGAACGGGGTCCGTGTGGTCGCTGCTGCGTGTTGTCGATGCGGTCATCGCTTCTCCTCGTCTGCCTGTGAATAATGTGCCGTGCCGGACTCCGCCTTCCCAACATATGACACCAGGTCCTCAATGGAGATGAGGGGGCATCCATGTTCGGAGGCGAAGTCGCGCAAGCTGTCCAAGCGCATCATTTCACCGTCGTCATGTACCAACTCTGCGATCACACCCACCGGGGCAAGCCCGGCGAGACGACATAAGTCCACGGCAGCTTCCGTATGTCCCGGACGTTCACGCACTCCTCCCTTAACGGCCCGCAGTGGGAAAATATGCCCGGGCCGGGTGATGGAGGCCGGGGAACTGCCCGGGTCAGCCAGGATCCTGGCGGTAAGGGCGCGGTCGGTCGCCGAAATGCCCGTGCTGACACCGATGGCGGCGTCACACGAAACGGTGTAGGCGGTGCCTTTGGCGTCTTCGTTGATTTCCACCATGGGCGGCAGGATCAAGGCATCAGCCCGTTCGCCTTCCAAGGGGACGCAAATGACGCCCGACGAATACCTGATGGTCCAGCCCATCAGCGCTGGCGTGGCGTGTTGGGCAGCGAAGATGATGTCGCCCTCGTTCTCGCGGTCTTCGTTGTCCACCACAATGACCGCCTTGCCTGCGGCCATGGCAGCGACAGCGGCCTCCACCGGATCGAGGCCGGTACGACGGTTCGCCGGGGTTTCGGAGTGCGTGGGGACGCTCATCGCGCACTCCCCTGCTGGGGCGCGAAAGACAACAGGCGTTCGGTGTACTTGGCGAGCACGTCCACTTCCAGGTTGACGCGGCCACCCACGGGCTTGGCCCCCAGTCCGGTCTCCTCCAACGTGGTGGGGATGAGTCCCACCTCGAACCATGGCGCGGTCTCTGCCGCCGCGCTGACGGCGGTCACCGTCAGTGAAACACCGTCGACGGCGATCGACCCCTTCTCCGCGATGTACCGTGCCAGCGGGGCAGGTACGCCGAAGCGGAGACGGTCCCAGTTGCCCAGTGCTTCACGTTCGACGAGCTCGCCCACCCCATCGACGTGGCCTTGCACCACATGGCCGTCGAGGCGGCCGCCGGCGGGAACGCAGCGTTCCAGGTTGACCGTGTCTCCCGGTGCCAGCTCACCAATGGTGGTGCGGACGAGGGTCTCGCCCATGACGTCGACGCTGAAATCCTGGCCGTCGATCCGGGTGGCGGTCAGGCACACCCCGTTGACGGCAATGGAACCGCCCAAGGCGAGGCCGTCGGTGGTGGTGGGTGCCTTCAAGCGAAGGGTCGCGCTGGCATCGCCTTCATGCTCAATGCCCAGCACAGTGCCTTGTTCGGCAACGATTCCGGTAAACATCAGTGTCCTCCTGTGACATATTCCGCAGCTTCCCTGCGCGGAACTGAATTCTTGGTGGTGACGGCCCGGGTGGGCCGCAGGTGAAGGCGAAGATCATTGCCCAGGGTTCGGACGGCTCCGCCGCCGGCGTCGTCCCACGACCACTGCTGGGCGTCGGCCAAGGTGGTGATCCCCAGGTCATTCAGCGCGGCCGTTCCGGAACCCAGCAGTGTCGGCGCAAGGTAGATGATCAATTCATCCACCAGGCCTTCAGCCAGGAAGGTGCTGAGGATGCTTGAGCCACCCTCCACCATCACGTGCCGGGCGCCTTCAGCGAAGAGCCGGTCAAGGGCCTCGGCTGGATCCCTGGTAGGAAGGTGCACGAATCGTCCGTCGCTTCCCCGTACTGCGGCGTCTTCGGGAACATCCCTCAGTCCCATGACTGCCCGCAAAGGCTGGTGCTGCGACAACTCCCCGTCCGGTGTGCGCGCCGTGAGCCGCGGGTTATCAATCAGCACCGTTCCGGTGCCCACCAGGATCGCGTCAATCAACTCCCGGAGGCCGTGGTTGTCCGCCAGTGATTCGGGGCTGGAGATCCATTGGCTGGTGCCGTCCACGGCGGCGATCCGGCTGTCCAGGGTCTGCGCAATATGCAAGGTGACGAAGGGACGCTTGGCGGCAACGGCGTCGAACCATTCGCGGTTCAGGTCCCGTGCCCGCTCGGCCGCCAGACCTGAGTGGACCTCAACGCCGGCGGCGCGCAACGTCCGGGCGCCGCCCGCGGCGGGGTCGTGGGGATCGTCGACGGCGTAAATCACCTTGGCGATTCCGGCGGCGATGATGGCCTGCGCGCAGGGGCCGGTGCGGCCTTCGTGGTTGCACGGCTCGAGGGTCACCACCATGGTGGTCCCGGCCGTGTCGATGCCCTGCCGGCGGGCTTCGGAGATGGCGTCGGCTTCGGCATGCGCCGTCCCGGCGCCACGATGGTAGCCGGTAGCCAGGTGCTCGCCTTCCGGGCTGAGGATCACTGCACCCACCAGCGGGTTCGCTCCCCTTGGGCCGCGAAGCGCGGCGGCCAGTGCGGCCTCCATGGCCTCCTGCCCGGCGGCGTTTTTGAGCATGTCCGCGTGGTTCATCGGGCCGCTCCCACCGGGGCAGCCCCGGGTTGAAGGAGTGTACGTTCGCGCTTCTCGGCACGCCACCACACGAAGAATCCGGTAAGGGTGAAGAATCCGTAAAAGAGGTACATGACCGCGCTGGCGTAGTAACCGGCACTAAACAGAAGCGGTACGCCCACGATGTCCACGGCCACCCAGATAAGCCAGAATTCGGTCCACCCCTTGGCCATGCCGTAGGTAGCCAGCAGCGAGCCCATGAAGGTCCAGGCGTCGGCCCACACCGGCGGGTAGGAACCCAGGGAATCGAACAGCGGTGTCAGGGCCGCGGTTCCGGCGATCATCGCGGCCACCAGAGAGAGGCGGACCTTGTTGCTGGCCCACCCGGGAACTACGGCACGCCCCATGCTGCTGGACTGCCGACCCTGCCTCCACCGCTGCCAGCCGTAGATGGCCACGGCAATGAACATGATTTGACGCCCCGCCTGTCCCCACAAGGTCGCGGGCGCAGCGGCACCAAAGACATTGCCCAGGAAGACCGTCAGCAAAAGAAGGTTGCCGATAATGCCGATCGGCCAGGCCCAGACTTTCCGGCGCATTCCGCCGAGGGCGCTGAGCAGCCCAAAGATGTTTCCAAGCACTTCGCGTAAGACAAGAGCAGATCCTCCAACGGGGATCTGAGCTTCGAAGAGCCATCGCAGTAAGTCCATGCCGTTCCTTCCCAGTAAGCCGCGATGACTCCGGGGGTGTACGACAGCGCAATGCCGGGCGTTCACTGATGGAACGCCCAAGGCATGACTGTACGTGCTTCTCCCATCCAGACTTTAACTGTCGGTACCGGAATTTCACCGATTCAACCGTTCGCCTCCAAGGCCCAACAATCTGGGCCGTGACGGCTTGCGGGTCGCGGACTATAACCGCCGGTTCGGACTTACACCGACCCCGGAGCACGTATGTGTGTTGTTATTCTGCCACAACTACGAAGAAGCCCAGGCTATTCCCAGCCATCTTCGTAACATCCGTGACAGGTGTCAGATGCTCACTGCAGCGGCCTGGCCGGCAGCCCGGAGACGGTCAATGGCTTCCGCCGGATCCTGGTGTCCGTAGACGGCGGATCCCGCTACGAAGACGTTCGCGCCGGCCTCAGCCGCGCGGACGATGGTCTCTTCGGTGATTCCGCCATCCACCTGGATGGCCACGCCAATGCCCGATCCCTCAATCGCCGCCCGGGCGCGCCGGATCTTGGGCAACGTGATGTCGAGGAACGACTGACCCCCAAATCCCGGCTCCACCGTCATGATCAACAGCATGTCCAGCTCACTGAGCATGTCCAGATAAGGCTCCACCGGGGTGGCCGGGCGCAACGCCATCCCCGCCTTCGCCCCACGGGCGCGCAGCTCGCGCGCCAGCTTGACCGGTGCCATCGCCGCTTCTGCGTGGAAAGTCACTGAGGCGACGCCTGCATCAGCGTAGGCAGGGGCCCAGCGGTCGGCGTCGGAGATCATGAGGTGGGCATCCAGCGGAACCGGGCTGACTGCCTGGATCCTCTCAACCACGGGCAAACCCAGAGTCAGGTTGGGCACGAAATGGTTGTCCATGACGTCGACGTGAACGGCGTCGGCGTTGCTGATGCGCTTCAGCTCCGACTCAAGGTTGACGAAGTCCGCGGACAGGATGCTCGGGTTGATACAGCACTGGGACAAGGCAGGCCCTTCGGGTAGATGGTGAACGGGCTGCCGCAACGGAGACATCGTCCGTCGCGGCTGCATGTATGCGACTAGGCTTTCTTGCGGATAACCGCCATGAACATCGCGTCCGTCTGGTGGATATGCGGCCACAGTTGGGCCGTCTGCTCGTGGCCGGCACCGAGGCTGCCGGTGAGGCTGACATGGTCGAGTGCCAGTCCGGCGTCGAGCAGTTCAAGATCCTCCCGCTTGCCCAGCACATCGCCCACAACAGCGGTTGTTTCCGCCGGGTGCGGCGAGCATGTCACATAAGCCACCACACCGCCGGGCCTGACCGCGTCAATTGCCGACTTTAAGAGGTCGCGCTGCAGCGGGCCGAGGTCGCCGATGTCCTTCGGTGAACGGCGCCAGCGCGATTCCGGCCGCCGTCGCAATGCTCCCAATCCACTGCAGGGAACGTCCACCAGGACACGGTCGAAGGCCTCGGGCTGCTCCGTACCGACCTCCCGCCCATCGCCGGTCCGCACAGTCCAGCTCTCACCGGGGACGGCTGAGAGCGCTTGTTGGACAAGCTTCGCGCGGTGCGGTGCGGGTTCATTAGCCAGAAGGGTGGCGCCGTCACGGTGGGCCAAGGCGGCAAGCAGCGCAGCCTTGCCTCCGGGGCCGGCACACAAGTCCAGCCACCGTTCCCCGCCCTGCGGAGCACCGTCGAGGTCTACGCCGGCCAAGGCGCGGGCAACCAACTGCGAGCCGACGTCCTGGACACGGGTGGTGCCGCGGCGGACAGACTCGAAGCGGCCCAGGTCGCCACCGGCCGAGAGGGCAGAACCTTCCACCAGCTCGCCTGCAGTGGCACCGTTTTCAAATGCTTCGTCCAGGTCTCCCAGTCCGGGCAGCGCCACCAAATTGACCACGGGCGCCGCATTGTCGGCCTCAAGGAGTGCGTCAATCTCGGACTTTGGACGTCCATGGTTCACCAAGGACTGGCGCAGCGCACGCACAATCCACTCCGGGTGTGCATGGCGCAGGGCGGCGATCCGCGTCTCATCCGTTTCCTGGTCGAGGAGCGTATCCAGCCACTCATCCCAAGTGTGTGCCGTGACCTTGCGGAGCACGGCATTGATAAGCGCCGACGGACCGGCACCGATGACCGCACGGGCCAAACCGACTGTCTGGTCCAGTGCTGCGTGGGCAGGCACCCGCATGGACAACAGTTGGTGCGCGCCAATTCGCAACGCGTCCAGGATGGCCGGATCAAGCTGTTCGAGTGGCCGGTCCACGCAGCGGGCCAGGATGGCGTCATACGTACCCTGGCCTCGTAGCGCCCCGTAGCTTAGCTCGGTAGCGAAACCGGCATCACGCCGATCCAGGCGGTGCTCGCGGATACGGGCAGGGAGGACAAGATTCGCATAGGCGTCCTCGGAAGCAACAGCTCGAAGGACTTCGAATGCCACCAGGCGGGCGGGATCAGCGCGGCGCGTGCGCTGCGCAGGAGCACTGGTGGAGAACCCGCGCTGCGGGCCCCTGTTCCGCTCCCTGCCCTGGGCATTGCGCTTACTCCCCTGCCCACCCCGGTTGCCTTGCCCTCCACGGTCGCTTTGTCCGCCACCGTCCCGGCTCCCGCTGTTGTTGGGGCCTCGCCGGCCGGACTCGCTCATTCGAATACCACTCTCTCAGGTGCTGCCAAGCCGCGGGCCCAATCGGCCGGCGACATCATTTTCTTACCGGCCGGCTGAATGCGGCCAAGCTGGACGGCGTGGGATCCGGTTCCCACCAGTACGGATTGGGCCTCCACGCGGATGGTTCCCGGCGCAAGGTCCTTCACGTCGGGCCTTGGCAGCACCGGTTCAAGTTTGACCCGCTGGCCGTCCAAGGTGGTCCAGGCCCCCGGTTCCGGTGTGACACCCCTGGCCCTTCGATTGAGGGCAAGGGCGGGCTGGCTCCAGTCCAGACGCCCATCATCCAATGTCAATTTGGGAGCCAACGACACTTCACCGGACTGCGGTTGGGCCACGGCCTGCCCGGCTTCAATCGCGGAAAGCGTCTGGCTGAGCAATACGGCACCGTTCACGGAGAGCCGGTCCAAAAGGTCGCCGGCGGTGTCTTCCGGGCGGACGGTTTCAGTGAGCGTCCCGAAGACGGGGCCGGTATCCAGCCCTTCCTCGAGTTGGAATGTCGCCGCCCCGGTGATGTCGTCGCCGGCAATGATGGAACGCTGGACAGGTGCAGCACCGCGCCACGCAGGCAGCAAGGAGAAATGCAGGTTTATCCAACCGTGGGTGGGTACGCCCAACGCTGCGCGCGGGACGATTCCCCCGTAGGCCACAATGGCGGCCACATCGGGAGAAAATTCCGCGATGCGGGCCGTTGTATCTGCGTCTACCTTCGCCGCCTTGATGACGTCCAGTCCCAGTTCCGCAGCACGGGCCGCCACCGGTGATGGAGTCAGTATGCGTTTGCGGCCCACCGGCGCGTCGGGTCGCGTCAGGACTGCCACGACATCGAACCCGGCTTTGATAAGTGAATCCAATGACGGGACGGCTACAGCGGGCGTGCCCGCGAAAAGAACCCTCACTCGGAAACCCCGAAGCTGCCGCCACCAAAACTGGAACCAACCGAGTTGGCACGCTTGGACGTGGTTTGCTCCGTGATGGCGTGGTAGTTGGCGTTACGGATGGCCCTGAGGGCCGCTTTCCGGTCTTCGCCCTCCAGCCGGTCGGTGTACAAGATACCGTCCAGGTGATCGGTTTCATGCTGGAAGCACCGGGCCAACATACCTTCGGCTTCCACCGAAACGGGGTTGCCATTCAGGTCCACGCCGGTTGCCCGGGTGGTCCGGTACCGACGCACCGGGAAGCCCAAACCGGGGATGGAGAGGCACCCTTCAACTTCGTCGGGCTGGAAATCCTCGCTGTTTTCCAGGACGGGGTTGATGATGTGGCCCTCCACGCCACCGATGCGGTACGTGAAAACCCGCTGACTAACGCCAACCTGGGGTGCGGCCAGGCCTGCGCCCTCAACATCCTCCATGGTTTCGGTCATGTCTGCTACCAGCTTGGCGAGCTCCGGACCGAATTCAGTAACGGGATCAGCTACGGTGCGCAACACCGGATCCCCAATGATTCGGATACTCATAATTGCCATGTGCTGTCAGTCCTCACGTTCGTCAAACCCGGCTCCGGGTGATGCGGAGCCTAAGCCAGTTTAGTTGAGGTCACCGTGCCGCTGATGTTTCCTGCCCTGCTCCGGCCGTCGCGAACACAGGCGGGGCGACGGGCAGCAATGCCTGTCCGGCGGCAGCAACTTCCGCCGACATCTCCCACACCCGGCGCAAAGCGCAGAACTTCCACCAGTGGTGCTTGAGAATCTCAGGGTTGGCCCGTTGCGGCCGCACTTCAGTTTCGCCCACTGCGACAGCGAGCAACATGGGATTGTCACCATACTTCCAGGGCTCCCATTGTCCGGTCACGGGGTCCACCAGGCTTTCTTCGGCCTTCATTCCGGCCGTGAGCTGCATGACCACCTTGTCGTCAAGGGCTTTGACAGTCCCATCACGGGTTGTCCCCTTGGTCTTGTAGTCGATGAGGCAAATGCGCCCATTGATCCGGGCAACAAGGTCCAAAGTCCCCGCGTAGCCCACGGTCGAGTTCCATACCGTAATCTCGGGAGCCAGCGGCTCAACCTGGTAGAGATCCCACCACTCGTCGAACCGGGCCGCGAAGGCCTGCTCGCCGTGTGCTGCCAGGTCTTCCCGGCATTCCTCCATGCGATGCGGCCGCCCCATCGCCCTCAACGCCACCTGCTCGCAGTATGTATGCACCCTGTCACCGCGGGCAGCGGCCTGGTCGCGGTAAAGCTCTGCAGACTTCGATGCTTTGTTGATCGCTTGTCGGATTTTGGCCGGACTTCCGAGTATGGCGGGAAGCTCAGGGTCGGCAGCCAGGCTGCTTGCGCCCATGTAACTGAACCATCCGTCCAAGGTGTGGGCCTGTTGGCCGATCACTGTCGTGATGGATGGCACGGAGAATTGCGCGGTGGTTGAGCGGGCGTACATCCGGCCATAGTCAGTAGCGTGGGCAAGCAGTGGAGCAGTCATATAAAGACTGTGTCATAAAGGACCGACATTCTCCGAGGGGAAGAGAATGGCGAGCTGCTCCGGCGGCAGTCGCCGCAGCTTTGCGGCAAGGATCGGGGCAGTCAGGGCCAGGTCGCCCAGGCATAGGGAAGACTCTGGATCTGGGTGGGACTCATCGGGTACTTCTTGTATGCGCACGTTGGGGAAGTGCTTCCGGCGCGTATTTCGTGACGCAGCTGTCCGGACTACAAAGAGACCCAAGGCAGAAAGAAACCCCCCGGACAAAAGTCCAGGGGGTTTCTCTTGGTGGGCGATACTGGGTTCGAACCAGTGACCTCTTCGGTGTGAACGAAGCGCGCTACCACTGCGCCAATCGCCCGGGTGCATAGAAAACACTAACGGACCAGCGCCGGAATGCAAAACGGGTCCGGCATTCGCCGCCCCACCCTAACTACAGCCGTGGAATTACAGCAGTGAAACTCGCCGGGATCCGCGTAGTTGCAGGGATCCGGCCGCCTCCGAACCCGAAAGCAAGCAACCGATTTGGAGTTTGCAGGAACCTCCTATAGAGTTTTTACTCGTCGGAAAGCGACGGAATGCCTGAAGGGCTGCCCGCCGAAACGACACTGCGGACGTAGCTCAGCTGGTAGAGCACCACCTTGCCAAGGTGGATGTCGCGAGT